>CAZEVY010000051.1:0-35568 GCA_964515555.1 uncultured Solibacteraceae bacterium | reverse complement strand
CCACGGCTGCCGCTGTGCGACAATGGGGCCTCACCATGAACGGCCCACAGCCCACCAAGATCGACCTGGTCGCGTCGCCGCACTACCGGGAGCATTACGCCAATAGCGTGCAGGTGCGCGTGAATCTCTGGGACTTTTTTCTCACCTTCGGCACCATCACGCAGACCGCCCCGGAGAGCGTCTCGATCCATAATTTCCAGGGCGTCTATCTGAGCCCGCAACAGGCCAAGGCGCTGACGAATCTCCTGCAACAGAACATCTCCCAGTACGAGGCCACGTTCGGCGAGATTCGGCTGGAGCCGCAGCCGCCCGGCGGCGCCATCCAATAGCCGCCCCATGGAGACCGCGCCCGAGCGGCGCCGGGTCCGGCCCGCGACATATCTGCTGGTGTTTTCGGCGTTCGCCGCAATCTTATTCGCTACGCATTTCTCTCTTATTGAGATGCCGTTTTTCTGGGACGAAGTGGGGTATTTCGTCCCCGCGGCGCTCGACCTCTACCAGCACGGCGCCTGGATTCCGAGGTCGACCGCGCCTAGCCTCCACCCGCCGGGCGTCATGGCCTGGCTGGCCGCCGCCTGGACCGTCGCCGGCTACTCGATTCCCGCAACGCGCGTCGCCATGCTGCTGCTGGCGGCCATCGCGGCGACGGTCGCATTTCAGCTTGCAATCGAGCTGTCGGGACCGGCGCGCGGATTTCCGGCATTCCCGGCGATCGGGTTCCTGCTGCTGTCGCCCGTCTTCTACACCCAGGCGATGATGGCGCAGCTCGATATGCCCGCGATGCTGGCGACGTCGCTTGTGCTGTTTCTATTCCTGCGAGGCCGCTACCGGGCGGCGGCGGGGGCGTCGATTCTGCTGGTGCTGGTGAAAGGGACCGGCGCCGCGGCGCCGGTCGCGCTGGGCGCCATGCTCTTATGGGAAGGGCGGCGGCGCGAGGCGGCGTGGTTCCTGGCGCCGATGGCGGCGATGGCGGCCTGGCTCGCCTTCGTCCACGCCTCGACCGGACGCTGGTTCGGCAACCACGAGTTCGCCGATCTGAATTTCCACTATCAGCTCGACGCGCCGCGCATGGCGGTCGCGCTCGGACGGCGGCTTTACTACCTGTTTATCGGCGATTGTCACTGGATCGGAACGGCGGGCATTCTGCTCGGCGCCTGGCGCGCTCGACTGTTCTCGACGCGGCCCTGGAGAATCGCCGCCACCGTCGCCGCCGCGCACCTGGCGGCGATCACGGTGACCGGCGGCGCGCAGCTCGACCGCTACGCCCTTCCGTTGCTGCCGATCCTTTATGTCGCGATGGCCGCCGGATGGAGCGTTGCCAGCGGGCGGACCCGGCTGGTCGCGCTTTTCGCGATGGCGGCCGGTCTGTTCGCCGGATTGTTCTGGAGCGCGCCATTCCCTCAGCCGTTCGAGAACAATCTCGCGATGCGGGACGCGGTGGACGGCCAGCTTTCGGCGGCGAGCCTGGCCGGGCGCATGTTTCCCGATCGCACCATCACCACGGCCTGGCCGCTGAGCGACGCGCTGCGGCGGCCGGAGTTCGGCTATGTCGATCGCGGACTTCGGGTCCGCTCGCTGCCCGACTTCCGCCGTTCGACCATCGGGAAGCTCGCGCCGGATTCGGTGGAGGTCCTCATTCTGTATTCGCGCGAAGGGCGGTTCTGGCCCGTGCTGGAGCGCGCCGGCTGGGTGACCGGTCTGCGCCGCCGCCTATTCGGCTACGAGGAGGCGGCATCGCCTCGCGAGGCGCGCGCCCGTTTCGGGCTGACGCCGCTGGCCCGCTTCGAGCGGGGCGAATTCTGGATCGAGGTGATGGCTTCGCGGCGGCCGCGCGCTCCAGGAGGGGTCAGCGTGCACTGGCCGTCGACGCCGGGTCGGGGCGCCGGCGATAGTCCATGTTGCGCGTGGTGACCTCGTTGTTCAGGGTCTTGAACAGCAGGAACCTCGCGGCGAACCGCATGGTCTCGGTTTCCGGCATCCAGGCGTCGCCGACCTTGACGCGATGGAGATGGAACTGCGTGCCCTTTTCCACCTTGCCGAGAATGCCGAAGCCGAGATTGACGGTCTCGAAGACTTCGGCGTCGGCTTTGACGAGCTCGGAGTCGGCCTTGTCGATCCAGACCTTGCCGCGCACCTTCTCGAAGATGCGCGCGCGCATGTTTTTCGGCTGATAGCCCTTGCGCGGCGAAAGATCGAGCGCCAGCGCCGCGCGCCCGTTGATCGGCTCCTCGCCGGCGAGCTTGTAGTCGAGCGCCTCGGGGAACTCCTGGATCCAGTCGTCCTCATCCTTTTGGCGCTTGCGGCTGTCCTCGCGCAGTTTCCGGATCTGCTCGGGCGTCATCGCCTTCAGCTCGGCGAGCCGCTTGCGGATGGCCTCCTCGGCGCGCTGCTTCTCCTCCTCGGTGGCGGGCTTGCCGTTGCGCTCGACGGGGCGGAACACCCGATATCCATCCTGGAAGTCGAGCCGGACGACGAACGAGTTGGCCTCCTTCAGCTTCCCGTCGGAGTGGAACTCCTTGCGGTCGACGCGGCGGGTCCAGACGAAGTCGTTCTGGCGCTTCTCGGACTCCTCGAGACGGGCCAGGGCGCGGCGCATGAGCTCGCGCAGGTCGGCGGGAGTTTCGGCGAAGGCGAGGGGGGCGAGGAGAGCGCACAGCGCGGTAGCGCGGATCATACTGACAACTATAGACGGAACGGGAGGATCTCCGTTTCCAGAATTTCACTACCGCTTCAGTCCGTCACGCCAGGCGATTGCCTCGAGTTCGACTCGTACAGCGTCCTCGACGGCGACCACGGGGCGCGCCTGAAATTCAAAGGCAGGGAACGTCGAGCAAACCTTGTGAACCGCCAGAGGATCGTCGCACTCCACCAGCATATGCCCGCCCCACTCGCCGACCCGAACGACGAACAACTCGATCTTGAAATTAGCGGGCGCCTTCCACTGGCCAAACACCTCCAGGATTCGCTTCTGGGCATTCTCGTACTCCGCAGGCGATCCTTGCGGGCGTTCGAACCAGCTGATCATGTACTTCATTCCTCTGCTCCTTGTCTCGAGTGGTGTGATCGATCACAACCCGTCAAGTCTACATCCTGGTCACTCCCACCGCAGCGCCTCGATCGGGTTGATGCGCGTCGCCCGGCGCGCGGGCAGCCACGCCGCCACGAACGCCACCACCTCCAGCAGCAGCGCCGCGCCGGCGAAGGTCGACCACTGATCCGTGCGGACCCCGAACAGCAGCTTCTCCAGCAGCCGCGTAACACCCCAGGCGCCGCCGGCGCCCAGCGCCGCGCCGACCATCGCCAGTCCCAGCGCCTGCTTCAGAACCATCCGCCGAACGGCGCCCGGCAGCGCACCCAGCGCCATGCGCACGCCGATCTCGTGGGTGCGCTGCGCCACCGCGTACGACATCACGCCGAAGACGCCCACGGCCGCGAGCAGCACGCCCGCCAACGAGAATGCGCCCAGCAGAAACGACCGGAAGCGCGGCTCGGCGGTGGCCCCGGCCACCACCTCGTCCATCGTGCGCACCGCCGTCACCACCACGTTGCGGTCCAACTCGCGCGCCACCGATCGAATCGACGACGTCAGCGTGCGCGGGTCGCCGCGCGTTCGCACCGCCAGGTCGGCCGTGTGCCAGCCCCACTGCCAGTGCGGCGCGTAGATCTCGGGACGCGGGTCGCGATCGAGCCCCAGGCCGCGAACATCCGAAACCACGCCGACGATCTCCCGCCAGCGCGGCTCGCCGGTGGCGCGATCGCGGTCCATGCGCTCGCCGCTGCCGATCACGATGCGCTCGCCGATCGGCGACGCCTTCGGATAGCCGGGCCAGTAGCGCCGCGCCATGGTCTCGTTGATCGCGACGACGGGCGGCGTATCGGGCCCGTCGGCGGCCGACGGCGCTCGGCCCGCCAGCAACCGGAGGCCGAGCGCCTCAATTCCTCCCGGCGTGATCCCGCCGACGCCGGCGGTCGGTAGATCGGCGTCGGAAGCGGGGACGCGCCCGCGGATCATAAAGCCCTGTGCGCGCGATGCCGCGCCGGTGAGGGGAAGCTGGCTGACGCCTCCCGCGGCCACGACGCCGGGCAACGCGGCGATTCGTCCCGTCAGCGAGTCGAAGAAGGCCTGCGGGCGCCGGTTCGGATTGCGGCGGTAGCTGGCGCTGGAGATATCGATGTTGGCCGTCAGTAGGCGCTCGGTCGGGAATCCGACGTCAACGCGCTGCAGCCGGTAGAGGCTCTCAATCAGCAGCCCCGCGCAGATCACCAACACCACCGTGACGCCAATCTCGACGACCACCAGCGCCTGCCGCAGCCGCTGCCGCGCCACGCCACCCGCACCGCTCCGCCCGGCCTCCCGCAGCGCTTCTCCGAGATTCACCCTGGCCGCCTGGAGAGCCGGCAAGAGTCCGAAGCCGACACCCGCTGCTGTCGAGAGCAGCAGCGCGAACGCCACGACAGCCCAGTCGACGCCGATCTCGGAGGCGCGCGGTACCAGGCCGGGCAGCGCGGAGACCATCGCTTGCGTCGCCGCCGCGGCGAGCAGCAGTCCAATCAAGCCTCCGGCCAACGCCAGCGCGAGGCTCTCGGTGAGCGCCAGCCGCGCCATACGCCAGCCCGTCGCACCCATTGAGACGCGCACGACGTAATCCCGCTGCCGAGCCGTGGCGCGCGCCATCATGAGGCTTGCAATGTTGGCGCAGGCGATCAACAATACCGCCCCAACCGCGCCCATCAAGGTGTAGAGGGCCAGGCGCACGTTCCCCGCGACCTGGTCGTGCAGCCCCACGACGCTCACGTCGGGGCTGACGTCGGCGGCCGGGTACTGGGCCGCGAGGCGCCCCTGAATCGCCGACATCTGCGCGCGGGCCTGGCCGATCGTCACGCCATCCTTCAATCGGCCGAAGACCTGGAACAGGCGGCAGCAGCGCTGAGACGATCCCGGAGGCGGAACGAGCAGTTTCGTCACGCCGAAGGAGACCCACAGCTCCGAGTCGTCGGGGAAGGAGAAGCCCGGCGGCATGACGCCGACGATCTCGAACTTTACCAGGTTGTAGCTGTCGAGCGTGAGGGTGCGGCCGATGACGCCGCGATCGCCCGCGTAGGTGCGCATCCACAGGGAGTGGCTGAGAATCGCCGAGTTCGGCGACCCGATGGCATCCTCTTCGGCGCGGAACCATCGGCCCAGCGCGGGCTTCACGCCGAGCAGGGGAAACAGGCCGCTCGATACCGCCGCTCCGTTGATTTTCTCGTTGCCGTCCTGACGTTGCAGGTTGAACTGCCGGGCGGTGCCGTAGGCCGGCACGAACGCCAGGCTCTCGAAGACGCGGTTCTGGTCGACCCAGTCGGCGTAGTTCGGCGGCGCCACCAGCGCCGGCTCGGCGCGGTGCTGCTTGCTGCGCTCCCACAACACGACGATGCGCTCCGGGTCGTGGTAAGGGAGCGGCTTGAGAAGCACGGCCCGCACCAGCGAGAAAATCGCGACGTTGGCGCCGATGCCGAGGGCCAGCGTCGCGACGACGCTGCCGGTGAAGCCAGGCTGGCGGCGCAATCCCCGCAGCGCGTGTCGAAGGTCGCCGGCGAGCGTCTGCATAGGCGCTCAGTCGTCGCGATAGAGGCGCGCCACGCGGGCGCTGATGCCGCACAGGACGCTGTAGGACAGCGTGGAGGCGGTGCGCGCGATCTGCTGCGCGTCGAGCGACAGGCCGCCCTCCTCGCCGAGCAGCGTCACGGCGTCGCCGGGCCCGAGATCGGGACAGGACGTGAGATCGACGGTGGTCAGGTCCATCGACACCGCGCCCAGAATGGGCGCGAGCCTTCCGGCGGCGATCACCGCGCCGCGATTCGAGAGGCGATGCGGGATTCCGTCGGCGTATCCGGCCGCGAGCACGCCGATGCGTGTCGTATGCTCCGTGCGGAAGAGTCCGCCGTAGCCGATGAGAGCGCCCGGCGGCGCCTCCTTGACGGTGAGGATGCGGGCGCGCCAGCTCAGTGCGGGCCTTACTTGGAGCTCGCAACGCGGCGCCGCACCCCGGGCGGGCGAGACATAGCCGTAGATCGCGTGCCCGGTCCGGACGAGGTTGTGCCAGGCGCCGCGCCTTCCATAGGCCACCGCGATGGTGCCCGCGGCGTGCAGCAGCGGCGGCGTGAAACCGCACGAACGAAGGCCGGCGACCACGGCGTCGAAGTGCGCGATCTGGCGATCGGTCTGATCGCCCGTGTAGTCGGCCGCCGAAGCGAAGTGCGTCATCAGGCCGTGGCAGCGGAGGTGCCGGCAAGCGCCGGCCGCAGCGGCGATCTCGAGTGCCGTGGCAACCGTGCCGAGTCGTCCCATCCCCGTGTCAATCTTCAGATGATAGCCGAGCTCAACGCCTCGCGTGGCCGCCAGCCGGTCGAGGGCGGCGAGTTCGGCGAGGTCGTGCACGACCGGTGTGAGGCGGCGCGCGATCAACTCGGCGCGCTCGGACGCCAGCACGCCGGCCATGACGAGGATTTCCGCCGCGATGCCGGCCTCCCGCAGCACGGCGCCTTCCTGGACGCTCGACACCGCCAGCCGACGCGCGCCCTCGCGCTCGAGCACGCGAGCAATCTCGACGGCGCCGTGCCCGTAGGCATCCGCTTTGACGACCGGCATTACTTCGACCGCCGGGCCGACCAACTGGCGCACCGCGCGAAAGTTCTCCGCGATGCGGCGCCGCGACACCTCCACCCAGCATCGACGCGCCCTCATCGCCGCGCCATCTCCGCCAGCAGCCGCTCGTAGGCGTCGGTCACCGCCTCCCAACTGTAGCGCTCGGCGACGCGCGCCTCGGCGAGCCGACGCCAATCGGCGCGCTCGGTCTCGGACATCGCCAGCACGCGCCGCATCGCGCCCGCGAGGTCGTCGCGATAGGCGTGGGCGGCTCCGCCGGCGACCTCGGCGTTCTCCGGCGTGTCGAGATAGAGCGTCAGTGCTCCGCGCCCCATGGCCTCGATCAGCGCCGGATGCGTGCCGCCGACCTCGGTGGCGTGCACGTAGGCGAAGCAGTGGGAGAGCAGCTCGTGATAACCCTCGCCATAGATCGCGCCTGGAATGACGATGCGCGGGTCGCGGGTGGCGCGCACGCGCGCGATGTAATCGGCGGCGTACGGCGCGTCGCCGATCAGCGCGAGACGAAAACCGGTCTCGACGCGCTCGAAAGCCTCGCGCACCGCCAGTGCGTTGTTCTCCGGCTCCATGCGGCTCACGTACAGGAAGTATCGCCCCGGTTCCAGGCCGAGACGCTCCAATGTCGCGCAGCCGGCGATACGGCCCGTGGCCGCGCCGTAAGGGATAAAGCGGGTCTCGACGCCGTAGCGCTCGCGGTAGTAGTCGGCGATGCTCCGCGCGTCGGAGACGACTTCGTGGGGAAACCAGGTCGCCAGGCGCTCGGAGAGCGCATACCAGGCGCTGCCCAGGCGATTCCATTTTCGGCGCAGCCTCTCGAGTCCGTCGACGTTGAGCGCCACGCGCACGCCGGCTGCCCGCGCGATTCCGGCCGCCAGCGCGTTGGCGGCGTTGCAGTACAGCGCGGCGTCGGGGCGGCGGAAGATCACGTCGAAGGTCGAGAGCATGGTGTGCAGGACGGTTTCGAGGTACTTGTGGCGCACGGCGGGAAGATATCGCAGCGCCACGCCGCGATACGACGTCGCGTCGTGCCGCGACCGGCAGTAGACAGTGACCAGGTGGCCGCGGGCCACCAGTCGGGTGGAAAGCTCCTCGGCGAAGGTCTCGAAGCCGCCGTAGCGGGCCGGAATGCCGCGCGTGCCGAGGATCGCGATTCGCATTGCAAGGCGGGGCTGGAAAGCCCCGCGCGGCCCGGAGGGCCGCCCCACCTTATCCGCTGGCGGCCTTGGTGCGCGAGAGCACACGCGCCGGCGGGCGTCCGGCGGGAGCGCTCACGGGCTCCTCGGAGAACCACTTGGCCATGTATTCGTCGCTGACGCGGCGGCGCCGCATGATCTCCTGCCGCTTTTCGTAGACGCGACGCCAGTTGCGCGCCAGGTACCAGAAAGCCTTCAGGGAGGTCTGCTCTCGCAGCACGCAGCAGCCGACGACAAGAACGTCGCGGGCGGTAATGGCGAGCCAGTTGCGCCGGTACAGGTCCGACGTCATGTTCTTGATGCGCATCAGGAAGCGGTTCTTCACCGAGTGCATGTTGATGATCGCCGGCAGAGCGCGGCGATTGCCGGGCAGGACGGCGCGCACGTGATAGCCGCGCGCGCGCGGCGTGTAGATGCAGCGCCAGCCCATCAACTGCGCGCGCCAGGCGACGTCGGCGTCCTCGCGGTAGACAAAGAAATCGGGATCGAAGAACTCGCCGCAGACCGAGATGTCCTCGATCATCTTGCGCCTGTAGAGAGCGGCCGCGGCCGTGGCCCCGAAGACGTATTCGTACTTCAGGTAGTGACCGTTGTCGACCTCCTGGCTGCCGCGGTCGAGATGGCGCAGCATGGGCGTGAAGTAGATGCCCGTGGAGTCGACGCGCGGCTTGTCGGGGATGTCGAAGTTGGGCGTCAGCGTGAGGAGCTTGCCGCAGACGGTGCCGATACGCTTGTCGATCTGCGAGGCGTCCATCAGCGCGGTGACGAAGTCGCGCATGAGGAGCACGTCCGGATTCAGCGTCAGCACCCAATCGCCGCCCGACATCTCGATGGCCTGGTTCTGCGCCGCGGCGAAGCCGATGTTCTCCTCGTTATAAACGATGCGGCAACGTTCCTCGAACTGCTCCAGAAGGTCCTTGGTGCCGTCGGTGGAAGCGTTATCGATGACGATCACTTCCATCCGCGGATAATTCTGCTCGAGGACCGACTCCAGGCACTTCTTGATGAAACGACCGCTGTTGTAGGTGACGATGGTAACGGAAACAGTACCGTTAAGAGCCATGAACTTGAGTTGTGCTTTCTTGTTTTTTTGGCGCCTCCACCGACTGGTACGTTCTCAGCCGGCTCCCCGGATCGTTCGCGCGCCCGGAGATCATCGACCGGCTCGCAAGTCGAAACACTGTACCATACGCGGCAGGCGCTTGGAGGCTTTTCCGGCCCGTCATCCCCGCTACCAATCGGACCAGTGCGCCCATCGCCACGGCCAGGCATACCGCTCGGAAAGCCGTAGGGCGAAAATGCCGCTGCGCATACCCAAGAAGGTTACTATACCAGTAAACGACCCTCTCCCGCGCGGATAAATTCCCGATCGAATGGCCGCCCGCATGCCGCGCTACCGCCGACGGCTCGTAGCGTACCGTAAACCCGGCCTCACCGAGCCGCTTCAGATAGTCGACGTCCTCAAACCAGAGCGGATGAAAACCCTCGTCGAAACCGCCCAGGCGGCTCCACACATCGCGGCGGATCATCAGGAACGCGCCCGGCGGCTGCTCGGCTTCGCCGGCTTCGCGAAGGTCGCGATCGAGACAGCGGTAACGCCGATTCACGGGATTCCCCGGCCACAGCCGATTCAGTCCAATGGCCTCGAAGGCCAACGCGGACGGTGTCGGAAATCTCCGCAGCGCGAAGCCGGCCTGCGGCGCGCCCGCTGCGTCGACGAGCAGTCCGGCGGCGGCGCCGACGCGCGTGCCGGCGCAGGCGGCCTGGAGCGCTTCGATTCCTGTGGTGAGGACGGCGTCCGGATTCAACAGAAGGACAAACCCGCAATCGAGGGATTCGACTCCCTGGTTCACAGCCGCGGCGAAGCCTCGATTCGTCTCGTTCGCCATCAAGTGAACCGGAAAGCGCGAGACGATTTCGCGCGTCGAGTCCGAGGAGGCGTTATCCACCACGACCACGCGGCCACAGCGCGCCACGGCGGCCTCGAGCGAAGCGCCGACGTGCGCGGCCGAGTTGTAGGTCACCATCACGATGCCGGTCCCGTTCACGTGAGTGCGAAATACAGGCGCCAGTACCAGTCGTACCCGGTGGCCTGCTGCAACCGGCGGATGTCCGCCTCGCTGCGTTCGAGCACCTCTTCCAGGACGCGGGCGTCGCGGCAGATCCGCCGCCGCGCGCGAAAGCGCGTCAATCCTTCGGCCTTTCCCTGGAGCCAGGCCAGGCCCGCGCGGTGACGGATCGCCACCAGTCCCCATAGCAATTGGCCGACCAACACCGGCCAGGCGTAGCGAAATCGCCAGAGGCTCGGAAAATGCTTGGCCACGAGCAGAAGCTGATTGCGCGCCATGCGCCGTACCGTCTCGCGATGCCACACCCCCAGCGTCGCGCTGCCCCGGTGACGCGCGATGGCCGTGGGGTCGTAGACGCCCCACAAACCCTGCGTGGCGCAACGAAGTCCGAACTCGACGTCTTCGAGGTAGGACTCGAAGTCTTCGTCGAGCGGTCCGGCGCGCGCGAACAGGTCGCGGCGAAACAGCGCCGCCGTGAACGGGGCCATGCGGATCGGGCGCGGCGCGCTCCACTCCTCGCCGTCGGCGCGGCCCTCCCCGCAGCGCCAGGCGCAGGCGCCGCGCGAGAGCGCGTCCCAGGTGGCATCGAGAATGCTGGCCGCACCGGTCCGGTAGATCTTTCCGGTCGCGAACCAAGCGCCGTCGCGGGCGATCGCCGCCGCGAGCGCCTCCAGCCATCCGGGATCGAGATCGACGTCGTTGTTGACGACCGCCACCAGCGGCGTGCGCGCCTCGCCGACGCCCCGGTTGACGGCGCGCGCGAAGCCGGCGTTCACGCCCATCTCGACGACGCGCGCCCCGGCGCGCCGCGCGGCCTCCACCGAATCGTCGGCCGATCCGTTGTCGACCACGACAACTTCCGCGGGCGATTGCGTCTGGCGGGCCAGGGAATCGAGCAGGGAGACGAGCAGGTAGCGCCGGTTCCAGTGCGGAATGACGACGGTGACCGGCTCCATCAAGGCCTCGCGCGCGGGAAGAAGCGCTTCTTGACGAGAAACCACAGGTTGCGGAAGCCGTCGCGCCACGGGTTCAGCTTGATTTCGCCGAGGCGGCTCGAGTACAGGATCGAGATCTCGCGAAACTGAATGCGGCGGTCGCGCAGGGCTTCGATCTTGATCTCCTCGGAGAACGACATGCCGTCGGAGACCAGCGTCATGCCTTCCAGTATGGACCGCCGGAAGACCCACATGCCGGACTGCGAGTCGCGCACCCATCGGAGATAGAGGATCGACATGGCGATCGAGAGGATCAGGTTGCCGACATGGTGCTTGAAGCTCATGGCGCGCGAGTCGCTCACCGGGAAGCGCGAGGCGTTGAGGAAGTCGGCCTTCAAGTGCAGGAAGGCTTCGAGGAGGTAGGAGATGGCGTCGGGAGGATAGCTGTGGTCGCCGTCGAGCGTGACGATAAGGTCGCCGGTGGCCTTGCGGAATCCGGTCTTGTAGCTGCGCCCGTAGCCGCGCACGTCCTCGCGGATGACCTCGGCGCCGAAGGAGCGCGCCACGTCGGAGGTGCGGTCGGTGGAGCCGTTGTCGACGACGATCACCTGGTCGACGAAGGCGGGCATGCGCCGCAGGACGCTTTCGATTCCCTGTTCCTCGTTGAGACAAGGAATGATCACGGTGATCCGCTGGTCCTTGTACAAGAGGCTATTGTAGCCTCCGGCGTCTAACCGATCCGCTCGAATCCGGCGCGAGTGAAATGCGTGCCGTAGCGGAAACGGCGCCGACTCCTTTCAGACCGTGACGCCGTTCCGGTATGATGTGCTCCATGCTTCGCCCTGCGATCCTGCTCCTGGCGGCGGCGATCGCCGCCGCACAAACTCCGCAGACGGTCTACGTGCTGCCCATGGCCGGCGGGTTTGACCAGCAGCTCGCCAGCCGTCTGGTCTCGAGCGGCCTCGTGCAGGTGGCCGCCGATCCGCTGCAAGCCGACGCCATACTCACCGATCACATCGGCCCGCGCTTCGAAGAGCGCCTCGACGAGATCTACTCGCCGCCCAAGGCCGAGCTCAAGGCGGGCGACGCAGAGGCCCGGCCGCGCTTCTCCGGCGCCGGCCGCGGACGCGGCAACATGTTCCTGGTGGACCGTAAGACCCGTCGCGTGCTGTGGAGCGCCTTCGAGCCGCCGAAATCGACACTCGCCGCCGACCTGGACCGGGCCGCCCGCCGCATCGCCCAGCGCCTGGCGCGCGACCTGTTCGGCCGCGATCTCAAGGACTGACAGGACCCGAGTGGCGACCACCTCCGGCATGACCCGTGTCCGCTGGGTGATGCTCGGCCTTCTGTTCTTCGCCACCACCATCAACTATCTCGACCGCATCGTCTTCTCGACGCTGATCCCGGTGATTCGCGAGGAGCTGAAGCTCACAGACTCCCAGTACGGCAACATCAACGGCGCCTTCCAGGCCGCTTACACGATCGGCTTCCTGTTCATGGGGAAGTTTATCGACCGCTACGGCACGCGCATCGGCTACGCGGTCTCGATCGTCTGGTGGTCGCTCGCCGCCGGACTGCACGCGCTGGCCGGCTCGGCCTTCGGGCTGAGCTTCTGGCGGGCGATGCTCGGGCTGGGCGAGGCCGGGAACTTTCCGGCGGCGATCAAGTCGGTGGCCGAGTGGTTTCCGCGCAAGGACCGCGCGTTCGCCACCGGCATTTTCAACGCCGGGACCAACGTCGCCTCGATGGTCGGGCCGCCGCTGTTCGTCGCCATGAACGTGGCGCTGGGGTGGCGCGCGTGCTTCCTGATCACGGCATCGCTCGGATTCGTCTGGCTGGCGGCGTGGCTGATCCTGTACCGGCTGCCGGGCGAGCACCGGTCGGCCAACGCCGCCGAGGTCGCCTACATTCACTCGGATCGCGAGGAGTCGACGGGCGAAGCGAAGATCGGATGGCTGGCGGCGCTCGGCTACCGCGAGACCTGGGGATTCGCGCTCGCGAAGTTTTTCACGGACCCGGTGTGGTGGTTCTATCTTTACTGGCTGCCGCCGTACTTATACGACGTCCGCAAGTTCGATCTGAAGCAGATCGGCTGGGCGCTGCCGGTGGTTTACCTGATGGCCGACATCGGCAGCGTCGGCGGCGGCTGGATATCGGGGGCGCTGATACGACGCGGTTGGACGCATGCGCGCGCGCGCAAGACGGCCATGGCGATATGCGCCTGCGCCATGCCGGTGGCGGCCCTGGCGGTGTTGGCCGACAGCCCGCTGGTGGCGATCGCGCTGGTGAGCCTGGCGACGTCGGCGCACCAGGGCTGGTCGGCGAACCTGTTCACGACGACATCGGACGTGTTTCCACGGCGTGCGGTGGCCAGTGTCACCGGAATCGGAGGCTGCGCCGGCGGCGTCGGCGGTGTGATTTTCTCGGCGGTGCTGCCGGGATACATCGTCGAGAACTTCGGCTACACGCCGGTGTTTCTTACGATGGGCGCCTTCCACCTGATCGCGCTGGCGATCGTGCATCGGCTGTTGGGCGACATGAAGCCGGTTCGGGCGTGAACGCTTTTAACCGATCCCCAATAGTTCGTCGACTGAAAGTTTGATGTCCTTGGCGATCTGTCGGAGCAGTATCGGCGATATGTCCCTTCCGGCGTGGGTCGGTACCGTCGTGCACCGGCCGTCTGATGCCGGAACTGTTTGTGCGAGCCGCGCTGGCGAACCTCGACAAAGCCGAGCCTCTCGAGAATCGCGATAACTTCGCGAGGCTTGAGTATGGGTACCCGGCCCACGCTCAGCCCAGCGTGACCGTCTGCGTTCCGACGAACTGGGTCTCCAGGTCCGGTTCGCCGTCCTCGAGGAGCATCTCGATGACCTCGCGTAGGTTCGCGTTCAACTCATCCAGACTGGATGCCTGGGTATGCGCGCCGCGAAAACCCGGAACATAGCCGACGAACAACCCCGTGCCCGGGCAATGTTCCACGACCGCCGTATAGTTTCTCATTACTCCATCCTATCGAGTGCGCGAATTCGTGTCGATAATACGTCGGGCCGACTGCGTACATGAAGGGAACGACCAATTGGCGAGAGGGTTGGATCGGGTCTTTGTCGTGCTCGCGACCGCATACGGAGCGTGGTTCCTGGGTTACTGCTACCTGACACTCGACGATCAACGATCATCCCGGGAATCCTCCGCACGAAGGAACTAGAAAGTTGCCTGGACGACGCCCAAGCCGAAACGGGAGTGCCCGGCCCAAACGATGTATTCAGGAAGAACGTGGAGACGGGAGAAGTCTATTCGTGGGATCCAAAGACACGTCGGATGACCTCGATTCTGGTTCCAAGAGAAGGCATCCCTCGTCCCAAACGAGCTGACTGTTCGAAAACCCACGAGGCAGAGATGCGCAGTATCTCAAGCGAGTATCCTCCACCAATTGGCACCGGGTGGCGAGATGCGTGGCTTATCCCCGTGGGAACGATAGGTCCGCCAATCATCTGCGACGGCATCGTCTGCGTCTTCGTCAGGCTAGTCCGATGGGTTTCTGCGGGTTCTCGCACCGCGTCAGCGTAGAAGAACCTACTCCCCCATCATCCTTCGATAGCCGCTTCCGAAGTACAGCAGCGGGCTGCCGCCGGCGTACTCCGCCCGGACGACTTCGCCGATCAGTACCGCGTGGTCGCCGGCCTCCACCACCTGACGCACGGCGCACTCGAACTGAGCCAGCGCCCCTTCGATCAACGGCACACCGGCCCCACCCGCCGACCAGGCGACACCGTCGAAGCGGTCCTCGCCCCGCCGCGCGAATTTCGCCGAGATCGCCTGCTGCGACTCCGTCAACACGCTGACGCCGTAATGCCGGCTGGCGCGGAAAAGCGGCAGCACGGTGCTGGAGTAGTCGACGCAGATCAGCACCAGCGGCGGCTTCAGCGAAACGGAAGTGAATGAATTCACCGTCAGCCCGTGGGGCGCGCCCGCGGCATCGCATACCGTGGCAACGGCGATTCCGGTGGCAAATTGCGCGCAGGCGCGGCGGAATGTGGCTTCGTCAATCGGGGCGGGCATCCGGAATCGGCCTTGACACGGGAATAAGCCTAATCTTATCATGAGGTTTCGCAATCGACCGGAGGCGCCCTTGATCAAACTCGACATCATCAACGAAGTCGTCAATCGCACGGGGATCACCAAGACCAAGGCCGAGATGGCCGTGGAAACGGTCTTCGAAAGCATGAAGCGCGCGCTCAGCCAGGGCGAGCGCATCGAGTTGCGCGGCTTCGGAATCTTCAATGTGCGGCCGAGAAAAACCGGCATCGGCCGCAATCCGCGCACCGGCGAAGAGGTCGCCATTCCTCCCGGCAAGGCGGTCCGGTTCAAACCAGGCAAGGAGCTGCAGGCGCTTTAGGGCGCCCTCGCGAAGGTGTCCACGACGGGCTCTGTACCGGCCGCCGAATTGTTGGCCCCGGTCGACGGCTCCGGGGGCGCGCCGCCCTGGACCCGGACCTATCGCCCGCGCTGGTGGCTGCACATCGCGCTGCTGCTGTTGACGCTCGTCACCACCACGGCGATGGGCGCTCTCATGGCGCGGAACTTCGACCGCAACCTCCCGCCGTTCACCGATCACACCATCGACGCCTTCGCGCGTCTGGCGGCGAATCCGGCGAGCCTCTCCGGCGGCCTGGGCTTTTCCCTGACGCTGCTGGCGATTCTGATGGCTCACGAAATGGGCCACTACCTCGCCTGCCTCTACTACGGCGTCAACGCCTCTCCGCCCTACTTTCTTCCCGCACCGACGCTGCTCGGCACGTTCGGCGCCTTCATCCGCATCCGCTCGCCGATCTACTCCAAGCGCGTGCTGTTCGACATCGGCGTGGCCGGACCGCTGGCGGGTTTCGCGCTGCTCATTCCGGCCCTCGGGATCGGCTTGGCATATTCGAAGGTGATTCCCGGCATCGCCGAGCAGGGCGACCTGGTCTTCAGCGCGCCGCCGCTCGAATGGCTGGTGCGCAGCGCGGTCTTCGGCGGAGTGCCGTCCGCCGACGTGTACCTGCATCCGGTGGCGCGCGCCGCCTGGGCCGGAATGCTGGCGACGGCTCTCAACCTGCTGCCCATCGGCCAGCTCGATGGCGGACACATTCTGTACGCCTTCTTCAGCGGCCGCCATCGGCTGCTGTCGCGCATTTTTGTGGTGCTTCTGATTCCGATCGGAATCTACTTCTCGTCGTATGGATTCGTCGTCATGGCGGTGCTGCTGATGCTGTTCGGCATGCGGCACCCGGCGATTCTGGACGACTCGCCGCTCGGCCGCGGCCGCCGCACGCTGGGCTGGCTGGCGGCGGTCATCTTCCTGCTCTCCTTCCACGTCGCGCCGGTGCGTTTCGATCCCGGCCTTTGACGCATGAAAATCTCGGCGACCATCATCACCCTGAACGAGGAACGCCGCATCGCGCGCGCCATCGAGAGCCTGCGGTGCTGCGATGAGATTGTGGTGGTCGATTCGGGATCGAACGACCGCACCGTCGAGATCGCCGGCCGGCTGGGGGCGCGCGTCACCGACTCGCCGTGGCTGGGCTACGCCGGCCAGAAGAACTACGCCACCCAGCAGGCCTCGCACGATTGGATCCTCTCGATCGACGCCGACGAGTCGCTGAGCGAGGCGCTCGAAGGCGAGATCTGGCAGCTCAAGAAAAGCGGTCCGCAATACGACGCCTACACAATGCCCCGCCTGGCGCAATACCTCGGCCGCTGGATTCTGCACTCGGGCTGGTATCCGGACCGCAAGGTGCGGCTGTTCCATCGCGCCAAGGCGCGCTGGGCGGGCGATTACGTGCACGAGTCGGTGGTCGTCGACGGCCGTGTCGGGCACCTCGAATCGAACCTGCTGCACTTCACCTGCGAGTCGCTCTCCGAGCACCTCAGGACCATGGACCGGTATACGACCCTGGCCGCCGAGCAACTGGTCGACCAGCGCGTGCCGGTAAGCTGGAGCCGGCTGTTGTTCGATCCGCCGTGGACCTTCGTGAAGACGTACTTTCTCCAGCGCGGCTTTCTCGACGGCGTCGAGGGGCTGGCGATCGCCTATATGGCGGCGCTCTACAACTTCGTCAAGTACGCCAAGGCGCGATTCATGGCGCCGGGAAGATGAAGGGATGAGAAAGCGCGGCCGCGGGCCGAGCCGCGACCGGAGGAAGCAGTAATCATGCGCGTCCTCCACCTCGACTTCGGACGCGACATGCGCGGCGGGCAGTACCAGGCGCTCTATCTGTTCGAGGGCCTGGCCGCGCGCGGCCACGACTGCGCGCTGCTGGCGCGCGAGGACGGCACTCTGTACGCCGAGACCCGCCGCCGCGGATTCCGCGTCGAACCCTTCCGCCTCGCCGAAGTCCACCGCAGCATGCGTGAGGCCGATATCGTCCACGTGCACGACGCGCGCGGGCACACCTTCGCCGCCATCGCGCGGGCCCGGCCGCTGGTGGTTTCGCGGCGCGTCGCCTTTGCCGTGGGGCGCGACCCGGCGTCGCGCTGGAAATACTCGCAGGCCGTGCGGTATCTGGCGGTGTCGCGGTTCGTCGCCGGACGACTCCGCGAGGCGGGCGTTCCGAACGAGAAGATTCGAGTCGTCTACGACGGCGTGCCGCTGCGCGAGCCTCCCGCCGGGCGCACCCTGGTGGTGGCCCCGGCGACCGAGGACCCGCAAAAGGGCAGCGCGCTCGCCCGCGAGGCCGCCGCTCTCGCCGGCGTCGACATTCACTTTTCGAGCGACCTCGGGCGCGACCTCCACGACGCCGCCATGCTGGTCTACATCACGCACGAAGAGGGCCTGGGATCGGCGGCCCTGCTGGCGCTCGCCAGCGCTGTTCCCGTGGTGGCAAGCCGCATCGGCGGCCTCCCGGAAGTCGTCGACGACGGCCGCACGGGACTGCTCGTCTCCAACGACGCGGCGTCGATCGCCGCCGCTATCCGCCGCCTGCTCGACGATCCGGTTGCCGCGGCTGCCATGGGGGCACGCGGCCGCGAAGGGGTCGCCGGCGCATTCACGATCGATCACATGGTGGAGGCCACGCTGGCCTCCTACGAGGAGGTCCTGCCGCGATGATCGAGCAAGGCGTCGCGGCGCTGTTCGGTCTGTTGATCGGCAGCTTCCTGAACGTGTGCATTCACCGCTGGCCGCGCGACCTCTCGGTGGTCACGCCCGGCTCGCGCTGCCTCAACTGCGACCACCCGATCGCGTGGTACGACAACCTTCCGCTGCTGAGCTACCTGGTGCTGTTGGGACGATGCCGCCGCTGCCGCGCGTCGATTGCGCCGCGTTATCCCCTGGTGGAACTGCTGACGGCGGCGCTGTTCGTCGTGGTCGCCGGAAGGTGGGGCTGGTCGGCGGAGGCGGTGAAGTGGGCCTCGTTCGCCGCGATGATGGTGACGCTGCTGTTCACCGACCTGGAGACGCGCATTCTGCCCGACGAGATGACCAAGGGCGGCATCTGGCTCGGACTGCTGCTGTCGCTCGCGGTTCCGCTGGAGCCAGGCCTGGTGTCGATCTTTCTGGCGGACGCCGAGGAGCCGATCCGGTCGCTCGGCGAGTCGCTGTTCGCCGCCGGGGTCGCCAGCGGGATGCTGTGGCTGGTGGGGGCCTTCTATGCGCGGGTGCGGGGCCGGGAGGGCCTGGGCTTCGGCGACGTGAAACTGATCGCCATGATGGCGGTGTACCTGGGACTGGGCAAGACGTTCCTGGCGCTGGTGGGCGGGTCGGTCTCCGGGTCGGTGATCGGGCTGGCGTTCGTGGTGATCGCCCGGAAGGACGCGCGGACCTACGAGGTTCCCTTCGGGAGCTTCCTGGCGGTGGCGGGGATCGCGGTCGCGTTGTTTCTGTAGGGTGTGGGCGGGGACTAGTAAGCCTATTCGACGGCGGGCATTGACCTTTGCCGGGCAAACCGGTACCCTGCATTAGATTGGCATGACTGGCTCCGAACAGCGTAAGAACCGTCGATTCGATTTGCGCCTGCCCATCGAATTGATCCGGCTGGGCACCCGGAACCTGGGAAAGCTCAGCGAGACTCGTAACGTCAGCAGCGGCGGCGTGCTTTTCGGGGCCGACAGTGCGCTGCCAATCGGCGAGCCGGTGGAGTACAGCATTACCCTGCCGACCGGCGGGCGGGCGGGAGTCCGGCTCCACTGCGTCGGCAAGATCGTCCGGTTGGACGGGGATGGTCCCCAGGACGGGCAGTTCGAAACGGCAGCCACGATGGAGCGCTACGAGTTCATTCGCCCTTAAGCCGGAGTAGACCGCGCTTCTTCACGGCGCGAGACCCTTACTTGCGCCGCTGCAACTCGTCCGTGAAATTCAGCAAAAAGGTCAGATGCGTGGGCGGCTTCTGTTTCTCATCGGCGGTATCGGTCAGAAAAACGGCCATGCGCTTGCCGTCTGGCGCCAGGTCCCAGGTGGACGAGGTGCCATACATCATCACACGTGTCTCCGACCACGGGCTGACCTTGCCGGGAACGAAGGAATCGCCTTTAACGGTGTAGCTCGCCGTCATCACAAGCTGGTCGCTACCCATGAAAAGGAGTTCGCGCCCGTCGCGGGACCAAACTGGAAGCGCCCCGCCGCCAGTCGAGATCTGCCATCGGCCTCCCGGTCCGGGGAACGGCCGGACACAAATCTCGGGGGCGCCCGATTCCAGTGACGAATAGGCCAGCCAGCGCCCGTCGGGCGAAAACGCCGGGTACCCTTCGTTGGACGGGGTCTCCAGAAACAACTCCGGCTTGCCGAGCTTGGGGCGCGCGGGATCGCCGTCGATGATAGCCGTGAACAGGTCATAGCTGCCGGCGGAGCTTGCCGAAAAGGCCAGACGCTTGCCGTCGGGCGAAATCGAATACGGGTAGGAGTCCAGTTTTCCGTCGGTCAGACGCTGCGCCTCGCCCGCGCCGTCCGAGCGGATCCAGTAAAGGCCAGGACTGCCGGCGTCGGTGGACTTGAAGATGATGCTCTTTCCGTCGGGAGTCCATACCGGCCAGCTGTTGAGGTTCTTCAGGAAGCTCAGGCGCGACGAGGTTTCGCGCTCGAGATCCTTCACCCAGAGGTCGGTTCCCGACGTCCCGCCGCCGACTGTAAATGCCAGGCGCTTGCCGTCGGGCGAGAAGCGTGGCGTGAAATACGTGCCCGGAGCATGCAGCGGCTGCTTCCTGCCGGAACGGTCCACCCAGGCGATCGCCCAGTTTCCATGCGTCCCCTGACCGGCCAGGTAGGCGAACGTTCCGTTTGGGGAAAACGTGAACTCGCCTCCGCCGTTGATCGTGCTGCCGACTTCTTCTATGACGGGAACGGCCGGCCCCGTCAGCTCCAACCGGCGGAGGTCGAAAGGCGCGGCGAAGAGCGTATTCTGGTGCAGGTAGATCAGACGTCCGGATCCATCGGGAGTGGCCAGGTATCGGCCGGAAAAGCCTCCGCGATGCACGATCTTCCGCTGACCGGTCTGCAGCGACAGCACCTCGATGTTGGCGTCGTCGTAATTAGCGATTGCGCCGTGCGCGGTGAACAACACGGCCTGGCCTCCGGCCAGGACCTGCGGCCAACGGTGGGTCCGTTCGCTCGCGTTGAGTTTGGTTATCGGCGCCGGCGTGCCTCCGGCCGAGGACACCCGCGATAGTCCGCCGGTTGTAGTCTGCGCCAGCACGATGTTGCCGTCGTCGCCCCAGCTTGCGCCGCGCAAATTCGCGACGTCGCACAAGGTAACCGCCGCTCCGCCTTCGACGGCGATCTTCTTGAGCTTGCCCTCGGCCGCGAACCCGATCCACCGGCTGTCGGGAGAAAAGAAGGGGCCGCTGGCGCTTTCCGTGCCCGACAGCGGATTGACCTGGCTCTGGTGAAGCAGGCGCGTGTACAGCCGCACTTTGCCGTCCGCGCCACGCAATGTGACCGCGAGACGCATGCCGTCCGGCGAGAGGGCCAGCATTAACCCGTTGGGGCCGGGAGTCAGGGGCATGTCCGGCGAGATCTCCACGTTCATGCGGACCAGCGGCCGCGGCTCGGGGGAACGAGTGGCGCGCCACCAGCCGGCGGCGCCTGCCAGGATCGCGACGGCAGCCACCGCCCAGGCCAACCACGAGCGTCGCGTCTCGAGCGGCGGCGGGGCCGTTGCGATTACGGATGCGGCCGTCGCGGCGGGCTCGTCGATAGTGAGGCGGGCCTCGCCGATGGCTTGCAGGCGCGTCCTGGGTTCCTTGCGCAGGCAGCGCTCGAGCAGCCGCCGGATGTGCGGGGGCGTCGCGGCGGGCAGGCCGCTCCAATCGGGCTCGCGCGTGACGACGGCGGCGATGATGTCGGTAACGGTGTCGCCGGATGAGTAGAGCGCGCGTCCGGTCAGCATTTCGTAGAGCACCACGCCGAAGGCCCAGATGTCGGCGCGCCGGTCCACCGGTTTTCCGCGCGCCTGCTCCGGCGACATGTAGCCGGCGGTGCCCAGGATCATGCCCGCCTGCGTCATGGCAAACGACATCGTCGGCGAGGCGGCGAACTGGCCCGAGGCGGGCGCGACTTCATCGACGGTCTTCGCCAATCCGAAATCGAGCAGCTTGACCACGCCGGCGGGCGTGATCTTCACATTGGCGGGCTTGAGGTCGCGATGCACGACGCCGCGATCGTGCGCCGCCTCCAGTCCCTCGGCAATCTGGCGGGCGTATTGAAGCGATTCCTCGAGAGGAATCGCACCGGCGGAGATTCGCTCGGCCAGCGTCTGGCCTTCCACCAGTTCCATCACCAGCGCGCCCTGCTCGATGCCGTAGACGGCGGCGACATTGGGATGATTCAGCGACGCCAGCACCTGCGCTTCGCGCTCGAAGCGCGCCATGTATTGCGCATCGCCGGCGAAGACCTCCGGCAGCACCTTGATGGCGACGTCGCGGGCCAGCTTGGAGTCGCGCGCGCGGTAGACTTCGCCCATTCCGCCGGCGCCGAGCGGCGCGACGATTTCATAAGGGCCGAAACGAGTCCCGCTGGAGAGGGGCATAAGACATATCGATCTTACTCTACCCGCGTCGGGCAGCCATTCCTGCCGCCGGCTTCGAGCCGGCGTCAGGGGTCGCCTGAAAGGCCGGTGTGGGCTGAAAGCCCGCACCCACGCCAACTAACCGCCGCCCCCCGGCGTAGTCTAAAGACTGGATGGACGACCAGGCGGTGATCGCCAGGGTCCAGGCCGGCGACAGGGACTCTTTTCGCATGCTGGTGGATCGGTACAGCCCAAGTGTGTTTCGACTGGCGTGGAGAATGACCGGCAACGAGCAGGACGCCGAGGAAGTCGTCCAGGAGAGCTTTTTGAGGGCATACCGACAGATCGGAAAGTACGAGGCCCGGTCCAGCTTCGGTACCTGGGTCTACCGCATCGCCTCCAATTACGCGCTCGACATGATGCGCGCGCGGCGGCGGCTGGGCCGTCACACCACGGCCTTCTCCGACGAACACACCGACCTCATGGAGCGCCTTCCCTCGGAGTCGCCCGGCGCCGACCGGCTGGTGTTCTCCGGCCAGGTCGGCAAGAGAATCGAGGAGGCCATGGCCGAGCTGAGCGAGCAGGAGCGCACGGCATTCGTTCTCCGGCACTACGAGGGCCAGTCGATCGAAGAGATCGGACAGGCGCTCAAACTTAACGCCAACGCGACCAAGAACAGCATCTTCCGCGCCGTGCAAAAGCTGCGCCGCGCGCTGGCGCCCGTCGCCGGCGCGAGTCTGGGGGTGTCGTCGTGACGCGCCACTGGACCCAGGAGGACATGATCCTCCATTACTACGGCGAGCAGACGCGTCGCGACGCGCACCTGGCGGTCTGCCCGGCCTGCCGCGAGGAGTACGAGGCGCTGGCGCGGACGCTGGCCGGCCTGAACGAACTCGATCCGCCTCCGCGCGGCGATTCCTATCCGGACCAGGTGTGGAACGCGATTCGGCCGAGGATGTCCGGTCTGCCCGCTCGGCATTTCGGCTGGCTGCCCGCCCGCGCGCCGGCCTGGGCGGCGATCGCGGCCATGGTGCTGATCGCGTTCCTGGTGGGCCGCTTCGGCGCGCCGCGCCCGGAACCGGAAGGGGCGGCCGATCCGGCGCCCGCGCGCGTGCTCATGGTCGCGCTCGGCGATCACCTGGAGCGCTCGCAGATGGTGCTGGTGGAACTCGCCAACGCACCCGAGCGCGGACCGATGGATGTCAGCGTGGAGCGCGCCTCGGCCACCGAGCTGCTCGGCGCGAATCGCCTGTACCGGCAGACGGCGCGCGCCACCGGCGAGCGCGACGTCGAGGAATTGCTCGACGACCTGGAGCTTCTTCTGGTGGAGATCGCCAACGGGCCGGAGCGCATGTCGCCGGAGGATCTGAAGGATCTGCGCTCGCGAATCGAGTCGCGCGGCGTGCTGTTCAAAATGCGCGTACTCGCGCCGAAGCTGGAGCCGGCCCGGCCGGCCGATGAGGGTTATCCGTTACAGGGAGTGGGAGAATGAGAACGTTTCTTCTCGGAATTGCCGCGATGTCGTGGTGCGCCGCCGCGCAGGAGCCTCCGCCGGCCGAACAGGAGGCCCGCAGGGCGGTGGAGGAGGCCCGCCGCGCGCTCCGCGAGATCGAACGGGACGCGGAGCAGGCTGTGCTGGCGCCGTCGCATCCGCGAGTCCTGGCGCTCCAGGCCGAGGTCGCCGCGCTGGCCGCGCAGGAGGCGCACTTCGCGCTCCAGGCGCCGCCGCCGCCCCAGCCTCCGCAGCCCCCTCAGGCGGCGCCCAGGCCCGGCTATGCGCCGAAGGAGCCCCCGCCGCCCGCCTACATGATGCAACATTGGTCCGAGGACCAGATCTATCAGCGAGCGCAGCGCCTGCTTTCAGAGCGGCAGTACGATCGCGCCGTCGAGTACTTCACCGCCGCCGCGCAGAAGAAGGGCCCCAAGGCCGATGGCGCGCTGTACTGGAAGGCATACTCGCTGAACAAGCTCGGTAAGCGGGACGAATCGCTGGGCGCACTCGATGAACTCAAAAAGGCCTCTCCCAACAGTCGCTGGATGAGCGAAGTGAAAGCGCTCGAGCTTGAAGTGCGCCAACGCTCCGGCCAGGCCGCATCGCCGGAATCGGAGACCGACGAAGATCTGAAGCTCCTGGCGATCGCCGGCCTCGCCAATAACGAGCCCGAGCGCGCCGTGCCGCTCGCCGCCAAGATGCTCGAAGGCGCGACCAGCCTGCGCTTCAAGGAACGCGCCCTGTACGTGCTCGCGCAGTCGCGCTCGCCGCAGGCCCTGCCGGTGGTGATGCGCCTCGCCAAGGGCGGCGGCAACCCCGACCTTCAGCGCCGGGCGATCGAGTACCTGGGCGTTTTCGGCGCCAAGGAGACCGGCCAGACGCTCTCGGAGATCTACGCCTCGACGACTGAATCCGACATCAAGCGCGCGGTGATGCAGTCGCTCGGGCGCGCCCGCGACAAGGAGCGCCTCTTCGCGCTGGCGAAGTCGGAGTCGAACGAAGAGCTGCGGCGCGAGGCCATCGACTCGCTGGGCGGCATGCAGGCCACCGACGAGCTGTGGCAGCTTTACGCCGAGTCGTCGGGCGAAACCAAGGCGTGGGTGCTGCGCTCGATCGGCTCGCGCGGCGGCATCGAGAAGCTGCTCGAGCTGGCGCGCAACGAGAAGGACCTGAAGGCGCGCAGCACGGCGGTACAGCTCCTCGGCCGCGTGCGCACTCAGCAGGCCGCCGACGCGCTGGTGGCGATGTACGCCTCCGAGACCGACGCCTCCATCCGCAAGAGCGTCGTGAGCGGGCTCTACAGCCAGGGCAACGCCAAGGCGCTGGTCGAGATCGCCCGCAAGGAGACCAATCTCGAACTGAAGCGCTACATCGTCGAGCGGCTGTCGAACATGAAGTCCAAGGAAGCGAACGACTTCCTGGTCGAGCTACTGAACAGATAGCGGCGCCCGCGATACGCCCGCGTCACCGGCTCCCCTTGCGCGCCTCGTCGTCCTGCGGCCGAACCGGGAGCCCGGTCCGCGCCTCCATCACGGCGAGTACGGGCCGAACGGCGCGCTTGTCGAGCCGGAACACCAGAGCCTGTTGCCTGCCGGCGGCGTCGGCATAGCCGATCGTCAGGAAATGGTCGCGCTTCTTCGCCAGCAGGAACAACGGCGACAGCACGATCGCCTCCAGGTACCGGCGGTCGGCCTTTTGGCCGTACTCGAGCAGGTTAATGCTCTCGTACGGCACCTTCACCGTGTGACTCTTCGATCGGAAGTAGAAGAACGTCGCGTCGGTCGCCAGGATCCGCCCCTGGAGCTTCCTGGTGACGTCCGGCAGCGTCCCGCCGACGTATTCGGCGCGATCGCCCAGGTCGGCGGCCAGCAGGCACGCGGCAACGGCCCAAACCAGGGGCATCTGCCGATTTAGTCGGCGGCGCCGCCCGGTATTCTCACGTAACGCGCATGTTGACCTCCGGCTGCCGCGAGTAGAAGCGGATGCTCGCGCGCAGCCGGCCGTTTTTGTCCTGGCGGACCAGGCAGATGCCGTAGAGATTGCTCCAGGCGCGGTCGATATCGCTCTCGCTCGGCGACCGGTCCGGCTCCCCGTGTCCGCGGCGGTGCTTGTAAGGGTGACTGTGGATGTCGCCCAGCACGGTCGCTTCGATATCCCTGGCGTGCGCCTTGGCGTCGATCAGCCAGTGGTCCGCCACGTTCACGGATTCCTCGGTGGTGTGTGTGTCGAGATCCTCGGGAAAATATAACTCCTCGACGCCCACAGACGTCCCGGCCTCGTGCCCGATCAGGTAGGCGAACGTCTCCCGTGGAAAGGCGGCTTTGGCCGCCTTCTTGAACTCGTCGACCAGGCGACGGGGAATATCCACCTTAAACGGAATGAGCGGTAGCATCGGCCCGAACTATGCATGGTAGCCCTGCCGGGGGCCGCCCCGCTCAACCCCGCCCGAGCAGATTCAATCGCACCGCCGCCGCGGGCGACGGCAGATAGAGCAACTCCTCGCCCCCGTCGTCGATGTCGCGCCGCAGCCACCCGATCGCCAGCCATGCCGCGGCCCACCCCGTCGCCACCACGAGCCATCGCCAGCGCCCTTGCAGCATCCAGGCAGAGAGGCTCGATCCGCCCGCGGCGAACAGCAGGAACCCCAGGCCGCCGATCACGATCCGCACCAGCGCATCGTTCTGCACCGGTGGCAGCTTGCAGGTGAAGGGAATCTTGCGGAAATCGAGTAGCAGTACCTCGACCAGCAGCGCCATCGCGCCCAGGACAAAGCCCGCGTGCAGCGCGCCCGCGGCCAGACCCCATCCCCAGGCGAAGGCCGCCGCCGTGGGCGCGACGATGACGGGGATGGCCATCGTGAAAAGCACCTTCCGCGCCACCGCGACCGATTCGTGCCTGCCGGCGTCCCGAAGCACGCGAAACACCCAGTTGGCTTCCAGCGAGACCGGCATCTCGAACGTCAGCCGCAACCCGACGACCCCAAGGAAAACGGCCGCCAGCGGGATGGCGAGCAGCCGGCCGGCGGGAACCGGGCCCGCCGGCGGTGGAGGAATCGCCAGTTGCGAGGCGATCACCAGTCCCAGCCCGAAAAAGGCGCCCAGGACGATGCAGTGTGTCTCGCTGCGCGCCAGGGTCCGCAGTGTGAAGTAGTAGCAGGCGCGCTGGAAGCTCGCGCGCAGCAACGTCCGGTCGAGCGCCCGGCGCAGCCGGGGGAATGCGATCCGTTGCGGCGGCGCCATGCCGTCGGCGACCTCCGGGATTCGCAGGAAGTACCGGCGATAGCTGATCGCGTACAGCGCCATCGCGGCCAGGAATGCGATCGCCGTCGCCCGCGCGCCGAAGGCTCCCAGCGCCGCCAGCTCCGGGCCGGCCCTTCCCTGGATCGATTGGTACAGCCCCAGGAACCACACCGGCGGGAGCCATCGGATAACGGACTCCGGCCGCGCCTCGATCCGCATGACCTCGGCGGGTGTCGAAAATGCGGTCCCCAGGATCACCACCAGGCCGAGAATCACGGCCACGCGCAGGTAGAGCGACATCGTGCGGAACAGCCGATAGGGCAGCAGCGCCATCATCGCGCCGATCCCCGCGAAGCAGGTGAAGAAGGCGAAGGCGCTCGCCATGAGAACGCAGACGGCGTGCGTGCCCACCCAGTACACGTACTCGATGGAGGTGCCTTTCTCGGCGGTCACCACCAGCGGGAACAGGAGCACCGAGGCGAAATTGAGGTCGACGGCGAAGATGGTCGCCGCGGCGAGCAGGGCCACGAGGTTGGCGACGAACACGCGGCTCGCCGCCACCGGCAGCGGCGCCAGGTTCATGTAATCCTGCCGGCTCGGGAAGATGCGGTCCCACTTGACGACCGTGACGATGCCCGTCACCACGGTCGCCAGCACCAGGAAGAAGTACTTGTCGGGAATCGAGGTGACGTAGTAGTCGGAGGGTCCGCGCCCGCGCAGGAAGTTCAGAAGCGAGGAGTACTTGTCGAACATGAAGATGGAGGCGAACGCCCCGGGAACGGCCAGAAGCGCCAGGATTCCGGTGGGGCCGAGATCGAGGTCGCCGGGTCCGGAGTCCTGCCCGCCGGCGCTGAAGGTGCTCGCGAAGTGCAGCACCAGCCGGGGGAACGGACGCGCGGAGTACGCCTTCCAGCGCGCGCCGATCCTTGCTCGCGCGCGTCGCCAGGCGTCGCGCACAGGTGCTGCCACGTTCACGACTTCAGACACCGCCCGTCTGAAAAGGTTCCACCCGATCCCAGCCCGGCGTCGTGTTACCCGGCAAGCGTGTTTCGGAGGGCGCCGGCCTTCGCTTGTTGGAGCGATGCGTGAAGGCCGCAGGATCGCCCTACCTGGCCGACCTGCCTCCGCGAAACCTCAGGAAGACACGCCGAACGCCACCACGGCGTTCAGCCCGCCGAAGGCGAACGAATTCGAGAGCGCACACTCGACCCGCGCGATGCGGCCCTGGTTCGGAATCACGTCGAGATCGCAGGCCGGGTCGGGACCCAGGTAGTTCGCCGTCGGCGGCAGGATCCCCTCGCCCAGCGCGAGCAGGGTCGCGACCGCCTCCAGCGCCCCGGCCGCGCCCAGCGCGTGCCCGTGCATCGACTTGGTGGAGCTCACCGCCAGCCGGTCGGCGTGCCCGCCGAAGACCGCGCGGATGGCCGCCGTCTCGGTCAGGTCGTTGGCCGGCGTCCCGGTGCCGTGGGCGTTGATGTAACCGATCCTCTCCGGCGCCAGCCTGGCCTCCTCGAGCGCCTGCCGCATGGCCTCGGCCGGCCCCTCGACCGACGGTTGCGTGATGTGGTGCGCGTCCGACGTCATGCCGAATCCCAGAATCTCGCCGTAGACCGTGGCGCCCCGCGCGCGCGCCGCCTCCATCGGCTCCAGCACCAGCATGGCGCCCCCCTCGCCGAGGATGAGACCCTTGCGGTCGCGCGAGAACGGGCGGCAGGTGTCGGGCGCCACCACGCGCATCGCCTCCCACGCCTTGAGAAACCCGAAGCTGAACAGCGCCTCGCTGCCTCCCGTCACCGCGGCGTCGGCGACCCCGTCGCGCACCATGCGGAACGCCTGCCCGATGGCGTGATTCGACGAGGAGCAGGCCGTCGACACCGAGTACACCGGACCGGTCACGCCCAGCTCCATCGAGAGGTAGCTGGCGCAGGCGTTGCTCATGATCTTGGGAATCGTCAGCGGATGCACGCGGCCCCGCTTTTCGCGGTACAGATCGACGAAGCCGATGTCTTCGGTGGCTTGGCCGCCGACGCAGCAGCCGGTGACGATGGCCGTGCGCCGCCGCAGCGCCGGGGTCCAGTCGACGCCTGCATCGGCGATGGCCTCGCGCGCCGCCACCACGCCGAAGCGCGCGAAGGGGTCGAGCAGGTCGGCGTCCTTGGCCATGAAGTGCGCCGCTGGGTCGAAGCCGCGTACCTCGGCGCCGTTGGGAAATCGAAGCTGCGAGGCGTCGATGGTTGCGATCGGGCCGATGCCGGATCGGCCCTCGCGCAGCGCCTCCCAGAAGGCGTGACGATTGTGCCCAAGCGCGGAGATCACGCCCATGCCGGTGACCGCTACGCGCCGGGCGCTCATGAATCAGGCGGCGGCCGGCGAGCCGCCCTCGAGCAGCTTGGCGACGCCTTCGACCATCTCCCGTACGGTCCGGATGCCGCGCGCGGCGTCATCCGGGATGCTGATGTTGAACTCGTTTTCGAGCGCGAACAGGATGTTGATGCCGTCGAGCGAGTCGATGCCCAGCTCCTCGAAGGTGCTCTCGACGGTGATTTTCTCGGCCGCGATGTGCTGCGTCGACGCGATGCACCCGATGACGCGGCCGATCAGCTCGTCGGACATAGAATCTCGCTGACGGTTTCGAAGCGGTAGCCCTGGGCGGCAAGCGACGGCACGAGGCGCCGGACGGCCTCGATCGTCGCGCCGATGTCGGGCCGGACGGCGACGTCGCGCCCGTCGTGCAGGCACAGGATCGCCCCGGGGGCCGCCGCGCGGAGCAGCCGGCCGACGATCGAATCGGCCGAGAGCCGCCAGTCCCAGGCCAGGGCGGTCCATTTCACGTCGGTCAGGCCCAGCCGCCGCTCGGCGTCGTGGAGGCCGAACCAACGCTCCCCGTAGGGCGGCCGGAAGACCTTTGGGGTGGCGCCGGTGGCCTGTTCGATGGCGTCCTGGGCGGTCGTCAACTCGCGCTCGATGCCGCGCGCCGACCGCATCCACAGGCGCGGATGGGACCACGTATGATTGCCGATCTCGTGGCCCCGCGCCGCCACCTCGCGGGCGATTGCGGGGAGCCGCTCGACGTGCATGCCGCACTGGAAGAACGTGGCGCGGGCGTTGTGGCGGTCGAGGATGTCGAGCAGTTCCGGGGTGGACTCGCTGGGCCCGTCGTCGAAGGTGAGCGCGATGGCGCGGCGGCCGGATGGGCCGCGGCGGATGGACGGCCCGAAGAAGGTCGACGGCCCGCGCACGGCATAGGCCGCCAGAGCGGTCGCGGCGCAGCCCGCGCCGATGGCTTCGAGCACCATTCGAGCGAATTCTAGCACAGGGCCGAGATCCGCCATCGCGTGGTGGCGCGTAATAGCATTGAAAAGATGCGTTCGTTCCTGTTGCTGGCTGGGACTGCCGCCGCTTACGCCCAAGGTTTCATCACCACCATTGCGGGAACCGACTGGCTCTTTCCGGCGACGCCGCTACCGGCTACGTTGGCGCCGCTCGGCCAAGTCACGGGAATTGTGGCCGACAATCGCGGAAACGTCATCGTCTGCGATCAGTCCAACCACATCGTCGTCCGGATTTCGGCTGGCGGCCGGCTGACCGTCGTGGCTGGCAACGGACTTTCCGGCTATTCGGGCGACGGGGGCGAAGCAACACGTGCGTCCATGGTGTCACCCATCGGCCTCGCCATGGACGCGCAGGAGAACCTGTACATCGCGGACGCGAGTTTCGCTGTCGTGCGCAAGGTCTCCGCGGACGGCATCATCACGACGATCGCCGGCCGGCTGGGCGCCACTGAACTCGGCGACGGCGGACCCGCCACCCAAGCCAGACTGCGTACTCCTGTTGGATTGACGTTCGACGGGGACGGAAACCTCTATATCGCCGATAACTCGGACATGCGCGTCCGCAAGGTGGACAGGGCGGGCGTGATCACCACGGTTGCCGGAAACGGGCTCCCTGGCGGGGGCGGCGACGGCGGCCCGGCCACAACTGCCTCGCTGAACAGTCCCTTCCATCTCAAGTTCGACCCGTCTGGGAACCTGCTCGTCGTCGAGGCGTCCGGTGGAATCAGGAAGATCACCGGTGGCACGATCGTCACTCTGCTGCGGCTGTCCGGACCGAACAACCCGAGCAGTCTCGGATTCGACTCCGGGGGGAATCTCCTGATCGGCTCCCTCTTCAGCATCGACCGCCTGCGTCCGGACGGGACCCTGGGACGGATTGCCGGCACCGGCAATCGCGGCTACTCGGGCGACGGCGGTCCGGCGACGGCCGCGGCTATCAGCGTGTCCGATTTCGCCGTCGACGGGTCGGGGAACATTCTCATTTCCGATGTATTCGCGAATCGGGTGCGTCGCGTCGCTCCCAGCACCATCGTCACGACGATCGCTGGCAATGGCGGGTTTCGGGTTTCCGAGGACGGCGTGGCGGCGACCAGCGCCAACGTCCGCCCCTTCGGTGGAATCGCCGTGGACGCCCAGGGGAGCGTCTATTTCGCTGACCTCGACCACCGCGTCCGGCGCATTACCGCCTCGGGGCGGTTGGAAGTCGTGGCCGGAACAGGCGCGGCAGGATTCTCGGGAGACGGCGGCCCGGCGACGGCGGCGCGTCTCAACAACCCTCGGGGCGTCGCTGTCGATAGCGGCGGGAACCTGTACATCGCCGACCAGGGCAACGCCGTTGTGCGCAGAGTTACGCCGGCGGGACTCATCAGCGCCTTCGCGGGCAACGGGCAGTCGTCCTCAGGCGGGGACGGCGGACCGGCGGCGGCGGCCTCGCTGGTCGCGCCCCAGGGCCTCGCCTTCGACGCCGCCGGCAACCTCCTCATCGCCGATTCCCCGGCCAACAAAATCCGCAAGGTCTCCCCACAGGGCGTCATTACGACGTTCGCCGGGACCGGCCAAATCGGCTTCTCGGGCGACAACGGACCGGCCACCGCCGCCACCTTCCGGGGGCTGAACAGCGTCAGCGTCGACTCCGCCGGCAACGTCTACATCGCCGACCTCGCCAACTTCCGCGTCCGCCGCATAGCGCCCGACGGGACCATCACCACCGTCGCCGGCAATGGCGAGAACACACACTCCGGCGATGGCGCCCAGGCCGTCAACGCGAGTCTCGCGACTCCCACCGACGCGGTGATGATCGGCGACATCCTGTATATCGCCGAACCGAACGCCGTGCGGGTGGTCTATCCCAACGGCGCCATCGGTACCGTCTTCTTCGGCGACGTCGGGGCTATCGCGCGCGACGCCGCGGGTAACGGTTACTTCACGCAGCCGCAGAGCGGCCGCGTCCGCAAGATCCTCGCCGATCCCCCCGTGCTCCAGCTCAACGCGACGCGCTTCGCTTTCGCGGCCCGCTCGATGGGACCGCTCGCCGCGCCGCAGCGGCTGTCGATGGTCGCCAGCGCTCCCGGAGTGCCGTTCCTACTGGTGGTCACCACCGAGACCGGCGAGCCATGGCTCGAAGTGACTCCCACAGTCGAGGGGCAGACGCCGCGATTGCTCGAGGTCATCGCCGATCCCGCCGCGCTGGCGCCCGGCGAATATCGCGGCGAGATTTTCATCATCACCAACGACACGCGGCCTTCGCAGACCACCATCCCCGTCACCTTCACCGTCGGCGAAGCGCTGCCTCCCGAGCTGCGTGCCGACAAGGAACATCTGCTCTTCCCGTTCCCGCGAGCCGGACGTCGCCGCAGCCAGATACTCGTCGTATCCAACAACGGCGGCGGACCGCTGCCCTTCACCGTCGAGGCGACCACGGTATCTGGCGGCGCCTGGCTCACGGCGACGCCCACCCAGGGAAACGTGACCCCGCGGACGCAGCAGCCCCTGACCGTCAGCGCCGATCCCTCGGGCCTAGCCGCCGGCACTTACTCGGGCACGATTACACTGCGCGCGGGAACCCGGACGGTCGCCATCCCCGTCACCATGACGATCAGCGATCGCGACACCGCCGTACTGCTCTCGCAGTCGGGACTCTCGTTCGTCGCCGTCGCGGGCGGCGGCGTGGTCCCGACGCAGGAATTCGGAATCCTCAACATCGGCGACGGCGTCATGCCCTGGAGCGTGACCGCCTCCACGATCTCGGGCGGAAACTGGCTGTCGGTCACGCCGGCGTCGGGGAGCACCAACGCCGCGAACGTCGTGCCGACCGTCGCGGTGCGCGTGAATCAAACCAATCTCGCGCCCGGCCGATACTACGGCCTGGTCACCGTCAACGCGCCGCAATCGGCCAACTCGCCACAGGTGCTGACGGTGCTGCTCGACGTTCTGCCCACCGGATCGAACCCGGGATCGGTCTTCCAGCCCGAGGAGCTGACCTTCGAGTTCCCCGCCGGTCCGATGGCGCCCAGCTCCAGCGAGGCGCAACTCTACAACCTCGCCAGCTCGCCGCTCGCGTTCCGCACCGTCACCTTCCAGCGCGCCCAGCACCTGCCGCGCGACGCCACGGTATCGCCGCAGCAGCCGACGCGCATCGTCGTGCAACCGGCGCCGTTCCCTCAGCCGGGAACCTATCGCGACAATCTGACAATGCAGTTCTCCGACGGCACAGTCGCGACACTGCGGTTGCTGTTTAATGTGTCGGCGCCGGCGGCAGCCGCCACTGGCAAGTCGCGTGCCGCCGGCCGTACGGCAGATGGCTGCGCACCATCGCGTCTCGTCCCTTCGTTCCTCTCCGTCGGCCAGGCGACCACCGCGTCCGCCGGCGCGCCCTCGGCCATGGCGCTCGACGTCAAGGACGATTGCGGCGCGCCGCTCACGGCCGGCAATGTCGTCGTGTCCTTCTCCAACGGCGATGCGCCCGTGATCCTTACGCCGCTACGCGACGGGCGCTGGCACGGCACCTGGCGCAATCGCGACACCGCGCGCTCGACCGTGGTGCTCAAGGCCGAGGCTCGCGACCCGGAGCGCAATCTCTCGGGCGACCGCGAGGTGCAGGCTGACCTGCGCACGACGCAAGAACGCCCCGTCGTGCCGCCTAACGCCATCGTCAGCGCGGCATCGAACGTGTCGTATCAGGCGCTCGGGCCAGGCGCGATGATCTCGGTCTACGGCCAGAATCTGACAGATGGTCTGACCGACTCGGCTGGCTCGCTGCCGCTGCCAACGCGACTCGGCGGATCGCAGGTGATCGTCAACGGTCGTCCGCTGGCGCTGGTGTTCGCCAGTCCCGGGCAGATCAACGCGGTCGCGCACTACGATCTCAACCTCAACACGATTCACCAGGTCATCGTCAACCGGCCTGGAGCGTACTCGGACCCTGTGGCCGTGGCGGTGGGGCCCGCGCAGCCGGCCGTGTTCACCGCATCGGGCCGCGCGATCGTGGTGGCGACGCGCGACCGCGCGTCCTGGCTGGTCTCGCCCGCCGAACCGGCGCGAGCCGGCGATTCGCTGGTGATCTACTGCTCGGGACTCGGCGCGGTCGAACCGCCGATCGCCGCCGGAGCGCGCGTGCCGGAGTCGCCGTTGCGTCCGACGCGGGAGACGCCGCGGGTGACGATCGCCGGCGTGGAGGCGGCGGTCGCGTTCTCGGGTCTGACGCCGGGACTCGCGGGGCTCTACCAGATCAACGCGACCATGCCGGCGGTCGCCGCCAGAGACGGCGCGGCGCCTCTGACCATCGAAATCTTCGGCCAGCGCAGCGTGGCCGCGCCGATCGCGGTCGAGTGATCTCAGGCGCGTTGTATCATACGAATTGACCCGATCGCTGCTGGCCGCCCTCGCGGTCCTTCTCTTCCTGCTGCACCAGGACTTCTGGCTGTGGCGCGCGGCGCGACCCCTTTGGTTCGCCTTGCCGCCGGCGCTCGTTTACCACGCCGGATACTGCCTCGCGGTAAGCCTGCTGATGTACCTGCTGGTCCGCTACGCCTGGCCGAAGGACCTCGAATCCGACGACCGAGGGGACCGCTCCTGATCCCGGCGATCACCATCCTGGTCTACCTCGCCGTCGTGCTCTACATCGGCGTCTTCGCGCGGCGCCAGACGGCGCACGGCGCCGAGGATTATTTCCTGGCGGGGCGCTCGCTCGGTCAGTTCGTCTTCCTGTTCTCGCTGTTCGGCACCAATATGACGGCCTTCACGATCCTGGGGTCGTCGGGCCATGCCTTCCACAACGGCGTCGTGACCTTCCCGCTGATGGCGTCGTCCTCGGCGATCGTGATTCCGCTGTGCCTGTACCTGTTCGGCACGCGACTGTGGGCGCTCGGCAAGCGCTACGGGTTCATCACGATGGTGCAGTTGTTCCGCGACCGCTGGGAGTGCGGCCACATCGGCACGGCCATCTTCGCGGTGCAGGCGTTGCTGCTGGTCCCCTACATCATCATCGGCGTGATGGGCGGCGGCACGACGCTAAGAACCATTAGCGGCGGGCTGATCCCCTATTGGCTCGGTGGCGGCGTGGTGGCGATGGTCGTCATGATCTACGTGTTCTTCGGCGGCATGCGCGGCACGGCGCGGGTGAACACCTTCCAGACGCTGCTGTTCCTGAGCTTCGGGGTGGCGGCGATCGCCGTCATCGGCCGCGGCATGTCGGGCTTCGGGCCGGCGATGGAGGAGCTGCTGGCCTCGCCGGACACGGCGCACCTGCTCTCGCGCGAGCGCATCTCGCCCTGGTACTACTTCAGCTATGCGCTGATTCCGCTCTCGGCGATCGCCTTTCCGCACATCGGCATTTTCTGCCTGACCGCGAAGCGCGCGGCGCAGTTCCGCAAGACCGTCGTGTTCTATCCCCTGTGCCTGCTGGCGATCTGGATGCCGTGCGTGTACTTGGGCGTGGCCGCCAATCGCGCCACCGATATCCCCAAAATCCGCGACAAGCAGGAGGCCCGCGCCACACTGGCCCGCGAGGGCGCTACGCTGGCGCCGGAGGAGCGCGCGAAACTCCGCGCGCGTATGGCGGCCGACGACGTCGTCATCCTGATGCTGGAGCACTACGCGCCCCTGTGGCTGGCCGGCATCCTCGGCGCCGGCATCATGGCGGCCGTCATGGCGAGCGACTCGCAGATTCTGGCTCTCTCGACCATGT
>CAZEVY010000050.1:0-35818 GCA_964515555.1 uncultured Solibacteraceae bacterium | reverse complement strand
ACACCTTCGTCGAGATGCTGGGGAACTTCTCCTTCGGCGACTATTTCAAGACCGAGGCCATCGATTTCGCCTGGGATCTGGTCACGCGCGTCTACGGCCTCGAGAAGGACCGCCTCTACGTCACCGTCTTCCGCGAGGACGACGACGCCGAGAACCTCTGGCAGAAGGTCGCCGGCGTGCCGAAGTCGCGCATCTTCCGCCTCGACGAAAAGGACAACTTCTGGCAGATGGGCGAGACCGGTCCCTGCGGCCCGTGCTCGGAGATTCACTATGACCTCGGGCCCGAAGGCGCCGAGCCCGGCCGCGAGAACGCCGTCTTCCCCGACGACGGCGGCGGGCGCTACGTCGAGATCTGGAACCTGGTCTTCATGCAGTTCGACCGCTCCTCCGCCGGCGTCCTCACGCCGCTGCCGCGTCCCTCCATCGACACCGGCATGGGACTGGAGCGCATCGCCGCCGTCATGCAGGGCAAGCTCTCCAACTACGAGACCGACCTCATCGCGCCCATCGTGGGAGAGGCCGCGCGTCTCTTCGGAGCGGCTCCCGGCGGCGATGAGAAGGGGTCGGCCGCGCTGCGCATCGCCGCCGACCACGGACGCGCCGCCGCCTTCCTGATCCACGACGGTGTCGTGCCGTCGAACGAGGGCCGCGGCTACGTGCTCCGCAAGATCATGCGCCGCGCGCTGCGCCACGCGCGCCGCGCCGGCGTCGAGGAGCCGTTCCTCCACAAGCTCACCGCGTTCATCGCCGAGCTGATGTCGCCCGCCTATCCGGAGCTTCTCGAAAGCGCGCCGCGCGTCGCGCGCATCGTCGAGGAAGAGGAGCGCCGCTACGCGACCACCTTCCTGCTCGCCGAGAAGGTCTTCCAGGACGAGGCGCGGTCGGCCTCCGGCGGCGTGCTCCCCGGCGCCGCTGCATTCAAGCTCTACGACACTTACGGCCTCGCCCTCGACGAGCAGGAGGAGATGGCGCGCGAAATCGGTCTATCCATCGACATCGCGGAATTCGAGAAAGCCATGGAGGGCCAGCGCACCCGCGCGCGGGCGAGTTGGAAGGGCGCCGGCCAGACCGAAGTCGATCCCGCCTACCAGCGCATTCTCGAATCCTCCGGCCGCTCGAAGTTCCTCGGCTACAGCCTGACCGAAGCCCGAGCCACCGTGCTCGCGGCGCTCGACAAGGGCGAAACCGTCGAGGTCGTCCTCAACGAGACGCCGTTCTACGCCGAGGCCGGCGGACAGGTCGGCGACCGCGGCGCGCTCTATTCGCTCGCCGGCGGCGCAAAGCTCGGCGACGTCGTCGATACGCGCTACGCCATTCCCGGACTCGCGGTGCATACCGTGCGTCCGGCCGCCGCCATCAAGCGCGGCGATCAGGTGCGGGCCGTCGTCGACGCCGGGCGCCGCGACGCCACGATGCGCAACCACACGGCGACGCACCTGCTGCACGCCGCGCTGCGCACCGTGCTCGGCAAACACGTCAAGCAGGCCGGCAGCGTCGTCGAGGCCTCGCGCCTGCGCTTCGATATCTCGCATTACGCGCAGATCACCGCCGAGGAGATGGCCGAGATCGAGCGGCTCATGAACGAACACATCTTCGGGAATGCCCCGGTCGAAACCACCGTGATGGACCTGGAGACCGCGCTCGCCAGCGGCGCCATGGCGCTCTTTGGCGAAAAGTACGGCGACCAGGTGCGTGTCGTGTCGATTACTGCGTTCAGCAAGGAGCTCTGCGGCGGCACGCACGTCGCCACCACCGGTGAAATCGGCATTTGCAAGATCGTCCACGAAAGCTCGATTTCGGCGGGCACGCGGCGCATCGAGGCCCTGACCGGCTACGGCGCGCTCGACCGTTTCCAGCACGCGCGCGAATCGCTCGCGCGGCTCTGCGGAATCTTCCAGACGTCCGAGCCCGAGCTGCTCGACCATGTCGAGAAGCTCCTCTTGCACCAGAAGACCCTGGAGAAACAGCTCGAACAGTGGAAGGACAAGGCCGCGCAGGCCGGCATCGGGGCGCTCGAAAGCCAGTCGCGGACGCTCAAGGGCGTGCGCGTGCTCGCCGCCCGCGTCGACGGACTCGACCGCGCTCAGATGCGCGCCGTCGCCGACTCGCTGCGCAACAAGTGGAAGACCGGCGTTGTCGTGCTCGCCAGCGCCGAGGATTCCACCGTCTCCATCGTCTCGGCCGTCACCAGGGACCTCACCGCGAAAGTGCACGCCGGCAAGCTCGCCGGCGCGCTGGCGCAATCGGTCGGCGGCAAGGGCGGCGGGCGGCCCGACATGGCCGAGGCCGGAGGTAAGGACGCCGCGGCGCTGCCCGGCGCGCTGGAGGCGGTCTACACCTCGGTCGAGGCCATGCTGTGACGGAGTTCGACGTCGCGATAGCGGGCGCGGGGCCCACCGGCCTCGCCTGCGGCATCGAACTGAAGCGGCGCGGACTGAGCGCGGTTCTCTTCGACAAGGGCTGCCTGGTCAACTCGCTCTACCACTACCCGACCAACATGGTGTTCTTCACCACGCCGGAGCTGCTCGAGATCGGCGACATCCCCATGACGGCCATCGGCGAAAAGCCCGTGCGCAACGAAGCGCTGAAGTACTATCGCCGCGTCTCGGAGCACTACGGACTCGACGTGCGCCAGTACGAGCGCGTCGACCGCGTCGCCGGAACCGACGGCGCGTTCGTCGTGCACACCACCGACCGCTTCGGCTGCCCGCGCGCCTGCGGCGCCAGGAAGGTGGTCCTCGCGACCGGCTTCTACGACCGGCCCAATCTGCTCGGCGTGCCCGGCGAGGAGCTCGACAAGGTCATCCACTATTACAAGGAGCCGCATCCTTATTACAACTCCGACGTCGTGGTGATCGGCGCGAAGAACTCGGCGGCTATCGCCGCGCTGGAGCTGCACTGGTCCGGCGCCCGCGTGACGCTGGTGCATCGCGGCGCGGCCATCTCCGACAGCGTCAAGTACTGGATCAAGCCGAACATCGAGAATCGCATCCGGAACGGCGAGATTCGCGCGTACTTCCACTCGCGGGTCGTCGAGGTCCGCCGCGACTCGGTGGCGCTCGACACTCCCGAGGGCGCCGTCGAGCTGAAGAACGACTTCGTGTTCGCGATGACCGGCTATCGGCCCGACATCGACTTCCTGGCGGCGCACGGCATCCGCTTCGACGACGCGACGGGCCGTCCGCGCACCGACCCCGAGACGCTGGAGAGCGAGCGCCAGGGCATCTACCTCGCCGGGGTGATCGTCGCCGGCATGCACACCAATGAGATTTTCATCGAGAACGGCCGCTTTCACGGCCGCGCCATCGCCGAGTCGATCGCCCGGGCGCTCGCGTAGCGAATGCTCTCGGTGGGCGGGGTCGATGATCCTCGCTAGGCGGAAGGCCCTCGGAGGCATTAGTTCCGAGAAGACAACAGTAGCAAGCGCCATCGCGTGATAAAATCCAGTTGATAGCCGACTAATTCTATGCCGGACGCCAGTAACTGGGAGGTTCAAGGTCCGCCGGTGTTGCGAGTCGGCCCGCGCCTTGATCCCGGCGTGGTCATTCAACTTCTGAACGAGTGGATGCAGGGCGACGAATCCGAACAACGGGAGACTTTCGAAGCCCTCCGGCGTGCCCTCGATGAAACCCGGCCCGCCGGCTATAAGTTTTTCTCGTGATCGTCTTACTCGATGCCGCGCCCCTCGGCATGATCACGAATCCAAAGGGCTCCCCGGAAAACGAAGTCTGTAAGACCTGGCTGGCCGCCATCGCCTCGGACGGCGTAAACGTGGTGATTCCCGAGATTGCAGATTATGAAGTGCGCCGCGAACTGCTCAGAGCGGGCAAGGGCAAAGGGATTGCCCGTCTGGACGCACTCAAGAGCCTCTGGGGTATGCGCCGATCACGACGGGCGTAATGCTCCGCGCCGCCGAGTTTTGGGCGGCAGCCCGAAACGCGGGCCGCCAGTCGGCGGACGACGCTTCCCTCGACGCGGACATGATTTTCGCAGCTCACGCTGTCGAGCTTGCTTCAGCCGGCGAAGCGGTCGTTATCGCCACGACGAACGTTCGTCATCTGTCGATGTTAGCAGACGCACGGATGTGGCGCGACATCGCCGGTCCTGTTCCCTGACAGTCGCGGCTCAGAAACACACTGATTCTGCTGAGCCGCGCGCGTCAGCAAGGGGTTGCTTGGTCTTTCGACCCGAATCCTCAGCCCAGGCCCGCCCGCTCCAGCAGCGCGTCGACGGACGGGTCGCGTCCCAGGTACTCCCGATAGAGCGCCGACGGATCGTCGCTGTCGCCGCGCTCGAGGATCGCGCGCCGGAACGCCATCCCCGCCTCCCGCGAAAAAACTCCCTCGCGGCGAAAGCGGGTGAACGCGTCGGCGTCCAGCACCTCGGCCCACTTGTAGGAGTAATAGCCCGCCGCATACCCGACCGGATTGCCGAACAGGTGCGTGAAGCCCGCCATGGTGGCGTGCCCGGCGGGCAGCGGCGTGGGCGCGAAGCGCTCGAGAATCCGCCGCCCGTATTCCACCGGGTCGCCGTCGGCGGGCGTGTATTCGCGATGCAGCGCCAAATCGGCCAGGCCGAAGCCGAGCTGCCGCATCATGGCGTTGGCGCTCCGGAAATTGCGCGCGCGCTTCATGCGGGCGAACAGTTCCTCCGGAATCGGCGCGCCCGACTCCCAGTGCCGGGCGAACAGGTCGAGCGCCTCGCGCTCCCAGCACCAGTTCTCCATGATCTGAGAGGGCAGCTCGACGAAATCCCACGGCACGTTCGTACCGGCCAGACTGCGAACCTCCACGCGGCTGAGCGAATGGTGCAGCAGATGACCGAATTCGTGGAAGATGGTCTCCACGTCGCGATGGGTGAGCAGCGCGGGCCGTCCGCCCACGGGCGGGGAGAGATTCCCGCAGATCGCTCCCAGATGCGGGTCGAAGGCGCCGTCGCGCGGACCTCCGGTGCGGAAGGCGTCCATCCACGCTCCGCCGCGCTTGTTCTCGCGCGGATACCAGTCGGTGTAAAAACCGCCGAGTCGCGTGCCGTCGGAATCGCGGATGGTGAAGTAGCGGACCTGCGCGTCCCAGCCCGGCGCGCTCTCCTCCTCGCGAACCTCGATTCCGAACAGACGCCCCGCCAGGTCGAACATGCCGGCGACCACCTTCTCCAGCGGAAAGTACGGCCGCAGCATCTCCTCGTCGAAGGCGTAGAGGTCGCGCCGGAGCTTCTCGGCGTAATAGGCGACGTCCCAGGGCTCCATCGTCGGCGCGCCTCCGCCCTCGATCTTCCTTCGGAACGCGGCCAGTTCCGCGTTCTCACGCTCGAAGTGCACCTGCGATTTCGCGCGCAGCTCCTCGAGAAACGCCCGGGCGCGCGCGCCCGCTCCCGCCATGCGATCCTCGAGCACGAAGTCCGAAAAATCCCTGTAGCCGAGCAGGACCGCCTTGGCCCGCCGCAACTCGAGAATGCGCGCCACGTGCGGGCGATTGTCGTGCTGCCCGGAGGTCGCGCGTGTGTAATAGGCGCGGTACATCGTCTCGCGGACTCCGGCGTCGTCCAGGTACGTCATCACCGCGAGATAGCTGGGCTGCTGGAGAGTGAAGCGCCATCCCTCGCGACCCTTCGACGCGGCGCTTTCGCGGGCCTCGGCGCGCGCGGTCGCGGGCAGCCCGGCCAGTCCCTCTTCGGCGTCGATCGTCAGCTCGAAGGCCTTGGTCGAGTCCAGCACGTTCTCGGAAAACGACGTCGTCCGCTTCGCCAGCTCGACGTCGATCTCCTCCAGCCGCGCCTTGCCGGCCGCATCCAGCTCGGCGCCGTGCCGCCGGAACGATGCCATCGTCTTGACCAGGAAGCGGCGACGCGCTCCCGTCAGCGCCCGCGCCTCCTCGGTCGGCTCGTACGACTTGAGCGCCCGCCACAGGCCCTCGTTCAGCGGAATGCGCGAGTAGAAGGCGCTCACCAGCGGTTCCACGGCGTTGTGCGCCGCGCGCAGCTCGTCGCAGGTGGCCACCGCCTCCAGGTGCCGAACCACCGACATCGCCGTATCGAGCGGCTCGGTCAGCGTGTCGAGCGCGTGCATCGTGTTGGCGTAGGTGCGGCCGTCCCGCGCCGAGGCCGCGCCATCGAGCCGCTCGCGGCACTCTTCGAGTAGCCGCGCGATTCCCGGCTCGACGTGTTCGCCGCGGATTCGGTCGAACGGAATCAGATAGGGGAGGTCGAGGAGCGGGTTGCCGATCATCCTCCATTGTAGCGGGCGTTCGCGCTAATGCGTCATCGCATACACGACGTAGTTGACGCCAATGCGATAGGCGAGCGACGAGTACTGCTCCGGGTACGGCGGATAGTCGGCCCACTCCCAGGCGTCGCCCAGGTCCATGTTGAAGCAGATGGCGATCTGCACCCGCCCCCGGTCGTCGGCGACCGCGCGCCAGTGCTCGCCGACTCCGCCGCGCTCCCACGGCCCTCCCCGTACGATGTTCAGACCGGGAATGTGGAAGCGCTCCTTGAGATCGTAGACGACATGGAAGATCGGGTCGCCGTCCTCCAGCTCGAGCGCCGAACGGCCGGGCAGCACGCGCGCCACGCCGTCCATGAACTGCTCCCACTCGCGAGAGTTGTGGAAGTCGTCGACCATCAGGAATCCGCCGCGCTCGAAGTAATTGCGCAGCCGCCGCGCCTGCGATTCGTTGAATACCCAGTCGCCGATTCCGACCGCGTAGAGCCACGGCCAGTTGTAGATCTCGTCGCTGTCTATGTCGACGATCTCCTCCACCGAGCGCGCGTGGATGCGCGTCAGCCGGCGCAGTCCCTGGATGAACTGGCGCTCGGACTTGTTGGAGTCGGTGCCCCATCGCGCGTGCCCGAAGCGGTAATAGCCCCGGTTGCCGTCGCGAGGCGAACGGAAACGCAGCCGCGCGAAGGCGAACTCGGTCTTCTCCCAGGCGTCGGGCGGGTCTTCGGCGGGATTTTGCATTTCGTGCTCGTAGCGCGCCCAGCGCCGGCCGCCGGATTGGGCGCCGCTCAGCATCGCGGCCATTATCGCCGCCGCCGTGAGTGCGAACGCTCGCCGCATGAGGCGATTGTAGCGCGGGCGCGTGATAGGCTGGCGTCGTGAGCGGCATGACCAGGCGCGCCTTCCTCGCCGCCCCCGCGGCATTCGCGCCCCTCGCGGCCAAGTCTCCCAACATAGTCCTGATCGTCTCCGACGATCACGGCTGGGCCGACTACGGCTTCCTGGGGCACCCGCACGTGCGCACGCCGCACATCGACCGCCTGGCATCGGAGAGCCTGGTCTTCACCCGCGGCTACGTTCCGTCGAGCCTCTGCCGCCCGAGTCTCGCCTCCATCATGACGGGCCTGTATCCGCATCAGCACCTCATCACGGGAAACGATCCGCCCGGCGACGCGCGCGACGCCGGCGGCCGAGCCGCCATGACCGCGGTGTTCCGCCGCTCGATATCGCTCGCGCACCTGCTGGGCTCGCGCGGTTACCGCTCGCACCAGTCCGGCAAATGGTGGGAGGGCGCCTGCCAGTGCTGCTTCACCGACTGCATGACGCATGGCGATGTGTCGCGCGGCGGCCGTCACGGCGACGACGGATTGAAGATCGGCCGCGAGACCATGCAGCCGATCCTCGACTTCATCGACGCTTCTCAAGGCCGGCCATTCTTCGTCTGGTACGCGCCTTTTCTGCCGCACACTCCGCACAACCCGCCCGAGCGGTTGCTGGCGTATTACCGCGCCAAGGGACTCCCGGCCGGACTCGCGCGGTACTACGCGATGATCGAGTGGCTCGACGAGACGGTCGGTCTGCTCCTCGGCCATCTCGAGCGCAGAAACCTCGCGCGCGACACGATCGTCCTTTATCTCGCCGACAACGGCTGGGTGCAGCTCGAGGGCGCTCAACCGCTCCACGCCTCGCGCGCCAAGATGTCGCCCTACGACGCGGGTGTCCGCACGCCGATCCTCGTCCGATGGCCGGGCGTCATCGATCCCCGCCGCGAAGAGCATCGGCTCGCAAGCAGCATCGACCTCGCGCCGACCATTCTGCGAGCCTGCGGCCTCTCGCCGCCGCGCGCGATGCCGGGCGTCGACTTGCGCGATCGCCGCGCCATCGAGCGCCGCCGGGCGATCTTCGGCGGCATCTTTGTCCACACTTCGCGCGACATCGAGAATCCGGCGCGGAATCTGAAGTACCGCTGGATCGTCCGCGACCGCTGGAAGCTGATCGTCCCCTACGGGCCGAATCTCAGCCTCGAAATGTGGGACGGACAGGGATTCCGGGGATGGTCCGAGGAGGCCGAGTTCTACGATGTCGTCGCCGACCCGGGTGAGCGCGACAATCGTGCCGCCGCTCAGCCGCGCCTCGCGCGATCGCTTCGCGGGGACCTGGACCGCTGGTGGCCGGCCGGTTGACGATCCCAGTGACGCCGCTAGGGAATCGCGTCGAGGTCGAGCGGCCGCGTGCGCATCGCCAGTCCGGCCTGCGCGATCCGTCTTTCCTGGCGGCTGCCCTTGCGAAACCCCGATCCGCCCGGAGCTATCCACTCGAAGCGGCTGCTCATCTGGCGCAGTTGGGGGGCCTCGGCGGCAAGCCAATTCTTGAGCCACGTTAGCTTCCGCAGCACCCCCCCGATATCGCTCGAATCGGCATGAACCTCGATCCAGACGACGGATTCCCGCCGGCTGGATCGCAGGCCGATGCCATAATCCCACCGCGGGTCGTTCGGATGCACGGGGGCGAGCGTGGAATCAAGATCGACGCTGCCGGCCAGTCGCGCCTTGCCGGCGCGAACGTACTTGCGCTCGGAACCCTTCAGTGCCTTCAAGCCATCGCGGAACGCGTTTCGAATCGAGGCCGTCCGGCCAACGGCCTCCCGAAACGTCACTGGCGACCGCTCTCCGCGACGACTTCGGTAACTATGTCGGTGATTCTGCCGCTCCATTCGGTCAGTCCACCCCAGCCGGATTCACCGGGGTGGTCCGACTCCGGATCAAGATTGGAGATATTAAGTGTCCGCCTTTGCTCAAGGTCGAAGGCGTAAACCCGCGACACCTTTTCGAGGGCCGCCTCCGCCAGTTGAATCGTATGTGGGTGAGACGGCACTTCGAAGAATTCGAGCAGCTTCCGCGGTGCCGCCCGATGTTGACGCAGCATCCTAAGCGCCCAAACTAAGTCCAGCACTTGCGGGGAGTGCGTCGAGAGACAAACCTTATAGCCTCGCCACAACAGATCCAAGACGATGAAGAGCAGAGCTCGAATCGCTCGGGGATGGAGTCCCATTTCGAGCTCCTCGATTATGACCCATTCGATGGACCCTCGCCGCTTAGATTGCGTTGGTGGTAACAACCAATAGAGCCCCAGCAGAAGGGGAACGAACTCGCGTTGCCCGGCGGACCAGACCATGTACGGCAATTTGTCGCCCTGACGGTCGCTCCTGAGCACCAGGCGTTTCTGATGTCCTTCCTTGTCCAGATCCAGTTGAAAGCCGTGAAAGATGTCGCGCGACAGCATGTCGCGGATCTCTTTTTTGAGGCGGCGAGGTTGTGGATATACGGATTCACCGCGTCCCAATCCCGACTCCATCAACTCGCGAAGCTTCTCACTAAAATCGCGCACCGAGAATGGGTCTCCGGCTTTGTAATCCGCAAAAGGTCGAAGCCAGCCGTCGCGGCTCAGCGCCAGAACCCGCTGCGCGGGAATGAAGAAGGTCTTTTCCTCGGCTTTCCGCCTCGATCGGACCAGTTGCTCGATGGTTTTTTCTTGTCCCTGCCAGGAGAGCCGGCTGGTAGGCCCCCACAAACCCCTCGTTCCTTCGCCGAGATAAAGCTCAAGGAAGCCCGCCGGGTCTCTGTCCCAACGAAGGCCGTACTTGCGAAGCGTGCCGAAAATTGGCCCCGGATCCAGCACCAATCTGAGGAACTGGAGGAGAATGCTCTTGCCGGTAGCTTGCGGCCCCACCAGGACAGTAAGATCCCCAAGCTGAACCTCTGCTCGCCGTATGGGACCCACATTCTCCAGAACCAGGGCTGCATCCTTCATCGGTTGACCCTGATGATGATACCGCATGGGGCGTCACTTCCCGCGGTAGTAAAATAAGCCCCGTGACCCGACGAGATTTCTCCACCGCGCTCCTCGCCGCCCCCGCGATACTCCGCGCCCAAACCGGACCGCTGCGCGCGCGTGTCAAGATCGACACCGAGCGCATCATCGGCGACATCGATCCCCTCATCTACGGCAACTTCATCGAGCACCTCGGACGCTGCATCGACGGCGGCATCTTCGAGGAAGGCTCGTCCCTCTCCGATGCCAACGGCTTCCGTCGCGACGTCATCGACGCCGTGCGCAAGCTCAACGTCACCATCCTCCGATGGCCGGGCGGCAATTTCGTGTCGAACTACCATTGGCGCGACGGCATCGGACCCCGCGACCAGCGTCCGCGGCGCCTCGAAATGGCCTGGGGCACCGTCGAGACCAACCGCTTCGGCACGCACGAATTCCTCCAGTATGCCGAGATGCTCAAAACGCAGCCCTACATCTGCGTGAACCTGGGCACCGGAAGCTGGACCGACGCGCAGCAGTGGGTCGAGTACGTCAACTCCTCGCAGGACACCGCCATGACGCGCCTCCGCCGCCAGAACGGGCGCGCCGATCCCTGGAAGTGCACCTACTGGGGGCTCGGCAACGAGATCGACGGCCCCTGGCAGATGGGCCACCGCTCCGCCGACGACTACGGCAAGTTCGCGCTCGAAGCCGCCAAGCTCATGCGCTGGACCGACCCCTCCATCAAGCTCATTGCCGCCGGCTCCTCCCACTTCGCGCAGGGCATCGACTGGATCGGATGGAACCGCACCATCCTCGAACACCTCAAGCGCCACATCGACTACCTGGCCGTGCACCGCTACGTCGGCAACCCCGCCAACGACTATTACGAATTCCTCGCCAGCTCCGTCGACCTCGACGATCGCACGCGCACCACCGAGGGCGTCATCCGCGCCGCGCTCTCCGACGAGCCGAATCCGCGCAAGATCCACATCGCCTGGGACGAGTACAACGTCTGGTACCGCGCGCGCGGCGCCTCACAGCGCGGCCGGCGCATCCTGGAGGAGCGCTACAACCTGGAAGACGCGCTCGTGATCGCGACCTTCCTCAACTCCTTCGTCAATCACGCCCACATCGTGAAGATGGCCAACATGGCGCAGCTCGTCAACGTGATCGCGCCGATCTTCACCAACGAGAAGGCCATGTTCCTGCAGACCATCTTCTACCCGCTGGCCCTGTTCTCCGCCAACACCAAAGGCAAGGCCCTGGCGCTCTTCGTCGACTCGCCGACCTACAAATCGCGCCGCTTCGACGGCGTGCGCTATCTCGACACGTCGGCAAGTTTGGACCAGGGGACGCTCGTGATCAACGTCGTCAACCGCCATCGCGACCAGCCCATCGAGACCGAGATCGAGCTTCAGGACAAGACGTTCGCGGGACCGGTCGAGACAACGGTCGTCAACGGCCCGGACATCAAGTCGGAGAACGATTTCGGCTCGACGCGCGTGGAAGCCGTCGCCGGGTCGGCGCCGGCCGAGGGCCGCCGGATGCGTTTGCGCTTCCCGCCGCACTCCTACACGATGCTGAAGGCCAAGGTGACCTCATGAGACCGCTAGGGAAGCCGTTGCTGAGCCGCGCGCGTGAGCAAGCGGTTCCGAGCGCGAACTTATGCACGCTGTTACTGGCCTGCGCGGTGATCGCCCCGGCCGCCGCCGCGGGCGAGCGCATCGAGGCCTTCGGGCATCGCTGGACCGTGCAAAGCGCCGCCGACTGGAAGGTCGAGGACCACGTGCTGAAGCTGGTCGCCTCGGCCAATCCCGTACCCGGACAGCCGCGCCGCCCGCAGAAGTTCGCCATCGCCGACACGCCGCCGTTCCGGAAGGTGACCGTCGATGTCGAGATGCGCCGCGGCGGGCGCAGCCTCATCGTCGTCTACGCCTGGCAGGACGAGTCGCACTACAACTACGCGCACGTCTCCTCCGACACGGCGGTGAAGCAGCCCGTCCACAACGGCATGTTCCACGTCTTCGGCGGCGAGCGCGTGCGGATTTCTCCGCTCGACGGGCCGGAGTCCTTCACGACCGCCGAATGGACGCCGGTCCGCCTGATCTTCGACGGCGACACCGGGCGGTGCTACGTGGAGGTCGACGGCAAGCGCAACCCGAGCCTGGAGGCGGTCGACTTGAGCTTACGGCACGGCCGCATCGGCCTGGGATCGTTCAACGAGTTGGGCGACTTCCGCCGCGTCCGGATCTCGGGGGAGACCCGGAACACGGCGGCCGTCGGACGTCAGTAGGCTTCACCGCATTGTCCCATCTGCGTTTATCTGCGGCTGGATCTAGAACGATAGCGTGAGCGAAAACTGCCAGCTCCGCGGCGGCTCCTGCGCGGTGATGGTCCCGAACGCCGTGTTGTACGGGTCGGTGTTGGGTCCGCGCAGGACCACTTCGTTGAGCGTGTTGAACGTCTCGGCGCGGAACTTCAGCGCCTTCTGCTCGGCGATGCGGAACGACTTGATCAGCGAGAGGTCGAGCCGCCGCTGCGAGTCGAGCCGGATGTTGGAGTAGCGCAGCGGGGCCGTGCGGATGTTGCTCGCCAGGGCCTGCGTGTTGGTGCGAAGGAAGACCGACGTGTTGAACCAGCGGTCGGCGTTGCGCTGCGTCGAGGGCAGCGTAATGGTCGATGAATCGCCTGTGAACAGCGGCTGGCCGAAGCCGATGGGCGCCCCGCTCTGCCGCTGGTAGATGCCGCCCAGTTGCCAGCCGCCCGCGAAAAACTCCAGCGGCCGGTTCCACGACGTGCCGAACTTCCTGCCCCGTCCGAAGGGAAGCTCCCAGATGCCGCTGCCGACCACGCGATGCACGCGATCGAGATCCGAGAGCGATTCGTAGGGCATCGGGTCCGAGCCGTTCAGGAAGCTGTCGGCCGCCATCGTCTTCGACCACGTATAGGAGATCTGGAGCGTGTACCCCTGCGAGAAGCGCTTTTCCAGACGGGTCTGCATGGAGTGGTACCACGAGTAGCCGACGCTGTCGTCGAAGCTGATGTCGCCGAAGTGCGGATACGGACGAAGCAGGTTCGCCCGCGTGATGGTCGAGCTGGTGTAGTTGGGATGCAGCCCGAAGAACGGGCTGGTGAAGTTCGCGCCCAGGAAGTTGATGGTGGCCTGGTCGCGCGTCGGCAGCGTGCTCAGGTAGCGCGCCGGCGTGGCGTTGATGTTCCGGCTCACCGGAATCCGCGTGCCGCGATTGCCGACATAGGAGTTCTCGAACAGGAAGCCCGCCCACAACTGCTGCTGTATGCCGAAGCTGAAGCGTTGGGCGTAGGGCTGGCGCCGCTCGGCGCGGAAGAAGCTGACGCCCTGGTTGAGATTCGTCGAGAGACCGCCGGCCGCGCCTTCCGGAGCGCGAAGGCCGTTGGGGAACGGATTGTCGAGCGTGGCGATGAAGCTCAGCCCGTTGTCCGACGACGCCTCGATCGGCGTCGAGCGGCTGAATCCGGCCAGGTTCGAGTTGGTGCGGTTCACCCCGATCGACGCGTAGAAGACGCCGTATCCGCCGCGGATCACGGTGTTCTTGCGCGCCTGGTAGGCGAAGCCGAACCGCGGGAGCAGCGTCAGGAACTTGCCGTCCCAGTACTCCCGCGAGTTGCCGCCGACGCCGGCGAACGTGAGCCCGCCCTTGGCGGCGAACTGCGCCAGTGGCAGCTCCGGAATCGGAGAGGCGGCGTACCGGGCGATCGCGGCCGCTTCAATCGGGCTGGCCGCGCCGGCATTGAATCCCCGCACCGAGCGGTTGTACCGCTCCGTAATCGGCGACTCGTGCTCGAGCCGCAGGCCGACGTTGAGCGAGAGCTTCCGCGTCACTTTGTAGTCGTCCTGGAGATAGATGCCCAGGTACTGGTCCTGTTCGGCGTAGCTGCCGCTTCGCGACATGCTGCCGCCCGGGATGCCCACCAGCAGCGCCGTCAACTCGCCGCCCACCGGAGGCGCAGTCGAATTATCGAGCGGACCGCGGCCCCACAGGCTGTTGAAATTCAGCAGCGGCGAGACATCGGCCTGGAACCGGTTGCGGAACTCCCGATACACGCGCGTATCGGCGCCGAAGCGCAGGTTGTGCGCGCCCCGGATCCAGGTGAAGTCGCCCACGAAGGAGTGCGTCAGTGACGCCGTGGTGCCGTCGCCCGACTCCCAGTTGCTCAGCACCGTCAGCGACCCGATGGTCGTCTGCGGAATCGTCGCCAGGCTGCGGTCGACGTTATTCACCAGGTTCTGCGAGAAGCCCAGCGCCGAGAGGTCGAAGCCGCGGCTCACGCGGCGCTCCGGGAACTCCTGCTGCGTCAGGCCGTAGCGGAAGTTGAACATCAGGCCTGGGCTGAACACGTGCACGTCGTCGAACGCCAGCCCGCGGTTGATGCGGTTCAGGACGATGCCGTTGACATCGTTGCCGAAGGTGCGGTTCTTGTCTTCCTCCCAGTAGTCCCGGTGGAAGCGGACGAACATGCGGTTCCGCTCGCTGAAGGCGTGGTCGAAACGGCCGATGGTGGTCCAGTAATCCTCCAGCGCCTTGCCGGAGCGGAAGAAGTTGTTGCGCCCGTCGCTGGTACCGGCGGCGTTCGGCAGCGGATAGAGATTCAGAATGTTCTTCGCCATCGGCACAACCCGGTTGGAGGGAATGATGTTGCCCGGAAAAACCTGCCGGCTGAAGCGCCCGTTCGGCGCCACGGCGATGGTGCGCGGATCGTAGATCTGGTAGTTGGCGCCGATCGCCAGAAGGTCGGAGAGATTGCCGTCGCGCCAGGCCGCGCGCGGAACGGTGGCCGTCGACGCGCCCACGTTGGGATCGCCGAATTTGTTGGCCTCCCAGGTGAAGAACCAGAAGGTCTTGTTCTTGCCGTTGTAGAGCTTCGGCAGATAGATCGGCCCGCCGGCGGCGACGCCGTAGCGGTTGTCCTGGTAGACCGGCAGCTTCTGGCCGGAGCGGTTTTGAAAGACCGTCGGCGCGTCCAGATGCGAGTGGCGCAGCCACCACCACGCCGAGCCGTGCAGTTCGTTGGTGCCGCCCTTGGTGCTGACGTTCACCAGCGCGCCGGCCGTGTGGCCCACCGAGGCGTCGAACGCCGAGGTCTGCACCTTGAATTCGCCGATCGAGGCCGAGGGCGGCGAGAACGCCACGCGCGGGCTGGTGCCGTCCGAGTACGTGTTCGAGATGCCGTCGATGGTGAACTCGTTGCCGTAGTTGCCCGATCCGTCGGTGTTGAACTGCGACGGCGCGTTGTTGAAGGGCGCCTTGCGCAGGCGCATGTCGGTGCCGTTCAGCGTGCCCGGCGCGAGATGGACGAGATCCATGGCGTTGCCCGCGAATAGCGGCAGCTCGGTCACGCGCCGCTGGTCCACCACCTGGCCGAGCGACGCTTCGGCCGTCGACAGCAGCGGCGTATCGGCCGTCACTTCCACCGACTCGTTCACGCTGCCGACTTCCAGTTGAATGTTAAGCTCCACACGATCCGTCACGCGGACCTGCACCCTGTCGCGCACGAACTTCTTGAAGCCGATCAGCTCGACGGTGACGACGTAGGTCGCTGGCGTGAGGTAGGGCACCACGTAGTTGCCCGTCTCGTTGGTGGTCGCGGCGGCCACCACTCCCGTGGCGGCGTTGGTCACGCGCACGGCGGCGTTGGCCACTACCGCGCCGGTCGCGTCGGTGACGCGCCCGACGATGGCGCCGCGCGGATCCTGCGCGACGGCGCTTGTTAACGTTATCGCAGCCAGAACGGCGATGAAAGCGGACTTGGCATGTCTCATAAAATCCTTCCCGAAGCGATTCGCGGGTCCCGCTCCCGCGGGACGTTTTCCTGTCCAGATTATACCTCCGCCGCGCCGGCCCGGCGCGCCCGCGGCGGTATAATGCGTCGAGTTGCGCGCCGCCATCATTCATTACTGGCTGCTGCGCATGCGCGGCGGCGAGAAGGTCGTCGAGTCCCTCTGCCGCCTGCTGCCCGGCGCCGACCTCTTCACCCTGTTCTACGATCCCGATGCCGTCAGCCCGCTGATCCGCTCGCGCCGCGTGACGGCGTCGTCGCTCGACCGCCTGAAGTGCTGCTACCGGTCGACGCTGCCGCTCATGCCGCTTGCGCTCGAACACTTCGACCTCCGTGGCTACGATCTCGTCGTCAGCAGCGAGTCCGGTCCGGCGAAGGGCGTGCTCGCGCCCGCCGGCGCGCGCCACGTCTGCTACTGCCACTCGCCCATGCGTTACCTCTGGGAGCTGTACCCGGATCACCTCGAGTGGTCGCCTCGCTGGAAGCGCGCCCTGATGGCGCCGGTGGCCCACTACCTGCGCATGTGGGACACGCAAACCGCCGCGCGCGTCGACGCCTTCGCCGCCAACAGCGAGAACGTGCGGCGGCGCATCCACCGCGCCTGGGGACGCGAGTCGACGGTCGTGCATCCGCCCGTCGACGTGGAGCCGTTCTATTGGAAACCGCCGGAGGATTACTTCCTGATCGTCTCCGAACTGGTCGCGTACAAGCGAATCGATCTGGCCGTGCGCGCCTTTTCGCGGAGCCTGCGGCGTTTGAAGATCGCCGGCGACGGCCCCGAGTACCGCCGCCTGCGCGCCATGGCGGGCCCGACCATCGAGTTCTGCGGACGCGTCGCCGACGCCGATCTGCGCGAGCTCTACGCGCGTTCGCGTGCGTTCGTGTTGCCGGGCGAGGAGGATTTCGGGATGACAGCGGTCGAAGCGCTGGCCAGCGGGAAGCCCGTGATCGCCCTCGGTCGCGGCGGAGTGCTGGAATCGACGCCCCCGGAGGGCGCGTTCCTTTTCGATTCGCCGGAAGAGGCCGCGCTCGAGGCGGCCATCGAGCGATTCGAGGCCGCCGAGACGGCCGTGCCCCGCGAGCGGCTGCGCGAGTGGTCGCGCCGCTTCTCCGAGGCGGAATTTCACCGCAAAATGAACGCGATTATCGCGCCGGAGGTGACCATATGACGGACGCGACCCTGCGGCAGATAGGCGTGGTGCGGTCGGCGATCGCCGACCGGAAGGATATGCCCGCCCTCGGCGCGCCGGCTGCGGTCGAGGTGTTCGAGGAGTTCGCGCCCGCGCTGCTGCATTTCGAGAAGCACACGCATATCTGGGTATTGGCGTGGCTCGAAGGCGCTTCGCGCGACCCGTTGCAGGTCACGCCGCGCGCCGTCCGCGGACAGGGTCCCGACACCCTGCACGGCGTCTTCGGCCTGCGCGCGCCCTCGCGCCCAAACCCCATCGGACTCACCGCCGCGCGCGTCGTGCGACGCGACGGACTCCGCATCGAATGCGACCTGCTCGATTTCGCCGACGGCACGCCGGTCGTCGACATCAAGCCCTACTTCGTCACGCGCGACCTGTACTTCTCCGCCCGCAACGCACAGATCGGCCGTCCCGCCGACCGCGCCGCGCTGGCCGAGGCGCTCCTGCTGCAAGGCGCGCAATTCCACGGCGAGCTGTGCGATGACGTGCGTCTGGCCGCCGAAATCGTCGCGCATTTTCGCGGCGACGTGTTGGATTTCGTCGACCCCGTGAACATCGAAGTGACGGCGCCGCTCGCTCGCGCGCACCTGGTCGATGCGCTCATGGGGATGACGCGCGCCAGTCTCGGCCGCGGGACCCTGCGGCTTGCCGACGAGTCCGTGGTTCGTCTCGCGCAAGGCGCGGCCGTGTACACCCGTGCAGTTTAGGGCGTCTTGCCCAGCCACGCCTCAAAGGCTTCCAGAACGGTCGCGCCGCGATAGACCGCGGAGTTGCCCTTGCCCGGCAGATAGTCGAACCGCATCTCCACCGGCCCGTCGATGCGCCACGGCGAGAATTCCCGAATGCGCTTGACCGCACGCGCCGCCGCCCCGCCGATGAGCGCCTTGGCTTCGTCGTGCGACAGGCTCACCGTCGACGCGCGGCCCGCGAGCCGCTTCACCGCCACTGTCTCCGCCTTCGGCTGAAGATCGAGCAGCTCGTCGCAGGCGGCCTGGTCGCCGGCCAGCATGATGACCGGAATGTGGAAGTACCCCGCGATCGCCGCCACCTGGCCGATCTCGCCGACCGCTCGACCGTTGATCGTGATGCGCTCCATATTGAAACTCTGCGAATGCGGGAGCACCGCGTTCTTCGCGCCCGACATGGCGTGCTGGCCGACGAACAGAATGCCGTCGTAGAGACGATCCGAGAGATAGTAGTTCGCCGGCGTCGGGCGACCCTGAAGGAGCCGCGCGCGCGGATGGATGTCGTCCACCGAGAGCGTGCGGCTGCCGTCATGACCGTCCCAGATGACGATGTCGCGCGCCCCCGCGGCGAGCGCGCCCTCCACCGCGGCGCGCGTCTCGCCCGCCAGCAGCCGCCGCGATTCCTCGAATCGCCGCTGGCCCGGGAGAAGCTGCTCCTCGGCGTTGTTGACGCCGCCCACGCCCTCGACATCGGTGACGATCAGAATGCGCGGTCCCTGCGCGAACGCCGCGCATGCGGCGAACACCAGCAGCGCCAGGCGCGGCTTCATCGAATCAACCGCACCGCGCCGGCATCGGGCGGGAACACGGCGATCCTCGCCCCCGCCGGCAGCGCCACCGGGGCGCGATAGGCGTACGCGCGCCGCCATTTTTGCTTGTAGCCGAGAATCCACAGCATCGGCTCGACCCGCCCGTCCGGCATCAGCGCCACCACCTTGAAAGACGCGCCGTCGGCGGCGCCATCCGGTTGAATGGCGCGAATCTTCGCCGGCGCCTTCAGCGCCAGCTCGCCCTTGACGAGCAACCCGCCGGCGAATACCGGCGCCTTAGGGGCGGGCTTCGCCACGGGAGGATACGGCTCGTAGCCGGCGTCGCCTTCGGGCGCGCCGCCTTCCACCCAGTCGGCGATCAGCGCGATCTCCTCCTGCGTGAGACTGACGTCGTCGCGGAAGTCGCCGAAGCCTTTCATGGCGCCCCAGGGCGGCATGCGGCGCTCGAGGATCTCCTCCTTGATGGCCTTGGCCCACGGCCGCGATTCGGCGTACGTGACGAGCGCCATCGGCGCCGAGCCGCCTTCGTGGTGACACGAGACGCAGCGGGCGTATACGATGCGCGAGATCTCGCGATTCCAGGTCAGCTTGGTGGTGATGACTTCGTGCGCGGAGGCCGCGGCCGCGAACGTCAGGGCCAGTACAACGCCCGCGCGCACGTTACTCGCTTCGCCGGGGCGTGAAGAAAGCGCGGCGATCCATCTTCGCGTCGATCACGACGTCCAGGAAGCCGATCATCATCTCCTCCCAGCTCTGCTCGCCCCAGCGCACCGTCGCCTTCGGGTCGGGATTCGCCGGATTGTTCGGCGAATTGTCGAACCACGCCGAGCATTCGATGCGCGAGCCGGGCTTCAGCTCCACCGGCGTCTCGAACTTGTACGAGAGCTGCCAGTTGAACTTGTAGGGGTCCACCTTGAGGATCGTGCGCGTCTCGCCCGTCGGCTCCGTCAGCCGGTACTCGAATGCTTTGCCGCGCAGATGCATGTGCGGGAACAGGCTCGTCAGCTTCGCGCCGTTGACGAACTGCGCGCGCGCGTCCACCTTGTAAGCCGGGTCCCCCGGCGGAATCGCGAAGCCCATGTTGGCCGGGCCGAGCGTCATCACGCGCTCCTTCGGCGGCTCCTTGGCGAACACCACGCCGATCTTCGTGTGATCCACGCCGGCCTTGCCGTTGGTCGTATAGTGCATCTGGAAGACGAAGTCCGACCCCGCCTTCACGAGCTTCGCGACGCCGGGCTGCCAGATGTCGGGCGCCATGCCGGGCGTGTAGATCGTCAGGATTTCGTTGTTCCCGCCGCCGATGTCATTGCGCGGTCTTCCCTCCGGAGTGCGCTTGGGCGGCACGAACGGCACGCCCGGCTGGGCCTCGCCGCGCAGCCACGGCGACTGCGGATCGCGGATGAACACCACCGCGTGATGCACCACTGCCCGGAACGTCGGCCGCACCTCCACCTGCTCGATCCACTTGTCCTCGGTGAAGCCCGTCGGAATCACGATGTACTGATACTCGACGGTGCCCGACGCCGGCACCGCGAAATCCGAGCCCATGTCCAGCACGACGTCCGGCTTGCGGATGTTCCAGCCGTCGACGAACTCGCGCGGCTTCGGCCGGTCCTTGGCGGCGCCCTCCTTGGCCCCGTCGTCGACCCAGGCGGCGATGGTGGCGATCTCGGCTTTCGAAAGCGACAGGTCGTTGGAGAACTTCGAGTGGCCCTCCACCGCGAACCACGGCGGCATGCGCTTCATCGAGACGGCCTCGCGGATGGCCTTCGCCCAGGGGCGCGCGTGCTGGTAAGTCATCAGCGGCATAGGCCCGATCTCACCGGGCCGGTGGCAGCCCTGGCACTTGCTCTGGAGAATCGGCAGGACATCCTTATTAAAGGTCGGCGCGGCCATGAGGCCGCCGGCGAGCGCGAATCCCAGCGCGGCGCGAGCGATCATCTTATTCTCCTGTGCGTGCGGGAACCGGACGCGGCTTATTCGCGTCCACGGCCACGTCGAACCACCCGATCATCATCTCCTCCCAGCTCTGGTCGCCCCAGCGGACTTCCTTGGAGGGATCGGGATTGTACTTGTTGTTGGCGGAATTGTCGAAATGCGCCGTGCACTCGATGCGCGTGCCCTTGGGCAGCAGCATCGGCTCCTTTAGGTAGTAGAAGAGCTGCCAGTTGAAGTCGTAGCGCGGCACGCGCAGCAGCACCTGTTTCTCGCCGGTGGGGAAGACGGCGCGGAACTCGAAGTCCTTGCCGCGAAGATGCATGTGCGGCATCAGGCTGATGAGCGTCACGTCCTCTCGCAGCGTGATCTGCGACTCCACTTCGTGCGCGGGCGCGCCCGCCGGAATCACGAAGCGCCCGTTGACGGCGCCCATCATCACCATCCGGTTCTTCGGCGGCTCCTTGGCGAACACCACGCCGACCGTGGTGCGGTCCGCGCCCTCCTTCCCGTTAGCCGTATAGTGCATCTGGAAGACGAGGTCCGATCCCGCCTTCACCAGCCGCGCGTCGCCGGGACGCAGCATCATCGGCGGAAGCCCCGGCGCGAATCCCACCAGCATGTCGCGCCCGACGTCGTTTGCGCCCTCGCTGCGCGGCTGTTGCTGTTGTTGTGGCTGCCCGCCCGCGGCGCCGGCGCCGCGGCGCGGCACGTAAGGAACGCCCGGCTTGGCGTCGGCCAGCCAGCGCGATCCCGGCGGCCGCACGAACGCGATCACGTGGTGCACCACCGCGCGATTGCCGGGACGCACTTCGGCGGCCTGAATCCATCGGTCCTCGGTGAAGCCCGTGGGGACCACGTAGTAGGTGTACTCGATGGTGCCGCTGGCGGGCACCACGTATTCCGATCCCATCGGGAACACCGCGTCGGGCCTGCCGATGTTCCACCCGTCGACGAACTCGCGCTGCTTGGGGCTGTCCTTCGCGTCGCCTTCGGGCGCGCCCTGGTCGGCCCAGGCGGCGATCTTGCGGATCTCCTCGTCGGTCATGCTGCGGTCGTTGGAGAACTTGCCGAAGTGCGGATCGGCGAACCAGGGCGGCATGCGCTTCACGGCGACCGCTTCCTTGATCGCCTTGGCCCAGGGCCGCGCCTGTTGATAGGTCATCAGCGGCATCGGCGCCGCTTCGCCGGGACGATGGCATTCCTGGCAGCGGTTCTGCATGATCGGCAGGATGTCGCGGTTGAAGGTGACGGACGTCGCGTTGCTGGCGGCCAGCACGGCGGCGGCGGAAATCGAAAGAGCGGCGGCAAGGCGCATAATACCGACAATTTACCATGCGCCGCGCACGACCGGTGCGAATCCTACCGTCGCCCTTGTCCTTATCTGCGTTCATCTGCGTTCATCTGCGGCCAATCATTCGTCCTCTTCGCCCACCACCCCCGACCAACCGGGTACCATAAGCGGCATGGCGCTCGAAGACGACCTGGCGCGCATCGTCGAGCGCTTCGGCGCCGACGCCGGCTCCATCCACCTCATGCGTGAAGACGGCGCGCTCCACCTCGCCGCCGCCACCCCCGGCATCCCTGCCGCGGTGCTCGACGCCGTGCGCATCGTGCCGGTCGGCAAGGGCATGGCAGGACTCGCCGCCGAGCGGCGCGAACCCGTCTCGGCCTGCAACATCCAGACCGACGCCTCCGGCGACGTGCGCCCCGGCGCGCGCGCCACCGGCATGCAGGGGGCGATCGCCGTTCCGATGTTCGTCGGCGACCGCGTCGCCGGCGTGCTCGGCGTCGCCAATCGCCGGGAGCGGACGTTCACCGAATCGGATATCGCCGCGCTCCTCGAAGCGGGGCGCGCGCTGCTGTCGTCTTCCGAAGAGAATCGGATGGCCACCGATAAGCTTGGATAAACCCAAATTGAATTCCTTGTCCCATCTGCGTTCATCTGCGTTCATCTGCGGCCATATCGTTTCTCCCCGTTTCGGCGCGCCGCCGCCGGTGATAGGATGACGCCGTGACCGCGAAATGGCTTGTCCTCGCCCCCGCGTGCGTGGCTTTCGGCGCCACGGCATCGCTCGATCTCGGATCCCTGCCCGTTCACTTCGAACCCGACGGCGCATCCGGCTTCATTGCCCGGACCGGCGGCTTCGGCCTCCACCTCGACGCCGGGGGCGTGGCCTTCTCGCGCGCCGGCCGCCGCGTGCGAATGCAGTTCGCCGGCGCGCTGCCACAACCCTCCGTCGAAGCGCTGGAGCCGCGCCCCGGGCGCAGCAACTACTTTCTCGGCGCCGACCCCGCCCGCTGGCGCACCGGAGTTCCGCACTTCGGCAAGGTGCGCTACCGGAACCTCTACCCCGGCGTCGACCTCGTCTTCCACGGCGCTCGCGGCGTCGTCGCGTACGACTTCCACCTCGCTCCCGGCGCGCGACCTTCGGCGATCCGCCTGCGATTCTCCGGGGCGGACCGCCTGACCATCGGCGACGGCGGCGAATTGGTCGCTCGCGCCCGGGACGGCGAGTGGCGGCACCATCGCCCGCGAGTGTTTCAGGAGAACCGCGAGATCGCGGGCCGCTTCGTCCGGCGTGGCCCCGCCGAAATCGGATTCGTCGTTGACAGATTCGACGCATCCCTGCCGCTCGTGATCGACCCGGCTTTGACGTACTCGACTTACGCCGGAGGAAGCGCCAATGACGAGGTCCACGACGTTAAGGTCGACACCGCCGGGATGGTCTACGCCACCGGAATCACCGCTTCCACCAACTTCATCACGCGGAATCCGCGGCAGGCTTCGCTTGCCGGGGCGCAGGACGCGTTCGTGCTCAAGATCAATCCGTCAAACCGGGAAATCGTCTTCGCGACTTTCCTGGGCGGCGAAGCGCTCGATTCCGGAGACGCTCTGGACATCGACGCCGCCGGCAACGTCTACGTCGGCGGTTTTACGGTCTCGGCGAATTATCCTGTTATGAACGCCTTTCAGCGGGCCCGCGGCAGCGATGCCCCGGCAGACGGCTTCGTGACCAAGCTGAGCGCCAACGGGTCGGCGCTGATCTATTCCACGTTCCTCGGAGGCGCGGGCGGCGATGCGGTGGTGGACCTCGATGTCGACGCGCTCGGCCGCGCCTTTATTCTCGGCGGCACCAATTCGAACAATTTTCCCACCGTGAACCCGTTTCAGGCCGCCCGCCGCGGCGGCGACTGCCGCTTCCCCGATGCCGCTCCTTGTCCGGACGCGTTCGTCGCGCGATTCAACGCCGCCGGCAGCGCGCTCGAATATTCCACCTACCTCGGCGGACGCAACATGGGTTTCCTTCCGTCCGGCCCCATCGATTTCGGTGGACAGACGGAGCCGCAGGCCATCGCCGCGGCCGCCGACGGGAGCGCCGTCATCACCGGCTGGACCTACACGCCCGACTTTCCCACCACGCCCGGCGTCGTCAACCCCACCACCACCACGCAGAGCATGCCCTCGTCGTTCGTAACCAGGATCAACCCCGATGGGCGCAGTCTCGGGTTCTCCACGTTCATCGGCGGCCCCGGCGTGAGTTCGCGCGCACGAGGGATTTCGCTGGGCCCCACCGGCCCCTGGATCACCGGCGCCACGAGCGCATTGGGATTCCCCGTGCGCAACGCGATTCAGACGTCGCCTCGCGGCGGACAGGACGTCTTCGTCCTAAACCTGAATACCACGGGAACTGCAATTCTGTACTCCACCTTTTACGGCGGCGGCGCCGACGACGAGGGACGCGACATCGTCGTCAGCCCCAACGGCGGCGTCTGGGTCACGGGCCACACGCTCTCCGGCGACTTCCCGCTGTTCGAGCCTCTTCAGGCAAGCGCTAACGGCCTTCGGGACGGATTCGTGTGGAGTCTCGACTTGAACGGCAAGACCACCTTCTCCACTTATCTCGGAGGCGGCGGCGCCGACCTGCCCGTGGCCATCGACATGAACGACGCCGGACTCCGTGTCTTCGGCGGATACACGGACTCCACCAATTTCCCGGTCGTCAACGAGTTTCAGCGGTCGCTCGGCGGAGGCGGCGACGGCTTCGTTTCGATTATCGACGCGAATGCCGCTTCCGGTCCACCGGCGCTTGCACTGGCTGGCGCGGCCAGCTTCTCGCGCGCGGCGGTGGCGCCCGAGTCGTTCGTCTCGGCGCTCGCCCCCGGACTCGCCGCCGAGACGCTGGTCGCCGAGGGACTGGCCGATTCGCTCGGCGGGCGCTCGGTGAAGATCGTCGACAGCGCCGGCCGCGAGCACGTCGGACGGATTCAATTCATCTCGCCGGCGCAGATCAATTTCCTGGTCGGTCCCGAAGTCGCGCTGGGCCAGGCGACCGTTCAGGTGCTCGGTCCCGATGGCGCCGTCATCGCCGCCGGCCGCATCAACGTCGAGCGCGTCGCGCCGGGATTGTTTTCCGCCAACTCCAGCGGACAGGGACTCGCCGCCGCGGTGGCGACCATTGTCCGCACCGACGGCAGCGCCGCCAACCAGTTGACGTTCCGCTATGACCAGGCCCAGGCGCGCATCGTTGCCGAGCCCGTCAATCTCGACCCGGATGTGACCGCCGCCGTCCTGACGTTGTTCGGCACCGGAATTCGCGGGCGCAACTCGCTCGCCGACGTGAAGGCCACGTCGTCCGGCATTCCCCTCGATGTGACGTTCGCCGGCGCGCAGGGACAATTCCCGGGACTCGACCAGGTCAACCTGAGCCTGACGTCGGACCTGGCCGGCCGCGGCGAGATTCCGCTGGACCTCAACGTCGGCGGCGTGAAGGCCAACACGGTCACGGTGTTCATCGGCGGCCAGCGGCAGCCGCCCCTGCTCCAGAGTCTTTCGCCGGCGAGCGCCGAAGCGGGATCGACCGTCACCGATTTCACGATCGCCGGTCGCCATCTCGACGCCGTGAACGCAATCTCGTTTTCACCTGGCGCCATCGGCGTGACCAACTTGCGCGCCACCTTTAATTCGGTCACCGCGCAGCTCAACATTCCGGTTGACGCCGCCGGCGATCGCATGGTCTCGGTGAGCGGCGGCGCGGGATCTTCAAACTCGCTGTTGTTCCGCATTCTCCCTTCGACGCGCGCGTCGATCGAGTCCGTCACTCCCGCCGAAGGCATGGTCGGCCAGACCGTCAATCTCGTGTTCCGCGGCAGGAATCTGAACAACGTCTCGTCGTTGACGTTCAGTCCTTCCGGCGGCATCCAGACACAGATCGTTTCTTCCACCGCCGACGCGGTCAGCGCCCGCGCCACCATCTCGCTCGCCGCCGCCATCAACACGCGGCAGGTTTCGGTGAACACACCGTCGGGCGGTTCCAACACGCTGCCGTTCATCGTACGGGGGCCGGCATCGAATACACCTCAGATCGCCGACGTTGTGTTCTCGAACGTTTCGGGATCCCTCGGCTCGTCGTTTACCATCGCCGGTTCGTTCAACTTCGCCGACGCCGATGCCAACGTGATCTGGACCGGCGCCGCCGCCACCAGCGCCAAGATCCGCTTCGCCGCTTCGGCGTCCGGGGCCTCGTGCACCACCGAGACCACAGGGAGCTTCTTTTCGACTACGCCGCGCGTGAACGGATCGATCTCGTTCTCCACCTTCGGGCCCAGGGCGAACCTGGTGTTCACCAACCCGGTGGTGCGCGTCTCGCTGATCGACGCCGCCGGCAATCAGAGCAACGTGATCGACGTGCCCATGGCGCGCTGGTTCTGCTCGTAGGAGGCTAACCACCAACATCGCGCACACGCAGCGGGGCGCGGGCGTTGCCTGACATTCTGGAGCGCGCCCCGCGCTGTGCGCTTAACCTTTAATCACGCCCATGGGGCGAAGCCGCGCGACTTTGCGCGCGAGGCCGGCGCGGTCGACCACCTCGATCACTTCGTCGACGTCCTTGTAGGCTTCGGGAACCTCTTCGAGAATCCCGTCGCGCGACTGGCTGCGCACCAGGATGCCGCGCGCCTCGAGTTCCTCCTGGACGCCGCGCGCGTCGCGGCCCTTCTTCGCCGCGGTGCGGCTGAGGAGCCGGCCGGCACCGTGGCACACTGTTCCGAAGGTCTGGTCCATCGACCCCTGCGCGCCGGCGAGAATCCACGACGCCGTGCCCATGCTGCCGGGAATCAGCACCGGCTGGCCGATCTCGCGGTAGTCGCCGGGGATCTCGGGATGATGCGGCGGAAACGCGCGCGTCGCGCCTTTGCGATGCACCAGCACGTCGACCTTGTTCCCGCCGAAGACGTGCTTCTCGCGCTTGGCGATGTTGTGGCACACGTCGTAGAGCGTGCTCAGGCGAGCGCCCTTGCCGAAGACTTTCGCGAACGCGCCGCGCAGCCGGTGCAGGATCACCTGCCGGTTCGCCCAGGCGAAGTTGGCCGCCGCGCGCATCGCCCCGAGGTAGGACTGTCCTTCTTCCGACTGAATCGGCACGCAGGCGAGCTGGCGGTCGGGCACCGAGATGTTGTGCCGCTTCATGGCCGCGCCCATCTGCGCGAGAAAATCGGTGCAGACCTGGTGGCCGAGGCCGCGCGACCCGCAGTGCATCAGCACGACGACCTGTCCTTCGGCGAGGCCCATGGCGCGCGCGGCGCGCGCATCCTCGACGCGCTCGACGTACTGCACCTCCAGAAAATGATTGCCGCTGCCGAGCGTGCCGAGCTGTCCGCGGCCGCGCTCCCGCGCGCGCTGGGAGACGTGTTCGACGCCGGCGTCGCGCAGGCATCCGCGCTCCTCGGCGAACTCGACGTCGCGCGCCTCGCCGTAGCCGTTGTCGACGGCCCAGCGCGAACCCTGGACGAGCACCTCGGTGAGCTGCTTCTCGCCGAGATCGAGACCGCCGCGGCTGCCCGTGCCGCAGGGCACGTCGCGGAACACCTGGTCGACGAGCTCCTTGAGATGCGGGCGCACATCCGATTCGATAAGCGTCGAGCGCACCATGCGCACGCCGCAGTTGATGTCGAAGCCGACGCCGCCGGGCGAGACGACGCCGGTCTCCCAATCGGTCGCCGCGACTCCGCCGATCGGGAATCCGTAGCCCTGGTGAATGTCGGGCATGGCGAGACTCGGCCCGACGATCCCCGGCAGCGTCGCGACGTTCATCGCCTGTTCAAGCGAGAGATCTTTGCTGACCTGATCGAGCAGCGCCTGGCTGGCGTAGACGACGACATCGGTGCGCATGCCGCGGCGCTCGTCGCGCGCGATGCGGTGGCGGTAGGGGTCGAGATGTTCCACGTGGAACATTGCGGCGCAACCGCTTACTCGATCGCCACGGGACGCAGGGCGAAACCCGCGACGGCGCCCTTAACTCTATTCGTCGCAGCGAAGTAGACGAAGCGGTAGACGTTGTCCTTCGCCAAATCTTCGAGGTAATGAAATTCTCCGAGATGCACCCCCTGCTCGATGAGAAGATACTCGTGGACGGGGACCGCGCGACCAGGTAGTGACGGGTCGGCGCCGACCTCGACGCCGCTGGTGTCGGCGCCGATGAACACCGCGCCCTTCTGCTCGACCAGCCACTTCGCGCCTTCGAGTGTTAGGCCGGCGGAATCGTGCGCGGAGATTTTGGCGTGATCGGCGCCGGTCGCTCCCCAGTGCCGCAGCGTGCCGGTGCGGATCATGACGACGTCGCCGGGCTCGACGTCGACCTTCTGCTTCGCGAGCGCGGCCTGCAAGTCCTTCGAGCCGATGCCGTAGTTGGCCGGCAAGGCGTCGACGCCCTTCATCCCGGCGACGTCGATGAGAACGGCGCGCGCGACGATCGGCGGAATGGTGTCGGCGTCGGTGCGCTGAATGCCGAAGTCAAAGCCGTGGTCGGACTCGCGGAAGCCGTTGTACCAGTGGTTGTCGGCGCCGGTGGTGATGTGTCCCAGTCCGTCGATCTGGGTGCCGACGTTATCGGAGATGAACAACGCACAACTGTGGAAGGAGACGGTTCCTTTTTGCGTGTCCATTCCGGGGATGTCCTTGGCGCGGCGCACGCCCTCGGGCGAGCGATAAGAGACGACTTCAGTGGGCGAGTGGCCGGGCCAGCGGTAGGAGGACTTGTCGACGCGGACGCCGAGGTCGAAGGTGCGGCCGGTCTTGATGGAGCGCACGGCGGCGAGGACGCGCGCGGGGTCGCGGACGGCGTTGAGTGCGCCGATCTCGTCGGTGCGGCCGTAGACCCAGCCGTAGCCTTTGCCCTTGGTCCAGCCCTGGGGGGATTGGGCCGGCAGAAGCGCCGGGAGGAGGAGTGTTAGGAGGATGCGTCGCATCGAGAGGATTGTAGCAGGAGAGGCACTAAGATTATTGGCCGCAGATGAACGCAGATGAACGCAGATGAAGAAAAACTGAATAAACTTACGGAGGCGGTGTTGGGGGCCGTGTTTGAGGTTTCGAATGCACTGGGGGCCGGATTTCTGGAGAAGGTTTATGAACGCGCTTTGGTGAAGGAGTTGGGACTAAGAGGACTGAAGGCAGTAGCACAGGTTTCACTGGCGGTGAGATACAAAGGACAGAGTGTTGGGGAATACTTTGCGGATATTGTGGTGGAGAATGCACTGGTCATTGAATTGAAATGCGTGGATCGAATTGCCAGCGAGCATGTCGCGCAATGCATCAATTATCTGCGCGCGTCGGGAATGGCGCTGTGTCTGCTCGTCAATTTCCAAAAACCCAAGGTCGAATGGAAACGAATCGCGCTTCGAAGTTAGGCCCGATTCAGCCGCGCACCAGGCTCCGCAGAACGAACCCGAGGTTGGCGGGACGCTCGGCGAGCCGACGCATGAAGTAGGGATACCAGGCGGCGCCGAAGGGCACGTACAGCCGCACGCGGAAGCCCTCGGCGGCGAGCTTGCGCTGCAAGCGGGCGCGGATTCCGTAGAGCATCTGGATCTCGAAGCGGTCGCGCGCGACGCCGCGACGCCGCGCCTCGGCGATGGCCTCGGTCATGAGCGGCTCGTCGTGCGTGGCGAAGGCCGGGTCGGGGCCGCGATCGAGAAGCAGGCGCGCGAGCGCCATGTAATTTGCGTTCACGTCGCGCCGGGCAGGGAAGGCAGTCTCGGGCGGCTCGCGGTAGGCGCCCTTGCACAGGCGCACGGGCACGCCCTCCGAAGACAGGCGCTCGATGTCGGCGCGGCTGCGGTAGAGATAGGCCTGAATCACGGCGCGCACGTTTCCCGAAGCGGCGTGCATCTCGCGGACCAGCGCCAGGGTGCGGTCGGTGTAGGCGCTCGACTCCATGTCGATCTCGACCACCGTCCCGGCCGCGCGGGCGCGGTCGACCACGGCGCGCACGTTCTCGCGGCAGATTTCCGGGGAGAGATCGAGGCCGAACTGCGTGAGCTTGATCGAGACGGTGGCGCGGAGTGCGCGGCGCTCGATGGCATCGAGGGCGGCGAGGTAGGCTTCGGCGGACGCGCGCGCCTCGGCAGGGGAAGTGACGTTCTCGCCGAGATGGTCGAGTGTGGCGAGCATGCCTTCGGAGGCGAGGCGGGCGGCGGCTTCGACGCCCTCGGCGACGGTGCGTCCGGCGACGAAGCGGCCGATGAGGCGATTGCCAAGGGCGGAGGTCTCCAGGCGGTCGCCGAGCCAGCGCCGGCGCGAGGCCGCCAGCAGCAGGGCGCGCAGCATCAGCGGAACACCAGGAACGAGGCGACGCCCAGGGCGGCGCCGACTCCCGCGCCCACCACGACGTCGCTCGGGAAGTGCATCCCCAGCGCGACGCGCGAGAGGGCGACGCTGAGGGCGCAGAACAGCAGCGGCGCCGCCCAGGCCGGATAGAACAGGCTGAGCGGCACGGCCATCGCCAGGGCGACGATGGCGTGGCCGGAGGGGAAGGAAAACTCGTCGGGCGGCGCGATGGCGGCCCAGTCGTGAGGGGCGAGCTCGCAGGGGCGGGGGCGCGCGGCCAGTCGCTTGGCGGCGATAAAGATCGCCGAGCCGGCGGCCACGGCGGCCCCGGAGGCGGTGACGGCGACGACGCTACGGTCGCCGCCGACGATCAGGGTGAGGGCGCCGACGGGCGTCCACAGCCAGCCGTCGCCGCCGCGGGTGGCGGCGATCATCCACCAGCGGAACCATCGGGGGGGCCGCCAGTCGCGGAGGCGCCGCATGAGCCCGCGATCGCGCGCCGCGATGAAGCGCAGCATGCGATTCCAGTGTACTGTGACGGGGCACTCCGGCCGGAGCGTCGCGCAGAACGCAGCGGGGCGCGGGAGCGCGTCGTGACACGGAGGCTCGGAGGGGGTGGGGGCGGGCATTTATTGGCCGCAGATGAACGCAGATAAACGCAGATAAAACGCGGATTGGAGGGGAAGTGTGTGGGCGCAAAAAAAACCGGCAACCCGCGGGATACCACTACCGCGGGCTGCCGGAAGGCGGGGGGCAAACTCGATGTCTATTTGCGCGGCAGATACTCGTAGAAGACGGCGGCCTCTCCCCGGGCGGCGGCCTCCTTCTCGAAGTGCTGCACGATGAGATCGCGCCGCGCCAGCATGCCGTCGACCTGCATGCCGTTGAGATAACCCTTCATGGTCCGGTTGAGCTCCTCCTTATTCAGGGCCTTGAGCCGCTCCAGCATGTACTTGTCGCACTTCACCAGGTTCTTGGGGTTCCGCAGGGTCTTGGCGTTGCGGAAGGCGCGCGTGTGGTCGATCATCCACAGGTCCCAGTCCTTGGTGATGACCAGATTCCCGAGATTCCGGTCGGTGTTATAGATGAGCTCGTCGAAGACGCGCACCACGTTCATCTGCCGGCTCCACTTGTCGGTGTCCGGCGGCTGCGTGTTCTGCTGGTAGCGCTGCTTCTCTGTCATGAGCACGTCGTCAACCCACCAGGTGAGCGAGGCCGAGGTTCCTCCGAACTTGCGCTCCACCGACATCGGCACCATGCCGAGCTCCATGATGCGGTCGAGCAGGTAGCCGGCGACGTTGAATTTCCAGTTGTCCTGGAAGTTCAGCTCGGTGCCGGTGGGGGTGTTGTACTGCGGCTTGAACTCGGCGATGGTCTGAACGTGGGCGTCGTGCGTCAGCGTGCCGTCGCTGAGCGTGGCGCGGCGCGAGTTGGTGATACCCTCGCCGAGCTCCTTGTGCTGGACGATTTTCGCCGTCCGCAGGAACTTGTCCATCTCGTCGGGCGACGGCCGGGCGACGGGGCTGGCGGCAAACAGACTTGCCGTGACGGCCCACGCCGCCAGGCATTTGGTCATTCCGGTCATCATCGATTTGCTCCCAGACTTCACGGACCTGATATGGCATGCAGGGGGCCAATCGGCGGGCGGCCGATGGGGGATGTGTTTTCTATGGGTTACGGGCTTGAAAGGGCGGGCCGCGCGATGGGAGTACTATCCGGTAGGATAGCCGGGCTATCCAGGCAGTGAGAGGGTTAGAGCCCGGCGGCGACCTTCTTGAGGTCGGCACGCAGGTCGAGATTGCGGATCAGGCGGTGCAGGTAGTTGGGGTGCACGCCGAGGATCTTCGCGGCGTCGGTATAGCTGCCGCGCGCCTCCTGAAAGGCGCTCAGGATGAGCTGCTTTTTGGACTGGTTGAGGGCGTCGTGGTAGCGGGCCAGGGCGGGCACGCCGGGCGGAGCGTCGAGGAGGGCTTCGGGGAGATCCTCGGGGAGGATGGACTCGGAGGCGCCGAGCACGACGGCGCGCTCGATGGCGTTTTCGAGCTCGCGCACGTTGCCGGGCCAGTCGTAGCCCTGCATGATGAGACGGGCTTCCTTGGAGAATCCGGCGACCTGGCGCTTGCAGCGCGCGGCGTGGCGGGTGAGGAAGTAAGCGGCCAGCAGGGCGATGTCCTCGCGGCGCTCGCGCAGCGATGGCATGGTGAAGGAGACCACGTTGAGGCGGTAGTAGAGGTCGGCGCGGAACTTGCCGGCCTTGACCTCCTCCTCGATGTCGCGGTTGGTGGCGGCGATGAGCCGGATATCGGCGGGGATGGTGCGGGTGCCGCCGACGCGCTCGAACTCGCGCTCCTGAAGCACGCGCAGGAGCTTGGCCTGCATGCCGAGCGGCATTTCGCCGATCTCGTCGAGAAACAGGGTGCCGCCGGCGGCGACCTCGATCTTGCCCTTCTTCTGGGCGATGGCGCCGGTGAACGATCCGCGCTCGTGACCGAACATCTCGCTTTCGAGCAGGGTCTCGGTGAGCGCGGCGCAGTTGATGGCGTCGTAGGGCTTCTCGGAGCGCGGGATGTTGCGTTGGATGGCGCGCGCGGCGAGCTCCTTGCCGGTGCCGCTCTCGCCCAGGATCAGAACGGTGGCTTCGGTGGCGGCGACGCGTCCGATGAACTGGTAGATGTTCTTCATGCGCGCGCTCTCGCCGATCATGTCGTGGCGGACGTCGATTTCCGACTGGAGGCGCTCGTTCTCGCTCTGGAGCATCTCCAGGCTGCGGGCGTTTTCGAGGGCGACGGCGGCGATGGAGCCGATGGCGTTGAACAGGCGCAGGTGGTCCTCGTCGAAGCGGGTACGCGGGTCGGAGGTGTCCAGGTAGATGACGCCGCGGGTCTTCTGGAACGCCACCAGCGGCACGGCCAGCACCGAGCTGATGCGCGCCGCCACGACGGATTCGGCGCTGCCGAGTCCCTCGTGCTCCAGCACGTTATTGGTCAGCACGGCGACGCCCTTCTCGAGCACGCGCCGGATGATGGTGCGGCTCACCTGCACGGTCTGCCCGGCGCCGTGGCGGCGGTCCCATCCGAAGATGGAGGCGAACTGGTCGGGCCCGTCGCCGGCCAGGAAGACGGCGGCGCGATCGGCGGGGATGATGTCGGCGATCATCTCGAGGAGCGCCTTCTCGAGAGGCTCGAGACCGCGGATGGTGTGAATGGTGGTGGCGAAGCGCAGCAGAGCGTTGAGCTCCTTCAGCATGCGTGCGGTCAGCGGCCGGGCGGTCTTCTCGGGCTGGAACAGGACGGTCTCGGAGGAGCGCAGCTCGATGGAGCTGCGCGTGGACATGTCGCCCTCGGTGAGCTCGACGAGGTTGGGCGGCGGGCTGGGGTCGCCTTCCTCGGTGAGAAACAGAAAGACGGAGTTGCCGACCCGCACCTGGTCGCCGTGGGCCAGCACGCGTTCCTTTACGGGGAGCTCATTGACGAAGATGCCGTTGTGGCTCTCCAGGTCGCGGATGCGGAAGCTGCCATCCTCCTGGAGCAGGCGGCAGTGCTGGCGGGAGACCCAGGGCGAGGAGATGGCGAGCCAGTTGGTGGACGAGCGGCCGATGGTGACCTCGGCGGCGGTGATCGGATACGTGCCGCCGGTGAGCGGGCCGCTGATCGCCACGAGTCGAGGAGTCATGCGGGTAAGCGCTTTTCATTGTAACCGCCCGAAGAATGCGCGTCGCCGCCGGGTAGCGAGAAGTTGCCAGCGGAGCGACTTATCCCGCGCCTGTTGTCTGCACTTCCGGCCGGCTCGTCCAGCTCGCGCGCAGGAAATCGCGATGCATGCGGGCGATCACCTCGAGCGGAATCGACTTGGGGCACACCGCCTCGCACTCGCCGATGTTGGTGCAGCTTCCGAACAGCTCGGCATTCATGGCCGCCACTATGCGGAGCGCGCGCTGGTCGCGCTCGGGCGCGCCCTGGGGCAGCAGGCCGAGATGGGCGATCTTGGCGCCGGTGAACAGAGACGCCGAGGCATTCGGACAGGCCGCCACGCAGGCGCCGCAGCCGATGCAGGCGGCGGCGTCCATGGAGCGCTCGGCGGCGGGCTTCGGCACCGGAATCGAGTTCGCCTCGGGGGCGCTGCCCGCGGGAGTCGAGATATAGCCGCCGGCGGCGATGATGCGGTCGAAGGCGCCGCGGTCGACGATGAGGTCCTTGAGCACCGGGAAGGCGCGCGCGCGCCAGGGCTCCAGGTACAGCTCCTCGCCGTCCTCGAAGTGGCGCATGTGGAGCTGGCAGACGGTGGTTCCGGGCATCGGCCCGTGGGCGACGCCGGAGATCATGAAGCCGCAGGATCCGCAGATGCCCTCGCGGCAGTCGTGCTCGAAGGCGATGGGCTCCTCGCCTTTCTCGAGCAGCTCGTCGTTGAGCACGTCGAGCATTTCGAGGAACGACATGTCGGGGCTGACGTCGGGGCGCTCGTAGCGCGCCATGCGGCCGGGCGATCGCGCGTCCTTCTGCCGCCAGATGTGCAGCGTGAGGCGCACTACTTGTAGCTCCTTTGCGCCGGATGCACGTGCTCGAACGCCAGCGGCTCCACGTGGCGCACGGGCGCGCTCTCGCCGCGATACTCCCAGGCGGCGGCGTGCGAGAAGGCCTCGTCCTCGCGCTGGGCCTCGCCCTCGGCGGTCTGCCACTCCTCGCGGAAATGCCCGCCGCACGATTCGCGGCGCTCCAGCGCGTCGCGGCACATCAGCTCGGCGAGCTCGAAGTAGTCGGCCACGCGCCCGGCGCGCTCGAGCGACTGGTTCAGATCCTCGCCCGAGCCGGGCACGTTCACCTCGGCCCAGTAGCGCTCGCGCATCTCGGGAATCCTCGCCAGGCAGGATTCCAAACCCGAGGCGTTGCGCGACATGCCGCAGTGGTCCCACATCAGCTTGCCAAGCTCGCGATGGAAGGCGTCCACAGGCTTGCGTCCCTTCGCTCCCAGCAGCCGCGCGGTGATGGCGTGGACGCCGGCCTCGGCGTCGCGGCAGGCGGCATGGTCCGCGCCGATCTTCTCCAGCTTGGTTCCGGCGAGGTAGTCGCCGACCGTGTAGGGAAGGATGAAATACCCGTCGGCGAGGCCCTGCATGAGCGCGCTCGCGCCCAGGCGATTGGCTCCGTGATCGGAGAAATTCGCTTCGCCGATGACGAACAGTCCGGGGATGGTCGACATCAGCTTGTAGTCGACCCAGAGGCCTCCCATGGTGTAGTGAATCGCCGGGTAGATGCGCATGGGGACTTCGTAGGGATTCTCGCCGGTGATGCGCTCGTACATGTCGAACAGGTTTCCGTAGCGCTCGCGGATGACGGCGGCGCCGAGGCGCTGGATGGCGTCGCCGAAGTCGAGGTAGACGCCGAAGCCGGTCTCGCCGACGCCGCGGCCCTCGTCGCAAACCAGCTTGGCGTTGCGGGAGGCGACGTCGCGCGGGACGAGGTTGCCGAAGCTCGGGTAGCGGCGCTCGAGGTAGTAGTCGCGCTCGGATTCGGAGATCTGCGAGGGCGGGCGCTTGTCGCGCGGCTCCTTCGGCACCCAGATGCGGCCGTCGTTGCGCAGCGACTCCGACATCAGCGTCAGCTTCGACTGGAACTCGTCGGACGCCGGGATGCAGGTGGGGTGGATCTGCGTGTAGCAGGGGTTGGCGAAGTAGGCGCCCTTGCGGTGGGCCCGCCAGGCGGCGGTCACGTTGCAGGCCATGGCGT
>CAZEVY010000049.1:0-36264 GCA_964515555.1 uncultured Solibacteraceae bacterium | reverse complement strand
CGCTCGCCTTGGTGTTGATGGTCGTGGGCGTGAAGATGCTGACGGCGAAGTGGCTCAAGGAACTGCTCGGCAACGGCTTCAACTTCTACCTGCTTGGAGTCGTGCTCCTGATTCTGGCTGCAGGTGTCGCCGTGTCCTTGATTGGCGATCGCCGTGCTGAGCGCCGCCTAACAGGCCGATGAAGCTGCCGGTCGCCTTCGGCGCCCGCAGCTTATCGGCGAAACGTTAGGCGACGCCCAACGAAGCGGCTGCAACGGCTGGGTCTTGGCTGGATCGCGCGACTCGGGAACTATCCATCTGGTCGTGTAACGATCAAGCTACCGAAATGCCGTGCGGCCAGTTGCTCCTGGATCGTCGGCCACTCGGAAGTTATCCCCTTCATGCGAGCCTTTGATAAGCTTCTCCCTGGTGTTCATGAGGTGGCGTCCTTTTGATGGTTGTTTGAGTCTCTGGAAAGCCCAAATCTACCACCGGAGACGCCGCCACACGCACCGCTTCCGCGGTGCCCAACTGTCCGCTCATCTCCCGCTTGAACACATTAATGCGAGGAGGCTTAGCTCCGGGTGCGCTCCCCCCGCAATGATCCGCGCGAAGGGGTTAGGTTTCCACGCCCTGCAATCTCCTCTCATCCGCACCATCTACTGCAAGCTCAGCGCAGCCTTCCCCGCCGGACCCTCGTATAGCAGCTCGACCTTCTTGAGCGACTTCGTCTTGCCCTTGTGGAAGAAATAGACGAAGCCGCGCACCGGGCGGTCCACCTCGCCCTCGGCCAGCGCCTCGTTCACCACCACCTCGGCGGGCGATGCGCGCTCCTCCCGTTCGACCCCCGACGAATCGGGCGCGCGCGGAGGATTCGGCAGCCGCTCCTGGCCCGGCCGCGGGTCGCCCGGAAAGCGCTCCGTCGTGCGGGGCCGGCCGATAATCACCGGGCCCGCCGTGGCGACGACGCCGGGACGCCGCTCCCAGTCCGGGTACTTGAAGGCGGCCGCGACGAACCCCGGCGTCGTGGGCGCGAGCGTCTCCTTCTTCCCGTTGAGCCGCAGCCGGAAGTGCCCCAGCGCGACCGCCAGCGTCGCGCCCTTGGCGGGAAACAGCGCCACGTCCACCACCAGGTAATCCTCGGCGAGAAACGCGCCGTCCGATCCGGTCACGCTGCGCAGCAGGAATTCGGCGCCGAGCGCGGCCCGCTCCACCTGCGCGTGCGACGGGTAGTCGGTGGGCTTGGCCTTCGGGTCGCCGCGCGCAGCCGAGCGCTGGGCGAGTAAGGCGGCCGCGAACGTTGCCGCGAGTATCGCGAGGCGCATGGCTCGATTATCGCAGGCGCCGCCTCGCGGCCGGCGCCGTCAGTCCGGCAATGCCAGCGCCAACTCCAGCCGCCGGGCGAGATTTTCGCCCGACTCCGACCACAGCTTCCTCTTCTCGACGTTGAACGCCCGGTCCATGTCCTCGGCCAAGTGAATCAGGCTGCGGATATTCGACCGGATTGCCGTCAGCACGCCCGGACGCCCCGGCTCCGGCAGGAAGGGCGCCTCCATACCGAAGGCGAAGCGCAGCTGCTCGCCGAACTCGCTCGGAAACCGGGGCGCGTAGCAGCTCACCACCACGCCGGCGGGCAGCAGCTTCCATTCGAGGGTGGCGTCGTTCCACTGCCAGAGGTCCCAGAAGCCCGCGACGTCGATCGCGCAGTCGTCATGCAGAAACTCGGCGGCCGCGGCCAGCAGCTCGTCGAACTCCCCGGCGCCGTCGAAAGTGCGCTCGAGCACCGGCGGCTCCGAATACTCGATGGCGTGGATCGTGAGGTCCAGCCGGGGCGCCAGGCGCGAGAAGGGGAAGCCGCGCAGCGCCGTCTCCAGCCGCTTCAGCATCGTCGACGCCGTGAAGCCGCGCAGCCAGTACGAAAGATAGACCTGGTCGGCCACCGCCCGCCTCAACCTCCCAGCGACTGCCCCACCATCACGATGCCGAGCAGCGTTACCAGCGCCGCGCTCGCCACCGGCAGCCGTTTCATCCACGGCGACTCGCCCGCCCATCGTCCGATGGCCGGTCCCGCCAGCACCATCGCTGAGCCGATCCCGATCAGCACCGCCGCCAGTCCCAGCGTGAACGCCATCAGAATCGCCAGGCCGAAGGCGACGCGCCCCAGCGAGATCGCCAGCATCAGCACCACCAGCGCCTCGGGGCAGGGAACGAGCCCGCCAGAGACGCCCAGCGACGCCAGCCCGCTGCGGCCCTCGCGTCCGTGCGCGTGAGGGTGGGAGTGCGCGCGACGGTCGCGTCCGGTCGCGCGCTGCCACAGCAGGAATGCGCCGATTCCCGCGACCAGCAGCCCGCTCACGAGGGACAACACCGGGTACACGCGATCGAGCGAGACCCGCGTCGAGGCGTAGAGAGTCGCCAGGCCCAAGACGAACACGCTGGCGGTGTGCGTTAGCGTCACCACGCCGCCGAGGAAGAAGGCGTCGCCCAGCCTGCCGCGGCTCCCCGCCAGGTAGGCCGCCACTACCGCTTTGCCGTGTCCCGGCTGAAGAGCGTGCGCGGCGCCAAGGAAAAACGCCACCGCCAGCGACGCCGCCAGCGCCGCCGGTTCCTCGGACGACGGCTGGAGCAGCGACTGGAGCCGGCCGCTCTCCTGGAGGAACGCGAGCGTCATCCGCGGGCCGTGTCGCGCACGGCGGCGACGACGCGGCTCACCTCCTCCATCGAGTTGTAGATGTGCGGCGAGAGGCGCAGTCCGCGCGCGTCGCCGGTGGCCGTGTTCGCCATGGCGAGCCCGTGACGCTTCCAGAGCGCGTCGTATGCGGCGCGCGGGGCGACTTTGTCGATTTCGAACTTCACGACCCCGCCGCTCAGCCCGGCCTCGGCATTGGTCTTCACGCGCACGCCCGGGATCTCGCGCAGCCCGCGCTGCAAGGCCGAGGCGAGCGCGCGCAGACGGGCTTCGACGTGCTGCATCCCGATCAGGTTCAGGAAGTCGACGGCCGCCTCCACCGCCACCAGCCGCGGATTGTCGCGCTGGCCGAACACCTCGAACTTGCGCGCTCCCGCGATGCGGTCCGACCAGCCCGCCGTGACGATGGACGGCCACAGGCCCGCGATGCGGTCCGAGCGGATGTAGAGCACGCCCGCTTCGAGCGGCCCCATCGGCCACTTATGCAGGCTGCCCGAGTAGGAGTCGCAGCCGATGTCGCGCAGGTCGACGTCGAGCGCTCCGAACGATTGCGCGCCGTCGACGTGCACCCACAGGTCGCGTCCCTTGGCGAGCGCGGCGATCTCCTTCACCGGGTACAGCAGCCCGATCGTGCTGGTGACGTGCGTCACGGCGACCACCCGGGTCCGCGGCGTGATCGCCGAGCGAATCCCCTCCAGCAGTTGCTCGCGGCTGGCCGCCGGGACCGGGACGGCGAGGCTTCGCACGGTGAAGCCCACGCGCCGCGCGCGCACTTTCCACGAATCGAGGTTCGACGGGTGGTTGTGATCGGTGACGATCACCTCGTCGCCCGGCTTGAGGTCGATGCCCTGGACGACGATGTTGGTCCCCTCGCTGGTGTTGCGCGTAAAGGCGATCTCGTCGGGAGTGACGCGGAACAGCGCCGCCATCTTGGCGCGGGCGCGCTCGGCGAGCGCATCGTACTTCTCGCGATTCTGGAAAGAGGGATCGGCGTGGAAGTCGCGGAGGAATTCGAGGTGCCGGTCCATCACCGCGCGGGAGGCCGGGCAGACGTTGGCGGCGTTCATGTAGATGAGGCCGTCGCGCAGCGGGAACTGGCGCTTGACGAGCAGCCAGTAGTCCTCGTTCAACGGGTCGGCTTTGCCGGGCGCGGCCTGCAAGGCCTGGATGAGCGCCGGCCAGGTCGCGGCGGCGGCCGCGGCGCCGCGCGCCCAGTCGAAGAACTCCCGCCGGGTGTGACTCATGACGAACGCCTCCCGCCGGCCGCCCGCGCGATGAAGCGCCGTGGGGACCGGGCTTGCTGTCGATTGTACTCTATGGTCATGGTGACCGACCTCGTCGAGATACGCCGGCTCGGCGAGAAAAAGCGCGGCGAGAACGCCGCCCTGCGGCGTCACCTCAAGACTCACGACTTCGTCGAGCGCCGGCTCCGCCGCATCGCCGAGGGCGTCGAAGAGGCCATCGACTGCACCGCCTGCGCGAATTGCTGCCGCGAAGGGACGGTCGCGCTTCAGGATCGCGACGTCGACAAGCTGGCGCGCTTCCTGCGACTGCCGCGCGCGCGATTTCTCGAAAGCTACACCACGATGTCGGACGACGAGGGACTCGTTCTGCGGAGGGGCGAGGGCGGCTGCGTCTTTCTCGACGGCAATCTCTGCTCGGTCTACGAAGCCCGTCCCTCGACGTGTGCGAACTACCCGCACCTGGTGCGCGGCGCCGGGTCGCTCGCCAGCCGCATGTGGCGGATGGCCGACCGCGCGTGCTGCTGCCCGATCGTCTACAACTCCTTGGAGGCGTTCAAGGACGAAGTGGGATTCCGGCGCGGCAAATGAGGTACCCTTAGCTTCGCGTCACCCATGAAAACACGATTTGAAACACGACCGGTCGCCGAGATCGAGGCCGATGCGCTGATCGTCCCGGCCTGGGAAGGCGGCCCGACGAGCGCGCTCGCCCGCGAGTGGGCCGAGGCGCTTTACGCCCGCGGCGAGTTCCGCGGCAAGCCCCTCGAGATCGCGGTTCTCCACAACCCCGCCGGAGTGCGCGCCGGCCGTATCGCGCTCGCCGGTTGCGGCCCACGCGACAGGTTCGACGCCGCCGTACTGCGCCGCGCCGCCGGCGCCGCGACCCGGCATCTCAAGGCGCGCGCGGCGAGAAACATCGCCGTGGCGGCCGAAGGGCTGAGCGCCGAGATGGTGGCTGCCGCTGTCGAAGGCGTCGTCCTCGGCGACTACGAACCCGACCGCTACAAGACCGATCCCGACCGGGGGACGAAGCGGCTCGAATCGGCCGTCATCGCGGCGCCGGGCGGCGGCGCGGACCTGTCGGCGGCCTTCGAGCGCGGGCGCGTTCTCGCCGAGTCGCAAAACTTCGCGCGCGACCTGGTCAACGAACCCGCCAACCGTCTCACGCCGTCGACCTTGGCCGCGCGGGCCGCCGAAATGGCCGCGGCCTGCGGGCTCGACTGCGAGATTCTGGACCGCGAGCGGATGACGCAGCTCGGCATGGGATCGCTGCTCGGCGTCGCGCAGGGCTCCGACGAGCCGCCGGCGCTGATCGTGGTGCGCTACAAGCCCGAAGGCGCGGCCGCCGGCGCCGATCATCTCGGCCTGGTCGGCAAGGGCGTGACCTTCGACACCGGGGGTATCTCGATCAAGCCGGCCGACGGCATGGAGAAGATGAAGTACGACATGGCGGGCGCCGCGGCCGTTCTCGGCGCCATGCGCGCCATCGCCGCGCTGAAGCCGCGCATCCCGGTTACGGCGCTGGCGCCGTGCGTCGAGAACATGCCGGGGAGCCGCGCGCAGCGGCCCGGCGACATCGTCACCGCGCTTTCCGGGAAGACCATCGAGGTGCTCAATACGGACGCCGAGGGCCGGCTGATTCTGGCCGACGCGCTCACCTACGCGCAGCGGCTCGGCTGCACGCACCTGGTGAACGCCGCCACGCTGACCGGAGCGATCGTGGTCGCGCTGGGGCACGTGCACATGGGCGCCTTCACCAACAATCCGGCCATGCTCGATCGCGTGGCGTCGGCGGCGCGGGCCGAAGGCGAGCGCCTCTGGCACATGCCGCTCGACGACGACTACAAGGAGTACCTCAAGAGCGCTTTCGCCGATCTCGGCAACATCGGCGGACGCTGGGGCGGCGCCGTCACGGCGGCGTGGTTCCTCAAGGAATTCGCCGACCCCGCGCCCTGGGTGCACCTCGACATCGCCGGCACCGCCTGGCTCGACGACGAGAAGCCCTTCCTCGCCAAGGGACCCACGGGCGTCGCCGTGCGAACCTTCGTGCGCCTGGCGACGGACTGGTAGTCTGCGCCGGCGCGATCCCGCCCCACGCTACAATCGACTCACCATGCGGACCCTCGCGCTCGTCCTCCTCTGCTCCGCGGCCCTCGCCGCCGATCGTCCCCGGATCACCGGACTCGCGCACGTGGCGCTCCGCGTCTCCGACGTCGACCGCGCCCGCGCCTTCTACAAGGACCTGCTGGGATTCTCCGAGCCGTTCCTGCTGAACAACGCCGATGGCAGCCTGGCTCTCACTTTCATCAAGATCAACGACCGCCAGTACATCGAGCTCTTCCCCGGCCTCCAGCCCGAGCAGGATCGCCTGCATCACATCTCGATCGAGGTCGACAACGCCGAAGCCATGCGCGCCTATCTCGCCGAAAAGGGCGTGCCCGTGCCCGCGAAGGTCGGCAAGGGCCGCATCGGCAACTCCAATTTCAACATCAAGGACGCCGACGGCCACACCGTCGAGATCGTGCAATACGAGCCTGACGGCTGGAGTGTGCGCGAGAAGGGCAAGCACATGAGCGACCGGCGCATCTCGGCGCGCATGATGCACGCCGGCGTCATCGTCGGCGACCTCGACGCCGCCCTGAAGTTCTACCGCGACCTGCTCGGTTTCCAGGAGACCTGGCGCGGCAGCCGCGACGGCAAAGTGCTCGACTGGGTGAACCTCAAGGTTCCCGACGGCGACGACTACATCGAGTTCATGCTGTATTCGAAGCAGCCCGCGCCCAACGCGCGCGGCACCGTGCATCACATCGCGCTGGAGGTTCCCGACATGGCCGCCGCGGTCGCGAAACTCGATGCCAACCCCGCGCGCAAGAGCTACACGCGCCCGATCGAGCCGCGCACGGGAACCAATCGCAAGCGCCAGCTCAATCTGTACGACCCCGACGGCACGCGCTCCGAGCTGATGGAGTCGCACACGGTCGACGGCGTCCCGACGCCCCCGGCCACCGCGCCGCCGCCGGTGTCAACGCGGCCCTGAAACGATCGCCTGCGCGACGCGCCGCCGCATACCCTCCAATTGCTCGTCGCGAATGTTGCGGAATCGCTGCGTGCCGGCGTCGTCATCGCTCACCTGGGACACGTCGGCGGCGAGGTTGAGCTCCGCCGCCACCTCGCGAGTGACTGCGTCGCGATCCCAGCCGGCGCGCTGCGCGAGCAGCACCAGGTATTCGATGTCCTGCTGGCCGCGCCGGTACGCCTTGAGGCGCAGCGACGCGAACGGCTCCCTTCGGCCGAACTTGTTCCCGGGATAGAAGACCGTCAGCGGTTCGGCGCGGTCCCAGGCCGCCGCCCCGCGCACGGCGTTCCAGGGCAGCAGACCGTCGCCGCCGTTGAGCCAGACGCGCCAGGCCCAGGCCCGCATCGAGACGTTGGTCTCGCGCGGATGGTTCGTGCTGGCGTAATTCCAGTACGATTTGCCGAAACGCCGCCGATCGGTCATTAAAAAGCGGTTCTTATCGTAGAAATGCGGACTGATGCAGTTCACGTCGATCTGTCCGGCCATCAGGTCGCGGATCCACTCGACGCGGCTGATGTCGCCGCGGTAGCGGATCGGCACGTCCGGATGCTTCTCCAGGCCGCGCTTCAAAAGCATCGCCAGGAAGCTGGCGGCGCGGATATCGTCGCGATGGTTGGGCTCGTCCATCAGCCACCAGGAGACGCCGCGGCCGCCCTGCGTCGGACGCCTGTAGTAGTACTTGTTGTTGAAATAGACGAGATAGTCCGTGTTCGTCCACCCGCGGTCCCGGATGTGGCGCGCGAACTCTCCGGCCACCGCCTGGAAGCGCTCCTGGTATTCCTGCGAGAAACTCTCCTCGACGGGCGCGGCCGCCAGCGCGTGCTGGGTGATGATTGCCTGATACTCCTCCATCGTCTTCGCGATCGGGTAGTTGTGGAAGCGGTAGTGCCTGCGCATCTCGCCCGGCCAGTCCTCGAAGAACGGCAGATAGATCGCCGGAACCGGCTTCCCGGCGCGCGGCAGATCGGCGAAGGCCGAGCCGTCGAGAATCGGCCCGAAGTGCGCGTCCCAGTCGGCCCAGGACGCGACGCGGGTCGCGGCGCCCTCGCCCGCCAGCGGCGGCGCGTGATCGGGGACCGTGGAGCCGTCGTGGTGATACCCGAGAATGTCGAGGTTGGTTCGGTGGAGGTGCGCGACGCGGTGGTAGTCGATCTCGACGGCGCGGTAGGCGGGCGTTCCGCGCGGGGCGCTCGCGTCCGACGGGACGCCGCTGTAGCAGTTCAGATCGACGATGAAGCTGAGCTTGTCGGGCAGCGTGATGGGGAGCACCTCGACTTCGACGGCGATGTCGCGGCGCACGACGCCGTCGGTGACGCTCAGTGTGCCCGTGTGTTTCCCCACCGCGGCGTCGCGTGGAACATAGATATCGACGAAGACCGGCTGCACGGTCTGGCCGGGGACGGCGTTATCGCGCGCGGGAATGTCGAGCGGGCCGTCGAGTGGGATCAGCGCGTCGGCGTACCAGCCGCGCGGCTCGGCGGCGGCGCGGTCGTCAGGCACGAACCATTCGCGGAAAAGCTGTACCGCGCCGATCCCGGCGATCGCTCCGCTCCCGGCGAAGACAGCAGGCAGCTTGTTCCGGGCGAACAACGGCTGAGACATCTTTACGAAGACGCCCGCGAGCGGCCCCTCGATCGCCACTTGAAATCCGACGAATTCGTTGCGAGCGCCCTGAAGCCGCACCGTCCCGGCGATGTCGCTCCACACTGCGTTCACGTGCCGGTAGTCCGACCCACTCGCTTCGAGCGCATCCCCGGTGCGCGGGTCGATCTTCCACAACTCCGGCGCCGCCCAGATGCGGGGCCGCGATCTTCTCTCGGTCGTGCCCGCTCGACCGCCCCGGGGCGGCAGCCCGGGAAACGTGCGCGAGTACGCCCGATACCGTCCCAGCGGCGCGACCGGACCCGCGCGACCGGCGGCGTCGACCGAGCGCACGGCGAAGTGGTAATCCTTGCCGGGAGCCAGGCCCTCAACGACGGCGGTGACCGTCTCGCCGAGCGCGTTGGCCGTCGCCAGCGGATTCGTCTTCGGCGCCAGCGGATCGACCGTCCACCGCGGCGCGGGCGTGGCGGCGCCGAACGTCGCGCCATCGACGGGCTTCTCGCTGTAGCGGATCTCGTGCCGCACCGCGCCGCCTGCCGCCGCGAACTGGACGATCACCCCGCCGGGCGCAAGAGTGGTGCGGCCGAGCGACCGCGCCGCATCGGGCGTCGACGCGATGGAAATCGTCCGCGCCCGCCCGGGCGCCGCGCCGCCCGCGCGCACCGCGTCGACAATCAGCGACGGAGGATTCGCGCTCTCGCGGCTCGAGAGCGCATGCCGCGTCTGCGTCTGCCCCTTCTCGTCGCCGACCAGCAGTCCGAACTGGTCGCCGGTCGCGATGGCGTGGACGATCGCCGGAGGAACGTCGGCCTCCCACCATCCGCCGCCCGCGTCGCGTGCGCGCGAGTAGCCATAGAGGCTGCCGCCGGGGCCGAACGTCACATCGGTGATGTCGGAGCCGGGGTACGACCACGCGCCGCCCTCGCGAGCGGCCCCGAAGGCCGCGCCGTTTTCGGTCCAGGGACCCGACCCGCTGACCGTCGAGAATCCCAGCGTGTGCAGCGGCACGGGATCGGCGGCGCGATGCAGGCGCAGCACGGCGCGCGTGACGGTCATGCCTCGCAGGGGCGCGAAATCGAACTGCACGAGCGCCATCGCCTCGCGCCCCTTGATGACCATCTCCCGCTCCGCGCCGCGGCCGCCGCGCAGGGCTTCCGCCGAGCGGAATCGATTGAACTCCGGAACCGCGAGCCAGGTGTCGGCGACCGGCTTGAGGGTCAGCGTCTCGGCGGCGCATAACGCGGCGCCGAGAAAAAGTACGGCCGTGCGAAGCATGGTCACGCCTCCATGTCGATCAGCGCGATCGGGTCGCCCGCGCGCACCAGTCCCGTCTCGACGACGCGCGCGTAGAAGCCGCCCATCGCCCAGCGCGGCGACGAGTGGTCGCCGGCCTTGCAGGATCTATCGTAGAGCGCCGCGCCGAGCGTCTCGCCGTAGCGCACAGCGCCGCGGCGTTTACGCCAGGGGCTCGCAAGTAGTGTGAAACCCCGCTCGGCGCGGCTGCGTTGTGCGCGGTTCAGTGAGTAGACGTCGAGGGTGGCGCAGGGGGCGCGCGGCTTCACGAGCTCCAGCACCGCGCCGCCCACGCGAAATCGCTGCCCCGCGCGCAGCAGCCGCCGGTCGATGCCTCGCGTAGTGAGATTCTCGCCGAGGGCCCCGTAGAAAAGCGGATAGCCGCGTGCGACGAGGTCGTCGACCGCTTCGGCGCAAATAAGGAGAACGGCCTTGTCGGGACCGCCGTGGATGTTGGGGTGGTTGTGGCCGTCGCCTTCGAGCCCCAAGGGCGTTACGAAGGCCTCGGAGATCGCCCGCTTGGGGACGCCCCCGGGTGAGATGCTGACCTGGAGTATCCGGCCGGTCACCGATTTGATGATAACCGGCCGGTCCCTTCCGTCTCTAGATGTCGTAGTACAGCGCGAACTCGTACGGATGCGGGCGCAGGCGCACCGCGTCGGCCTCGTTCTTGCGCTTGTAGCTGATGAACGTCTCGATCAGCTCCTCGGTGAAGACGTCGCCCTTCAGCAGGAAGCCGTGGTCCTCTTCCAGGCAGTTGAGCGCCTCTTCGAGCGAAGCCGGCATCGACGGCACGCTCCGCATCTCCTCCGGCGACAGATCGTAGATGTCCTTGTCGAGCGGCTGGCCCGGATCGATTTTGTTGGCCACCCCGTCCAGTCCCGCCATCAGCATCGCGGCGAACGCCATGTAGGGGTTGCACGACGGGTCCGGCGGCCGGAACTCGACGCGCTTGGCCTTGGGCGAGGCCGAGTACATCGGAATGCGGCAGGCCGCCGAGCGGTTGCGCCGCGAATAGGCCAGGTTTACCGGCGCCTCGTAGCCCGGCACCAGGCGCTTGTAACTGTTGGTGGTCGGCGCGATGATCGCCGAAAGCGCGCGGGCGTGCTTCAGCAGTCCGCCAATGTAGTGCAGCGCCATCTGGCTGAGCCCGGCGTAGAGGTCGCCGGCGAACAGCGGCTTGCCGGCCTTCCAGATGCTCTGGTGCGTGTGCATGCCGCTGCCGTTGTCGGCGAACAGCGGCTTGGGCATGAAGGTGACGGTCTTGCCGTACTGATACGCCACGTTCCGCACCACGTACTTGTAGAGCATCATGTTGTCGGCCGACTTCACCAGCGTGTCGAAGCGCTGGTCGATCTCGGCCTGGCCGCCGGTGGCCACTTCGTGGTGATGACACTCGATGTTCAGCCCGCACTTGATCATCGTCTGGACCATCTCGCTGCGGAGGTCCTGGTAATGATCGGTGGGCGGCACCGGGAAGTAACCTTCCTTGTAACGCGGCCGGTAGCCCAGGTTCTCCTCGCGGCGGCCCGAGTTCCAGCGGCCCTCCTCGGCGTCGATGTAGTAGTAGCCGGAGTGCTGGTTCTGGTCGAAGCAGATGTTGTCGAAGATGAAGAACTCGGCTTCGGCGCCGAAGAACGCCGAATCGCCCACGCCCGCGTTGGCCAGGAACATCTCGGCCTTGCGCGCGATCCAGCGCGGGTCGCGCTCGTAGTGTTGCCTCGTGACCGGGTCCACCACGTCGCAGATCATCACCAGCGTGGCGGTGTCGGCGAAGGGGTCCATGAAGCCCGTCTTCGAGTCCGGCATGAGCAGCATGTCGCTCTCGTTGATCGCCGCCCAGCCGCGGATGCTCGATCCGTCGAAGCCGAAGCCTTCCTCGAAGCTCTCCTCGGAAAGCTCGCTGATCGGGTAGGAGACGTGCTGCTGGACGCCGGGCAGGTCGGTGAATCGCAGATCCACCTGCTTGGCTTCGTTCTTCTTCGCGAAATCGAGTACTTCCTTGGGGGTCATGAATCCTCCTTCACAAACATCGCTGCGCCTCGACGCGGGCCTACGATACCTGTTTGTGAGGAGCCATCCGCGAGGCGGATGGTTCACAAGAAGTTCGCGTCGCCGTGAATTGAGCGCCCGCTCGGGGCGCTTGCACACCGCGCCGTGGCAGCGGAATTAAACTGTAACTATAGAGGATCGCGCGCGGCCCGTCAAATCGAAAAAAATTATGGATCAGATCACCCTGGCATGGGAGCCCGAGCGCCGCCTGTACACCGTCGGCCAGCTCAACCGGGCGCTCGGCGACCTGCTCCGCCGCGAGTTCCGCGACGTCTGGGTGTCGGGCGAGATTTCCGGACTCAAAGCCTCGCCCAACGGCCACGTCTACTTCCTGCTCAAGGACCGCGCCGCCCAGGTCCGCTGCGTGTGCTTCCGCACTTCCGCGCGGCTGCTCCGGTTCCCGCCCGCCGACGGCATGGCGGTGCTGGCGCGCGGGAGGGTGGAAGTCTACGAGCCGCGCGGCGACTACCAGCTCGTGGTCGAGGTCATCGAGCCGCAGGGCGAGGGCGCCCTCCAGCTCGCCTTCGAACGCCTCAAGCACAAGCTCGCCGCCGAAGGCCTGTTCGAGGCCGAACGCAAGCGTCCCCTGCCGCGGCTGCCGCGGCGCATCGGCATCGTCACCTCGCCCTCCGGCGCCGTCATCCGCGACTTGGTCGAGATCCTCTCGCGGCGGTTTCCGGGCGTCTGGATTCGCCTTTACCCGACGCCGGTGCAGGGCGCCGGGTCGGTCGAGGGCGTGGTCGGCGGCCTGGACTATTTCAGCCGCGGCGGCTGGGCCGACCTAGCCGTGGTGGCGCGCGGCGGCGGCTCCATCGAGGATCTGTGGACCTTCAACGAGGAGGCGGTCGCACGCGCCATCGCGCGCTGCGCGATTCCCGTGGTCAGCGCGGTGGGACATGAAACCGACGTCACCGTGGCCGATTTCGTCGCCGACCTGCGCGCCCCGACCCCCTCGGCCGCCGCCGAGATGATCGTGCCCACCCGCGAATCGCTCCTCGATCAGCTCGACGGCGAGCGCCACCGGCTGGCCCAGTGGATGCGCTACCGCCTGGCGCGCCTCGCCACTCGACTCTCCCGGCAGGGCGTCGACCGGGCGCGCGCGGTGGTGCACCGCGCCGTCACGCGGCATCAGCAGCGCGTCGACGAGATCGAGTTCCGCTTGCGCGATCGCCTCCGGGGCCTGATAGAAGCCCGGCGCCGCCGCCTGGAGTCGCTGGACACGCGGCTGCGCGGACGCGACCCGCGGATCGCGCTGTCGCGCGCGCATCGCCGCCTGGAGTCGGCGGCCTTCGACCTGGAGCACTTCTCTCGCGCCCGCCTGGTCGCGGCTCGTGCGCGGTTCGATCCCCTGGCGGCCCGCCTGGCGGTGCTCAGCCCGCTGGCGGTGCTCGACCGCGGATACGCCATCGTCGCCGGCGCCGACGGCCGCGTCGTGCGCCGCGCCACCGAGGCGCCGCCCGATTCGACGATCGACGTGCGCCTCGCGATCGGACGACTGCGCGCGCGCGTGCTCGATTCGTAGGGAGCGGACGCTCGGGAGGGCCGTACCCGCGCCCACTCTACAATGGATTTTAATGCCGCCGTTCGACCCGATCTTCGAGCGACTGGCGGCCATTCCCGGTCTCCGTGTCTCCCGCGGCGAACCGCTGGCGGCGCACACGCGCTTCGGCATCGGCGGACCGGCGGCGATCTTTGTGCGAACCGCGAGCGCCGAGGCGTTCATCGCGGCGTTGGGAGTCGCGCGCGCCAGCGGACTGCCCGTCGAAGTGATCGGCGGTGGAACCAACCTGATCGTCGCCGACGAGGGATTCCCCGGCGTCGTGCTGCGCTACGAGGCGAGCCGGCTGCTCGTGGCGGGCGACCGCGTTGTCGCCGATGCCGGCGCGGAGTTGCAGGCGCTGGTCGATTTCACCATCGAGCGCGGACTGAAGGGGCTGGAGACGCTCACCGGAATCCCGGGGTCGGTGGGCGGCGCCATCTACGGCAACGCCGGCGCCTACGGCCACTCGATCGAGGAGCGCGTCGCGAGCGTGCGTTATTACGACGGCGTGGCGGTGCGAGTGGCCGATCGCGAAGCCTGCGGGTTCCGCTATCGCGAGAGCGTCTTCAAGTCGCGCAAGGACCGGGTGATTTTTTCGACCGAGCTGCGGCTCGATCGCGCCGATGCCGCCGAGCTTCGCCGCGCCGCCGATGAGATCATGACGGTCCGCAACGCCAAGTATCCGCCCACGATGCGGTGCGCCGGCAGCATCTTTAAGAATCTCCTCGCCGCCGAGCTTCCGGCCTCCGCGCTCGACGGCGCGCCCATGCGCGAGGGCAAGGTCCCATCCGGCTGGTACCTCGAACAGGCGGGCGCGAAGGGCATGCGCGCGGGCGGGATTCGCGTCGCCGATTATCACGGCAACCTGATCTACAACGACGGCGGCGGCACGGCGCGCGAGCTGTGCGAGCTAATCGCCGAGATGAAGGGCCGCGTGCGCGAGCGCTTCGGCATCACGCTGGAGGAGGAGGTGCAGTACGTCGGCTTCGGATCATCGACTCCACTTCCTCCAGAGTCGGCATGGCCTCCGAGCAGCTCAGCCGGCTGACGACGATGGCCGCCGCGGCGTTGCCGTAGTGCAGGCATTCGACGGTGTCGCGGCCGCCGAGCATCGCGTAGAGGAAGCCGCTGGCGAAGCCGTCGCCCGCGCCGATCGTCGACACCACGTCGACCTGGTAGGGCGGCAGAAACACCGAGTCGCGCCCGCGCCACACGCGCGTGCCCTGGTCGCCGAGCTTGGAGACCAGAGTCGGCACGCGCGGCGCCAGAGCCGCCACGGCGCCCTCGAGCGACTGCGCGCCCGCCACCAGCTTCAGCTCGACGTCGTTGCCGATCAGCACGTCGACCAGCGGCAGCGCGAGGCGCACGGCGAGACCGGCGTCCTCGGCGCTGCGCCACGACATCGAGCGGTAGTCGGCGTCGAAGACCACTTTGACGCCCGCGGACCGCGCGCGATCGAGCGCCCGGTAGGTCGACTCGCGCGAGGGCGCGGCGGCCAGCGACGTCCCGTTGGTGATGAACATGCGGCCCGAGGCCAGATAGTCGAGTTCGCGCGGGCCGAGGTCGACGTGCGCGTCGGCGGGGTCCTGGCGGTAGAAGACTTGCGGAAACTTGTCGGGCGGGGTGACCTCGGTGAGCGCCAGCGAGGGCAGCGCGCCGGGGATGCGCGCGATGTGCTTCGTCTCGACCGACTCCGCTTCCAGAAACGCGACCAGAAAGTCGCTCAGACTGTCCGTGCCCAGCGCGCTCACGATGCCCACGCGCGCGCCCAGCCGCGCCAGCCCGACCGCCATGTTGGCGCTCGATCCGCCCAGGTATCGCGAGAACCGGCGGACCCTGGCGAGCGGAACGCCCGGCTCTTCCGAGCACAGGTCGTAGCCGATGCGGCCGAGAATCGCGACGTCGAGGCTCACAGGAAATAGCGTTCCTTCTTGCGAGCCTCCTGGTACGCCGCGCGAGCCGCGCGCACCGCCTCCACCTCCGACACTTCGGCGATCGGCACGTCCCACCACGACTCGTACCCGGGCACTCGCGCCTCGAGATCCGTCTCCACCACCACCACCGACGTCGATGCGTGGCCGCGCGCCGCCGTCAGCGCTTCCTCGAAGTCCTCGCGCGTCCGAGCCCGCACCGCACGCGCGCCGAGACTGGCGGCGTTCGCCACGAAGTCCACCGCGACCTGGTACCGCGTCCCGTAGCCGCCGACGCCGCAGGCGTTGCTCAGCCCGTTGATGCTCGAGAATCCGTGGTTGTCCACCACTACGATCGTCAGCTTCACGCCCAGCTCGACCGACGTCGCGACTTCCTGCGCCATCATCAGATACGATCCGTCGCCTACCATCACGAAGACCTCGCGCGACGGGTCGGCCATCTTGATGCCGAGGCCGCCGGCGATCTCGTAGCCCATCGTCGAGAACCCGTACTCCATGTGGTAGCTCTTGGGGTCGCGCGCGCGCCACAATTTGTGCAGGTCGCCCGGCATGCTCCCGGCCGCGTTGACGACCACGTCGCGCGGCCCCGCCACGCGATTCACGACGCCGAGCACTTCGCCCTGGCTGATCGGCGGTCCGTGGCGGCGGTTGTAGATGCGGTCGACCTCTTCGTCCCACTCGCGGCGGTGGCGATTGACGAGCTCGCGATACTCCGGGGCCACCTGCCATCCGCGCAGCGCTGCGGTGAGTTCTTCGAGCGCGACGCGCGCGTCGGCGGCGACCGGAATGGCCGAGTGCTTCAGGGCGTCGAACTCGGCGACGTTGATGTTGACGAAGCGGACATCGGGATTCTGGAACGCCGTCTTCGACGCCGTCGTGAAGTCGCTGTAGCGCGTGCCAATGCCGATCACCACGTCGGCCTCGCGCGCCATGAGATTCGCGCCGGGCGTTCCCGTGACGCCCATGGCGCCGAGCGACTGTCCGTGGTCCCAGCACAGCGCGCCCTTGCCCGCCTGCGTTTCGGCGACCGGAATCCCGGTCTGCACGGCGAATCGCGAGAGCGCCTCGGCGGCCTCGGCGTAGATGACGCCGCCGCCCGCGACGATCATCGGCGCTTTCGACGAGCGAATCGCCTCCGCCGCAAGCCGCAGCGCCTCTGCGTCGCCCCGCGATCGTCCGATGCGCCACACGCGCGGCTCGAACAGCGCCGACGGGTAGTCAAACGCCTCGGTCTGCACGTCCTGCGGAAGCGCCAGCGTGACGGCCCCGGTGTCGGCGGGCGACGTCAGCACGCGCATCGCCTCCGGCAGCGATGTAATGATCTGCTCGGCGCGATAGATGCGGTCCCAGTATCGCGAGACGGGCTTGAAACAATCGTTGACGGAAATGTCCTGGCTCGCCGGCGACTCCAGTTGTTGCAGCACCGGCGCGACGTTGCGCCGCGCGAAGATGTCGCCGGGCAGCAGCAGGACGGGCACGCGGTTGACGGTCGCCGCCGCCGCGCCGGTGATCATGTTGGTGGCGCCGGGTCCGATCGAGCTGGTGCATGCCAGCGCACCCAGGCGATTCTTCATCTTGGCGTAGGCCGCGGCCGTGTGCACCTGCGCCTGTTCGTTGCGGCACAGGTAATACGGGAAATCGCGCGACTGTTCGAGCGCCTGCCCGATGCCGGCGACGTTGCCGTGTCCGAAGATGCCGAAGCAGCCGCCGAAGAAGGGCCGCTCGAGGCCGTCGCGCTCGACGCGCTGATTCTTGAGGAATTCGACGACGGCCTGCGCCATCGTGAGTCGACGGGTCATGTCAGCCTCCGCAGGTATTCGCGGCTGGCGCGCGCGCACTCGAGCGGCGGCGGGCCGCCGCCTCCCGCCGTGTCGACGTCCTGTTCCACCACCGCCCAGCCATCGTATCCAATGCCGTCGAGCGCGCGGTAAAGCTCGGGGAACCGCACGCAGCCTTTGCCGAGCGGACAGAAGACGCCGCCTCGCACGGCGTCGAGAAACCCGAGCCCGCGCGCGCGCGCATCGTCGAGCCGCGCCGCGTCGACGTCTTTGAAGTGCAGATACTCGACGCGCGCTCCCCATCGGTGCACAGCGTCGACCGGGTCGCCGCCTCCGAACACGTAGTGCCCGGTGTCCAGGCACAGTCCGATGCGTGTCTCTTCGAGCAGCCGCGCGATCTCCGCGGGTGTCTCGACATAAGTGCCCGCGTGGTGATGGAAAACGGGACGCAGGCGCGATGCGGCGGCAACTTCGCTCGCGGCGGCGACATTCGACGCCACGGTAGACCACTCGCGATCGGTGAGGCCTCCTTCGACGCGGCCCGCGATCGCCTCGCGCTCCGGCCACATGGCGTCGGCCAGCACCAGGTGCGTCGCACCGAGTGCGCCCAATAACCGCGCGACGCGGCGGGCCGGGTCGAGGTCGGCATTGGGTTCCTTGAGCCGCAGCGGCACGAAGGCCGATATCATCGCGAGGCCGCGCCGCCGCAGCAGCTCCGTGAGCTTCTCTGGATCGGTGGGGAGGAAGCCGTAGGGGCCCAGCTCGGTTCCGGCATATCCCGCCGAAACCAATTCATCGAGAAATTGTTCCGGCGCGAGCGGCGGATTCCAGCCCTCCACCTCCATGATTCCCCAGCTCACCGGGGCGTTCGCGAGACGGATATTCATGACACCAGCGGCACTCGCGGGTCCTTCACCTTCCACTCCCCACGCACCCAGGCGTAATCCGGGTCGTCGCTCGCCGCCATCGATCGCGCCGAGCCCGCCAGCACGTTCAGGTAATAGCAGTCGTAGCCGTGCGCGGCGACCACCGGGTGATACCCGTCGGGAATCAGCACGACGTCGCCGTCGCGCACCGTGAGCGTCTCGTCGCGAGCGCCGTCGCGGGTGTAGACGCGCTGAATCGCGTAGCCCTCGGGCCGCGACATCCGGTAATAGTAAATCTCGTCGAGATCGACCTCGCCCGGCGGCGCGTGCACGTCGTGCTTATGCGGCGGGTACGACGACCAGTTGCCCGCCGGCGTATACACCTCGACGATCAGAATCCGGTCGGCCGGGAAATCCGGCTTCACGATGTGATTGATCTGCCGCGTGGCGTTGCCGCCGCCGCGCACCTCGATCTCGACGACGGACGGCTCGATCGGCCGCGCCGGGAAATCGCGCTCCGCCACCGCGCCGCACACCGCGATCTCGCACATCTCCGACGCCCCCGTCACCGCCACGCGATCCAGTCCGCGCGGCAGATAGAGCGCGTGCGGCATGCCCGAGAAGACATGGTCGCGCCCTCCGACGTTCTCCCATCGCGTGCCGCCGGCCTCCACTGTCGCGCGGCCGCCGAGCCACACCAGCACGAGCTCTTCGGCGGGAAGCGAGAGGACCTCGCGTTCGCCCCGCGCCAGGCTCACCACGCGCAGCGAGATGGTCGGCCAGCCCGCGCCCTGCTGGGTCACCGGTGGCTTGCACAACAAACGACTCATGGCTTCACGATAGCGCCCGTGCGCGCGCTCTCGTAGATCGCCAACGCGATGCGCACCGACCAGGCCCCGTCGGCGGCCGTCACCGCGGCGGGCTTCGATTCGGCGATCGAATCGAGGAACAGCCGGTCCTCCTCCACGTAGCCCCAGCGCTCCTCCCACGGCAAGTGCCGATAGTCCCAAGACGCCACCGGATTCTTCAGTCCCGAGGCGACGCTTACGCGGTCCATCTCCTCGGTCGCGACGGTCGAGTGGCGCGAATACACCTCCACGCGCTCGAACGGAAACGCCCAGCTCGTGTAGGCCACCGAACGGAAAGTCGCCGAGCGCCCGGAGGCGAAGCGGAACAGCGCCGTGAAGGTGTCGATGGTCGGGTAGACCAGCGACTCGGCGTGCGCCGCCACCTCGACAACCTCGCCCATGAGGAATCGCGCCATGTCGAAAATGTGGATCGGCGTCTCGAAAAGGTATCCCCCGGTGACGTTGTCGTCGGCGGTCCACGGCGGATTCTCCAGCTCGCCGCGATTCATCTTGAAGTCCGCCGAGAGCGCCGGAGCCGCGGCGAGCGCCTCCTTCACGCGCCGGTAGACAGGCGCGAAGCGGCGATTGTGACCCACCTGAAAGACCTGCCTCGGGCGCGACGCCGCCAGAGCCTCGATGCGTTCGGCGTCGGCCCGCGCGACCGCCATCGGCTTCTCGCAGAAGACGTGCTTGCCGGCTTCGAGCGCCGCGATCGCGTATCCGGCGTGCAGGCGATTCGGCACCGTGATGTAGATGGCGTCGGCCCCGTCGATGGCAGCCTCCGGCGACTCGGCGACCGGCGCCCCGGTGGCGCGCGCGCGGGCGGGGTCGACGTCGTAGACCGCCGTGATGATCGCCCTCCCGTCGCGCCCCAGGATTCGCATGTGCGTCGCTGCGATCGTGCCGCAGCCGAGGAATCCGACGCGGATCGGAGTCATGCTGTGCGTGCTATCGCCGCGCGACCTTCTTGCGCTTGGGCGCCTCCGCCTCGGCCGGCATCCCCTCGAGCGAGGCCTGGACGCGCGGTATCTGCGCGGTCCCCGCCGGTTTCTTGGCGAGCGCCGTGAGGCTCGTCTTGAGCGCCTCCATGATGTCGATCACCGGCGCCAGCGTCTGCGACGCGGGCGGCTCCACCACTTCCTGGCCGGCGATCTTCGCTTCGATGAGCGCCTTCAGATTCTCGCGGTAGTTGTCCTTGAACTTGTCGGGATTGAACTCGGCGGCCAGTTGCTGGATGAGCATGGTCGCGAGTTGCAGCTCGTTGTCCTTCACCAGCGAGGAGTCCGTGCGGAACTCGTCGGTCGCGCGGATCTCGTCCTTGTAGTACATGGTGTGCAGGATCATGCCGTGCGGCCCGGGCCGCACCAGCACCACGTGCTCGCGATTGTGCATCGTGAGCCTGGCGATCGAAACGTAGCCGGTGCGCTTCATCGCTTCATAGAGCAGCGTGTAGGGCTTCTCGCCGGCGTCGTCGGGTTGGAGGTAATAGGACGCGTCCATGAACACGGGATCGACGTCGCTCACCTTGACGAACTCCACGATCTCCATCACGCGCGCCGACTGCGGCTGGAACTTCTTGATCTCCTCGTCCTCGACGACCACGTAGCGATCCTTCTCGTACTCGTAGCCCTTCACCAGTTCGCTGCGCGAAACGGGCGCGTCCTCGGCCTGGCAGTAGATCACCTGTTTGATGCGCGAGTGGTCCTTCTTGTGAAGCTGGTTGAAGCTGATCGACTCGCCGCGCGCGGCGGCCACCAGACGGACCGGGACGGAGACGAGTCCGAACGTAAGATGACCCTTCCAGATGCTCGATGCCATGGGAGGCCTCCTTCCGAGGCGGAAAACAGAATCGTCTTTCTATGTTACGAAAAACGCGTTCCGCGCGGGAGGGAGCGTTCCGAACTCCCGTTACTGAGCCGCGACGGTGAGGGAGCGGTCCGAGCTATCTCGGCGACACTACACTGGCGATGCGGCGATACATCGACCGCGCCTGCGACGCGGTGCGCTGCGCATCCGCGCCGAAGGGCTGGAATCGCCCGAGGTCGAGGGTCTTCGCCACTTCGTCCGCCGATTTCCCGTCGCGAATTCCGGCCCTCACGGCGGCCAGCATCGCCGCCAGGTATCCGCGCTGTCCGATAAGGGTCTCGCGCGTTCCCACCAACCCGTGGCCGGGTACGACCAGGGACGCGTCCCATTGGGAGAGCCGGTCGAGCGCCTGAACCCAGTTGCCGTGGTCGGCGTCGACGTCGGACACGTTGTTGCCCAGGGTCCAGTTGACCGCCAGGTCGCCGACAAACAGAATCTTCTCCTTCGGAAGATAGGCGACCGCGTCTCCTTGTGTATGCGCCGGGCCCACGTGGGTCAACTCGACGCGCATCGTCCCATCGTCGATCACCAGGCCGCGCTCGAATCCCAGAGCCGGGTGTACCAGCGGCTCGTTGGCGCGCCCCTTGGCCTGATTCTCGACGTCGCGCGCCCCCTTGCGCCGCGATTCCTCGGCGCAGGCGGCGGAACTCAGGATGGTCGCGCCGGCCTGCTCGAAGACCGCGTTTCCGTAGGCGTGATCGGCGTGATAGTGGGTGTCGAAGACGTAGCGGATGGGCTTGCTGGTGGTCTTTCGAATCTCCGCGACGATCTCGCGCGCGCCCCAGGGAAAGTTGGCGTCTATGACGAACACGAAGTCGTCGAAAAGGACCCAGCCGACGTTGGTCTGGGTTTGTGTCGCGCGGTCGCCCTGCCAGAAGAAGACGCCTTTGGCGAGTTCGCGCACTCGCGGGGCCGGCTGCGGCGCGGCCTGCTGGGCGAGCGCGATCAAGGCGCCGAATATCGAGGCCGTCACGAGTCGAGGTGTGGGCCTTCGCTTCGTCAGGGTCACGCGTCCAGCGCCTCGGGAACTCCGCCGCGCAAGCTGACCAACCGGCATGGAGTGGTCCTGCAAGAGCCGCTTGACCAGGCGCCGGCCGAATTCGGATGACATCGTGTTACGTCACTGCTGTGCACTGGTCTGGAACGGATCGGTCCGTGCTGCCGGAATCGGCGTGGTCTGAACCCGAATTATAGCCTGCGACCGCAAAGCACAATGAAGCTCGTCCCGGCTGGTTTGTTGGTAGTGGGTCAATATCGCGATGTGGCGGTCCTGACGTACCAACTTGCGCAGAGCAACGGCTCCGCGACAAGATACGGGAACGCGACCCAGGTCTATGGGAGAAAGCACTGGCGGGTCATCCACACCCATTGGCCTGAAGCCAAGGAGCGGCAATCGTGAGCGAAACGGCCCCCAACGCATTCATCGGCAGAACTGAAAAGCCCGCTGACGCCGATCTCAGCAAAGCGCTGGGTCTCGCCAAGCCCGTCTGGGACGGGCTGGTTGCCGGCATGGCGGCTCGACACGGCGCGGCCCAGGAGTGGAAGTCGTACTCGCCCAACGCCGGATGGGCACTGCGTCTGATGCGCGGAAAGAGGACGATTCTCTGGCTCGCGCCACTGGAAGGCTGCTTCGAGGTCCTGTTCATTCTTGGAGACAGGGCCCTATCGGCGGCGCGCCAAAGTGGCCTGTCCGCTCGGGGGCTCCGAGCACTCGAGCAATCCATAAGGTACCCCGAGGGAACGGGCGTCCGGCTTCGGGTCAAAGGGCCAAGAGACATTCCGACAATTAAGAAGCTGGCCGTCCTCAAGCTGGAGAACTGAGGACGATCCCCTGCTTTCGCCGCCCGATCGCTTGTTATCCTTGCCTTGGTGGAGCGCGGTCGACCGCCGTGCGGCCGGGTCGCCGCTCGCTGCTCGCGCCGAATTGTAAAAATGAAAAAACGAAGCCACTTAAACCCTGTATTTTGAACAAGATGGCCCTCGAAGAGTACGCGCGGAAGCGCAGCTTCCGCAAAACGCCCGAGCCGCCGCCCGAGCCTGCCTCGACGTCCGGCAACAGCTTCTGCGTGCAGCGCCATCACGCCCGGCGTCTCCACTACGACTTCCGCGTCGAGGTCGGCGGAACCCTGAAATCCTGGGCGGTGCCCCAAGGGCCGTCGCTCGACCCGGCGCACAAGCGCCTCGCCGTCATGGTGGAGGATCACCCGCTCGGCTACGGCACCTTCGAAGGCAACATCCCCGCCGGCAACTACGGCGCCGGCAGCGTCATGCTCTGGGACACCGGCGCCTGGGAGCCCGCCGCCGACCGCACCGCCGAGGACATGCTCGCGCGCGGCGACTTCAAGTTCCGCCTCCGCGGCCGCAAGCTCAACGGCGAGTTCGCCCTCGTGCGCATGAAGCCGCGCGGCCCGGGGAGTCGCGATAAAGGCAACGAGTGGCTCCTCATCAAGAAGCGCGACGCCTTCGCCTCTCCCGGCTGGGACATCGAGAACCACGCGCGCAGCGCGCTCACCGGCCGCACCCAGGAGGAGATCGCGCGCGACATGCCTGCGCACGCCGACGCATCCGCGACCATTGACCCGGCCGGCGTCGCCGGGGCAGTCGCCGCGCCGATGCCCGCCGCCATATCGCCGATGCTCGCCGAGATCGCCGACAAGCCTCCCTCGGGCGAAGGCTGGACTTTCGAGATCAAGTGGGACGGCGTGCGCGCGCTCTGCTTCCTCGACGAATCCGGCCTGCGCCTGGTCACCCGCAACGGCAACGCCATGACGCGCCAGTATCCCGAACTCAGCGTGCTCCCGCACTACGTCGGCGCCAAGTCGGCCATCCTCGACGGCGAGATCGCCGTGCTCGACGAAGGCGGGCGCCCGAGCTTCTCGCGCATCCAGCCGCGCATCATGGCCTCGGACGCCAACGCCATCGCACAGCTCGCCCGGTCGCGCCCGGTGACGCTGTTCCTGTTCGACCTGCTCTACCTCGATGGCTACGACCTGCGCGGCGCCACGCTCGTCGAGCGCCGCCGTCTTCTTCAGGCGATTGCGCGCCCCGCGCCGAACGTGCGCCTCTCCGACCAGTTTCAGGGCAACGCCGCCGAGCTCCACGAAGCGGCCCGCGCGCAGGGACTCGAGGGCCTGGTCGCCAAGCGCCTGGAGAGCAAGTACCAGGCGCGTCGCTCGCGCGACTGGCTAAAGATCAAGATCACGCACGACGGCGACTTCGTCCTGTGCGGCTACACCGAGGGGGAGCGCGACTACTTCGGCGCCCTGGCGCTGGGCGTCTACGATCGCGGCGAGATGAAGTTCGCCGGCTGCGTCGGCACCGGCTTCGACAATCGCCAGATCGAGGCGCTCTACCGTCTGCTCGAGCCGCTGACCAACGAAGTCTGCCCCTTTGCGGAAACGCCAGCGATCCCGCAGAAAGTCCACTGGGTGCGGCCCGAGAAAGTCTGCACCGTCAAGTACCACTCCTGGACCGAGGAACAGCGGCTGCGAGCGCCGGTGTTCGTCGGGCTGCGGCCTGACAAGGACCCGCGCGAGTGCGAGCTTCACCCCGCGGTGGCGTCCGTGGCCCCGCCGGTCGACCCCGCGCGCCCGCCGCTGTTCGACGGCAAGCGCACCGAGACGACGCTCGCGATCGGCGGCCGGCGGCTGGCCTTCCGTCACCTGGACAAGATGTACTACCCGCGCGACGGCTACTTGAAGCGCGACGTGCTGAACTACTACGACGCCGTCGCCGACCTGATCCTGCCGCATCTCAAGGACCGTCCGCTCTCGCTGCGGCGCTACCCGGACGGCATCGACCAGGAGGGCTTCTTCCAGAAGGACGCCTCCACCGGATTCCCGGACTGGCTGCGCACGGCGTCGCTCGTCGAGGCGGGCGAGGACAAGCAGTACGCGCTGTGCGACGACCGCGCCGCGCTGATCTACATCACCAATCTCGGCTGCATCGACCATAACCCCTGGATGAGCCGCGTGGGGACGCTGGAGAATCCCGACTTCATTCTGATCGACCTCGACCCGCAGGGCTGCTCGTACGACAGGATCGTCGAGGCCGCGCTGGTGGTGCGTCGCAAGCTGGACGCGCTGGGGCTCGCCGGATACCCGAAGACGACGGGCGGCGGCGGCATGCACATCTACGTGCCGCTGGAGCCTGTGTACAGCTATGAGCAGGCGCGCACCTTCGCCGAGATCGTCGCGCGGCTGGCGGCGTCGGAGCGCCCCGACCTGTTCACGACGCCGCGCCCGGTCGCGCGGCGCGAGAAGGGTCGCGTGTACTTCGACTACTTGCAGGTGATGCGCGGCAAGACCATCTCGGCGCCCTATGTGCTGCGCGCGCACGATCGTGCGCCCGTGGCGACGCCGCTCGACTGGAACGAGCTCACGCCCGCGCTGCGGCCCGAGCAGTTCCACATAAGAAACGCCGTCGAGCGCTTCGCGCGTGTCGGCGACCTGTTCGCCGGCGTGCTGACGAATCTTCAGCGACTTGAGCCGGCCATGGCGCGTCTGGAGTCCCTGGTGCGCGGTTAGGTTGCCTCTACCAGAGCACCTTCAACCCGAACTGAATCTGTCGCGGCGCATTCGCCTGCGAGGTGATCACGCCCTGCGACGTCGAAGTGACGCTCGTGTTCGGACCGCCGAAGCGCGGCGTGTTGAAAGCGTTCAGGAACTCGCTCCGGAACTGCACACGCACGTTGCGCTCCTCCGCGACGACGAAGTCCTTGAACAGCGAGATGTCGAAGTTGCGCAGCCCGTCGACGCGTACGTCGGGCAGCCGCGCCGGCGCCGTGCCGAAGGTAAACGCCGTCGGCTGGCTGAAGACCGACGTGTCGTAATAGCGGTTCAGCCGCTGGTGGACCGGTCCGGTCAGCTTCGCGCTGCGCCCGTTGTTATTGGCGCGCGATGTCGGGTTGAACAGGCCGATCGAATTGGTCGCCGAGATCGCGATGGGCGTGCCGCCCTGAAGCGTCGTAATCCCGTTGACCTGCCAGCGCCCCGCGGCAAGATCGAGCCAGCGCGACCAGCCCGAACCGTACTTGCGTCCGCGTCCGAAAGGCAGTTCATAGAGATAACCCATCACGAAGCGGTGTGCCAGGTCGATCGACGCCAGCGCGCGCGTGCCGCGGATGTCGTAGCTGTTCTGATGGCTCTCGCCGTCGTCGATGCTCTTGGCGTAGGTATACGACCCTTCGAACTGCAAGCCGTTCGAGAAGCGCCGGGTCATGGTGACCTGCAAGGCGTGATAGAACGACGACGCGCCGCTCGAGAACAGCGGCGTGATGGTGTCGAACTGCGGGAAGGGGCGCAGCAACTGGCCGCGGCGCACCGTGGCCGCCGCCAGGGCGCCGGTCGTGATTCTCCCGAAGAACGGATTCGGCACCAGGGTGTTTAGATTGGAGCCCAGCGCCAGGTGCTCGGGCAGGAGTTGATTGAGGCTGAGGCCGCCCTCGCCGTTGCGATAGAGTTGGAAGCCGCGCGTGCCGACATAGGCCGTTTCGACCACTACGCCTCCCGGAACCTCGCGCTGGATGCTGGCGCTCATCTGCCGCGTCCAGGGCGCGATCGTATCCTGCGTGAACGCGGCGATGCCGGCGCCCGTCTGCGTGAGCACCCCGTCGGCCGCGCCCACCGGCGCCGGGAAGCCGTTCGGATAAGGATTCCGCAGCAGGTTCGTCGGCGTGATCCCGTCGAGCGAGGTCACCCAGGGATGGTCGCGGCGGAAGCCCTGCGTGCCGAAGGTTCCATGCGCAGCCTGGTGCGAAGCGCCGAACAAGTGCGCGTAGCCGGCGCGGAACACCGTTTTCGGCGTGAGCTGGTAGGCGAGCCCGATGCGCGGCGCGAAGTTGTTCTTGTCGGCCGGCGAGTCGGTGCGCGGCACGCCGTTGCGCCCGACGAACACCAGCCCGCCGCGGGTGCCCGGGACAGCCGACGCCAGAGGCGAGGCTACCCCCGGGTCGAAGTAGTTCATGCGGTCGAAGCGCTCCGTGCGCGGCATGTCGATGTCCCAACGAAGACCGAGATTGAGGGTCAGCTTGTTCGAGACGCGGTAGTCGTCCTGTACGTAACCGGCGAGATAGAAGCTCTGCACGGCGACGTTCTTGAAGCTCTGGATGATCTGGCCGCTCGATCCGGTGCCGAGCAGCATCGACGCCAGTCCATTGCCGGCGGTGGCGCTGGCCTGGTTCGGATTCGGACCCTGCGTCATGCCGGCGTTGAAGTTGAACACGCCGTTCGACGAGGCCTCGAAGACGTTGACGCGCAACAGGCGTCCTTCGAAGCCGGTCTTGATGTTGTGGCGGCCGACGATCTTCGTCAGGTTGGCGAGCGCCGTGTATGCCATGAAGACGTTCGACCGGTGGTCGCCGCCGCCCAGCGTGACGTAGTTGCCGGTGGAGAACGCAGGGAAGATGCGCTGGTCGACGGCGGTGTCGACCGACGACGGCAGTCCGAGCGACGACGGCAGGAAGCCGAGGCCCTGGTTGTTGTAGAGATACAGCGTGCGCGCGAATCCGAGGCGCGCGTTCAGGATCGTGGTCGGCGACAGCGTGTTGGTGTAGTCGGCGACGGCCCCGTGCACGTGATCCTCCTCGACGATGCGGCCCTCGGCGATCGCCAGATCCTTGGGGAACGACGCGACTGGGATGGACTTGTTGAGCCGCGTCGAGTAGCGCGCGAAGAAGCGCTGCGTCGGGGTGATGTTCTGGTCGATGCGGTAGTCGTGCTGGTTGATGTCGGCGCCCGCCGATCCGCTCTGCGAGTAGTTATTGGCGTTGGTGACCGCGGCGCCGGCCGTGTTCGGCTGCGGGTACCACTTGATCACGTTGAGCGCCACCGGGTCGAACATGTCGCCCGGGATGGTGTTGCTCGGGAAAGGATCGCGGATGAAGCCGCCGGCGGGATTGGCGCGCGTCGAGAAGGGATTGAACATCGTGATGAGCGTGCCGTTCTGCGCGCGCGTCGCCGAGAAATTCCCCTGGCGCTCGATGGCGGTCGGCACCGTGAAGGTGCGGTTGGCGAAGGAGCGCTCGCGCAGAATCTCGAGCGACGTCATGAAGAAGGTCTTGTCGCGCCGGATCGGGCCGCTTACCGTGTAGCCGGCCTGGCTGCGCCGGAAGCTCGCCAGCTTCTGGCCGCGGGTGTTCGCGAAGAAGTTGTTGGCGTCGAGCGCCGAGTTCCGCAGAAACTCGTAGGCGCTGCCGTGCAGCCGGTTCGTCCCCGACTTGAAGACCACGTTCAGCACGCTGCCCATGCTGCGGCCGAACTCGGCTGAGTAGGTCGCGCCCATCACCTTGAATTCCTCGATGGCGTCGACCGAGGGGAACACGGATATCCCGCTGAAGCCGGTGACGGTGGCGTGCGCCGCCGTCACGCCGTCGATCAGCGTGTCCAGCATGCGCGCCCGCGCGCCGTTCACCGAGTAGCGCATCTCACCGTAGTTGTTGCCGACCGAGCCGGCGACGCCGGGCGTCAGGAACACCAGCGAGTAGACGTTGCGCGTGTTCAGCGGCAGGTTCACGATGCGCCGGTTGTCGACTACTCTGCCGACCGACGACGTGGTGGTGTCGAGCGCCGAGGCGTCGGCGGTGACGACGATGGAGTCGGCCACTTCGCCCACTGTGAGGGCGACGTTGAGGCGCGCCTGCTGCTGCACCTGTAAGGTGATGCCGTCCTGCACGAACTTCTTGAAGCCCGGCGCGCTCACCTCGATCGAGTACTGCCCCGGCGGCAGCAGCGCTGCAATGTAGCTGCCGTTCTCGTCCGACGTCACCGCGGTGCGCGTGTTGGTTCCGGTATTGGTCAGCACGACGTTGGCGCGGGGCACCACGGCGCCGGTCGAATCGTGCACCGTGCCGAGGATGCTTCCGGTAAAGGACTGCGCGAATGCGGCCGCGGCAAACACCGCGGCGAAACCGATCTGTCGCAGGGATTTCATTTTTCGGACCTCGATCATGGAGTTCCAACCTAAGTAGCGCGGGGACTGCGAGACGTTTCCCCACCCGACTGTTGCCCATTATGTCAGAACGGTTACAAAGCGCAAGATGCGATTACGCTCGGAATCGACCAATTCACAAGGCTATGCACGGGGGCCACGATTGGGCGACACTGGCTGAACCGCATGTCCACACTGCGCCGCGAGATCGGGCTCCGCGACCTGGTGCTGTTCAACGCCATCGCCGTGGTGGCGGTGCGATGGCTGGCGTCGGCGGCGCACGTCGGACCGGGCGCCTTGACGCTCTGGCTGCTCGCGGCGGTGATGTTCTTCGTCCCGTCGGCGCTGGCGGTGGCGGCGCTGGCGCGCCGGATGCCGGTGGAAGGCGGCATATACGTCTGGACGCGCTCGAGTTTCGGCGACTGGCAGGCGTTTCTGTGCGGCTGGTGCTATTGGATCAGCAACCTGTTCTTCTTTCCGAATCTCGTGGTCTCTGGCATCGCACTGGCAGCGGCGACGCTGGGCTTCGGCGAGAACGCGCCCTACGTGCTCCCCATCTCGATCGCCGCGATGTGGGCGGCGCTGCTGCCCAACGTCCTGGGCGTCCGAATCGGGAAGTGGGTCGGCAACATCGGCGCGATCGCGACCTACGCGGCGGGCGCGCTGCTGATCGCCGCGGGTGTCGCGGTGTGGTCGAAGACAGGCTCGGCGACGCCGATCGACGTGATCCCGGAGTGGAACTTCGAGCGGCTGAACTTCTGGTCGCAGATCACCTTCGCGTTCGGCGGCCTCGAGCTGGGCGCGATTCTCGCCGGCGAGATCCGCGACCCCGAGCGCACCATCCCGCGCGCCGCGTGGATCTCGGGGCTCGCCATCGCCGCGTTTTACATGCTCGGAACCCTGGCGCTGCTGGTGATGATGCCGCCCGAGCGCATCAGCGTTCTGACGGGACTGGCGCAGGCGGGCGACGCCTCGGCCGCGGCGCTGGGCGTGCCGCCGCTGGCGCCGGTGCTCGGGATTCTGGTGTGCGCCGGCGTCGTCGGACAGATGGGCGCCTGGGGCGCGGGGAACGCGCGCATTCCCTACGTGATCGGCATCGACCTGTATCTTCCGAAGGCCTTCGCGGCGATTCACCCGCGCTGGGGGACGCCCTACTTCTCGCTGCTGGCGCAGGGCGCGGCGTCGACGGTGTTTCTGGTGGTGCTGCACGCCGGTGAGAATCTGCGCGCGGGCTACCAGTTGGTGGTCGACATGACGCTGATTCTGTACTTCATCCCGTTCGTGTACCTGTTCGCGAGCGCCTGGAAGCAGGGCCTGCGCGTGAGCGCGGCTTCGGGACTGTTCGTGACGGTGTTCTCGATCGCGCTCTCGCTGGTCCCGCCGCCGGACACGGCCTCGGTGTGGCTTTTCGAGGCCAAGCTGATCGGCGGCTGCGCGCTGCTGGTGCTGGCGGCGCGGTGGTGGTTCTGGAATCACCGGAGGGCCGCGCGAATGCTACAATCGGCGCGAGGCGACCTATGAATCGTTGGATGCTCACGATGCTCTTCGCGGCGGGCGCATACGCGCAGGACGGATGGATCTCCCTGTTCAACGGCAAGGATTTCACCGACTGGAAGATTTCCGGCAACCAGGCCAGCTTTCAGGTCAAGGACGGCGCCATGGTCGCCAACGGCCCGGTGGCGCACGCCTTCTACGACGGTCCCGTCGGGAACCACGACTTCAAGAACTTCGAGTTGATGGTCGACGTGATGACGGCGCCGAACTCCAACGGCGGCGTCTACTTTCACACCGAGTTCCAGGAGCGCGGCTTCCCGCGCAAGGGCTTCGAGGTGCAGGTGAACACCACGCATCGCGATACCGTCAAGAGCGGCAGCCTGTATCACGTGCAGGACATCGGCGAGGACGTCATCAAGCCGATCGTCAAGGACAACGAGTGGTTCACCGAGCACATTATCGTACGCGACAACACCGTCACGGTGCTTCTGAACGGCAAGGAAGTCGTCAAGTGGACGCAGCCGGCCGACTGGAACGGCGGGCGGGAGGGTCCGGGGCGCGTGATCGGACGCGGGACCATCGCGTTTCAGGGTCACGACCCCAACAGCACGGTCCACTACAAGAACGTGCGGATCAAGCTCCTTCCCTGACCGCTCGCTCACGCTCGCGGCTCGGTAACGGAACGTTCGCGGCTTGGTAACGTTAGGGCTTGGTAACGTACTGCATCTTGCGGAGCCGCGAGCGTGAGCGAGCGGTCAGAAGCGCAGTGGCTACGCCAACAACTCGTGCAGGACGTGCCCATGGACGTCGGTGAGCCGACGCTGAAGACCGTTGTGATAGAACGTCAGCTTCGTGTGGTCGATGCCGAGCAGATGCAGAACGGTCGCGTGGATGTCGTAGACCGTCACGGGATTCTCGGCGCGGCAGCCCAGCTCGTCGGTAGCGCCCAGTGAGAAGCCGCGTTTCAGTCCCGCACCCGCGAGAAACGACGTGTAGCCCTCGGGGTTGTGGTCGCGCCCGCCTTCGCCGAGCCCCTGCGTAATCGGCAGCCGCCCGAACTCCGTCGTCCACACGACCACGGTCTCGTCCAGCAGCCCGCGCAGCTTCAGGTCGCGAATGAGGGCCGCCGTGGGGCGGTCCATGCCGAGCGCCAGCTTCGAGTGATTCCCGACGAGATCCTCGTGCGCGTCCCAGTTGATGCGCGGCTTGCCGAAATGGCCGCCGTTGAATAACTGGACGCAGCGCACGCCGCGCTCGATCAGCCGCCGCGTCAGCAGGCAGTTGTAGCCGTAGTCGCGCGTCACGGCGTCGTTGAGGCCGTACATCTCGCGGGTCGACTCGCTCTCGCCCGAGATGTCGGTGACCTCGGGCGCGCTCACCTGCATGCGCGCGGCGAGTTCGTACGCCTTGATGCGGCCGACCAGTTGCTCGTCGCCCGGATGCTGCTTCAGGTGCTCCTCGTTGAGCTCGGTGAGCAGGTCGTAGCTGGCCGCCTGCTGCTCGGGCCGGAGGGCGCGCGCCGGCGCGATATCGGCGATCGGCATCCGGCGGTCGCCGAAGATGACGCCGTGATAGGCCGCCGGCAGGAAGCCGTTGCCCCACAGCGCCACGCCGCCCGGCGGCACGCCGCGCGGATCGGGCAGCACCACGAAGGCCGGCAGATTCTCGTTTTCGGCGCCCAGCCCGTAGCTCACCCAGGAGCCGACCGACGGGAAGCCCTGGAAGATGAAGCCGGTCGCCATCTGAAGCATGGCGGGCATGTGGCTGTTGCTGCGCGCCGTCATCGAATGGACAAACGCCAGTTCGTCGGCCAGCTCCGCCAAGTGCGGTACCATGTTCGACACCCACTTGCCCGACTTGCCGTGCGGGCGGAATTTCCAGGGACTTTCCATAATCGTCCCCGGTTTTCCGAAAAATGGCGTGATTTTATTGGGCCCCTTGGTCTGTTTGCCGTGCTGGCGCGCCAGCTCCGGCTTGTAATCGAAGGTGTCGATCTGGCTGATGCCGCCGGGCAGAAAGATGAAGATGGCGTGCTTGGCCTTGGCCGGGAAGTGACGTCCGGGCGCGGGCGCCGCCAGCGCCTTGTCACGCGCCAGCAGGTGCGCCAGCGCGATGCCGGCCAGCCCGCCGCCCGCCTCCCACAGCATCTCGCGGCGGCTCAGAGTGCGGCGGACGTCAGGGCACATACACGAACTCGTTGGCGTTGAACAGCACGCGCGCGTACATCGCCAGTGGCTGTGTCTGGAGAAACCGCAGACCCGATTCCATCTCGCGGTCGTTCGGCGCGCGTCCGTAGAGCAGCTCGTAAGCCCGCGCGATTCTCGCCCGCGGACGATCGCCCGCCTCCCGTTCGACTCTCTTCGCGAGCGCGTCCGCCTGCCCGAAGATGAAGCGGTTATTCAGAAGCGTCAGCGCCTGCACCGGAGTATTGGTGGCGGCGCGCTGCGGCGTGGCGACCGCCGGATCGGGACAGTCGAAGCTGTCCATGAAGACTCGCTCGCCGCCGCGGGCGACGAAGCGGTACACCGAGCGCCGCCAGACGTCCGGGCCGTCGTAGTCGACCGCCTTGTAGATGTACGACCCGCGGTCCACTTTCCTCTGGAGGAAGAATCCCGGGCCGCCGCGATGCGGGTTCAGGTTGCCCGCGACGAACAGGATGGAATCGCGCAACGTCTCGGCGTCCATGCGCTTCAGCGGCATGCGCCAAAGGAGCCGATTGCTGGCGTCCATCGCGTACGCCTTGGCATTCATCGCCGCCGACTGCCGGTAGGCCCGCGAGCTCAGGATGAGGCGATGCAGCCACTTCACGCTCCAGCCGTTCTCCACGAACGAGACCGCGAGCCAATCGAGCAGCTCGGGATGCGAGGGGCGGTCGCCGTTGAAGCCGAAGTCGCTCGGCGTGTTCACGAGGCCAGCGCCGAAGTGGTAATACCACACGCGATTCACCATCACGCGCGCGGTGAGCGGATTCCTCTCGTCGGCGACCCAGCGCGCCAGCGCCAGGCGCCGCGTGGCTTCGTTTTTGGGATCGAACGCGAAGTCCGGCGAAAGCGCCCGCACGGCGCTCAGCGCCCCCGGCGTAACCGGCTCTCCCGGCGTCGCCAGACTGCCGCGCTCCAGAATGCGCTCGGCCATCGGCTCGTCGGGCTTGACGCTGTAGACGGTCTCGACATCGGGAATCGCGTCCAGATTCGCCTGGATCGCGTCGCGCTCCTTCATCAGCTCGGCGCGACGGGCAACTGCTTCGGCGGGAAGCTCCGCGACAATCTCGGCATCCGACGCGCGCGGGATGACGATCTCCAGATCGTGAATATGATCCAGCGACGACGCCACCGTCCTCCACGTCGCGCCGTCGCTGGAGGATTCGAAGCGGTAGATCGAAAGCGACCCGCCGCCCGCGGCGGTCTTCCGGTCGGTTGACCATTGAATCTCGGCGACCGTCGCCGGCTTCTCCATTTCGATATCGAGATACACGGGCTTCTCGGGCGATGCGTCCGCCGGTGCGGTCCAGTTCTCGACGACGCGCCCGGCGGGCAACAGCTCGAGCCGGTCGATCTTCGCGCGGCCGCCGCTCGCGCCGAGAATCGCCAAGCGGAAGCGGCTCGCCGTCACCGGCTCAAAGCGATTGCGGTTCCAGACGGGATTGAGCGGCATGCGGCGCGGCTCGCGCTCACGCTCCTTCTCGAACGCCTGGTACTTGGCGAGCAGCAGCCTGGCGCGCACCGGCCCCTCGATCGCGGCGATCTCCTTCTGCACGCGGCGCAGCTCCTGCTGAATCGGCGCGACGGCGGCCTGGCGGGCGGCGCGCTGCCCGGCGGTCGCGATCTGGCGCTCGCCGAAGCCGACGCCGTTGAAGACCGAGGCCAGCCGGTAATAGTCGCGCGTGGGGATGGGGTCGAACTTGTGGTCGTGGCAGCGCGCGCAGTTGACGGTGAGCGCCTGGAAGGTGGCGAAGGTCGCGGTGATCATGTCGTCGAACTCGTCGTAGCGAAGCGTCTTGCGCATGATCTCGTCGCGGTTGATCTGCTTGGTGACCGAATCCCACGGCCCGGCGACCAGCATGCCCGTGGCGGCCACCATCTTGGGATCGTCGGGTGCCAGCGCGTCGCCGGCGATCTGCTCCATGACGAACCGGTTGTAGGGCTTATCGCTCTGAAACGCGTCGATGACGTAGTCGCGGTATTTCCAGGCGTTGAAGCGCTCGTTGTTGTGCTCGCCGCCGTCGGATTCGCCGAACCGCACGACGTCCAGCCAGTGGCGTCCCCAGCGCTCGCCGTAATGAGGCGAGGCCAGCAGGCGCTCCACCTGATCGCCGTAGGCGAGCTTCGAAATGTCCGGAGCGGGCGGCAGCCCGGCGAGATCGAAGCTGAGGCGGCGTGTCAGCGTGCGGGCGTCGGCGGGCGGCGCGAAGTCGAGGCCCTTACTTCGCAGCTTGTCGAGCAGAAATGCGTCGATGGGGTTTGTCGCGCCGGCGGCGCGGGGGACCTCGGGCTTCCGCGGCGGCTGGAGCGCCCACCAGTCGAGCCCAGCGCGCGGGCGCGTCACGGCGATGCTCTCGGCCGGACCCCACGGGGCGCCGGAGTCGATCCACTCCTTGATCGCGGCGATCTGCGCGGGTTCGAGCCGCCGGTCGGGCGGCATCTTCCCGGCGGCCACATATTGATAGAGGCGGCTGGACGCGGCGTCGCCCGGCGCGACCGCGGCGCCGCTCTTGCCGCCCTTGAGGAGGGCCTGGCGCGTAGTCAGATCGAAATCGTTGATCCGGGTGGCGGGCGCGTGGCACGCGATGCAGCGCTGCGCGAGGATCGGCTGAATCTTCTCGGTGAACGGATCGGCGCGGAGGACCAGGCCTGTCGCGAGCAGGAGTCCCGTGAGCCGCACCATGATCCTTATTCTATGCCGGGCGCGGCGCTGTCGCGGGTAATGAGGCGCGCGCCGCGATTGAAGGTGAAGTATTGAAATCCCCACTGCATCAGGACCAGCAGCCGGTTCTGGAATCCGACCAGATACAGCAGGTGCACGAACAGCCAGAACACCCACGCGACGAACCCGTCGAGCTTCAGCGGACCCAGCACCGCCACCGCCGAGGCACGGCCAATGGTCGCCATATCGCCCTTGTTGCGGTAGCGGAACGGCTCGGCGACGCAGCCTGCGACGCGGGCGGCGACCGCGCGCGCCACCCAGTCGCCCTGCTGCATGGCGACCGGGCAGGTGCCGGGGAGCGGCGCGCCGTCCTGCTCGTAGTACGCCATGTCGCCGATGACGAGGATCTCCGGGTGTCCGGCGATCGAGAAGTCGCGCTCGACGGCCACACGCCCGTCGCGGCGCAGCATCGCTCCCGCGCCTCGCTCGAGCACCCGAGAGAGCGGCGACGCCGCGACTCCCGCGGCCCACAGCACCGTCCGCGCCGCGATTCGTTCCGCGCCCTTCGCTCCCTCGACGGTGACCGACTCATTGTCGATCGCGGTGACTCGCACTCCCAGCAGCGGCCGCACGCCGAGCCCGACCAGCGACCGCTCCGCGGCCGCCGACAGCGCGACCGGATAGGTGGTCAGCACCCGCTCGGCGAAGTCGACCAGAAGAATCCGCGACTCCTCGGGCCGGATGGCGCGAAAGTCGCCTCGCAGCGTGTCGCGCGAGATGTCGGCCAGCGCGCCGGCGAGCTCGACGCCCGTGGGGCCGCCGCCCACCACGACAAACGTCAGCCACGCGCGGCGCCGCGCGGCGTCGGGTTCCCGCTCGGCGGCTTCGAAGGCGCGGAAGATGCGGCTGCGCATGCCGATGGCGTCCTCGATGGTCTTGAGTCCCGCGGCGCGATCGCGCCATGCATCGTTGCCGAAGTAGTTGGGCGCCGCGCCGGCGGCGACGATCAGCGTGTCGTAGGCGACCTCGCCGTCGGCCAGGAGGACGCGGCGGCGTCCGGAGTCCAGACCGGTCATCTCGCCGAGCAGGACGCGCGCGTTGCGCTGTTTGCGCAGCACCCATCGGAGGGGCGCGGCGATGTCACCGGGCGAGAGCGCTCCGGTGGCGACCTGGTAGAGCAGCGGCTGGAACAGGTGGAAGTTACGGCGATCGACGAGCGT
>CAZEVY010000048.1:0-36300 GCA_964515555.1 uncultured Solibacteraceae bacterium | reverse complement strand
CTCCTCCCCGGAAAGCGGCTGCTCCTTCCCGCGCTCGATAAGCTCGGCGACGCGCTGCCTTGCCTCCGGCGACGGCTCGAACCGGACGACGGATTCCGGAGTCGTGCCACCGGCGATGAAGTCGATCATCTCGAGGTAGACTGGCGCGGACGCAGGCATCATCAACATCCTACCTGACTCTGGCTACTCTTCGACGATCGCCACCGCGCGCACCGGCGCCGCCGTCGTGTTCACCCACTTGATGGGGAACAGGCTCAGCTTGAAGCCGTGCGGCGGCAGCGACTCGAAGTTATTCATATTCTCCAGGTGATAATACTCGCGCTCCATCATCACCCGGTGCGCCTCCCAGAACTGCTTGCGTTCGAACATGGCCCACACCGGCGGGTCGAAGGTCACCGCGTCGATGCCCATCACCTTCACGCCCTGGTCGAGCAGCCAGTGCGTCGCCTCCGCCGTCATGCCGACGTGATCCGTCAGGTACGCCTCGGTGTGCTGGATCTTCCCCGCCCCGGTGTGAATCAGCACGATGTCGAGCGGCTTCACCGTGTAGTTGACCTTCGACAGCGCCGTCTTCACGTCGTTGACCGTGATGCCCGCGCCCTTCTCCAGGTGGCGGAAGTCGAGGCACACGCCGTCGCCGTAGCAGTAGTCGAGGGGAATGCCCTCGGGCCCCGGCGCGTTGTCGCGCAGGTGACGCAGGGAATCGATGTGCGTGCCGATGTGGTCGCCCAGCACGATCAGGCAGTGCGCCGTCAGCCAGTCGACTCCATATTTCGCCGCGCCCACGCGCTCGGCGAACTCGCGCCAGGTCTCGTACATCACCAGCGCCGGACGCACCACGCGGGGAAAGCTCACCATGTCGTTGTGCACCGGCATGCTTAGGTCGATCAGCCGCCGCGCCATGTTACTTGCCCACCCATCCGCCGTCGACGAAAATCGACTGGCCCGTGAGATAGCTGGCCTCCTCGGAAGCGAGGAACGCGGCGACGTTACCGATTTCGCGCGGCCGGCCCGCGCGGCCGAGAGAAATCTGCGCCAGCACCACCGGGAGAATCTCGTCGTTCTTCATGACCCACTCGGTCATGGGCGTGTCGATCAGTCCCGGATGGATGCAGTTGACGCGGATGCCGAGCGGCGTCATCTCCGCCGACATGTTGCGCGTCAACGATTCGATCGCCAGCTTCGCCGGCGCGTAATGCGTCCGGCCCGGCAGCACCTTGGCCGCCTGAATCGAGCCGATATTGACGATGCTCGCCTGCCGCTTCGCCGCCGTCACGCGCCGGCAGAACACCTGCGAGCACAGCCACTCGCCCCGCAGGTTAACGTCGACCAGGCGCGTCCACTGCTCGTCGTTCAATTCGAGGAACGGCACGATGGTCTCGATGCCGGCGTTATTCACCAGTACGTCGACCGCGCCCAGCTCCGCCCACGCGCGTTCGAACATCGCCTCGACCTCGGCGCGATTCGACACGTCGGCCCGCACGGCGATCGCGCGGCGGCCCTGCGCACGTATCGACGCCGCCAGTTCCTCGGGCTTATCCGCCGGGTCGATATAGTTCACCACGACATCGGCGCCTTCCTCGGCGAAGATCTCCGCGATTCCCTTGCCGATGCCGCGGCTCGCGCCCGTGATCAGCGCGACCTTTCCTTTCAACTTCACTCCCGCTCCTCCTCCGTTACGTTCGCCCCGATTGCGAATGACGCAACGCGCCATGCGCAGGCGAGACGGAATCGTATCATACATGAATGGCGCCGGCCCGAAGGGTTCTAGCCTGCGTTGCGGCCGTAGCGTTTCTCCTGCGCGCCGTCTACCTCTGGCAGATCTCTCACGCGCCCTTCTTCGACCTGCGCATCGGCGATGCCGCCGCCTACCACGACTGGGCGCGGCGCATCGCCGCGGGCGACTGGGTCGGGGAGGGCGTCTTCTACCAGGCGCCGCTGTACCCGTATTTTCTGGCGATCGTCTACAGCATCTTCGGCGACAGCGCTTCCACCGTTCGGGTCGTGCACGCGGCGTTAGGCGCGATCGCATCGGCGCTGCTGGCGTGGACCGGCATGCGACTGTTCGGACCGCGCGGCGCGGCGGCCGGAGTGGCGCTGGCGGTGTTTCCCATGGCGGTTTTCCTCGACGGCTTGCTCGATAAGTCGGCGCTGGCGACCCTGCTCATCGCCGCAGTGCTGGCGTTGGCGGTTGGCAGGCGGTGGCTGCTCTGCGGCCTCGCGCTCGGACTGCTGGCGCTCACTCGCGAGAACGCCCTCATTCTGACGCTGCCCCTGCTGTGGTGGATCGGGCGACAGCCGCGCGCGGCGCTGGCGCTCGCGGGCGGATGCGCGATCGCGCTCGTTCCCGTCGGGCTGCGCAATCTCGCCGTGGGAGGCGAGTTCACGCTGACCACCGCGCAGTTCGGCCCGAACTTCCACATCGGCAACCACGCCGGCGCGACCGGAACCTACGCGGCGCTGGAGGAAGGACACGGCAGCGCCGCCGACGAGCGCGCCGACGCCACGCGCATCGCCGAACAGGCGTCGGGCCGGACACTGCGCCCGTCGGAGGTTTCCGGTTACTGGTCGGGCCGCGCGTTCGACTACATTCGCTCGCATCCGCTCGAGTGGCTGACGCTGATGGCCCGCAAGTTCGCCCTGACGTTCCACGCCTCCGAGGCCGCCGATTCGGAAAGCTCCGCCGTCTACGCCGAGTGGTCGTGGCTGCTGCGCCTGCTGCGGTCCTTCGACTTCGGCGTATTGCTGGCGCTGGCGGCTGCCGGCGTGGCCGCCACGATCCGCGACTGGCGGCGGCTCTGGCTTCTGTACGCGATCGCGGGAGTCTACGCGGCCAGCGTCGCGATGTTCTACGTCTTCGATCGCTACCGCTTCCCGATCGCCCCGGCGCTGATGCTGCTCGCAGCCGGCGGTATCGCGCGGCTCCCGCTGCGCGAATGGAAACTTCCCTCGGCCATCGCCGCGGTCGCGCTCGTCCTCACGCACATGCCGATCGGCGGCGCCGGCGCGACGCGCGCGACTCATTACTACAACATCGCGGCGGCGCTCGCGAAAGAGAATCCCGACCCGGCGGCGGACTACTATCGCCGGGCTCTCGAGGCCGCGCCCGGATTTCCGGCGGCGCATCACGGCCTCGCGCACCTGCTCACGCGACAGAGCCGTCCGGGCGATGCGATCCCGCACTTCCGCGCCGCTGTCGCCGCCTGGCCCGATTACGCCGAGGCGCGCTACAACTTCGGCGTCGCTCTGGCCGCCGCGGGAAAGCTGGAGGAAGCCGCGCACGAGTACATCGAGGCCCTGCGGCTGCGGCCCGCCGACGCCCAGGCACGCGACGCGCTCGCCAAGACCTCGAACAACATCGGCGCGTCGCTCGCGAGCCAGTCCCGCTTCGCCGAGGCGATTCCCTGGTTCGAGCGCGCCCTCGCGCTGAATCCCGCCGACGGGAATGTGCGCAGGAACCTGGATGGAGCGCGTCAGCTCGCCGGACGCGCGCCGTAACTCACCGCTTCGACAAATCGCGGATGTAGATGTCCTTGAACTTCATGTTGCCGCGGCCGCCGGAGTGTAGCTGGAGCGCGATGGCGCCGTCGTGCGAGCGCGGCGAGGGGTCGGTGAAATCCACCATGTCGACTCCGTTGAGCCGCGAGACGTAGCGGTTGCCCTCGACGCGCACCTGCATGTCGTTCCACTCGTTCTGCCGCACGACGCCCTCGTTCTCCGGCGAGGGCCACACGATCCACTGGCGGCCATCGCCGTAGATGCCCGCCGTGTGACGGTTGATGGTGCAGTCGATCTCGAATTGCAGGCCCTGGCTGACGTCGGGCGTGCCGGGCTTGAAGTCGACGTGGAAGAACAGGCCGCTGTTGCCGTCGCCCTCGCACTTGAAGCGGATGGAGAGGTGGAAGTCCTTGTAGTTTTTCTCGGTCTTCAGATACCCGTAGGCCTTGGTGACGGCCTCGCCATGAATGACGCCGTCGACCACCTGCCATTTCTCCTTGCCGACCTCGACCCAGCCCGCGAGATCCTTGCCGTTGAACAGCGCGACCCAGTCCTCGCCGGGCCGCGGCGGGCGCTGCGACTGGGCGGAAACGGTAAGAAGGAGAAGAAACGGAGCGAAGCGCATGTGGGAATGATAACGCGGAACGCTCCGCTTACGGACGCAGCTTGCCTTCCCACCGCAGCCCGGCGCGCCATAAGCGCGGGGGGCCGATCGACGGGATAGTCGCGAACGCGACCCGGTATTCCTTGTTCAGCAGATTCTCGATGGCCAACGTCGCCGAGAGGCCGTAGGCGATCCGCTGGCGCAGCGAGGCGTGCACGGTCGCGAAACCCGGCAGCAGCGCCGCGGGCGTGTTGCGGTCGTCCTCGAACTGCAGCGAAAACGCGCGTACCCCGAACGACGCCAGCGTGTCGTCGCCGATATACGTCACCTGCGCCGATCCCTGGTGCTTGGCCACCTGCGGCGTCCGGAAGACGCCGTTGAAGCGCGTGTCGACGAAAAGGTAGGAAGCTTCCGTCGAGAAGTGACGCCATCGATGCCGCACGTCGAGCTCGAAGCCGCGCGCCAGGGCTTCGGCGGCGTTCTGCCGCTGGCGGATGGTCTGTCCGCCCGTGGTCGAGAGCGTCACGTTGGTGATGACGTCTTCCATGGAATTGCGGAATACGGTGGCGCCGGCGCGAACCGCCTCGCCCGAGAAATCGACTCCGGCCTCGGCTCCGAAGAGCTTCTCCGGCGTCAGCCGGTCATTGGCCCGCGTGATAGCGGTCCCGGCGCGGAAATCGCGGAACAGCTCGTTGAGTGTCGGCGCGCGAAAGCTGCGATACGCCGACCCGCGCCCGCGCCAGCGGCCCTTGCCGACCGCGAAGCCGCCGCTCGGGCTGAAGAACTGGCGGTCCTGCCCGGTGAAGCTGTGACGCGCGCCGCCGAAGAATCGCGCCGGACCTACGCCGGCGTCGCCTTGCAGGAAGTAGCCGTGCTGGAGCATGGTCCCGCCGCCGACCGTGCGGCCCGCCGGAAAGAAGGTGTCGAAGCTGAAGCCCTCCACGCGCACGATGTCCGCTCCCGCGATCCCGTTCCAGGCCGCGCCCGAGTGACGGAAGATCCCCGCGCCGCCGACCGACTCGGCGGGCACCGACTGAATCGCAAACAGCGACTCGGTCCGCCGCCCTGCGCCGATCGACGAGAAACTGGAGCGGAACTCCTCGCGCACGTGGTAGCCGGTCACCGACAGGCTGTTGGATCCCAGGTCGCGGAAGTACTGCGCGGCGACGGAGCCCAGGCTGGTGGAGTTGCGCTGGAGCGTGGTTCCGTTCTCGCGATCCTCGACGAGCAGGTCGCTCCGGACGAAGAGGCGATCCTTGGCGCCGAAGAAGTCCAGCCTCACATCGCCCGACGCGAAGCGCACGCCGGCGTTGGTGTCGATTGCGCCGCGCACCGTCTCCGGCACGATGAAGTATCCGTTGGTGGTGAAGCCGCGCCCGCGCCCCGAAATCGCCGCGCGCCGCCACACGTGCGAGTACGCCGCGCCGAGCGAATGCGTGTTGCGATTGCCGCCCTCGTAGGAGCCTTCCAGCCGATGCCGCTCCGGCTCGCGCGTGAAGAGTCCGATCGCTCCGCCCAGCGCGCGGTCGCCGAACACGCTGGTGGATGCGCCGCGCGACACCTCCACGCGGCCGACCTCCTCGGGCGCGAGCCGCGTCCAGTAGATCCAGCCGCCGAAGGGGTCGTTCACCGGCACGCCGTCCCAGAGGACCAGCGTGCGGCTGGCGCCGCTCGATCCCAGACCGCGCAGCGAGATGCCCTGCGCGGTGGGATGCGCCACCTGGCTCGACGAGCGCCGGAAAAGGCTGAAGCCGGGGATCATGCGCAGCCGGTCGTCGAGGTTGACGCCGGGGATGGCGCGCACGGCCAGCCCGTCCAGTACGGAAATCGACGCCGGCGCCTCAGCGCCCAGCTTCTCGACGACCGTGATGCTGGTCTTCACCGGGTCGAGTCCCGATTCCTCGGCGGGAGGCGGCGCGGCCGGGGGAGTCTGGGGCGGCGTCTGCGCCATCGTCGCGCAGATCGTCCAGGCCAACCAGGCGAGCGTGGCCCCAACCCGCCGCCACGAATCGCGACGGCTGCGCGCTGACAACGATCGGGTAGCTGTTCTGCTCGGGCGGACCAATCGGCGCTCTGCTCCCTTTCGCGGACACCAAGGCGAGATATTTCAGGATAGTATAAACGTCTCCTTCGGTCGGCAGGGAAAGCTGGAAATCCTGCGTCCGGAGGCGCAGGCGGGCTTCCATGTGGCAGACGCGCCAGGCCAGAAAGGCGCACACATCGACGGCGCGCTCAAACCAGTACTCCTGCCCCGGAGCGATATCGAGGTCGAGGAAGAGTTCCACCTGCGGGTCCTCGTCGCGGGCGAACTCGCGCACCTGCGGCTCGCCGGTGTGGGCAGTGGCTTTCCAGTCGACGTGCCGGGCGCTTTCGAAGAAGATGTAGGGGCGGATGCGGTAGAAATCGTGGCCGCGCCCGCGCGTGCGCGCCTCCAGCTCGCCGGCTAGCGCCAGCAGCATCTCCTCGAAGCCGGGCTGCGGGTCGATGCACGGATACACGAGAATCTCGCGCGGCAGCGCGACGTCGACGCCGCGCTCGGTGAACCCGAACGGGAACCGCGAGGTGAACTGGAAGCTGTGCTCGCGATGCGTGCCCCGCCGCGGGAACGAGACGTCGCGGGTCTCCTCCACGGTGGCGCCGGCGGGAATCGCCGGGAAGTAGACCGGCGCGGCGAAGACGCTCTCGGCGGCGCCGCTCACGCGGATGGAAAACGACGACATCCAGCCCTTCTGATTGCGCACCTGAATCCGCGCGACGATCCTCCGGCGCGCCGAAATGTGATCCGGCAGCACGAAGTTCAGCGAGAGTCCCGAGAGGCTCAGGCGGCTAACGAGTCCGGAGACCAGCATCGTCGCCAGCATCGCGGCGAGCAGCAGGAACAGCAGGTTGTTGGCCGAGGCGAAGGCGGCGAAACCCACCAGCACGCTGGCCGCCGCGAACACCCAGCCGCCGCGCGTCAGGCGTTGGTGCACGCGGCCGGCAAGCAGCTGGCGGAGGCGTCGGAAGGGCATCGTTTGTCAGACCGAGCCGCGACCGTGTTTGTCACCGAGCCGCGACCGTCAGGGAGCGGTCAGGAATCTCTCTACTCCCTTATGTTAGGTTACGGACATGAAGCTTCGCCTCTTCGGTCAACGTCGCGCACAACGCAGCGGGGCGCAGGCGTTGACCGCCCTCACGGTGCGCAGCCTGGTACGCTTCCGCGCCCCGCGCTGTGCGCTCCTCGTGCTCGCCGCCACCGCCGCGCTCTCGGCCGCCGACTGGCAGCCCGTCTTCAACGGCAAGGATCTCGACGGCTGGAAACAGGTCGGACCGGGACGCTTCGTCGTCGAAAACGGACTCATGAAGACCGAAGGCGGCATGGGGCTGCTCTATTACACGAAGGAGAAGCTTGGCCGATGCACCATCCGCGTCGTCTTCCGCCAGGCCGCCGACCGCTCCAACTCCGGCGTCGTCATCCGGCTGCCGGAGCCGCCGCCCGATCCCTGGTACGGCGTCCACAACGGCTACGAGGTGCAGATCGCGGGCGCGGGCGACGCCTGGCACTCCACCGGGTCCATCTACTCGCTCAGCGCCGTGACGGCCCGGCCGCAAAAGCCGGTCGGCGAGTGGAACACCATGGAGATCGAGATCGACGGGCAGAAGACCGTCGTGCACCTCAACGGCGAGAAGGTCAACGAGTACGACGGCCGCCACCCCTCGCCCGATCGCAAGCAGTGGTACGAGCCGGTGCGCGGCCCGCGGCCCGATTCCGGTTACTTCGGCCTGCAAAACCACGGCGAGCGCGACACCGTCTACTTCCGCGAAGTCAGCATCCGGAAGAAGTAGCCGCCAGCCGGTAGGCTCGTGCCGCGTTTCCGCCGAGCAGCTTCTCGCGAATCTCCTGCGGCTGCGCGCCGATCGCCTGCGTGAAGGCCGCCAGCGCGTGCTTCCAGTTGCCGGCAGCCAGACACATCGGCCAGTCGCTGCCGAACAGGCACCGCTCCGGCCCGAAGACGCGCAGCGCGTGGTGGACGAAGGGGCGCAGCAGCTCGGCGGTCCAGGCGGGCTCGATCATCCCGGAGATCTTCACGTAGACGCCGGGGATCGCGCCGAGCGCCTCCATCTCGCGGGCCCACGGCCCTCCGTCGCCGGCGAGGCGTGGATTGCCGAGGTGGTCGAGCACCATCGTCAGCTCGGGCGCGACTCCGGCGGCCCGCAGGGCCTCCTGCGCCGACCGCACGTCGAGCGGCAGGCCGCGGCGCGCCAGCTCCTTCACCCCCGCGCCGTGAGGCGCCGCGCGGACTCCCAGGAACTTCGGGTCGCGCTGCCATGCGTCGAGGCGATGCGGAAGACCGGGGTCGGCGAGATCGGCCCAGCCGACGACGCCGGCGACGATCTCGTGTTCGCGCGCCAGTTCGAGCAGCCAGCGGGTTTCAGCTTCGTCGTCGAGCGACTGGACGGCAATGGCGCCGTCGAAGCGGTTTCGCCGGAGGATGGAGTCGGCCAGCGGCGGCAGGGTCGTGCGGCGGATGGCTTCGGGGACGCGAGGATAGTCGAAGCGCGCGACGTCCCAGAATTGCATGTGCGAGTCGATGCGCATGGTCGCCGCGGCCTGACCTCCGGCCAGTCACGACCCGCCAGTCGCTGCCAAGTGCCTCAATCCGCCCGCCTTGTGCAAGCCTCGGCGGCGGCGCCCGATCTTCGTCGCGTTACTATTCCTTGCTGAGCCGCTCCTTGCTGAGCCGCTCCTTGCTGAGCCGCGACCGTCAGGGAGCGGTTGCAGAGCCTTGCCCCATCTGCGTTTATCTGCGTTCATCCGCGGCCAGAATTTCCTTCTCGATGAACCCGGCCCAGCGATGCCTCCCGGCGATCGATTTGTAAAAAGTGAAAAACGAAGCCAATCTCAATAACGGACACCACAAACCGGATAATCCTGCCCTATTTCTTCTCAAACACGGCCACATATTGCCGTCCGGCGACGAAAGGCTTCCGCGCTACCGCCTTAAACCCGAAGCCCTCGATCTCCTTCACCACGTCCGCCTCGTCCAGCCGTATATGATTCGGGTCGCCGAAGCCATCCTTATAAAAGTCGACGATCGCCACACGCCCGCCGCGCCGCAGCGAGCGCCGCACCGAGGCCATCATCTCCGCCGGCCAGTCGAAGTGATGATACGCGTCGAGAATCAGCGCCACGTCGATCGAATCCGCCGGCAGCTTCACGTCCTTCTCGTCGCCCTGCACGAACACCACCCCGTCGAGCGACTTCTCCTTCGCCCGCTCCCGCGCCTTGTCGAGGAAGTCCGGAAAGATGTCCTCGGCGTACACCTTGCCCGCCGGCCCCACCGCCTTCGCCAGAAACGGCAGCATGTAGCCCACGCCGGTGCCGATGTCGGCCACCGACATCCCCGGCTTCAGCTCCAGCGCCTCGATCAGCTCCACCGGCTTCTGCCGCGCGTCGCGATCGTGCGCCCCCAGCGTCTTCGAGATGGCCTCGCGGCCCTCCTTGGTCTTGTAGCGCGTGTTGGCGTGCGACGCCGCCTGCGGAAAAGCGACCGCCGCGCACAAAAACAGAATCGCAACGAAACGTTTCATAATGAAGTCTCCATCGGAAGCGCCAGCGGCGGCTCCAGCAGGAAGTCGAGCGCCGTCATGCGCGCCACTGCCTGGCGGACCTGCTCCTCGGCCGTCGGCTCCAGTGTGATCACGAACGGCACGTCCCGCTTCGATTCGCAGGGCAGCTGGAGCACGGCGTCGAGGCTGATGTTCCTCTCCGCCAGGATACCAGCCAGGGCCGCGATGATGCCCGGCCGGTCGGCGACCCGGAACCGCAGATACCAGGCCCGCTTCTGCGCCGTGATCGGAATCGGCTGGTACTCGCCCAGTCGCTCGTGCGCGAAGGGCGACACGCGCTCGGGGCTGCCGTATCGAATCTCGCGCGCCACGCGCATCAGGTCGCTGACTACCGCGACGCCCGTGGGGCGCGGGCCGGCGCCGCGTCCATAGTAAAACGTGTCCTCGCCGTAAACGCCGCGCACCCACACGGCGTTGTAGGCGCCCTGGACGTTGGCGAGAATCGTCTCGGCCGGAACCAGCGCGGGCCGCACCGAGAGCAGCAGTCCCTCGGGCGTCTGGCGCGCGGCGGCCACCAGCCGGATGGTGTGCGCGAGCTTGTGCGCGTACTGAAAATCGAAGGGCGTGATGCGGCGGATGCCCTCGGTGTGGATGTCGGCGGGCGTGATCTTCTCGCCGAACGCCAGCGCCGCCAGCAGCGCGAGTTTCGAGCGCGCGTCGTAGCCGTCGACGTCGGCCGAAGGGTCGACCTCGGCGTATCCCAGCCGCTGCGCTTCGGCGAGCACGTCGGCGAAGTCGGCCCCGCGCCGCTCGATCTCGGTGAGGATGTAGTTGCTGGTCCCGTTGAGAATTCCGTAGAGCGCCGTCACCCGATCGCCGGAGATGCCCTCGCGCAGCACGGCGTGGATCGGGATGCCGCCCGCGACGCTGGCTTCCATCGCGAGGTTGATTCCAGCGCCGATGGCCCGCTCCCAGATCTCCGCCCCGCACGACGCCATCAACTCCTTGTTGGCGGTGACGACCGATTTTTTCGCGGCAATCGCGGCGTCGACGATCTCGCGCGCGGCGCCGGTGCCGCCCACCAGCTCGGCGACGATGTCGACCTCCGGATGCGCGACCACCTCGCGCCAGTTTGTGGTGCGCAATGCGCCGTCGAGCGCCGCGGGCAGCTTCTTCGACGCCACCGAGCGGCTGCACACCGCGCGCACCTGGAGGGGGAATCCGAGTTTGGCGGCGATCTGGTCGGCGTTCTCGGCGAGGATCGTCAGCGCGCCCGTGCCGACGTTGCCGAGCCCGATCACGCCGACGTGGACGGCCTGCATAGAGGGCTATGATAACAGTCAGGAAGATGACACCGCGCCGTTTCGTTCTCGCCCTTCTCGCTGCTCTCGGCGCGCGAGCGCAGACCGTGGAGCCCCAGCGCGGGCGCGACCTGGAGCCGATCGGCCCACCCGGACCGAAGACCGAGGATCTGCTCAAGGCCGAGCACAAGAAATCGCTCGAGGAAGCCGGCAAGCTCCTGAAGCTCGCCGAGGACTTGAAGATCGAGCTGGAGAAGAACGACCGTCACGTGCTCTCGATCGGCGCGATCAAGAAGACCGAGGAGATCGAGAAGCTCGCCAAGCGTATCCGCGATCGCATGCGTCGCTTCTGAGCACTGCCGTGCGGCACCCGCCTCCGGCGAGCAGCAGCACGTCATTGATTCCAGGGAGCGTTCACGCATGTTCCCTGGAGAGCGCTCAGCGCGGGGCGCGCTCCCAACGGTACCGATTCACCCCGTGAACCGCAGACTCCGCAGGATCTGTTGGAACGTTCCCTCGATCTGCCGGAACTCCTTCTCCGGCGCGATGAAGATCATGTAGAACAGCCCCTCGGGCCGCTGCACCGTGAGGAGAACGTCGATCTCGGTCTCGCCCTGGAACGGCGACGGCGAATACAGCGTCGTCAGCAGACCCTGCTGGTTGTCCACCGTCACCCCGCGCTGCGCCTCGCGCCCGGCGCGCATGCTGGTGTTGGCCTTCTGCATCTCGCGGATCAGCGTCGCGGTCTCCCGCCGCAAATCGCTGCGCTGCCCCTCCGGCGCGTAGTAGGCGATCATCACCCCGTAGCCGACCTGCACGCCGCCCCGCGCGTCCTGCCCGATGCCGCCGCGCGGCGCGATCGTCACCGCCGGCGAATTGCTTTCGCCGAACGTCTGCCAGTTGTCCGGGTAGGCGACCTCGAAGCCCTGCCCGCGGAAGTTGCGCAGGTTCGACGAGGGCCGCGACGCCGAGATATCGCCCGGGTTGAGCGCCGTGGGCTGTTTCTTGGGAAGTTCCTTGACGTTCTTGACGATTTCCTTGATGCGCGGCAGCTCGCCGGAATCGGCGGTGTAGTCGCGCCGCGGCATCATCCGGATCTCCTGCTCCACGGCCTTCACGCGATTGCCCGGATTCGGGTGGTCGGAGAGGAACTGCGAGAGCGCGCTGCCTTTCCCGGTCTCGGCCTCGAGCTTTTCGAAGAATCGCGCCATCTCGATGGGGTTGTAGCCCGCCTGCGACATCATGCGGGCGCCCAGCAGATCGGCGTCGGTCTCGGCGCCGCGCGAGAACTTCATCAGCAGCGACCCCGCCCCCAGGCTCACCCCGAGCTGCGCGAGCTGGCCGGTAATCCCGCGCCCCCCGACCACCGCTCCCGCCAGCAACGCCGGCAACTGGATGAAGTTCGCCTTGGTCACCTGGTTGGTGCCGTGCCGCAGCGCGACGTGCGCGATTTCATGCGCCATCACGCCCGCGATCTGGCCTTCGGTCTCCGCAGCTGAGATCAGGCCCGTGTGCAGATAGGTCGGCCCGCCGGGAAGAGCGAAGGCGTTGATGCTCTTGTCGACCACCACCTTGAAGGTGTACGGATACTTGTCGGCCTGCGGCTGCGCGGCGAGATTCTTGCCGATGCGCTGCACGAACTGGTTGACCCGTGCGTCGTCGAGCAATTGCGCCTGCTTTTCGATCTCGCGCGAGGCCTCCTGCCCGAGTTGGACGTCCTGGTCCTTGGAGAACAGGTTCCAGCCGGGCTTCAGTTCCTTGGGCTTCTTCTGGGCGGCGGCAACGGAGATCGCGCAAAGGGCCGCGCACAGGAAACGAGCCGTGGTATTCCGCCTTCTGAGCATGAGAGCCTCCTGTCGCCAAGTTACCACAGCGGGATAGTTCATCCCCGGCCCTGATAACCTGGAAATCCTCATGAATCGACGACTCTGGATCCAACTGATGACCGCGCTCGGCGCGAGCGGTGGAGCCGCGCGCGCGCAGTCGCCGCAGCCGCCGGTGCAGCGGGTCACCGCGCCCATGCTCGCCGAAGCCCTGCGCGCGATCGGACTCGATTTCCCCGAGCCGCAGCGCGCGATGATGCTCGCCGCCGTCAACCGCAACCTCGCCGGACACGAGGAGCTGCGCAAGCTTCCGGTGCCGCTCGACACCGAGCCCGCGTTCCGCTTCTACCCGGCACCGCCGCGCGCCGCCGGCAAGGCGCGATTCGAGATGCCGAGGACCTCGGGCCGCCGCACGTGGAAGAGCCTCGACGAGCTGGCGTTCCTGCCGGTCACCGAACTCGCGCCGCTGGTGCGCGCGCGCCGCGTGTCGCCCGTCGACCTCACGAAGATGTATCTCGACCGCCTGAAACAGCACTCGCCGAAACTCAACTGCGTCATCACCTTCACCGAGGACCTGGCGATGGAACAGGCCGCACGCGCGGCGCGCGAAATCCGCGGCGGACGCTATCGCGGGCCGCTGCACGGCATCCCCTGGGGCGCCAAGGACCTGTTCGCCACGAAGGGCATCCCGACTACATGGGGCGCCGAACCCTACCGAAACCAGGTGATCGACTACGACGCCACGGTCGTCGAGCGGCTGCGCGACGCCGGCGCCGTGCTGATCGCCAAGCTCTCGATGGGCGCGCTGGCGCAAGGCGGACTGTGGTTCGGCGGCATGACGCGCAACCCGTGGAATCCCGAGCAGACCTCCAGCGGCTCTTCGGCGGGATCGGCGTCGGCGACCTCGGCGGGACTGGTCGGCTTCTCGCTGGGCACCGAGACGCTGGGGTCGATCCTCTCGCCAAGCACGGTGTGCGGCGTCGTGGGCCTTCGCCCGACCTACGGGCGCGTGAGCCGTTACGGAGCGATGGGGCTGAGCTGGACGATGGACAAGGTCGGGCCGATCTGCCGGTCGGTGGAGGATTGCGCGCTGGTGCTGCGCGCGATCCACGGATCGGACGGAAAGGACCGCACCGTTGTCGACGCGCCGCTCGACTGGCGGCCGCGGTCGGCGCTGGGCGCGCTGCGGATCGGCTTCGTCGAGGGGGGGCAGCAGCAGGGCGCCGAGCAGCGCAAGGTCTACGACGCCGCGCTCGAAGCGCTTCGCAAGAGCGGCGCGAAACTCCAGCCGGTGAAACTGCCAGACTTCCAAAGCGGACCGCTGCGCGTGATCCTGGTGGCCGAGGCCGCGGCGGCGTTCGACGACCTGACGCGCGACGGCGGCGTCAACCAGCTCCGCGGGCAGGCGCCCAGCGACTGGCCGAACACGTTCCGGTCGTCGCGGCTGATCCCGGCGGTGGAGTACATCCGGGCGCAGCGCGCGCGGACGCTGCTCATCGAGGCGATGGAGAAGTTCATGGCGGACTGGGACGTCATCGTGACGTTCGGCGGCGGGCCGCTGCTCTCGGTGACGAATCTCACCGGCCATCCGCAGATCGTGGTTCCGTGCGGGTTCATCGGCGGCCGGCCGCAGGGGTTGGTGTTCACCGGACCCCTCTATCGGGAGGGACTGCCGATGCGCGCGGCGCTGGCGTTCGAGCGGTCGACGGAGTGGCACACGATGCACCCGAAGTTGTAGAAGCCGCCGCGTGCGCGGTCATTGCGGTCGCATGTAAACTGGAAGATCGGTGTCATCTTCCCCCCTCAGTTTTCACCTGGAGAGCTACGACGGGCCGCTCGACCTCCTGCTGGACCTCATCCGCAAGCAGGAGATCGATATCTACGACATCCCGATCGCGCGCATCACGGCGCAGTATCTCGACTTCGTCGCACAGGCCGCGTCGCTCAACGTCGATCTGGGCGCCGACTTCATCCTGATGGCGGCGACGCTGATCCACATCAAGTCGAAGATGCTGCTTCCGCGCGACCCGGAGCTGGACAAGCTGTCGCCCGAGGAGGACCCGCGGCGCGAGCTGGTAGAGCGGCTGCTCGAACACGAGCGCTACAAGAACGCCGCCGAAATGCTCCAGCAGAAGCGCATGGTCGAGGAGGCCATGTGGTCGAACCCCGGCATGGGGGCGTTCGCGGCCGAAGATGAGGGCGAGCTGGCGGTGACGCTCTACGACCTGGTGAAGACGCTGGAGACGGTGCTGGAGCGGGTGAAGAACCGGCCGCTCTACGAAGTCGGCCGCGAGGACGTCACCGTACCGCGCATGATCGCCATGCTGCGCGAGCGCCTGGGCCGCATCGGCGCGCACGACGCCATTCCGGCGCTGGAGATGTTCGAGTCGCAACGCACGCGCCGCGCCATGATCTGCCTGTTCCTGGCGATCCTGGAGATGGTGCGCATGCAGGCGCTGGTACTGATGCAGCGCGAGCCGTTCGGTGAGATCCAGTTGAGGCGTCACAAGCGATTCGAAGAAGTGGCCGCCGGCGAAGAGATGATGGCGGCGATACGGGAAGAACAGAGCGAGGATGTCGGAACAACTTGAGATACCCGCCGTGGCCGAGGCCGCGGAGGAGCACGCGGCAGAGCCACAGAGCGAGGCCGCCGTCGAATCGGAACGTTTGCGGCGCAAGGCGCTGATCGAGGCCGTAGTGTACGTAGCAGACGAGCCGCTGCCGGCGTCGCAGATCGCCTCGGCGTTCGGCTGGCCGCCGCGCGAGGTGGAGGCGTTGCTCGCCGAGCTGTCGGCCGAGTACGACGGGGCCGCTCACGGGCTGGCGGTCCGCGAGGTCGCCGGCGGCTACAAGATGTCGACCAAGCCGGAGCACCACGACGAGATCCGAGCGTTCGTCAAGAAGCTGAAGCCGCCGCTGAAGCTCTCGCAGGCGTCGCTCGAGACGCTGGCGGTGATCGCCTACAAGCAGCCGGTGACGGCGCCGGAGGTGCAGGAGATCCGCGGCGTGCAGGGCGCGGGCGTATTGAAGACGCTGCTCGACCGCCGGCTGATCACCACGGCCGGGCGCAAGCAGGTAATCGGACGTCCGGTGCTCTATCGCACGACCAAGGACTTCCTGCTTCAGTTCGGATTGAAAGACCTCTCCGAGCTGCCGACGCTCAAGGAGTTCGAGGAGCTCAGCCGCCTGGCGCTCGGCGACGAGACGCCCTCGCCGCCGGAGACGGCTCCGGCCGAGGAGTCCGCGGTCGACCCGCCCGCCGAAGACTCGCCCGCGGCGCCGCAAGATCCTGCCCCCGATGCCTGAAGAGCGCCTTCAGAAGATCATCTCGCGCGCCGGTGTCGCGAGCCGCCGCAAGGCCGAGCAGATGATCCTCTCCGGCGCCGTGACTGTCAACGGTGCGGTGGTCGTCGAACTGGGGTCGAAGGCGGACCTCGCCCGCGACCACATCAAGGTCGCCGGGCGGCTGCTGCGCGCGCCGAAGCGCATGATCTACCTGGCGATGAACAAGCCGGTCGACTGCGTCACCACCACGCACGATCCCGAGGGCCGCCGCACGGTGATGGACCTCGTGCGGCAAGTGCACGAGCGCCTCTATCCGGTCGGACGGCTCGATTACCACAGCGAGGGGCTGCTGCTGCTCACCAACGACGGCGAGTTCGCCAATGCCATCATGCGGCGCAAGGATCGCGTGCCGAAGACCTACCTGGTGAAGGTCAACGGCCGGCTCACGGGCGAGCAGGAAAAGCAGTTTCGCCGGGGCATTCTCATCGAAGGCCGCATGACGGCGCCGGCCGAGCTGAAGCTCACCAAGTCGGCCGAGAATCCCTGGTACGAAGTGGTGCTGGCCGAGGGACGGCAGAACCAGATCCGGCTGATGTTCCAGCGCTTGGGGAGGCTGGTCGAGAAACTTCGCCGCACGAAGATCGCGTTTCTGGAGCTGGGGAATCTGAAGCCCGGAGAGTTCCGCCGGCTGACGCCTGCCGAGGTCGAACGATTCCAGCGGCTGCTGCGGCTGACTCCTTAGTCGACCAAGCCAATCAACGCCGCCTCGACCCGCACGATCGCCAGCCGGGCCGCGCCGTAACCCCACACATCGTGGTTGCTGACGACCAGCGCGATCTCGTCGCCGGCCTTGAGGTCGAGCCAGAGCGCGTTCTCGCGGCGTTCGCCCACGCGGCGGCCCTCGCCGTCGCCGCCCAGGAGCAGGAAGCCCGGGTTCTTCACGATGGCGAAGAGAAACCGCCCGTAGTGATCGCGCGTGTGCAACGCGAAGCGGTAGCGGCCGGTTGTGGAGATGACGATCGGGCCGTACTGCGCGGCCGGAAGCGAGGCATCGCGGGCCGTGCGAATCTCCACGCGATCCGCGCCGGCCCGAACGAGCGGCGTCTCCTCACCGTGCTTCAGCGCCGTCCAGCGTTCCAGAGGAAACGAAGCCGCCGATGCTTCAAGGCGGCCCCGGCCCGCGGCGTCGAACACGGCTCCGAGCGGACGCCAGGCGGCGGGGTCGGCCTCGGCACGGAGGATCGCGAGCGCGTACGGCCGCGGGGCCTCGATGCGCTCGACGCTCTCGACCGCCGGCCGCACGCCCCAGGGCTTCCAGCAGGCGGACAGAGCGGCGCTCGCCAACTCCGCGGCGCCGGCCTTGTCCGTCGGAACAACAATCAAGGCGCCCGGCTCGACGGGACCGCCGCATTTTTCGGGAAACTCCTGGCCGACGCGGCTGAATTCCGCCATATATACGCCATTCATGGCATAGTATTCGTGAAAATTGGGCTCGCGGCGATCGTACCAGAACCGTACCGTGCGTCCTTGCCGCGCCGCTTCGATCCTCTCGCGCACCCGCACGATGCGTTCAAACTGAGCGCGATGGCCGTGAACGTCGACGTAATCGAGATTGCTGGTGTGGTGGAGTCCGATCGCCGTGAACCCGGAGAGGCCGGCCACCGCGAGAATCGGGCCTGCGGACCGTCCCCGCGCCAGAAAAGCCGCCCCCAGCGCCGCGACGGTCGCCACGCCAAGGGCAGTCATCGCGCCCGCCGGAGGATACTCCCGCAGGCGTTGCGGCGCCGCCCAGGTCGACGCGAAGACCGCGGCGGCGGCGGCGCACAGGATGGCGAAGTTCTTCCTCCGCATCGTCTCCACCGCCGGCATCAATGTCGATCCCACCGTCAGGAACACCAGGGGCAACAGATAACTCGCGTACGGGTAGATTGCCAGGACCGTCATGCCCCGGAGCTGCAAGTAGCCGAAATACGCGAGAGTCAACAGCAGCAAGGCCGCGAACAGCCGGCGCGATGGCGCGGCGTCCCGGCCGCGCGACAGCAACGCGAAGACGGCGGCCACCAGGCCGACGACCGAAGGCCACAGCCACGGGGACAGGCGATCCCCGATCCAGATGCCGCGCGTGAATCGAAAGTCCCTGGCGAGCGAGCGGCCCTGCGCGATTGATGAAGCGAAGAACCAGGGATTGCCGTCAAGCGCGTAGTTGACGGCGCCCAGGGCGATCATGACGGCGGCGAAACCCGCACCCGCCCACAGCGCGAACGACGCCACCAGCCGTCGCGCGGGCGCACGCCTCCAACTCATCGCGAGGTAGAACAGGGGCACGAGCGGCGCCACAGTCGCCAGGAACAGGTGCGACGACACCATCGCTCCCACCGCCATGCCGGCGCCGACGAGCGCGACTCTGCCGCCAGTCTGCCCCGCGCGAGCGGCCAGCGCCATCGCCAGCAGGAAGAAGGCGATGCCGGCGCCGTCGGGATAGTTCCATCCGGTGGCCGCCCACAACCACGGCTGAACCGAGAACATCATCGCCGCCAGAAACGCGGTGCGCTCGCCGATGGTTCGCCGCAGGATCGCGAAGAACGAAAACACCGCCGTCGACTGCACGGCCAGATGCAGCACGGCGTTCGCCGCCACCGGCGGAAACACCGAATGCGCCGCGAAGCCCGCCAGGATCCACGACAGCCGTCCGCCGTAGTAGAGCCCGTGAAAAAGGTCGCGCTTGTACTCCACCAGGTTCAGCATGTAGCCCAGGTAGAACCAGGGATCGGCGTGATAGGGCGGCGAGTAGAGCGGCCGGTCGTCGCGCCACAGCACGAGAAGCGGCAGCAGCAGCACGGCCGCCGCCAGGGGTCGCGACCACCTTGTGCTACCGTGAAGCTGCGCGGTGGGTGCTGCTTCTTTTCGCTCCAAGCCGCCCGATTATAGCGAATGACGATAGAGGAACTTCTGCGGACCAGCCGCACCATCGCCGTGGTCGGGCTCTCGGGGCGGCGCCTCCGGCCCAGCTACGGCGTATCGCAATACATGCAGGGCGCCGGCTACCGCGTGATTCCCGTGAATCCCCACTTCGACGAAGTGCTCGGCGAGAAATGCTATTCCGATCTCGACGCCGTCCCCGAGCGCGTCGACATCGTGAATGTCTTCCGGCGGTCCGAATTCGTTGCGCCGATCGTCGAGGCGGCGATTCGCATCGGCGCCCGCGCGATCTGGATGCAGGAGGGCGTCGCCGACGAAGCGGCCGCGGCCAGGGCGCGCGAGGCCGGTCTCTTCGTAGTGATGGACCGCTGCATTCTCAAGGATCACCGGCGGCTGAGTTGACGCCCCGGGGAGGGGCCCGCTTAGCAGCCCGGGTCGAAAGTCCCCAACAACCGCGTGCTCACGCGCGCGGCTCAGCAGGGAGCGGTTGCTACAGGTCCGAGAGGTAGCCGGTCTTGCCGTTGCTGTCGCCCAGCGACTCCACCGGCACGCCCATGCGATCCAGCATGGCGACGAACAGGTTCGCCATCGGCGTCTCGTCCGGATACCGCACGTGGCGGCCGGCGGGACGGATACCACCCGCGGCGCGGCCGGCGAGCACGGTCGGCAGATTGTGGTGGTCGTGGCGGTTGCCGTCGGCCAGGCCGCTGCCGTAGGTGACGATGACGTTATCGAGCAGCGTCCCGTCGCCATCGGGGGTCGATTTCAGTTTTCCGAGAAAATAGGCGAATTGCTCCACGTGAAACCGGTTAATACGCGCGACTTTTTCGATTTTCTCGGGATCGCCGCGATGGTGGGTCAGTCCGTGATGCGCCTCCGGCACGCCGATCTCGCGGTACGGCCGGTTGCTCTGCTCGATGGCCAGCATCAGCGTGGCGATGCGCGTGGAGTCCGTCCGGAAGGCCAGCGTCAGCAGATCGAACATCAGGCGCGCGTGCTCGACGAAGTCCGCCGGGATAGCGGGCGGAAGGTTCGGGGTCTCCGGGGCGGCAGGCGGCCGGTTCCGCTCGCTCGATTGAATGCGCGTCTCCACGTCGCGAATGGCCGTCAGGTACTCGTCGACTTTCCGGCGATCCGATCCGCCCAGCGTGGCCTTCAGCCGATGGGCGTCCTCCCGGACGAAATCGAGAATGCTGCGGTCGTACTTCTCCTGGCGCGCGCGGCGCATCGGATCGCGCTCGGCGTCGGCGGCGCCGAAGAGGCGCTCGAAGACGGCGCGCGGCCGGACCTCGGGCGGATTCGGCGTCGACGGCGTGCGCCACGAGATGCTGTTCGAATAGGCGCAGCTATAACCGTTGTCGCAGTTGCCGCCCTGAATCCCCAGCTCGCACCCCAACTCCAGCGACGCGAACCGCGTTTGCGCGCCGATGCGTTCCGCGGCGATCTGATCGGCCGAGACGCCCACGCGGATGTCCTTCCCGTAGGTCTTCTTCGGATGCACCGACGTCAGGTAGTTCGCGCCCGCGCGCCCGTGATCGCCCGGTCCGTCGCCGAGCGCCCTTCCGCCGTTCTGCGTGAGTCCGGAGAGCACCATCAGGTCGCCGCGATAGGGCGCCAGCGGCTCGAGAATCCGAGGCAGCGCCTCGGGCAGCGCCGCCGACGGGCCCTCTGTCCGCGGAATCCAGTCCTTCATGACGATGCCGTTGGGAACGTAGACGAAGGCCATGCGGCACGGCGCCTTCGAGGCCGCGCGCGTGAAGGCCGGCATCATGGCGTCGAGAAAAGGCAGCGCTACCGACGTTCCCAGTCCCCTGAGAAAAGTGCGCCTCGGCAGCGACCGGCTCATGGCTTCGCTCCTTCCCCGCCCCGCATCCGGAACGGCTTGCTGTGGACGATCCCGCGCACCATCGCGGAGAAGCGGTGGCCGCCGGCGGCGGTCTCGCGAACGATCGCGTCGACGGCCTCACGATCGTAGGTCTCCAGGCCCCGCCCCAGCGCGTACGTCAGCAGTTTCTCCGCGAGATTTCTCGTAAATAGATCGGATTTCTCCAATAACACCCGAGTCAGCTCCCTCGGCCCGCGAAACGACCGCCCGTCCGGCAACGCGCCCGAGGCGTCGATGGGGAATTTCCCCTCGTGCGTGCGCCAGGCGCCGGTGGCGTCGTAGTTCTCCAGCGCGAATCCGATGGCGTCCATCTGGTTGTGGCAGACCGCGCAGGCGGGCCGCGCGCGATGCTGTTCGAGCTGCTCGCGCAGCGACGCCGTGACTCCGATCTTCGACTCCTCCAGCTCCGGAACGTCATCGGGCGGCGGCGGCGGCGGCGCGCCCAGCAGATTCTCCAGTACCCATTTTCCGCGAATCACCGGCGACGTCCGGGTCGGATACGACGACACCGTGAGAATCGCGCCCTGCGCCAGCAGCCCGCCGCGGCGCTCGCCCTCCAGCGCGACCCGCCGGAACTCCTCGCCCTCGACGCCGCCGATCCGGTAGTGCCGCGCCAGCGGGCCGTTGAGCCAGGTGAAGGGCGCGTCCAGGAATTCGAGAACGCTGCGGTCCTCGCGGATCATCGCCTCGACGAACAGGCGCGTCTCGCGGAGCATGGCGTCGAGCAGCTCGTCGTCGAGCGCCGGAAAATGCTGCGGACTCGGACGCCGGCGCTCCAGGTCGCGAAGCTGGAGCCACTGCCAGGCGAAGTCGTCGACCAGGGCGCGCGATCGCGGATCGGCGAGCATGCGCCGGACCTGCGTGTCGACGGCTTCCGGCCGTTTCAGCCGCCCGTCGACTGCCGCGGAGAGAAGCTCGTCGTCGGGCGTGCTGGCCCACAGGAAATACGAGAGGCGCGACGCCAGCTCGAAATCGCCGACGGGCCGCGCCGCACCGTCGGGGTCCCGCTCCACGCGGAACAGGAACTTGGGCGACACCAGCACCGCCTGAAGCGCGACGCGAATCGACTCCTCGAAGCTCTCTCCATCGGCGCGAACCGATGCGGCCAGCCGCTCGAGCCGCTCCACCTCGCCGTCCTCCGGCGGACGCCGGTAGGCCCGTCGCGCGAGATCGCGCAGGATGGCGCGCGGGCAGGCCGCCTCGTGCTTCCCCGGCGCGTGGCCGCAGACGAACACGCGGCGATAGCTCGCCGGCGCCGCGGCGGCGGGGCTGTGCGGCCCGACAATGTCCAGGTAATCGACGAAGACTTTGCGGCGGCGGTCGGGGTTGAGGTGCTTGCGCGGATCGTCGAGCGCGGTCAGCTCCGGAAACGAAGCACGCAGGAAATGTTCTCCCGCCTTCAGCGGCACGCGCGCGACGAACTCGCCGCGGTCGTAGTCGTAATCCATGTTGCCTTCGATGACGCCGGTGAGCCGCGTCTCGCCGTCCACCGTCAGCACAAGCTTGAGCGGCGGCGCGGCCTCCCGCTCGCGCTCCAGATAAGCCTTGAGCCGCTCGGACGCCGACGTTCCTGCTGCGTCGCGCAGGCGCGGACCGCGCTCGGCGGCGGCTTCGTTGCGCAGGTTCATCACGCGGAAGCGCAGCTCGTACTCGGCGTCGACGGGAAACCGCCAGGCGCCGTAGAGCGCCCCGCGCATCGAGTACGGCAGGTAGTCGGACCCGGTGACCGCGCCGCCGTCGTAGGATCGCCGCGCCATGAGCCGCGCCAGCACCGTCGGCTTCGCCGGATACGGCTCACCATAGACGGCCGCGCGAGAGACGCGGCGAGCGGCGGCCATGTACTTCTCCATCAGCATGGGCGAGACGGTGAGCACGTCGCCGATGTTGTCGAAGCCGTAGCCTGAGTCGTCGACCGGGAAGTCGTCGGCGGGTCGAAGGTGCACGCCGAGGAGATCGCGGATGGTGTTGTTGTACTCGACGCGATTGAGGCGCCGTGCGGTGACGCGGCCGGGGCGGCCGAGGCGCTCGACGCCCGATCGCCGCAGGAGTTCCTCGATCCATTTCGTCACCGCCGCGATTTCCTGCTTCGGCGGCACGGGCTGACCCGGCGGGGGCATTTTCCCTGTGGTCAGCTTGTCGTGAACCTTGAGCCAGGTCTCCGGGCCGGGCGCTGAGGTGAGGTTGAGATTCCCGGTCTTGAGTTTTTCGTTATGGCACGCCGTGCAATGCGTGGCGACGAAGGGGCTCACGGTGCGCTCGTAGGCGGCGTCCTGCGCGCGCGCCGCTGGCGCAAACAGCCCGACGACGAGGAGCATTCGGCGCATCCTGAAGCCCGCGCCGCTATTGTACAGTAATCGCTTACCGGGCGGACTGAGCCGGGCTTGCGGCGCGCGGCAGCGCGAAGGCGTAATAGCCCTGCGCCTCCTGCTTGCCCGCCTGGAACATCGCCGGTGTGCGCGACCCGCCGCCGGTGTCGCCCGCGACATAGAAGACGACATACTGCCGCCCGCCGGCCTCGTACACCGACGGAATTCCGTCCGGATTCGCCTCGAGCGGCTTTTCCCAAAGCAGCTTGCCGTTGTCCTTGTCGTAAGCGCGGAGCGTGCGATCCCCGCCGGTCGCGAGAAACACCAGCCCGCCCGCGGTGACGACCGGGCCGTTCCGCGGCCGGTAACCGCCCGTGCCCGTGATCCCTCTGGCCGCGAGCGCCGGAATGTTGCCGATCGGCACGCGCCATTTGATGGTTCCTTCATTCAAGTCGTAGGCGACCAGTTCCGACCAGGGCGGTCCGATCGCCGGCAGGCCGCCGCTCGAGAGCCACTGCGCGCCGAAGGGTCCGTTGAATCCGCGCAGTCCCTCGGGCCGCTCGGGACCCGAAGAGGGAAGCCGCGGCGGCGCCGGCGGAAGCGCGCCCGCGGCGGGATTACCGAGAAACGCGATCAGCGTTTCGAGGTCGCGCGGACGCAGGATCTCCTGGTCGAACGGCGGCATCGCCGCGCGGCCGTTGCGAACCGTGCGCGTGAATACGTCGACTCCCTTGTCGCGCGGCGTCGACATGTTGATGCGCTCGGCCGTGTGGCAAGTGATGCAGTGCTGGATGTAGACGGCGTGTCCGCGCTGTTCGGCCGTGGCGTCGGGCGGGAGCCGGGGACCGGGCAGGCGCTCGGAAAGGCGCCGGATGCTGGGGGCGTCGTAGGCGCGGATATAGTACATGCCGGTCGCGGGATCGGCCGCGGCGGCGCCCCAGTTTCCTCCTCCGAAAGCGCCCGGAATCTGGATGTGATTCCGCAGGTGGCTCGACGGAGTGAACACGCCCTCGTTCGCCGCCGCCAGCAGCGTCTCGCGCAGCTTGTCGCGCTCCGCGGCGTCGAGATGAGGATTCACCTCGCCGGGAGAGAATCTCTGCCGCGAAAACGCCGGCGGCTTCGTCGGAAACGGCTGCGTCGGCCAGGAGGCTTCGCCGGGGACTTCGCTCTTCGGAACGCTTCGCTCCTCGATCGGCCACAACGGCGCGCCCGTCACGCGGTCGAACACGTAGAGGGACCCGTGCTTGGCCGCCTGCGCGACGATATCGACCTTCCTGCCGTTGTGCCGCACCGTGAGGAGCTTCGGCGCGGTGGTCAGGTCGTAGTCCCAGAGATCGTGGTGGACTGCCTGGAAATGCCAAAGGCGTTCGCCGGTGCGCGCGTTGAGCGCCACCAGGCAGTTGCCGAACAGATTCGCTCCCTTGCGGTCGGCGCCGTAGAGGTCGGCGGTCGGCGACCCGAGCGGTATATAGATGATGCCGCGCTTTTCGTCGAGCGTCATCTCGCCCCAGTTGTTGGCGCCGCCGGCGAATTTGTAGGCCTCCGGCGGCCAGGTGTCGTACCCGAACTCGCCGGGTCGCGGAATCGTGTGGAAGGTCCAGGTCAGCTTGCCGGTGATGACATCGTAGGCGCGAATGTCGCCCGGCGGCGACCCCCAGCCTTCGCCCGGCGCGGAGCCGAGAATCACGAGATTCTCGAAAACGCGCCCCGGATTTTTGCTCTGAATCCCGCGAATGCTGCGCGGATCGCGCCCGAGTCCCTCGCGCAGGTCGACCTTGCCGTCGTTGCCGAAGGTGTTGATCGTGACTCCCGTCCTGGCGTTGATCTCGCGCAGGTAGCCGCCGGAGACATAGAGAATCCGGCGGTCGGAGCGATCCTTGCTCTCCCAGTAGTTGACGCCGCGCTCGGCGGGGTTGCCGTCGACCTTGTGGGTCCAGATGCGCTTGCCCGTGGCGGCGTCAATTGCGGCCAGTTCGCGGGCGCCGGTGAGGATAAACATCACGTTGTCGACGATCACGGGATTGAACGCGACGGTGTCGCCCGGCGTCGGGTGAAACCACGCCAGTTCCAGGCGCGAGACGTTGGCGCGCGTGATCTGCCGGAGCGCCGAGTACTGCATCGAGTCGGGCCCGCCGGCGTAGTCTTTCCACGTCGTGTAGGGGGCTTGTGCGGAGAGCGGGAGGACGAGCAGGACCAGCGCGCTACGCACGGAAAGTGTAACCCTGCTTCAACAGGAAGGCCTTGCTGATGTCGGCCGTCTCACGCGCGCTGACCGGTGTGGTGGCGGCGCGATCCAGCTCCACCATGATATTCACCGGATGGCTCTGCTTCTCCATGGTGTCGAGGATACCCGCCAAGTCGACTTTGCCCTGACCGAGCGGACAGTACCCGGCGAAATACTGGCCGCCGATGAAATCCTTCAGGTGCATATGGACGAGAATCGACGCGAAATCCTTGACCACTTTCAGCGCGTCCGTCCCGCCCTTCTGCAACTGCCCGACGTCGGGCGCGAACTTGCAGTGCCGCGTGTCGACCGCCCGCATCACCGTGTAGACCTCTTCTTCCGAATCGACCGCCGTTCCGGTGTGCTGGTGCAGTCCCGTGCCGAGACCGGCGTCGTTGATGGCCTTCGAATAGTCGTTGAGCGAGGCCACGATATGGTCCCTGTGCTCGGCGAACTTGTATTCGGCGCGACGCACGCCGTTGGGCGCGATGACCAGGAAGGTCCCGCCGTGTTTGCGGATCACCTTGGAGAGGCGGATCACCTTCTCTACGGTCTCCTTCCGAAGCGCCGGGGCGATCACGTTGACAGTCAGGTACCCCGACGTCAGCGGCACTTTGTACTTCGCGATCAGCTCGGCGAGCGTACCCTTGGCGTCGAGCATTTCGAGCACTTCGGCGAACGTCTCGAAGGAATGAAATCCGAGTTCGGCGAAATCCTTCAGCGCCGGCTCGAGGTTCTCGGGGGCGCGCGTGTTCGCGTTCCAGGCCAGCGCCGTGTAGCCGATCTTCAGCCGCTTCGCGCTCGCCGAAGCCAGCGCGGCGCCTCCGGACGCCGCGAGAAACGTCCGCCGGTTCATCGCTTTCCCTCCCGGGCGAGCTCTGCGCTGGGCGTGGTGTCCGCTTCCAGGTCGCCGACCAGGAACTGGATGGCCGCGAACACGTGACCCATGATCTGTTTCGACATCATCGTCTGCGCCATGTGCCCCATCGAGTTGTAGAAAACGCGGCCCTTGCCGTAGCTGCGAATCCACGCCACCGCGTAGTCGTTGTCAGGACGCGAAAAGAAGGGGCGTCCGTTACGGTCCGGACGCGTGACGGCCGGCGACTTCGACATATCGAGACTCAGCAGGACGTGCAGGTTCTCGCGGCTGTAGAACGCCGTGGGGCCTTCGTGGTGGAACCGATAGTACTCCTCGGTGTGCTCCAGACCCGTGCCGTCGAAGGCCTGGTTGATCGGGCTCTTGGGGTCGTCGAGCTTCAGGTAGGCCGGCTCGATGCGATGCGGCGCGTCCATGGCGCCCATCATCTCGCCGAGCTCGCGCCAGCTTCGCGAGGCCCAGGGCGAGCCGTGCCAGCCGCCGACGCCGCCGCCCTCGCGAACGTAGCGCAGCAGGTTCCTGCGGATCTCGAGATCCGGGAACAGCTCGCCGACGGTGTCGTTCAGGTAAATGGCGTCGAACTCCTTGATCTTCGGCCAGCGCAGATTGTCGAGGTCGTTGCTGAAGACGGCCTCGAAGGCCTTGGTGTGTTTCGCCATCAGCTCGATCGCCAGGTTGAAGTGCGGGATGGTGTTGTGCGACATGTTGGCGACGCAGGCGTCGATCACCAACAGCTTCCGGGGCTTCTTCGGCTTGGCGTAGGCGGTACGGGGAATCGCGGCGTCGATCTTCGCCTTGACGTCTTCCGGCAGCGTGTCGCCCGTGCGGATCGGCATGTTCTTCGAGGCCGCCACGACGAAGGCGCCCAGCACCGGCTGGATTGCGGTCTCGAAGGCGTCGACCGTCTTCGCCATGTCCGATCCCGCGGGCGGATGGAGCGACAGGACCAGCGGGCGGATCGCGAGGCGGTTCAATTCGTGGAAGAACGCGGTGAGCGCCGGCGAGGCGTCGCGATCGCGAATCGTCACCGCCAGCAGCCGGTCCTTCACCAGCGCGAGCGCCTCCACCGGCTTCACGCGCGCGGCGGTCCATGCGCCGAGGTCGGCGGCAAGGCCTATGCGCTTGCTCAGGCCGTCAAGCCCCTGCGCGGCGGTCTTCGGATCGTTCCGCCCGTCGAGGGCGACGCTCACCGCGAGCTCGCCGGCGAGGCGATCGACCAGCGGCAAGGCGCTCGCGTCGGCGGTCGCGATCACGGTGTCGGCGTTGAGCGCCTTGGCGAACTCCAAGGTCCGGCGCAGCGCGGCCTCATCGTTCGGCAACGCCCCGGCACGATACGCCGATACGCGCACGTTCGCCGCACGGAGCGCTTCGGCGATGGCGCTCCGCTCGGCGCCGCTCAGTCCCGCATCGAGATTCTTCGCGATTTCGCCGCTCACCCTCTGCGCCGACGACGCTTCGACCGAGTTCATCCCCAGCGCGTCCGTGCGAGCGACCGCGTCCAGGAATGTCGTGCCTGGAAACGCCGCCGCCGCCGGGGCTGTGCGCCATTGCAAGAGCCGCTGGTCGCCGACCAGCGTGCGCACGCGCCACGACACGCGCGAGGATCCCGTGCGCTGATCGAGCGTGGCGCCGGGCGGGGCTTTCTTTTCCTGTTGCGCGAATGCGGCCGCCGCGGCGATCGCCAGAAACAGAGGGACACGAGTTTTCATCGACGATGCTTTCCTTCGTTGCGTATGGCACAACGGACTATGCGTGCCCGGAATCGTATCAAGGGGTGGCGAGCGAAGTCAATAAACCCGGGGCCCGCGCACGTGCCTTGACGCCGCCGCCGCCAGCGTCGAGAATCGATAGATCATGAACCGCCGCGACCTGCTTCGTCTCGCCGGCGCCGGATTGGGCGCCCGCTCGCTGTTCGCCGCTCCCAAGGGCGGCATCATCGAACTGCGCTACATGCGCCTGCGCAACAGCTTCGACAACCAAATGCAGCGTACGTCGCAGGTCCTGGAGAGGACCTTTCTCCCGGCCATGCGCCGCGCCGGGGCCGGCCCCATGGGTTTCTTCAACGTGGCGCTGGGGCCCGACATGCCGACGATCGTCTACATCGTCGGCTATCCTTCTCTGGCGGCGCTCGAGGAGGTTTCGGCGAAGACAGGCGAAGACAAGGAGTTCAACAAGGCGCTGGCCGACTACTACGCCATGCCCGGCCTCGGCTACGTGCGCACCGAGAACTCCCTGCTGCGCGCATTCGAATCGATGCCCGCCATCGAGGCGCCGCCCACCGAGCCCGGCCGCGCGCCGCGTGTCTTCGAGCTGCGCATTTACGAGTCGAACAATTTCGCATCGCTCGAGAAAAAGATCAAGATGTTCGAGGATGGTGAGATCGCCATTTTCCGCAAGACGGGACTGCGCCCGGTCTTTTTCGGGCGCACGCTCTACGGCACGCGCTCGCCGAACCTCACCTACCTGCTCGCCTTCGACGACATGGCCGCGCGCGAGAAAGCCTGGGCGACGTTCATCGCCGACCCCGAGTGGAAGAAGCTGGCCGCCACGCCCGGCCTGAGCAACGCCGAGGTGGTCTCGAACATCAGCAGCCAGCTGCTGCGGCCCATGGCCTTTTCGCCGATTCGCTGAAGGTCATGCGACGCTCTCGCTTCCTGATCCTCGCGGCACTTGCATTATGGACGGCCGGCGCGCAGCCGCTTTCGCGCGAGCGCATCGCGGAGATCGAGAAGGTCATCACGGAGGAGATGTCGCGGCAGGGGATTCCGGCCCTCTCGGCATCGATCGCCACCGGGGGCGAGTGGCGCTGGTCGAACGGCTACGGTTTCTCCGACGTCGAGAACAACGTCCCCGCCAAGGCCGCGACCGTCTACCGCCTGGGGTCGATTTCAAAGCCGATCACCGCGGTCGCCGCGATGCAGCTTTATGAGAAAGGCCGGCTCGACCTGGACGCGCCGGTGCAGAAGTACGTGCCGTCGTTCCCGCAGAAGCCCTGGCCGATTAGCTCCCGGCAACTCCTCGGCCATCTGGGCGGCATCCGGCATTACAACTCCGAGGAAGAGGTCAACAGCACGCGCCGGTATCTCAACCTCCTCGATCCGCTGGCGATCTTCCAGCGCGACGCCCTGGTCGCCGAGCCGGGCACGCGCTTCAACTACACCACCTACGGCTATGTGCTGCTCGGCGCCGTGGTGGAGGCGGCGGCCGGCGCGCGCTTCATGGATTATCTGAAGGAGCAGGTCTTCGCTCCGGCCGGCATGTCCCGCATCGTGGCCGACGACGTCCACGCCATCGTGCCGAACCGCGCGCGCGGCTATCGCCGCTACGCCACCGGGCAACTGGAGAACTGCGCGCTGGCCGACACCAGCAACAAGATTCCGGGCGGCGGCATGTCATCGACCGTCGACGACCTGACGCGCTTCGCGCTGGCGGTGCGGCAGGGCAAGCTGCTGAAGCCGGAGACGGTGGCGCTGATGTTCGCGCGCCAGAAACTGCGCGACGGCACGGAGTCGCAATACGGCCTGGGGTGGAATGTCGGACGCCTCGACCAGCGCCAGTTGGTGCTGCACACCGGCGGGCAGCAGGGCACGTCGACAGTCCTGGCGATGCTGCCGCGCGAAGGTGTGGTGGTCGCGCTGATGTGCAATCTGGAGCGCGGCGGCCTGGCCCCGCTGGCGCAGCGGATCGCGCGGGTGGTGCTGGAATAGCCCTCTCGTTTTGGCGGGGGAGTGACACTCCACCCGACCCGGTATATCATTAGTGCGCGACGAAGCCATGAAGCTCCACCGAGCTTCCGGAATCCACTGCCTTGTGGCATTCCTGGCGACGGCCGGCCGCGCCGCCGCGCAAGCGCCGACTACCTGCTCGGACTGGCAGGAGAAGTTCACCCGCGTCAACGCCACCTGGCAGGACGGCGCCACCAGGCGCGCCGACCTGGAGCGCTCCTTCGGCGAGCCGTCGCGGACGGAAGCCAACGGCGCCTGCACCGTCCTCTACTACTCGTTCACCGGCTGCTCGGCGGCATTCACGACTTGCTCGGCGGGAACCATCGTCAGCAAGTCGTTCGCGACGGGCGCCTCGGCGGTGCCCGCGCTGGTGACCACCGACCCGGCCGCGCTGAAGGACTCGATCGCATCGCTCGATCAGTCGCTCAAGGACACGCAGGCGAAGCTGGCGACGATGCAGGAGACGGTCGACGGCCTGGCGCCGGCGCCGATACCCGCGCCCTCGGTGACGCCGCCGAAGCCGGCGAAGGCGAAACCCGCCGCTGTTCCACCTCCCGTCCGCCGCTGCGCGGCGCTGACCCAGAAGGGCGTGCAGTGCTCGCGGACCGCGGTCAAGGGCGCCAGCTACTGTTATCAACACCGGAAGTAGGCTGCGTGGCGGGCGCCGGAAATCGTACTCGTGCGCCTGAATTCTTTACATCCGGCCCATTGGACCAGCGTGTTATACTCAGTCAGGTCACCGAGCGGAGGAGATCGAGGATGCCCGTACGGTCCTGGCAAATCGGAACGCTCCTGGCGATTGCCGGTGTCGCTGCAATTGCGACATTCGCGGAAGACAAGCAAGGCGCCCAGACGCCGAAGAAGGCGCCTCCCGCGCAGGGCCAAGCCAATCCACGAGTTGCGATAGAGCCGCGCCGCACCACCCCCGCCGAGACCACCGATCGCCGCGCGCCCAACCTGCGCATCGACGCCAACCTGGTGCTCATCCCGGTGACGGTCACGACGCCGCTCAACCAGGTAGTCACCGGCATGGAGAGGGAACAGTTCCGCCTGTTCGAGGACAAGAGCGAGCAGAACGTGACGCACTTTTCCTCCGAGGAGCAGCCGGTCTCGCTCGGCATGGTGTTCGACGTGAGCAGCAGTATGGGAAGCAAGCTCCACAAGGCGCGCCAGGCCGCCGCGCAGTTCTTCCGAACCGCCAATCCCGAGGACGAGTTCTTCCTGGTGACCTTCAACGATCGGCCCGAGATGGTGATTCCGTTCACCACCAACACCGAGGAGATCCAGAATCGCCTTGCGTTTACCCAGGCCAAGGGGCGCACGGCCCTGCTCGACGGCGTCTACCTGGCCATGCACGAGATGAAGAAGGCGAAGAATCCGCGGCGCGCCATCCTGCTGATCTCCGATGGGGCCGACAACAGCAGCCGCTACACGGTGAGCGAAATCCGCAACGTGGTCCGTGAAGCCGACGTCATTATTTACGGGATCGGCATTTTCGAGCCGGTGCATTCGCGAGGCCGCTCAGCCGAGGAGTTGTCCGGTCCAAGCATGCTGGGCGAAATCGCCGAGCAGACCGGCGGGCGGCACTTCCCGGTCGAGAATCTGAACGATCTCCCGGACATCGCCGCCAAAGTCGGCGTCGAGCTTCGGAGCCAGTACATGCTCGGTTATCTTCCAACCAACCAGAATCGCGACGGCAAATACCGCCGCGTGGAGGTCAAACTGGTCCAGCCGCGCGGTCTGCCCCCGCTCAGGGCCTATCATCGCCTGGGGTACTATGCGCCTTCGCAATAAACTCGCATCGTTCGCTCTGTTTCTGACCCTGATTCCCGGCTTCGCACAGCAGACGGCGACGCCCCAGGGAGATCCCATGTTCCGTTCCGACGTCCGGCTGGTATTGCTGCCGGTCACCGTCGCCGACAAGAACGGCAGCCTGGTGACGAACCTGGGCCGGGAGGCTTTCACGGTTCTCGAGAACAACGTCGTCCAGCAACTGAAGATGTTCCGCCGCGAGGATGTGCCGGTTTCGCTCGGCCTGGTGATCGACAACAGCGGCAGCATGCGCGACAAGCGGCGCAAGGTGGAGTCGGCGGCGCTGGCGATGGTCAAGGCGTCCAATCGCGATGACGAGGTGTTCCTGGTGAACTTCAACGACGACGCCTGGCTCGACGTGGAGTTCACAAGCGACCTCAAACTTCTCGCCGACGGCCTCGCGAAGATCGATTCGCGCGGCGGCACCGCGATGCGCGACGCCACCAGCATGTCGATCGACTACCTGAAGGAGAAAGGCAAGAGGGACAAGAAGGTGCTGGTGGTGATCACCGACGGCAACGACAATACCAGCTCGCTGTCGCTCGAGAAGCTGGTCGCCAAGGTGCAGCAGTCGGAGATCCTGCTTTATTCGATCGCCATTCTCAACGAAGAGGATCGCCGCGAAGCCCGCCGGGCCAAACGGGCGCTCGACAACCTCACGACGGCCGGCGGCGGCATGCCCTACTACCCGAAGGACATCGAGGAGGTGGAAAAGCTCAGCCTCCAGGTGGCACACGAGATCCGGAACCAGTACATCATGGCCTACTCGCCCTCCGAGCAGGCGCTCGATGGCACGTACCGGCAGATCAAGGTGGTCGTCAAGGGTCCGAACCGCCCGGTGGCGCGCACGCGATCGGGTTACTACGCGACCAAGGACTCGCAGCCGAAGACCATGCCGCCGCGGCCGCCCGTCGCCGCCAACTCGATTCGTTGATCCCGCTCCTGCTGCAACTCGCGCGGGGTCACCTTTTCCATCCCTGGCGAAGCCCGTACCTGCGTTGGCGCATCGAGACGTACTCGGGGCTGCACGCGGATCGGATCGGGTTTCGCGAGTTCTGGCGATTCGTCTGGACGCGGCGGCGCGAACTGGTCCGTTACTTGCGATGGGCGGCGCGGATGCGGAGTACTGCCGGCCATGGCGGGTGACGTGAAGCTCCGCATCGTACTGGAGGCGCCGACTCCCGGCGTCGATTTTGGCCTCCAGAAAGGCAGCGGCGCCAGTTACGAGACCGTCCAGACGCAGCGATCCCGAGGCGCCGACATTCTGTTCGAGCTGACCATTGGCGTGAAGGTGACCGCCGACTTCGCCGGTCCCTTTGTCCAGGGCGCTCGAGGCGCGCGATTCGTCTACGTCGACGTCGGAACCTACGCCGGGCAGAGTGACACGCCGTGGAGCCGCCGCCTGAAGATTCCGCTCGCGGGCATCACTGCGAAGATGATCGCCTCGGGCGCGACGATCGAGACCGGTGTCGCCGGCGCCGGTCCCGACGGCAGCCCATCGTGCGGGACCGCGAAGAATGTCGTGTGGCAAGCGGCGCGATAACGACTACACTGTTGCTATGTCGCTGCCGGTTCGACCCCGAATCGCCGCCGTCACCCTCGCGGCCCTCGTCCCGATCGCCTTCCTCGCTTCGCGCCGCATCACGGTCTCCGCGCAAACACCAGCGCCGCTCGACGACCCGATCGTCTCCTTCCGCGTGCAGCTCGGCGTCAACGACACCGAGCCGCGCGCCTGGGACGGGAGTCTCTCGGTCACGTCGGGCGAAATCGTGCGCGTGCGCAACTGGCGTCCGCGGCCCGGCGACCAGGTGGACGCCCGCTCCTGGAAGCTGGCGACGCGGCGCGGCGTCAATTTCGCGATGCGGCCCTGGGACACCGAGCGTCCGATGCCGCCGGTCCCCTATGTGCTGGTCCCCGGCGTCGTCGTCGATGTGAGAGGAACCGCCGCCACGCGCGTGCGGGTCGACACGGCGCAGGGCGCCTTCGACGTTGCGCCGTTCGCGCTGGCGGCACCGGCGACGCACCTGGGCGGCGCCGCCATCGTCGATCGCGTGCCCGTGTCGGCGACGCTCTCGGGGGCGGATCGCAACGCCGAGTTTCCGGCGCTGGTCGCGGGTGCGAACGGCGAGCTGTGGGCGGCCTGGGTGGCGTTCACCGGCGGCCGCAACGTCGTCGAGATGCGCCATTACGACGGTCGCGCCTGGCAGGCGCCGCAGGCGGTCTCGGGCGATCATCGCGACATCTTCATGGTGAAACTGGCACGCGACCGCGGCGGGCGCGTGTGGGCCGTCTGGTCGGCGCAGGTGGACGGGAACTTCGATCTCTACGCACGCCGGTGGGACGGCCGCGCCTGGTCGGCGGTCGAGCGCCTCACGCGCGATCCTCAGCCGGACATCTACCACAGCATGACCACCGACTCGAACGGCCACGTGTGGGTCGTCTGGCAGGGATTCCGCGGGGGCGCTTCCGACATCTTCGCGCGGCGGCATGACGGCACGTCGTGGCTCGCCGAGGAGAAGGTGTCGGCGTCGCCCGCCAACGACTGGGTGCCCGCGATCGCCGCCGACGGCGCGGGCCGGGTGTGGGTCGGTTGGGACACCTACGACAAGGGCAACTACGACGTCATCGTGCGGCGCTACGAGAACGGCGCCTGGGGCCAGCCGATACCCGCCGCGTCGACGCCGTTGTTCGAGGCCAACGTGTCGCTGGCCTGCGATGGGCAGAATCGCCTGTGGGCGGCGTGGAACGAGAGCGGCGCGGAGTGGGGCAAAGACACGGGCTTCCTCCTGAAGATCGAGGGGACGCGATTGTACGAGTCGCGCTGGATGCGGGTGTTGGTCTTCGAGGGCTCCGGTTGGCGCGCGCCGGCCGACGTCGAACGCGGTCTTCCCGAGGATCTGCGCGGGTATAACGATCTGCCGACGCTGGCCGCTTCGAGCGACGGCCGCGTGTGGCTGTTCTTCCGCCATCGCCTGCTGCGTATTCGCGACGTGCCCAGCGATTCGCCCGCGCATCGCGCAGCCTGGGAGATTTACGGAACGACGTATCACAGCGACCGCTGGACCTCGCCCGTGCACTTCCCCTCGAGCGCCGGTCGCACTGATATGCCCAGCGGCTTCGCCGCCGACGCGCGCGGCAACATCTACGCTGCCTGGCCCACCGACGGCCGCGACTTCGAGACATTCCTCTACAGTCGTGCCGAGATTCTCGCGGCGCGCGTGCCGCCGCCAGCGGGCGCGCCGGCCGCCGCGCGGTTGACTCCCTACACTCCGCCGCAGGTCGCCGCCCCGCCGCTGCACGCCGACGAGCCCGGCGACCTGACCCGCATTCGCACTTATGAGATCAAATCCGGCGGGAAAACGTACAAGATTTATCGTGGCGATACGCATCGTCACACGGAATTCTCGATGGATGGCAACAATGACGGCAGTATGCTGGACGCATATCGCTACGCGATGGATGCCGCGTCGCTCGATTTTCTCGGCCAGAGCGAGCATAACGGGCTAGGCGGCCAGGACAGCGAATATATCAACTGGCGCATTCAGCAAGCGGTCGATGTTTTCACCGTCGCCGGGAAATTCGTTCCCGTCTACACCTACGAGCGCAGCGCGCCCTATCCCAACGGCCACCGCAACGTGATCTTCGCGCGCCGCGGCAATCCGACGCTGCCGATCCCCGTCGAGGAGCAGAAGGCGATCGCCGGAGCGCAGTCGCTCTATGCGTACCTGAAGAAGTACGGCGGCATCGCCATTTCGCACACGTCGGCGACCAACATGGGGACCGACTGGCGCGACAACGACCCCGAGGTGGAGCCGCTGGTGGAGATCTACCAGGGCGATCGCGTGTCGGCGGAGTATGAAGGCGCGCCCAAGGCCGCCATCGCCGCCAAGCCCAGCGGCGGACCCGGCGGATTCCGGCCGGCCGGCTTCGTCTGGAACGCCTGGGCGAAGGGCTACAAGCTCGGCGTGCAGGCCAGTTCCGATCACCTTTCGACGCACATTTCCTATGCGTCGACGATCGCCGAGTCATTCACCAAGCAGGGGTTGCTCGACGCCATGAAAGCGCGGCATTCCTACGGAGCGACCGACAACATCATCCTCGACTATCGCCTGGAGACGGGCGGCCGCGAGCACCTGCAAGGCGACATCGTCAAGGCCGCGGGCGGATTCCGCTTGTCGGTGAAGGTGATCGGCACAGCGCCGGTGCGGCAGATCGACATCATCCGCAACAACACGTTCGTGCACACCCGTCACCCGATGCAGAAGGAAGTCGGCTTCACGTTCGCCGACGCCGAGGCGCCGGCGGGCGAGAGCTACTACTACGTGCGCGTGGTCCAGGTGGACGAGGAGATCGCGTGGTCGTCGCCGATCTGGGTGACGAGGTAGGCTACGGCCGGATCATACGGGTTTCGGACTCGGCGATGCGCGCCAGGAGTTCGCTATGGTTCTTCGCCATTTCGGCCCGTATTGCGGCGAGCTCGGCGCGCAGGAG
>CAZEVY010000047.1:0-37035 GCA_964515555.1 uncultured Solibacteraceae bacterium | reverse complement strand
GGCGGCGAAATACGGAGAGGCACAGGTGAAAATCTGGCGACGCAGCTACGATATCCCCCCGCCTGCGCTCGATTCCGCCGACGAGCGTTTTCCCGGACGCGATCCCCGCTATGCGTCGCTGGCCCCGGCCGACCTTCCGCTCACCGAGTGCCTCAAGGACACGGTCGCGCGGTTCCTCCCCTACTGGCACGAGACCATCGCTCCCGCCATCTGCGCCGGCCAGCGGGTGCTCATCGCCGCGCACGGCAACAGCCTGCGGGCGCTGGTGAAGTATCTCGACGATGTGCCCGAGAGCGAAATCGTGGAGTTGAACATCCCCACCGGCATGCCGCTGGTTTACGAGCTCGACGAGACGCTGAATCCGATCCGCAGCTACTACCTCGGCGACCCGGAGAAGGTGCGGGCGGCGATGGAGGCCGTCGCGCGGCAGGGGAAGAAGGCCGGCTAACCGGCGATTCCCGCTCCGAGCGGGCACGCCGCCTTGCGCGGGGTTTTTTCGCTTCCAACCGTGTACCTTGAAGGAATGCGTCTCCGATCGATCGTCCTCTGCGCCACCGTTCTGGCCTTCCGGGCCGCCGCCGCCGATCTCGCCGGCTTCGACGACTTCGTCGCCGCCCAGTTGAAGGAATGGAAGGCGCCGGGCGCCGCCGTCGTCGTCGTCAAGGACGGCAAGCCGATCCTTTCGAAAGGCTACGGCCTCCGCAACGTCACCGGCAACCTCCCGGTGACGACCAAGACGCTGTTCGCCATCGGCTCCTCGACCAAGTCGTTCACCGTCGTGACTCTGGCGCTGCTGGTCGACCAGGGCAAGCTCGAATGGGACAAGCCCGTGCGCGACTATATGCCCGACTTCCGCATGCACGACGCCGCCGCCACCGAGCGCATGACGCCCCGCGACCTGGTCACGCACCGCTCCGGCCTCCCGCGCCACGACCTGATGTGGTACGGATCGCCGCTCACGCGCCGCCAGATCTACGACCGCCTGCGATACCTCGAGCCCAGCAAGGACTTCCGCAGCACCTGGCAATACCAGAACATCATGTACATGACGGCGGGCTACCTCGCCGGGCGCGTCGCCGACATGCCTTGGGAGGACCTCGTGCGAAGGTCCATTTTCGCGCCGCTCGGCATGAATGCCTCCAACCTCTCCGTCAACGACTCGCGCAAGACCGGCGACTACGCGCTTCCCTATCGCACCGAGAAGGAGGAGATCAAGGAGATCCCCTTTCGCAACATCGACGAGATCGGGCCGGCCGGCTCCATCAACTCCAACGTCGAGGACATGACCGCCTACCTGCTCATGCAGCTCGATCGCGGAAAGCATGGCGGCAAGCCGTTCCTCGCCGAAAGCTCGGTGCGGCAGATGCACGCGCCGCAGGTAGTGATGCCCGGCGAGAGCCGCTACAAGGAGGTCGGCAGTTCCAGCTACGGGCTGGGCTGGATGATCTCTACCTACCAGGGCCGTAAGCTGGTGCAGCACGGCGGAAACATCGACGGCTTTTCCGCGCTGGTGGCGTTTCTGCCGGGCGAAAACATCGGGACCGTGATTCTCACCAACTCGAACGGCAGCCAGTTGCCCGGCGTGCTTTCGCGCTACACCTTCGACCGGCTGCTCGGCCTCGAACCGGTCGACTGGACGCAGCGCATCCGCGGCGAGGAGAAGCAGAGCAAGGCCGCGCAGGAGGCCGCCGAGAAGAAGCAGTACACGCCGCGGCGTCCGAACACCAGGCCCTCGCACGAAATCGCCGAGTACGCCGGCGATTATGCGCACCCGGCCTACGGGGTCGTGCGCGTGGAGGCGTCGGGCGCCGACCTCAAGGCGACGCTGAACGTCCACTCCTCGGTGTTCAAACATTATCACTACGACGTGTTTGAAGCTCCGGAGTCGCCGGGGAATCCCCTGCAACGCAGCAAGATTCAGTTCCACACCGCGATGGACGGCTCCGTCGAGAGCCTGTCGATTCCGTTCGACGCGTCGCTCAAGCCGGTGGTGTTCCCGCGGCGGCCTGACGCGGCTTTTCGCGATCGCAAGTACCTCGATCAGTTCACCGGGGCCTACGCGCTCGGCCCGTCGGTGGCCGCCATCTCGTTGCGCGACGCCGAGACGCTGGTGGTGTCGGTCGGCGGCCAGGCGCCGGTGGCGCTGGTGCCGACCCGCGAGGGGACGTTCTCGATGGAGGGGATGACGGGCTACTCGGTGGAGTTTAAGAAGGATGCCGCGGGCGCGGTGGTCGAAGCGGTATTTCACCAGCCGAACGGGAGTTTCGCGGCAAAGCGAAGGTAATCGCTACCGCCGCCGGCCGCCGCGTCGAAACGCCGGAGGCGGAGGCGCGGGCATCGACGGCATCCCGGCCGGGTAGATGACCACCTGGCGGAACGGCTCCGACCCCAGGCTCTCGCTGCGCACGCCGGTTTCGTTGCGCAACGCCAGGTGCAGGATGCGGCGCTCGCGGCTGGTCATGGGACCGAACTGGAAGGGCATGGCCGACTCCACCACCTGCTTCGCCGCCGAAAGCGCGCTCATGCGCAGCTCCTCGACGCGCAGCACGCGGTAGTCGTTGGCGTCGAAGCACAGCCGCGAGTGGTCTTCGAGCGGCATGTGCAGCATCTCCATCGTGAGATGCTCCAGCGCCAGCAGCACCTCGGTGCGATTGGCCAGCAGATCGGGCACGTCCTCGCCCTGGAAGCGCACCATCACGTCGGCGCTCTCGAAGTCCGGATGCGGATTGTCGTTGTTGGAGACCGCGAAGGTGACGTGGAAGCGCATCCGGCGCAGCAGCGGCTTCAGGAACGCCTCGATGCGCGGGCCGATCGCCTCCGCAGTATATTTCCTCGTCGCCACCGGCTCTATTTCCTGGAGCTTTTTTTCGGTTTCGGCGCTTCCACCGCCAGCGGGCCTTCCTTGCGGGCGGCGCGATTGAAGTAGTACTGCTGCGCGATCCCGACCAGATTGCTGGTCAACCAGTATAGCACCAGGCCGCTCGACACTCCGTAGAACATGAAGCCGAACATCAGCGGCATCAGCAGCATGATGCGCTGCTGCATGGGGTCGGCCGTGGTGGAGGGCGTCATCTTCTGAAGGATGAACTGCGTGGCGATCATCGCCACCGGCAGCAGGCGGATCGGAAGATGCTCGGGGCGCGAGAGGTCGGTGACCCACAGCCAGGAGGCCCCGCGCAGCTCCAGCGCCACCGTCAGCACCTTGTAGAAGGCGATGAAGAACGGAATCTGGAGCAGCATCGGCACGCACCCGCCCATGGGGTTCACGCCGTGCTTCTTGTACAGACCCATCACCTCTTCGTTCTGTTGCGCCTTCTTGGGATCGCGCATGCTGAGGCCCTTGTAGCGCTCGTTGATGGCGGCGATCTGCGGCTGAAGCTGCTGCATCTTCTTCATCGACTTCATGCTGGAGAGCTTCAACGGCAGCAGCAGGAAGTTGATCACCACCGTCAGCAGGATGATGGCCCAGCCGTAGTTGTGAATGTGCTGCTCGGTCAGCCAGTGCAGCACCAGAAACAGAGGCTTGGCGATGATCGCGAACCATCCGAAGTCGACCAGTTGCTCCAGACGCGGGTGCGCGCGCCTCAGCAGATCGATGTCCTTCGGTCCGACGTAGAGCGACCACTGGTTGCGCGCCTCGCCCCCCAGCGCCACGCCGACGTGCGGCGTCTCGGCGGCCTGCGGCAGCGCGGGCACGCTGTCCTGGTGCGTCTCCACCCCCATCGCCGCCGCGCCCGCTTCCGGCAGCACCACCGCGGCGAAGTACTGGTCTTGCAGTCCGGCGAAGCTGTAGCTGCCGCGCTCGTCGAACGGTCCGTTCTTGGCGTCGGAGGTCGATCGCAGGATGAGCTTCCCGGAGGCGGCGTCCCAGTACACCGTGTTCTGAAGACTGGCGGGATTGTCCACCGTGGCGTCGCCGAATCCGCCGCGCCAGACGACGCGGTGTGCCAGCGGCGCCCCGGCGTCGACCGCTTCCGAGCTGAAGCGGGCCAGGTAGGTGTCCTTGCGGAAGCGCCAGGACTTCTTCGCGAACGTCCTTCCGTCGGAGAACTCGAAGTCGATTCCCAGGCCGTCGGTCGAGAGCATCGCGCGGAAGAGCGCCTGGTTGGGATCGGTGGAGGGCTGCCGGTCGCGGAAGCGCAGTGCGAACGGGCGGCCGGTCTTGGGTACGGCGGCCAGGTTGACGAGCTCGAGCGGCTTGCCGGTGTGATCGCGGAACTTCGTCAGGACCCAACTCGCGACGGTCGCGCCGCGATTGGAGAACGTCACCCGGTGGACGCCGTTATCGATGACGTAGGTCGACTCCGCGGAGGCCGACACCGCGCCGGGTAAGGCGACCGCGGGAGGCTTGGGCTTTCCGGGAGAGGCCTCCGCCGGGAGGCCTTCGGCCCTCTTGGCCGACTCGGCGGCCTTCGGGGGCGTCTTCTTCGGAGGCGGAGCCGCCGGCGGCGGAAACAGGTATTGCGATCCGATGAGGAACACCGCCATCAGCCCGAAGGCGATGAGCAGGCGCTTCTCCATGGAAGGCTCCTGCGGATTGGGGATCTTGACGGTCGGCTGATCGCTCATGCTACCGGATCGAACCCGCCTTCACAGAGTGGATGACATCGCGCCAGCCGGCGAAGGCCGAGCCACACGCCGCGCGCCGCGCCATGCCGCTCGACCGCCTCGCGCATGTACTCCGAGCACGTCGGATGGAACCGGCACGCCGAAGGTAGAAGCGGCGAGAGCCAGCGCTTATAGAATTGCAGGATCGCGACGATCAGCGGCTGCACCGTGCCAACACCTTCCTCACTTCGCTCCGAATCTCCTCGAAAGAGGCCGTGAGCACGCGCTTGCGCGGGTGCAACACCAGGTCGCCGGCCGCCGCGAATCCGCCGGCCTCCAGGCGAATCGCCTCCCGCAGCCGCCTTCGGATGCGATTGCGCACTACCGCTCCTCCCAGCGCTTTCGGCGCGCTGAAGCCGATCCGGATTCCGCCCTCGCCCCGCAGCCAGACCGCGCCGAACAGCGGTTCGCTCCAGCGGACACCTTTATCGTATACCTTGCGGAAATCCTTGGACCGCAGCAGCCGGCGCGACTTGGGATAGTGGAAACGGCGGCCTTCCGGTGGGTTACTGGAGTTTCGCGTGACGGACGGCTCTTTCGTCGCTGACGGTGAGCTTCCAGCGGCCCTTGGCGCGCCGGCGCGCAAGCACCGCGCGGCCGTCCTTGGACTTCATGCGCGCCCGGAAGCCGTGCGTCTTGGCCCGTTTGCGGTTGTTTGGTTGAAAGGTTCTTTTCGGCATAAGCCCCCAACTGCGCCGGCATGTCGGGGCGCAAACACAAGTGTGTCCGGTGGGATCCGGAATCTCCAGTATAGGGAGCGCGCGCGAACCATGTCAAACGCGATAGCGAGCCCGCGGAAGCCCTGTCAAACAGCGGCAGGCCCGGGCGCCAGCATGCCGTGCGCTCCAGCCGAATTCCGCTTCCACGATACAATACACCCTTATGCGCGCCGCCGTTCTCGCCTTCAGCGCGATTCTCGCCGCCGCCGACTGGCCCCAATGGCGCGGCCCGTCGGGCGACGGCGTCTCCCCCGAGACCGGCGTCCCGCTGCGCTGGAGCCGGACCGAGAACATCGCCTGGAAGGCGCCCCTCGCCGGTTTCGGCACCTCGACTCCCATCGTCCTCGGCGACCGCGTCTTCCTCACCTGGCAGACCGGCGACGGGCCGTTCGACGGACGCAGCCACGATTTCGACGAAGCCACGGTCGCGCGCCGCACCGGCGCGAAAGGCAAGGTCGAGTTCGCCGTGCAGGCCTTCGACACGCGCACCGGGCGGCCGCTGTGGAGCCACGCCTTCGACGCCGAGGGTCCGCTGCAACCCGTGCACTTCAAGCACAACCTCGCCAGCCCCTCCTGCGTCACCGACGGCAAGCGCGTGTACGCCTGGTTCGGCACCGGCCAACTGGTCGCGCTCGAACTCGACGGCAAGCTCGCCTGGAAGCGGCACCTCGGCCGCGAGATCGCGCCCTTCGATGTGATGTGGGGACACGGCGGCTCCGCGACCCTGTATAAGGACTCCCTGCTTCTGCTGGTCGACCATCCGCCGGGGGCTTACCTTCTCGCGCTCGACGCCACCACCGGGCGCGAGCGATGGAGGAAGCACCGCGGAAAGGAAAAGCGCTCCTACACCACCCCGCTGGTCATCCGCAATGGCGCGCGCGACGAGCTGATCCTCAATTCCAGCGATCGCGTCGAGGCCGTGAGTCCCACCACCGGCGAGCTTCTCTGGCACGCCGGCGAACCGGTGCGCGTGCCGATACCCGTTCCGGTGTTTCACGGCGGCGTGCTGTATCTGAATCGCGGATACTCGTCCAGTCCCTACCTGGCGGTGCGGCCGGGCGGGAAGGTGGTCTGGGAGGTGCCGACCGGCGGCCCGTATGTCTCGTCGCTGACCTGGTACCAGGGCCTGATCTACATGGCCAACGAGCGCGGCATCGTCTCGACCGTCGACGCCCGCGACGGCGCCACGCTGTGGAAGGACCGCTTCGCGGGAATCTTCTCGGCCTCGCCCGTGGCGGCGGCGGGACGCGTCTACGTCACCAACGAGGACGGCCGCACCTACGTGCTTCAGGCGGGCCGGGAGAAGAGGATTCTCGCGGAAAACGACCTGGGCGAGCGCACGCTGGCCTCGATGGCGATATCGCAGGGCCGCATTTATCTGCGCACGGACGCGCATTTATACTGTATTGGCGCAAAATAAAGCGCCGGGAGATTCGTTTCGGATGAAATTGTCGATTGTCGGACTGGGAAAGCTGGGCGCGCCCATGGCGGCCGTCATGGCGCATAAGGGACATACGGTGATCGGCGTGGACTCGAATCCGCGGTCGGTCGAGGCCATCAACCAGGGGCGGGGGCCGGTGCGCGAGCCGGGCCTCGACGAGATGATCGCCCGAAACCGCGAGCGCCTGCGCGCTACCGTCGACATCGCCGAAGCCGTGCGCGAGAGCGACGCCACCTTTATCATCGTGCCGACGCCCTCGCAGGAGGACGGCCGCTTTTCGCTCGACTACGTGATGAGGGCCGTCGAAGGCATCGGCGCCGCGCTGCGCGAGAAGTCCGGCTGGCACGTGGTGGTGGTGTCGAGCACGGTCATGCCGGGCGCGGTGGGCGGCGTCGTGCAGCCGGCGCTGGAGGCCATTTCGGGAAAGCGCTGCGGCTCGGATTTCGGGCTGTGCTACAACCCGGAGTTCATCGCGCTCGGCAGCGTGATCGCCGACATGCTGCATCCCGACATGATCCTCATCGGCGAGTCGGACGAGCGCTCGGGCGCGCTGCTCGAGGAGCTCTATCGCGGCGTATGCGAGAGCGGCCCGCGCATCCAGCGCATGAATTTCGTCAACGCCGAGCTGACCAAGCTCTCGGTGAACACCTTCGTGACGACGAAGATCTCCTACGCCAACATGCTGGCGCAGGTCTGCGAGACTCTCGCCGGCGCCGACGTCGACGTGGTGACCAGCGCCATCGGCTGCGACAGCCGCATCGGCGGCAAGTACCTGAAGGGCGGCCTCGGCTACGGCGGCCCCTGCTTTCCGCGCGACAACAAGGCCTTCGCGGCCCTGGCGCGCGGCAATGGCGCGGCCGCGGTGCTGGCCGAGGCCACCGACGAGACCAACCGCCTCCAGGCGCCCCGGATCGCCGCGGCCATCCTCTCGCGACTGCCCGAAGGCGGCCTCGCGGCCGTGCTGGGCCTGGCGTACAAGGCCGACACCGACGTGATCGACGAATCGCAGGGCGTCGAAGTCGCGCGCCATCTCAGCCGGGCCGGCGCACGCGTCGCCGTCTACGATCCGGCGGCGATGGAGAACGCGCGGCGAGCCCTGGGCGCGGGAGTACGCTTCGCGGAAAGCGCCGCCGAATGCATCGCGGCGGCGGACGTGACCGCCATCACCACTCCCTGGGCCGAATTCCGGCGGCTGGAGCCCGCGGATTTCCGGGCCGGCGCGGCGGTGCTCGATTGCTGGCGCATTCTCGCGCGCGAGCGCTTCGAAGGGCGGATCGTGTACGTCACGCTGGGTTCCGGGGCGGCGGCGGCTTCGCCCGAGGCGTTGGCGGGCCGCTAGAACTGCCAGACCCCGTCTTCGCCAGCGGCCACCGCCCGAATCGCCCCGCGGTCGCCCTCGCTCAGCGCGGCCGTCGCCTCCAGCAGCAGCAGCGGCGCCAGGTGGGTGTAGTCGGCGTTGCCGTAGACGCGGCGCAGCCGATAGCGCAGCACTTTCGCGAATCGCGCCGCCGCCCGCCGCACCAGCTTCGGCTCGAACCACGGATCGCCCAGCCGCTCGCCCCAATGGCGGCACTCGACGCCGAAGGCGATGAGCAGGTCGATCAGCGCCAGCTCCGCCGCCAGCAGCCCCCTCAGCCGCCGCGGACAGCGCTCCAGCCCGTCGAGCAGCTTGCGCCGGTTCGCGACGGAATAACGCGCCGCCGCATCGTCCCCCGCCAGAGCCGTCTCCACGGCGTCCAGCGCCGGCTTCAGCATCGGGCGCGCCGACCGGAACGCCGCCTCCAGCGTCTCGCGACTCATGGGGTCGAGCGCGTACTCGCCGCGATACTTGCCCGCGTAAGGCCGCGCGTGCCGGTAGACCAGCATCGGCAGCGCCAGCTCCGGGTCGGCCAGGCGCGTCCCTTCGGCCAGGTATACGGCCGGCAGCCATTGCCGCAGCGTCCGCTGCACCGCCAGCGACACCCGCGCGAACTGCCGGAAGAACTCGACGCTGTCCTCCGGCGCCGTGCGCGTCCAGGCCGCGGCCGCGTCGCCCCCCAGGCTCAGCGAAAGCGTCGCGGGGCCCTCGATCCGGCCGCGGAGTCCGTACGCCTCGAACAACGGTGCGCGCGCCCATGCCGACGCCGCTGAGCCGTCCCATCGCCGCTCGTGCGCCAGCGTCGCCAGGGACGGTCCACCCGTCCGGTACAGCCAGATGCTGGTCGCCAGCAGCAGGGCCGCATCGCCCGTGACTCCATCGTCGCCCGCGACCCGCCCGCGAACGCGCCCCATCGCCGTCACGTCCCATTCGATAGACCGGAGCAGTTCCTCCCGCCGCGGCCATTCGCGCCGCCCGAGAAACGGCAGGTGAATCTCGATGGGCGTCCGCGCGCCGCCCGTCACACATCCCAGGTCGCCCGCGCGCGCGCGCTGATAGCGGCGCACCCCCTCGTCCGAAAAGTCGAACGTGCAGTCGGCCACCGGCGCCGGCCGGCCCGCCGCCAGCGCCATGCGTGCCGCGATCGCCCGCTCCACCGGCGGCCGTAACGCCCCTACGTGCGCATCCCCGCGCACCGCCGCTTCCGGCGCGGCGGCCCGGCGATTCCGCCCCTCGTCGCGCACGGTCAGCCGCGGCCGTCCTCCTTCGCCCTCCGTCAGCTCGCAGGCGAAGCGCCCCCGCAGCCTGACGTCGATCTCGGCCTCGATCCCCGGTTCCACCGGCGTTCCGAAGTCCCCCGCCAGCACGCCGCCCGAGCCTTCGTGCGGCCAATGCAGGTCGTAGACCACCTCGGTGCGGACCCGGTATCGGACCTCCTCCAACCGTCCGACCACGACGGGCCACGCCTCCGCCCGTCCGTACTCTGTCGATTGGGTTGCCATGTCGCCACCTCCGGCGGCATGATTATACCGGCGATTCCAAGAAATGTGTGCCGCGATTATCGCCGCATCCGCGGCTAAATTACGGCAAACGTATGCCGTTTCTCCCGATTCCGCGATCCCCTCTTGCCTGGTGACCGCCCGCGCGCCAGCCGCTCGTTGATCTCGCTCAGCGACCCGTACAGCCCCACGAAACCCGCCCCGCCGCGCGGTGCGCGCCGCCGCGACGAGAAGTCGCGCGCCGTAAACACGCCCCTCGCGCCGACCACGGCCGCCCCCATCGGCCGGTACTCGTGCGTGCCCTCGGCCCAGGCCAGGTCGCCCTCGATCCACAGCGCAAACCCCATCGCCGACAGGATAGCTCGGGGCGCCCCTCCAGGTCCGCGCCAACCGGCGCATCACGAGGCATCCCTAATCCGGCTTTCGTTCTCCTAAACAAAAATCCCGGGACTCACGCCGAACATCTTCCCCAGCCTGCGGGCCTGCTCCCTGCCGATCTTCCGCCTCCCGTTCAGCGCTTCATTGACATGGCTCCGCTGCCCGAACACCGTTAGCAGCGCCGCCGGCGTTTTGCCCGAGTGTTCCAGCAGGAACCGCAGCCGATCGGCGGGCGTGCCGCCGTCGGGCGGCAGGGCGTTTCGCCGGTCGTAATCCTCGATCAGTACGGCGAGCAGCCGCATGAGCCTGGTTTCGTCGCGCGTCCGGACGCGGCCTCTCCCGACCAGTTCTCCGAAGCGGCTGCCGATGGCTCGGTACTGCTTCTCGGTCTGGATGACCTGCGGGATGGTTTCGATCAGAAGATCTTCATAGGTTGCGGTGCGCATCTAGAGTTCCTCCCGGTCGTACTGCTCATGGGTGAGCACGCTTTGGACGTACAGAATCCGCTCCTCGAAATCCGCGCGGGCCACCAGGCGATACTTGTTACCGGCGATGTCGAATATCGGCGTCCCCGTGGACGGCGCGTAATCCGTCGCCGGGAAGGTGCGCTTCACGGCGTCGAAGTGCGCCCACTCGGCTCCCCTCGCAATCTCGAGGAATCGCTGAAGGGGCTTTCGCGAAAGCGGCATGCTTCCTGGGCGAATCTGGCGACCTCCGCCTCGCCGTAAACCTTCACAACCGCCATGTTCCCAGAAACGGGAACCCGGTTTCCCTTCCCGCCCACCTGCCACCCGGCGCCTCCCACCTCCCGCCGTAGCGTCTTACTCCCCGCGCTATCATACCTATCGATGCGCCTCCTCCCCTTCCTCGTCGCATCCTCCCTCCTCGCCGCCGACGAATGGACCGCCTTCCGCGCCGGCCCCATCGAAGTCCTCACCAACGCCGGCGACGACCCCGCCCGCGACGCCCTGAACGTCGCCGACCAGCTTCGCTTCACGCTCGGCATGCTGCTCGGCAAACCCGAGTTGACGCCGCTCTGGCCCGTCCGCATCGTCGTCTACAAGCCCGAGCGCCAGCGCCCCAGGCCGCCCGCCGGCATCCGGCTGGTGCGCGACCGCTACGTCGCCGGCTTCCCGCGCGGCGGCGCCGTCAGCGAAAGGACGCTGCGCGACCTCGTGCGCCTCCTCCTCGAAGCCAACACCCCACGCATGCCCGCCGAGGTGGAACGCGGTCTCGAAGATCTGTTTTCCACGATGACCGTGAAGGGCGTCCGCGTCACCCTCGGCGCGCCGCCCGCCAACAAGTCTCGCGACTGGGCTCTCGCCCACATGCTCAGCGCCGACCCCCTGAATCGCGGCCGCTCCCGCGTCCTCTATAACAACCTCCAGCAGGGCGCCGACTGGGAGACCGCCTGGCGCAGCGCCTTCGAGAAAACCGGCAAGGAAATGACCGCCGAGCTCGAGCGCCGCATCGCAGCCGGCGTCTTCCCCCTCGACGAGTTCGCCGCCCGGCCGGTCAACCCCGATCGCGACTACCGCCCGCGCCCCGTCGAGCCGGTCACCGCGCGGCTCGCCATGGCCGACCTCCTCGAAGGTGACGCCGCGCATCGCGAGTACGCGGCCATTCTCAACGAATTCCCCAAGACCGCCGACGCTCTCGAAGCCCGCGGCCAGTTCGCCGAATCCACTCAGGCCGACAGCAGAAGCGCCACCGCCTGGCTCGCCTTTGGGGCGACCCTCACGGAAAACGCCAAGGCCTGGGACGCCTGGCAGCGCGCCGCGCAGCTCAACGCGCGCTGGGCCGAGCCGCATTTCCGCATGTCGGCCATCACCAACGATCCGATGAAAAAGGTCGAGCTGCTCAAGAAAGCGACGTCGCTCGACCCCCGGCAGGTGCGCTACTGGCGCGCCCTCGCCGGGGCTTCGCAGGACGCGAAGCTCCTGCCCGACGCCTCCCGCGCCTGGCGCGCCGCCGAGCGCGCCGCCACCACCGATGCCGAGCGCGCCGAGATCGTCAAGGCCCAGACGGAATACGCCGAACGGCGCGCCGAGATCGAAGCCGAGGAGCGCCGCCGCGATGCCGAGGAGAAAGCGCGCGAGATCGCCAGACTGAAGGAGGAAGGCTTCGCCGCCGTCCGCGCCGCCGAAGAGCGAGCCGCGAAAGCGACGGGCGCCTTCGAGTCGTCGAAGAAACCCGTCGAGTGGTGGGACGGCCCACGCCCCGCCGGCAAACTCTCCGGCGCGCTCGAGCGCATCGACTGTCTCGGCCGCACCGCGCGCTGGGCCATCCGTGCCGACGACAAAAAGCTCGCCCAGCTCGTCATCCGCGACCCCGCGAAGATCGTCGTCCTCGGCGGCGGCCAGCAATCCTTCGGGTGCGGCCCGCAGAAGCCGGCGCGCCGCGTGCACGTCGAATATCATCCGCAACCGGACGCCAAGCTCGGGACCATCGGCGAGATCGCGATCGTCGAGATCAAGTGATGCCGCGCATCCCTCCGCGCTGGGTCGCGATGATCGTCTTCCTGTTCGCCAGCGCCCTCAGCTTCCTCGATCGCCAGGTGCTCGCCGCGCTCGCCCCCGAGATCATGAACGATCTCGGCCTCACGAAACGCGACTACGGCCTGCTGCTCTCGCTGTTCTCGATGACCTACGCCGCCAGCGCACCGCTCGCCGGCCTGCTCATCGACCGCGTGGGCTTGAACTTCGGCATCGGCCTCTCCGTCGCCGTCTGGTCGATCGCCGGAATCGCGACCGGTTTCACCAACACCTTCTCGGCGCTCCTCGGCTGCCGCGCCGCCCTCGGTGTCGCCGAATCCGGCGGCATTCCCGCGAATGGCAAGGCCGTCGCCATGTACCTGGAGCCGCGCGAGCGCGCGCTCGGCGCCGCCTTCGGGCAGATCGGCATTAGCGTCGGACTGGTCGCCGCGCCGGTCGTCGCCGGAACGATTGCGGCGGTCTACGGGTGGCGCTCGGCGTTCGTCGTCACCGGAGCGCTCGGATTCGTGTGGATTCCCATCTGGCTGTGGACCTCGCGCTGCATCCCCGCGCGCGCCGCCGCCGCCGATGCGCCCAAGCCCGCGATCGGCCCCATGCTGCGCGACCGCCGCCTCTGGACGCTCATCGCCGCCAACATGCTCGCCATGACCGTCTACAGCCTGTGGATCAACTGGACGACGGTGTTCCTGGTCGATACGCACGGCCTTTCGCAGGCCGAGGCCAATCGCCGCCTGGCGTGGCTGCCGCCGCTGTTCGCGGCGCTCGGCGGACTTGCCGGAGGATCGATCTCGATGCGATTCGTGCGCCGCGGCGCCGCGCTCATCGACGCGCGCTGGCGCGTGTGCCTGCTCGCGAGCGTTGCGCTGCTCGCGACCGCGGCCGCCCCGCACATTCCCTCGCCCGCTCTCGCCACCGCGGCCATCTGCTGGAGCTTCTTCTGGTCGCTCGCCTTCAGCGTCAACATGTACGCCCTGCCCATCGATTTGTTCGGACCCGAGCGCGCCGGCCTCGGCGTCGCCTCTCTCACATTCGCCTACGGCGTGATGCAGACCGCCATCTCGCCGCTCATCGGCGACTGGGCGGTGCGCTTCGGCTTCGCGCCCGTGTGCGCGCTGGTCGCCGTCCTGCCGATGGCGGCCACGGGCCTGCTCGCGACGCTCAAACGCGCGCCGTCCTCTCCATCATGACGCTCCGGGACCGCGCGAAATCCGCCTGGTTCCGCTTCCTGCGTAAGGATCCCGAAGGCATTGTCGTCTGCTTCCAGACCGGCGCCCGCGATCTCGCTCGCGGCATGATCGACGAGGTCGCGCGCCTCTTGCCCGAACGCAAGATGTTCGTGGTGGAGCCGAGCGCCGATCCCTGGTGGAAGCTCTGGCTCGGCCTTCGCGCGCGATTCCGCGGCTCGCGCATCGGGATGTCGGCCGTGCTCTTCACCGACGATCGCTCGCATCGAGCCATGCGGCTGGCCGCCTTCCTGCTCGCGCCGCGCAAGGTGCTCGCCTACAACGCCGCGCTCGAGCGCCATCACCTGAAGCTGAGCGAGCCGGTCGCCTCGATGCTGTTCTGGTGCGGCGTCCCGCTCGATCGCATCTGGCTGCGGCCGTGGTGGCTCTTCCCCTGGAAGAAAGACCGCTCCGTCGTGCCCGATTCCGTCGAAGTCGTCGCCGGCCGCGCCACCTCGCCCGAGCGCCCGCGGGTTGCCGTCCTCTCGCCCTACTTTCCCTATCCGCTCTCGCACGGCGGCGCCGTACGCATATACCACCTGATCCGCGAAGCCGCGTCGCGGTTCGACATCTACCTGTTCGCCTTCACCGAGGGCGCCCGGCCCGAAGATCTCGCGCCCGTGGTCGATCTCTGCGCGCAGGTGATCCTGGTCCCCAAGCCGCGCTACCGCGAGCCGCGCTGGTCGTCGCTCGATCCGCCCGAGGCCTGCGAGTACCGCTCGCCGGCGATGCGCCGCGCGGTCGCAGAAGTCCGCCGCCGTGAGAACATCGCGATCCTGCAGGTGGAATACACGCACCTGGCCGGTTACGGCGGCGACGTACTGACAGCCCACGACGTCACGGCCGATTTGTACCGGCAAGTGTACGAACGGCGGCCATCCCTCGCCGCCTGGTGGGACTTCCACCGCTGGCGCCGCTTCGAACGCCGCGCCTTCACGCGCTACCGCCGCGTCGTCGCCATGGCGGACAAAGACGCCCGCCTCATCGGCGGCCCGAACGTGCATGTTCTCGCCAACGGAGTCGACCTCGACCGCTTCCGCCCCGGGCCGGAACCTCCGGGCATGCGTCTGCTCTTCATCGGGTCGTTTCGTCACTTCCCGAACGTCCTCGCCTACCGCTTCTTCGTCGAGAGCGTCTGGCCCGGACTCCGCGACCGCCTCCCCGAGATGACGCTCACCGCCGTCGCCGGGCCCGACCCGCTGATCCACTGGCGCGCCGCGACCGGCCTGCGCGAGCCTCCGCTCGACGATCGCATTCGGCTCCTGGAGTTCATCGCCGATGTGCGGCCGCTTTACGTCGAATCGAACATCGTCCTCGTGCCGACCCCGGTTTCCGCCGGCACCAACGTCAAGGTCCTCGAAGCCATGGCGATGGAGCGCGCCATCGTCTCGACGCCTTCGGGCTGCGCGGGCATCGGACTGGAACACGGCGTCAGCGCCTGGATCGCGGGCGATGCCCTCGACTTCGGCGAAGGCGTCGCCACGCTGGCGGCCGATCCCGCGATGCGCGCGCGACTCGCCGGCGCCGCCCGCCGCGTCGCCGAAGAGAACTATTCGTGGACGGCGCTGGGCGCCGATCAGCGCGCCCTGTGGCGCGGCCTGCTGAACTCCGCGGTGCGGATTCGCCCGGGCGCGGCGGCCGACCTCGCCGCCGTTTCGCGAATCCAACGCGAGGCCGGAGTCGCCTCGGCGTGGCAGCCGGAAGCGTACTTGCAGTACGACCTCCGAATCGCCGAGCAGGCTGGCGCCGTGCTCGGATTCATCGTCTCGCGCGGCACGGCGGCCAGCGAGCGCGAGATCCTGAATCTCGCGGTGGCGCCGGAACACCGCCGCCGCGGTGTCGCCACGCTGCTGGTCGCCGACGAAATCGCGAAGGCGCCGCTCGATCTGTTCCTCGAAGTCCGCGAGTCGAACGAGGCCGCGCGCACGCTCTACGAACGCTGCGGATTCCGCCTGGTCGGGCGCCGCCCGGGATACTACGAGGAACCCCCCGAGGCGGCTATTGTCATGCGTATGAAGAAGTGGTAATAAATCAGTGACGGCAGGGCGGCCCCAGCGCCCGGCCGCGACAGGAGGATTGGTACTCGTGCTGGAGAAAACCACCGAGGAAGAACTGAAAGCGCACCTGCTGGCGAATGACGAGGAGTTCCGCCGTCTGGCCGAGCAGCACTCTCTCTACGATCGCCAGCTGGTCGAGTTGGAATCGCGGTCGCACCTCACGGATGCCGACCAGATCGAGGAGAGCCGGCTGAAAAAGCTGAAGCTGCGGGCCAAGGATCAGATGCGGGAGATTCTGTCGCGCCACCGGCCCAAGCAGGCCGTATAGCGCCGCGGGTGCGCGATTCGAAGGGAGCCAGCGTGTGATCCGCGCTCCGTGGTCGAAGCCAGTCAGCGCGGACGTTTGACGAGGCGCATTCTCCACTCGTCGAGCCGGTTCAAGTGCGTCCCCATGGCGACGCGGCGCGTGACGCGCAGTTGAGAGGGAATGCCGAGCGCCAGGTCCGAGGCGCCTTCCATCTCGTCGGTCATCCGGATAGAGGGAATCTCGGACAATTGCGCTGAGGGCAGCGAGAGACCGGGCTGCTGGAACAGCGACATTGTCATGGCGCGCAGCGACTCGGGCTCGTAGTGCGTGGCGATGGTCGCGGTCACCGAGACGGCGTCGAGTGCGGTGACCGTGACGCGGGTGACGGCCTTGAGCGGCTCGCCTCCGAACGGATTCGGCGGCTCGATGGGCGCCTCTCCCAGGAATCCCTTTCTGATCTCGATGCCGCCGAAGGCGAAGTACATCTGCGGTTCCCTGGCCGCTGACGCGACCATGTTTCCGGGCGCCAGGGCCTTGCGCATGGTGGATTCCAGTTGAGGGTCGGAGGCCAGCGGCCGCAGGATCCCGTCCAGCACCCGTTCCATGCGGGCGACTACCGGGGCTTCGTTGCGCAGCGCGGCGAAATTGCCGTCAGCGTCGAGGATCAACTCGAAGCGCAGGCCCTTGAGGATCTCCATCGACCGGCCGACCACCGGGTCCTTGGCCGCCTCAGGCTTCGAGAAAGCGGTGGGGCCCGGGGTCCATTCGACGAGACTGCCGCGCTCGCTGGTTTCGAGCACGCGAATCGTGACCGGGGTCGCACTGGAGCCGTTGGCCTGAGGACGGCGGGAGTCCTCGCGGGTGCGGAGCACTTCGACGACGAACTCGTCGCCCGCTTTCCAGCGGGGGCGTAGCGGCAGCTCGGCGGCCGGCAGCACGGCGATGAGGAGCGGCAGAAGGGAGCGCCACATGCGCATCACGCTATCACGTTAGACGCAGGCGCGCTCACCGGCGTGGTACGATACTAATCGACCACAGGCCGCCACCGCCTCCGGCGATTCCCGCGCGGCCAGTATCCTCCTCGAGATTGGGCAGGTGGCTGAGCGGTCAAAAGCAGCGGGCTGTAAACCCGCCGACCCTTGGGTCTACGGTGGTTCGAATCCATCCCTGCCCACCATGTTTCGAGGCTTGATACACTGGCGTTGACTCTCTTGCGAAGCGTCGCGAGAGGGACACGGGCCGATGTAGCTCAGTTGGTAGAGCGCGTCCTTGGTAAGGACGAGGTCACCAGTTCAATCCTGGTCATCGGCTCCATTCCTTAGAGGCGCCTGGCCGAGGCAAAGAGTCGCGGGAGATGGCGGCGTCAGTACCGCTTCAATTCCTCGACAACCGCCGTGATGCCCTTCTTGCGGTAGATCCCGATCAGCCGCTCCTCTTCCGAAGAGGGCGAGACCGCGCGCAACAGACGCGCATCGGGCGCGCGTGAGGGGACCCAGATGCCGCCGTCGGCGAACTCCACCTGGCTGACGAAGCCCGTCATCGATTCCACCGCCACCGCCGCCGCGCCCCGATCGGAGAATCGCAGCGTTGCCGTCTCGTCGAGCACCTGGCCGCGGGCGCCCGGCGCGATCGGCCGATCGGCGGGCACGGCGCCGGCCAGGAACTCGCGCCCCAGGCGGTCGCGCACCAGCCACGACATCTCGATGTAGCGCACCGGCCGCGACGAGCGGTTCACCACTTCGACCCGAGGCGCACGCGCCTCGTTCACGGCGATCCGCACGCTTCCGGCCACGGCCTCGACCGGCTGATCCGGGAATCGCAGGAACGCCAATTCGACGGGACGCTCGGCCTCGACGTTGGTGGCCCGCGCCGCCCGCGCCATCTGGACGTCCAGCCGCGGACGGTCGGCCATGCGCGCCATGGCCCCGAGCAGCTCCTTCTGGAGCGCCGGTGCGCCGCCCGCCGCCAGCACTCCTTGCAGGTTGCGGCGATCGCGCTGCGCCTCGAGCTCCCAGGCCGTCATCGCGCGCCGCAGCTTCAGCTTGTTGGGACCATAGAAGGAGAGGTCCTCGAACAGCACGCCGTCGAGCGAGACCGTGACAAGAGGCCCCGCGCCCGCCGCTAGCGGCCGCAGCAGCCGCAGGTCGACGCGCACCGGGAAGGTCTCGCCCGGGGCGGCGTCCATGCAGACCGTCACCGATCCGCGCCCGCCCGGCGTGACCTCCTGCGCCAGTACTTCCAGCGTGATGCCGCGGATGCGCCGTTGCCCGGAGTTCCGCAGCGAGAGCGCCGTGTGCAGGTCCACCACCAGCGCGCCGCCGCGCGGCTGCGTCGAGGACTGCCCCCAGTCGGCCCCGACCAGCGCCACCGGGGCGTCGGCGGCCAGGTTCACCTTCACCGAGCTGCGCACATCGGGCGGCTGACCGGGCGTCTGTGCGCCCAGCGCCAAAACCGAAACGGCGGCGAGGATTCCTTTACTGCGTGTATACATGATGAATCGTCACCTGCCCGGTCTCGCTGTCGACGTAGCGCGCGCCCAGCGACGCCTGGGTGCCGACCGACACCACCGCGCCCGCCGCCCCGTGCATCAGCGTCATCGACCGGCCGTTCTCGCGCAGCTCGATGCCGCGCCCGTTGGCCTCCAGCCTGACGCCGTTCGCCGGACGCGGGCCGGCCGCCGGCATCCGCAGCAGCGCGCCGCTCAAGGCGATCATCGTCACCGTCGCCAGCGCCGCCGCCACGCGCCATCGCGCCGGCGGAGCCTTCTCCGCGGGCGCGGCGACGCACTCGCCGGCCGCGATTCCCAGCCGGATGTTCGCGCGCATCTCGGCCGCCAGACGTCCCCAGGCGATTCCCGGAGGAAGCTGCCGCGCGGCGCCCGCCAGCCACTCTCCAGTCTCCCGGTACGTTTCCACTTCGCGGCGGCATTCGCCGCAGGAGCGCAGGTGCGCCCCCAGCCGCAGCCGGTCGATCAGGCCGACGTCGCCCGATGCGTAGAGCGCCCGTTCGGCTTCGCTCAAGTGCGTCATGCCCGCCTCCCTTCCATGTATCGCCGGAACTTGATCCGCGCGTTGGCGATGTGCGACCGCACCGTCGCCTTCGAACAATTCAGGTGCCGCGCGACCTCCTCGGCCGGCAGCCCCTCCACGTCGCGCAGCAGCAGCGCCGTCCGCTCGCGCTCGCTCAGCAGCCGCAGTCCGTCGTCGAGATAGCGCTGGCGCTCCGAGCGCAGCACCTGCTGCTCGGGATTCTCCTCGCGCGGCGTCGCCAGCGGCTCCGCCAGATCGTCGACATCGGTGAAGCTGAAGCGCCCGTGCCGCCTGAGGTAATCGAGCGCCGTATTCGTCGCGATGCGCGAGAGCCAGTGCGCGGCCTTCTCCGCGTCCTTCAACTGCTCGCCGCGCGAGAGCGCCTTGATGAACGTCTCCTGCGTCAGGTCCTGGGCGTCGCCCGAGTTGCCGACCATGCGGTAGATCTGCACGTAGATCCGTCGCATGTTCTCGGCGATGAAGCGGTTCTGCCGTTCGGCCTCGTCGAGTACTGCCGGTTCGAGCGCTTCGCCCATCGGGTCCAACAGTGTTTGCGCCGCCGCGGACATGTCCCTGTAACGTCTGACGCACGCCGCCGCGAAACGTGGAAGTGATCGCCTCCCACGCACTACACTAAGTAGTAGCATGACTCGCCGCCCGGTCGCGGTCGCCGCCCTCGGCAAGACTCCCTTCGGGGCCTTCGCCGACCGGGATCTTCGCTCCCTGGCCGTCGAGGCCATCCGTAAGTGCCTGGAAAACGGAGGCATCGCGTCTTCGGCGGTGGAAGCCTTCTACCTCGGCAATTTCGCCGGTCCCTCGTTTGCCGGCCAGAACCACCTGGCCCCCTACGTCGCCGCCGCCGCCGGTATCACGGACGTCCCGGCGACCCGGTTCGAGGCCGCCTGCGCCTCCAGCGGCTCGGCGTTCTTCCACGCCTGGTCGGCGGTGGCCTCCGGCGTTTACGACTGCGTGCTCGTCGCCGGCGTCGAAAAGATGACCTCGCAGCCGACCCCGCGCGTCACCGAGATCCTCGCCGCCGCCGGCGACTTGGGCGGCGAAATCCTCGCCGGAGCGACCTTCCCGGCGCTGTTCGCCATGATCGCGCGCCGCCACATGCACGATTACGGCACCACCCGCGAGCACCTCGCCGCCGTCGCCGTGAAGAACCACTCGAACGGCGCGAAGAATCCCGGCGCCCACCTCCGCAAGGTCATCACGATGGAGCAGGCGCTCGCCGGAAAGCCGGTCGCCGATCCGCTCACCGTCTACGACTGCTCGCTGGTGAGCGACGGCGCCGCCGCGGTCGTGCTGATGCCGCTCGAGCGCGCCCGCGACCTGGCCGCCATGCCCGTCCTCGTGCGCGGCATCGCGCAGACCTCCGACCTGGTCGCGCTCGACGAGAAGGACGACATCACCACCTTCCGCGCCGTGCGTTCCGCGGCGGAGAAAGCCTACGCCATGGCCGGCGTCGCCGCCCGCGACATCGAATTCGCCGAGCTGCACGACTGCTTCACGATCGCCGAAATCATCGCCCTCGAGGACCTCGGCTTCTGCGCCAAGGGCGAGGGCGGCGCCTACACCGCCGCGGGCTGTACGGCGCTCGGCGGCGCGCGCCCTGTGAATGCCAGCGGCGGACTCAAGTCGAAGGGCCACCCGGTCGGCGCCACCGGCGTCGCGCAAATCTGCGACATCGCCTTGCAGATTCGCGGCGAGGCCGGCGAGCGTCAGGTGAAGCGCAATTCCCTTGGACTGGCCCAGAATCTCGGCGGGTCGGGCGCGACCAGCGTGGTGACGATCTTGAGCGCAGAGCGCGGGGCGCGCTCCCATGGGTAGTCAACACCCGCGCCCCGCTGCGTTGTGCGCGGTGTGGCGGAAGAGCGCCGCATGAGCCAGCGCGGCGTGGTGTACACCGAGACGGTCGTCCACTCGGCGCCCGAAAAGTACGTCGCCGAAGCGCCCTACCAGATCGCCATCGTCGCGCTCGACGAGGGCGGCCGCCTCACCGCGCGCATCTCGGGCGATCGCGTCGCGATCGGCGACCGCGTCGTCTCCGAGGGCCGCCGCGACGGAGTCCCCATGTTCCGCAAAGAGGAGAGTCGATGAAGCTTGCCGAACGCATGAGCCGTATCGGAATCGAGACCGCCTTCGAGGTGCTGGTGAAGGCGCGCGCGCTGGAGGCCCAGGGCCGCAGCATCATTCACCTGGAGATCGGCGAGCCGGATTTCGACACGCCCGCCAACGTCGTCGCCGCCGCCAAGAAGGCGCTCGACGAGGGCTGGACCCACTACGGCCCCACTCAGGGGCTGCCCGAGCTGCGCCAGTCGATCGCCGCGTATGTCTCGCGCACGCGCGGGATCTCGGTCGGACCCGAGCACGTGGCGGTGGTCCCCGGCGGCAAGCCGATTATCTTTTTCCCGATTCTGGCGCTCATCGAGCCCGGTGACGAAGTCATCTACCCCGACCCCGGCTTTCCGATCTACGAATCGATGGTGCGGTTCCTCGGGGCGACGCCCGTGCCGATCCCGCTGGTGGAGGATCGCGGCTTCTCGTTCGACCTGAACGTCCTGCGCGACCGCCTGAGCGCGAAGACGAAAATGCTGGTGCTGAATTCGCCGCAGAATCCCACCGGCGGCGTGATTCCGCCGGAGGACATCGCCGAGATCGCCGCGATGGTCCGCGATCGCGACCTGATCGTGCTGTCCGACGAGATCTACTCGCGCATCTGCTACGGGGGCGCGCCGGTTTCGATCACGTCGTTTCCCGGAATGCTGGAGAAGACCATCATTCTCGACGGCTTCTCGAAGACCTACGCGATGACGGGCTGGCGCATGGGCTACGGCGTGATGCCGGCCTGGCTGGTCGACGCCGTCAACAAGCTGATGGTGAACTCCAACTCCTGCACCGCCAGCTTCACGCAGCGCGCCGGCATCGCCGCCATCGACGGCCCGCAGGACGACGTGGAGAAGATGGTCGCCGAGTTTCGCCGCCGCCGCGACGCCTTCTGCGCGGGGCTGAATACCATCCCCGGCTTCCGCTGCCGCGTCCCCGAGGGCGCCTTCTACGCGTTCCCGAACGTAACCGGCACGGGCATTCCCTCCAAGGAGCTCGCCGACCGGCTGCTCTACGATGCGGGTGTCGCGTGCCTGAACGGCGCCTGCTTCGGCGCCTTCGGCGAGGGCTACCTGCGCTTCAGCTACGCGAATTCGCTGGAGAATCTGATGGCGGCGGTCGAGCGCATCCGGAAGTTCATCGCGGGTTAGCCTCGAAACCGCGACCGCCCGGAACGGCTTCGATCGCGGCGAGCCGGGCGCCTACGGGACCTTGAGCGCGATCAGACCGATCTGCTTGCGGTCCGCGTTGTAGCCGATCGTCGTGATGAAGTTGCTCCGCAGGTTCACGTTCTGGATCAAGGGCACGGGCGCGGCGGGGCGGGGTTCCGTCGGCGACGCGGGCACAACCGGCGCCTGGCCGACAAACGCGACGCCCTCGGGATTCGGCACGATCGCCAGATCGTCGGCGGCAAGGTCGTAGACGATGTACTGCGATCCGGTGTTCCCGGTCTTGGTTCCGCGCGCCACCAGCTTGCGCGTCGTCTCGAAAATCCCCGCCATGGTGAACGCGGCGAAATCGCCCGGCGCCGGCAGCAGTCGCGCCGACTCGCGGTCCAGCTCGAACAGCACGAAGCCGGCGTCGCCCGGATTGCGACTCGTCGCCGGGCCGGCGAGCGCGTTCATCGATGGAATCGCCGTCAGCGCGCCGAACGACGCCGCGCCCTGCGGCAGGTCGATGCGGAAGACCGCCGCCGACACGCCGTCGAGCACGTACAAAGTGTCGGCCTGTCCGCGATTGGCCGGGTCGGTGTTGCTGCCGAAGATGTAATCGTTCAGGTCGCGCGGCGTGGCGGCGTTCAACTGCCCGGCGCCCGGCAGCGGCGTCGCCGTCACGCGCTGCGTCTCGCGGTCGAACAGCAGGAACCCTTCCGCCGGACACGGACTCTTCGCCGCCGTCTCCAGCGTGCGCGACCCCAGCAGCGCGACACGTCGCGCGAGGTCGAGATTGAAGAGCGTGACGGCCGAGGTGCACGCCGTCGCGTACCAGCCCTCGGGAAACGGATGCGTCCGCCATTCGAGCTCGGTCCCCTGAAACTGGAGGAGCGCGTGCGCCGAGTCGCCCGCCGCCAGCACAAACAACGAGCGCGACTGTGCGTCGGCGAGGAACGGCAGCGCCCGTTGCGCGGGTTGCACGGGCTGCGTGGGCTGCGGCGGCGTGCCCGGCGCGGGCTGGGTGGGCGTTCCGGGACGCGGCGGAGTCGTCGGCGTGCCCGGCGCGGGCGCCGGCGCGGCCGCCTGCGGCTCCGGCGGAATCAGCGGCAGCCATCCGGACGGGAAGTCGTAGCTCGAAAGCACCTCACCGCGCGGATTGAGCAGCGCCACCTTCGCGCGCGTCGGCTTCCGCGCGTCGTCGCCGACGACGGCGACGAAGACGTTCGGACCCCACTGCGCCGGTCGGACCAGGATCGTCTTGAGCCCGTCGATGTCCACCGTGAGATTGGCGAAGTTCGGAGTCGCGCCCCCCTGACCCGGATTCGCCGCCGGCTGCAACTCGGCGACCTCGCCACTCTGAATGTCGATCCCCAGCGTGCGCGGCGGATCGCCGGGCACGATCGCGTTGATGTTCCCGTTCGCCCCCCCGGCCAAGTTCGCCGCTCCCGCCGGCAGGTCGACGTTCCTCGCGGCGGCCTGAGCGGGATTGAAAAGCACCACCTTCGAGCTGAGATTCGACGCCTCGCCTTCGAACGGACCGGCGAGCGCCGCCAGCGCCGGCGATCCGGCCGGCGTCACTACCGGAGTGACCGCGTTGCGGTTCGCCGACGTCAGGCACCCGGCCACCGGCGTCAGCGCCCGGCGCCCGAAATCGGCGACGAATGACGCGTAGCAGCCGTTCTCGTCGCGGGCGGCGTTGGCAACCGCGTAATTGCCGCGGAGGTCGGAATCGCTAAGGGCGCGAATCTCCGGGGTCCCCTCTGCGAGCGGCAGGAACTGTACCTGTGGTCTCGCGATCGAACCGAGCGTCGTGCGATTCGCCGCCTGGTTGCCCGCGATCAGCTCCACCACGTCGCCCGGCTCAGCCATGGCGACGGCGTCGATCGACACGTCGAACTCGCCGACGCGCTCCGGCGATGCGGCCGCGGCCGCGTTCGCCGGCAGGCCGTTGATGTAGGCGCGCACGTTCACCCGCGGCGCCACGAGCGGGTCGGCGGGGCCCGCCGCTCCGGAGTCGAGTCGGGGGTCGGTCGCGCCGAGTCCGGTGGCGCTGAAGCGGAGGCGCGCGCCGGCGGGCGTGGCCCGAATCTCTCCGAACCCGCGGTCGTCGCTGGTCGCAAGCGACGGCACGAGGGCCTCCACCTGAATCCGCGCCGGACGGCTGCGCAGCTCGCCGCGGCGGACGACGACGGTCGCCAGTCCCGGCGGAGTCTCCCAGGGGACCTGCGCGACGATGCGCGCCGGATCGGCGGAGAACAGCGGCGCCGGCGCGTTGTTGATGAGCACTTCGATCTCGGGGTCGGCCAGCCGCGTCGGGAGCGGGGCGCCGGTCGCCTTGACACCGCCGGGCGGGCCGAGATTCAGCCCGTTGATGTGGATCACGCCTCCCTGTCCGACTCGCGACGGCGCCGGTTGCAGCGTAAAGGCGTTGACGACTCCGCGCGGATTCACCGACGGAGCGAGCGAGGGCGTCTGCGCCAGGGCGCAAGGAATCAGGGCGGCAAGCAGGCCGACGCGCACCGATATATTATGACGCCGCTCGCCGGCAAGTGGATTACACGCTCGTGACACTATCGTAGGCGAGCGCGTATCCGCCAACCGGCGCGTACATCACCACGCGGCGACCGACCCGTCCTCGTGAAACACGCGCGCCATGGGACGCGTGCCGCCGAATGGATACTTCTTCAGCGCCTCCTCCGACAGGTCGAATCCCAGGCCGGGCTTCTCCGGCAGCGGGAAGCGCCCGTTCACCATGCGCATGGCGGGGAAGCCGAGCCACTCCTCCCACACCTTCTCCTTCATCTGCGGTTCCACTCCGCTGCAAATCTCCTGCACCAGAAAATTCGGCGTGGCCGCGTCCACGTGCACCGTCGCCAGCCCGCCGATGGGCCCCTCGCAGGCGTGCGGCGCCATCGACACCCCGCTCGCCTCCGCCATGGCCGCGACCTTCCATAGCGCCGTGATTCCGCCGACGTGGTTGATGTCGACCTGCAAAATGTCCGCCACCCCCAGCTCGATCAGCTCGCGGCAGGAGTAGGACGCCACCAGCCGTTCGCCGGTCGCGATCGGAGTCGTCGAGCGCCGCGCGATGCGCGCCATGGCCTTCACGTTCTCCGGCGGGCACGGCTCCTCGATGAACAGCAGGTGGAGCGGCTCCACTTCCTTCACGAGAATCGACGCCACCGCGGGGCTGGTCTTGGCATGGAAGTCGACGCCGATGTCGATATCCGGTCCCAGGCCCTCGCGCAGCATGCGCATGCGGGCGAGCGCGCGGTCGACCGCCTCGCGCGTGCCGATCCACTCGTAGTAGCCCGGCAGGCCGCTCTTGAAGCACGTGATGCCCAGCCGCGCGGCCGATTCGCGCACCTGACGCAGCTGCTCCAGGTTCGCGCCGCCGACGTGGTAGTAGCCGCGCACCCCGCGTTCGTCCATCGGCCCGCCGAGCAGCTTGTAAACCGGCAGCCCCATTGCCTTGCCGCGGATGTCCCACAGCGCCTGGTCGATCCCGGAGATGGCCGAGCCCATCACCGGTCCGGCGCGGTAGAAACTATGCACGTACATCGACTGCCAGTGATGCTCCACCTGCATGGGATCGCAGCCGACGATGAATTCGCGGAAGTCGTTCACACACGCGATCACGGCGCCGGCCTTGCCCTCGAGCGTCGCCTCGCCCCAGCCGACGACGCCCGTGTTGGTCTCCAGTTTCACGAAGACGTAGGGGCGGTCGGAGTCGGGCGTCAGCGAGACCCCGAAGACCTTCATGTTGGTCACGCGAATCCTGGTGCCGACCCGCTCGAAGGCGTCGGCGCCCAGCGGTCTCGGCGCGGAGCCTTGCGCGAAGACGCATCCACAGATTCCGAAGAAGTCCCGGCGATTCATGCGGCACGCTCCCTGTATTTCTCCAGTGCTTTCTCGTCCACGTCGATGCCGAGTCCCGGGCCGGTGGGCAGAGCGGCGAAGCCCTCGGCGACGCGCTCGATCGGCGCCCCGGCGATGGCCGCGCGCATGGCGCGGTCGGCCGGGTCGGCGGGCAGAGGAATCTGCTGGATGAAGAAGTTCGGCAGGCTGGCGCCGAGATGGAGCGCGGCCGCCGTCGCAATCGGGCCGCCGTCGTGATACGGCGCCACCGCGACGTAATAGGTCTCGGCCGTCGCCGCCAGCTTGCGGATGCTCACCAGGCTGTGGCGCGCCAGCGACGGCCGCAGCAGGTCGGCGGCCTCCTCGCGCAGCAGGTCGTGGAAGCCGGCCGCGTCGTCGATCGCGCGTCCGAAGGCGATGGGCGTGACGTTCTCGCCGGCGACCTTGCGCAGCGCGCCGAGCCCGGCCGTCGCGCACGGTTCGTCGAACCACAGCAGGCGGGATCGCTCGAAGGCCTCGGCAAGCATCGCCGCGTCGCCCGTGGTCAGCGAGCCGCCGCCATCGAGGACGAAGTCGGCGGCCGGGCCCGCGGCTTTGCGAAGCGCGTCGAGACGGGCACGGGCGCGCAGCACGAAGGCCTGCCCCTGATTGGGGAAGGTTCCGATCGGCACGGGCGCCGAGAAGGCTCGATGGCCGGCGGCGCGGGCGCGGTCGAGCGACGCCAGGAGAGCCTGGTCGGTGTCGCCCGCCAGCGGCGCGAGGGCGCGCGCCTTGAACCGCGTCGGCCCACCGAGGAACTGGTAGAGCGGCGCCTTGGCGTGGCGCGCGGCGAGGTCGAGCATCGCCATGACGACGCCGGCTTCGAGCGCTGGCGTCGCGAGAAGCCTGCGGCGCACGGGTTCGAACGCAGTCGCGGGTTGGTCGGCGACGGCGCTGCGCGCGGCGGCCAGGTCCCGCGCGCCGATCGGGCCGCACTCGCCCCAGCCGGCGAGGCCGTTCCTCGCGGTCAGCTTGAGGACCGTGTAGCGTCTTCCGGAGGCCGGTTCTGCCAGCGGCCAGACGCGGAGATCGCGAATCGCGAGCGGATCGTCGGGCATGGGCGAAGTATACTACCGGTCCGCCGCCCCGGCGCGGGATCAGGCCGCCATCGAGCGTACGGCCTGAATGTCGAGCCGGTCGCCGGTGGTCGCCACCTCGATGTGGACGCTGGCGCCGGGGTCGAGATGACCGTTGGCGATCAGCGACGCGAGCGGCTGCATCAGGTGGCGCTGGATGGTGCGCTTAAGCTCGCGCGCACCATACTCGGCGCTCACGCCCTGCCGCAGCAGGAAGCGCCGCGTCCCCCGGGTCAGGTCCAGGTGAAACAGCGGCTCGGCGAGCCGCCGGCGGAGATGACGCTCCAGGTCGGCGATCTGGAGGTCGAGTATCTCGCCCAGCGCCTTCTCGCCGAGAGGCTGATAGGTGATCACCGCGTCGATGCGATTCACGAACTCCGGTGAAAACCGCTTGCGCAGCGCGCGCACGCCGATGCTCTCCAGTTGACGGTCGATGCTGTCGACGGGAGCGCCCGAGGCGCCGAAACCGAACTCCGGCCGCAGCGCGCTGAGCATTTCGCCCGACCCGAGATTGCTGGTCAGGAAGATCATGCTGTGCTCGAAGTTCACCGCCGAGTTGTCGCCCAGCCGCAGCGTGCCCTTGTCGAGCAGTCCAAGCAGCAGGCGGCTCAGTGAGGGCGCGGCCTTCTCGATCTCGTCGAACAGGACCAGCGACAGTCCGCAGTCCTTGCTGGCGGCGTCGTTCAGGCTCTGCTGCGTCAGCACGGGCCGCGTCTCGCGATGGCCCAGGTATCCCGGCGGCGCGCCGATGAGCTTGGCGACCTCGTGATCCATCTGAAATTCGCCGCAGTCGATCTTGACGAGGCTCTTCTCGCTGCCGTGAAGAACCTCGGCCAGCGACTCGACGGTGCGCGTCTTTCCGGTACCGCTCGGGCCGAGCAGCAGGAACACTCCCGCGGGACGGCCCTCGGGCGCAAGTCCCGCCTGGAACGTCTCCACGTACGGCGCGATCTGGTCGACGGCCTTGGGTTGCCCCACCACCCGGCTCGCCAGCGCTTTTCTCAGGTCTCCGAGATTTTTCAGCATGGTCATCCTCCGCCCCGCGCGAACGACGCGCGCGTTGAACATCGCCTGCATCGGCCGTTTGGGCGGAAACGGCATCACTTCCACACTCGATTAGATGTACGGACGCGCAATCCGTTTCAGTTTGCGTTGTGAAGGTTTTACCGAGGATTATTTACAATGCAAGCGGTGCCAACGGCTGCGCTGATACCCGTCGAAGAGTACCTCGCGCTCGCGGAGATTCTCGCGGGCGTCGGAGCGGCCGATTAGCGGCGGATCTGCGACTCTCTCCCGCCGCTCACGGTTCCGACGACGTCGCCGGCGATGCCGCGGGCCGCAGCCGCTCTTTCTCCTTCTCGCGGTCGACGAACGGGATCCCCCTCTCCATCCACTCCGGCTTGGGCGCGCCCTTCAGGTAATGATCGAAGAACTGCTGCATGCGGATCGTCCAGTCCTTCTGGTTGTGCCGTTGCCGCAGACCGTGCCGCTCGCCGTTGTAGTTCATCAGGTACGCCTCCTTGCCGTTGCGGCGCAGCGCCAGGAACAGCTCGATGCCCTGGTACCACGGCACGGCGTCGTCGGCGTCGTTGTGCAGAATCAGCAGCGGCGTATTCACGCGATCGGCCATGAACACCGGGGAATTCTCCAGAAACTTCATCGGCGCCTGCCACAACGTGCCGCCGATGCGCGACTGTGTCTTCTCGTACTGGAACTGCCGCGGAAGCCCCGTGCCCCAGCGGATACCGCTGTAGGCGCTGGTCATGTTGCCGACCGGCGCGCCGGCCTCGGCCGCGCGGAACCGGTTGGTCTGCGTCACCATGTAGGCGATCTGATAGCCGCCCCAGCTGTGCCCCTGAATGCCGATAGCGTTCTCGTTCACGTAGCCGCGGTCGACCACGGCCTGCACCGCCGGCAGCACGCACTTCAGCGCGCTCTGCCCCGGCGAGCCGACCTTGTAGGCGATGTCCGGCATCAGCACCAGGTATCCGTTGCTCACGTAGTAGGCCGTGTTGATCGACGTGCCCGGCCGCGGCTCGCTGTAGTTGTGCAGCCCCTGCGAGAGCCGCTCGTAGATGTAGACCATCAGCGGATACTTCTTCTTCGGATCGAAATTCTCCGGCTTGAACAGCGCGCCCTGAAGCGCGACGCCGTCGACGCTGTGATAGCGGATCATCTCGCCGGGCAGTCCGCCGAGAACGCGGGCGCGCTGCGGATTCGCCTCCGTCACGCGCCGCAGCGAGCGGAAGGTCGAATCGGTCACGTGCAGATCGGCGGGATCGGCGAACGTGGTCGCCGTAATCAGCACGACGTCGCCTTCGCGCGCCTTCGCGAGCGCGCGATACGCGCGCGGTCCCATGATGAGCTTCTCCGGCGCGGCGGCCGCGTCGGCGCGATCGCGCCAGAATCCGGAATCGCGCGTCTCGAGATTCTCCGCCGAAAGCAGCAGCGGGCGCGACGGGTCGATGCCGCGCGCGTCGTCCTCGGCGTCCTCGTTGGCGTCCAGGCGCACGACGCGGAAGCGCGTCTTCTCGCGGCGGCCCACGCCGTCGGTGAGATTGCGCGCGCCCGTGCCGTCGGGCGCCGCCTGCCAGATGTCGTAGCGGTCGTAGAGCAGCACCCACTTGCCGTCCTTGGTCCACCCGGCGCTTCCGTAGCTCCCCGGCGCGCTCGGACTGTCGTGATCCTCGTTGTGGAACGCGACTTTGAGCGCGCCCGTGAGATTCGTCACGACGCCGCTCGGCACCTGGATCGAGTACCAGTGCCTGTCGCGATAGAAAACCGCGTACTTTCCGTCCGGCGACCAGCTCATCGGCCCGCCGAAGCCGCCGCCCCCGCGCCCGCCGCCGCCGCCGCCGCCCTGCATGCGATCCAGAATGCGCGTACGATTACCGTTCGCCGTGTCGACCAGGTAGTAGTCGGCGAACGTGCCGTCGTAGTCCACCTGGCTGCGATAGGCGCGGTCGTCGGTTCCGAACGCGTACCGGCCGTCGTCGCTGGGCGCGAGGCCGGGCAGGGTCGCGTCGCCGAGCTGCACGAACTTCTTCGCCGCGATGTGATACACGCCGCGATAGGAGCGGCCGCGCTCCTGGTTGGCGCGCACGCGCTGCATGGGCTGGACGTAGTCGTCGCGCCAGTGCCAGAGGTCGGCGAGGACCTTCGGTTCGGCGGCGGCCGGCGGCGTCACCGGCGTTTCGGGGGAGTCGGCGTCGGCGCTCGCGGGCCCGGCGCCGAGGAACACGCGGCTGTCATCGCGCGAGAAGGCGACCGGCGCGCGCTCGGCCAAGGCGAAGCCCTCGCGGAATCCCGGCGTGGACGCCGAGACGATCTCCGATGCCGCCCCGCCGCGATCCCACAGGTACAGGCGATACTTCGGCGGCCGCGCCGCGGCGTCCTCGCGCGTACTCAGGAATGCGGCGCGTTTCTGATCGTTGTCCCAGGTGAGACGCGTGTAGCGGCCGCGGCCCGCGAGCACCGTCGCCGGCGCGCCGTTGTCGCCCGGCGTCACGGCGAACACCCCGTTCTCCTCCTCCTTGCGCGAGGCGACGCTGTAGAGCACCGTCCTGCCGTCCTTAGCGAACGAGTACTCGCCGACGCTCGGGATCGTGCGCTCGGCCCCGCCGGCGAGCTCGCGAATTACGAGTTCGGTTCCGATCGCCGCGCGCGCGCCGCCGCCGCGGCCCGCCGGACCTTTCTTCTGCTCTCCGCCCTTGCCTTCCCCCGCGCGATCGGCCGGCGCCGCCTCCTTCTGATACGCAACCCAGCTTCCGCCGCGCTCGGGAACCTGCATCCCGCGCACACCGGCCATTCGCGTCACCGCGCCCGAGGCGAGGTTGAAAATGACGAGGCCGTTCCCGGACGCTTCCGCCGCGGGCCGCCGGTCGCGGCGCGCCTTCTCGGTCTCTTCCTTACTCGGGAATGCGGTCGACACCAGGAACCGGCTGTCGGAGGTGAATCGCATCGTCACGCCGCGGCGAGCGCCGGGAGGTCCGCCGCCGGGCTCCGGGGTTTCGTCGCCCTGCTCCGGGGGCGGCGGCGGCGAGCCCACCCATTCGCGCTTCTCCTGTCCGGTCGCGAGATTCAGGACGACCACCTCGCTGTTGCCTTCCTGCGGAACGAGCGAGTAGGCCAGGAACCGGCCGTCGGGCGAAAGCAACTGCCCGGAGATCGATCGCCAGGCGTCGTAGTCGTTGTGATGCAGCGGGCGCTTGGACGATTGCTGCGCCGCCAGGGCGAACACCGCCAGCGCCGCCAGCCAGAGCGCCCTCTTCCGTGAACCAGCGCGCAACGCAGCCGCGGCGCACGCAGGGTTCATGAAACTGGTGAGCGCCCGGCCTCTGGCGCCGTGGCGCTGCGCGCCGGGGCGGCGCCGGAAAACGTCGGGAGAAGTGTGCGGTTGCATAGTGTGAGAATAGCTCAGCCTCGCGGGACGCGTTGTACAATGGGCCTTCCCGATGACGCGCGAGAACCACGGTTTTCTCCTTTCCAGCCTCGTCATGCGGGACTTCAAGATCCGCTACCGCAACATGTCGCTGGGCGTGTTCTGGAGCCTCCTGAATCCGATCGTCATGATGGCCGTCCTGACGTTCGTCTTCACGCAGATCTTCCCCACCACGGTGCGGCACGTGCACTTGGTGATCCTCAGCGGCCTGACGGTCTTCAATTTCTTCTCCATCTGCTGGTCGTCGGGCACGAACTCGATTCTGCAGAACAGCCACCTCATTAAACGCGTTCCGATGCCGCGACTGCTGATCCCCATCTCGACGGTGCTCGCCAACGCCATCCACTTCCTGATTCAGATCGGCCTGCTGCTGGTGCTGGTGCTGGCGGCCGGTTACGGCGTCAACGGGAACTGGCTGTGGCTGCCCTTCATCTTCCTGATGGAGCTGATCTTCGTATGCGGCCTCTGCCTGTTCACCTCGGCGCTGGACGTCTATTTCCGCGACGTGCGTTACGTGGTGGAATCGGCCACCACCATCATGTTCTGGCTGGTCCCGATATTCTACGATTTCTCGATGATTCCCGAGAAATTCCACGCCATTTACTGGTATAATCCCGTGGCCGCCGTGGTGGTCGCCTGCCGCTACGTCCTGTTGCAGGGCGCCGCCCCTCCGCTCGAGACGCTCGTCAAGCTGTCGCTGGTCTCGGCGGCCGTGTTCGTCGTCGGCCTGATCTCCTTCGAGCGGCTGAAGCATCGCTTCGCCGACTGCCTGTAGCGAATGCCGCACATCGAGTTCGATCGCGTCACCAAGAGCTACTCGCGGCAGTCGCGGACCTTCTTCTGGAAGTTCTTCCTGGAGGTCATGCGCGGCCGCCACGCGAATCCCTTTTACGCGTTGCGCGACGTCAGCTTCCGCATCGGGGCCGGCGAATCGGTCGGCGTCATCGGGCCCAACGGCGCCGGCAAGTCGACCATGCTGAGCCTGGTCGCCGGGCTGACCGTTCCCGAGGCCGGCGCGGTCAGCGTCGACGGGCGCGTCACCGCGATGATGGAGCTCGGCGCCGGCTTCCATCACGACCTCACCGGACGCGAGAACCTGGAGATCAACGCCGCCCTGGTCGGCTACTCCCGTGCTGAGATCGACGCCGCGGCCGCCGCGATCGTCGAATTCAGCGGGCTGGGCGAATTCATCGACGAGCCGCTGCGGACCTATTCGAGCGGCATGCAGCTCCGTCTCGCCTTCGCGGTGGTCGCCCACGCGCGCCCCGATATCCTGCTCATCGACGAAGTGCTGGCCGTCGGCGACCAGGAGTTCCAGGCGCGCTGCTTCTCGAAGCTCGAGGAGATCCGGCGCCGCGGCGCGATCCTGCTGTGCGTCTCCCACGTCCCCGAGCTGCTGGCGCGCGTCTGCGACCGCGTGCTGTGGATCGAGGGCGGACGCCTGGTGCTCGACGGCGCCGCGCGCGAGGTCGCCGAGGCCTACCGCGAGCAGCTCGCCGGCGCCGGCTGAGCGTCGCTCAGAGAAGCCGCCTGAACCTTCTCCAGTGCGCGGGCGGCGCGGCGATGAGGGATCCCGCGATTCCGGCTACAGTCGCACCATCACCTGTTGCCGTTCGCCTTCGCCGGCCAGACTCGCGGCGGCTTCCAGATACTCGCGTAGCGCTTCGCGCATGTTCTCCAGCGCCTCTGCCTCCGTCGCTCCCTGCGAGGCGCAGCCGGGAAGGCCTGGGACCCACACTCTGAAGCCATCCTCGGTCTCCTTCATCGAAACTACATAGCCGGATTCCACGGGACTCCTTCCGTCCCCACGCTAACACGGCGGGCCCGTCGGTGAACCGGCACGCCGCGCGATAATGGGAAGCGATGGCCTACGACCTCATCGTCATCGGCTCCGGACCCGGCGGGTACTCGGCCGCCGTCCGCGCCGGTCAGTACGGGCTCAAGACCGCGATCGTCGAGAAGGACCCCAAGCTCGGCGGCTGCTGCCTGCACGTCGGCTGCATCCCCACCAAGGCGCTGCTGCATTCCGCCGAAGTGTGGGACTACTTCCAGCACGCCGCCGACGAGGGCATCCACTGCCAGAACCCGCGCCTCGACCTCGCCCGCGTCATCGACCGCAAGAACAAGATCGTCGGCAAGCACGCCAAGGGCGTCGAGTTCCTCATGAAGAAGAACAAAGTCGACGTCGTCGCCGGCTATGCGACGCTCGCCGGAGGCGGGCGCGTCGAAGTGCGCACCGCGCAGGGCGCGACGACGATCGAGGCGAAGAACATCATCCTCGCTACCGGCTCGGAGGCGCGTATGCTCCCCGGCCTCCAGCCCGACCCCGAGGTCATCCTCACCAATATCGAGATCCTGAACCTGACGACCATTCCCCAGTCGCTCGCCGTCATCGGCGCGGGCGCCGTCGGCGTCGAGTTCGCGTCGATTTTCGCGCGCTTCGGAACCAAGGTGACGGTTCTCGAAATGCTCCCTCGCCTCGTCCCCGTCGAGGACGAGGACGTCAGCAAGGAGCTGGAGCGGTCGTTCAAGAAGTCGGGCATCCGCTGCGAGACCGGCGCCAAAGTCGAACGCGTCGAGCGCACCGCGACGGGCGTCCATCTCGCGGTGACGCTCGCCGGCGGCAGGCAGGAGAACATCGACGCCGAGAAACTGCTCGTCGCCGTGGGCCGCAAGCCGAACACCGAAAAGATCGGCATCGAGAAGACGCGCGCCGTCCTCGACCGCGGCTTCGCCGTCGTCGACCAGTGGCAGCAGACCGCCGAGCCGGGCCTCTACGCCATCGGCGACATCGTCGCCGGCACGCCGCAACTGGCGCACGTGGCGACGATGGAGGGCATGGTCGCCGTGGCGCGCATCGCCGGCAAGCAGGCGCGGCCGCTGAACAGGAACCGCATCCCGGGATGCACCTACACGGAGCCGGGCATCGGCAGCGTCGGCATGACCGAGGCGCAGGCGCGCGCCGCCGGCCGCCCGGTGAAAGTCGGGAAGTTCCCCTTCCTCGCCAACAGCAAGGCCTCGATCCTCGGCCGTCACGACGGATTCGTGAAGGTGGTCGCCGACGAGAAGTACGGCGAGATTCTGGGCGTGCACATCATCGGCCCGCACGCCTACGAGCTTGTCGCCGAAGCCGTGGCGGCCATGGAGTCGGAAGCCACCGTCGAGACGATGATGCAGACCATTCACGCGCACCCGACGCTCTACGAGGCGGTCGGCGAGGCCTTCAACTCCGTCTACGGGCTGGCGATTAATGCGTGATCTGGCCGTGCGCGACCTGGGTCGCATGCCTTTCGACGAAGCCTACGCGCTCCAGCAGGAACTGGTGTCGCAGCGCAAGCAGGGCGCGATCCCCGATCAGCTCCTCATCGTCGAGCATCCCCACGTGATCACGCTGGGACGCAACGCGCGCGGCGAGAACGTGCTGGCCTCACCCGAGCTTCTCGAGCGCGCCGGCATCGCCCTCCACCACGCCGACCGCGGCGGCGACGTCACCTATCACGGACCCGGCCAGGTGGTCGGCTATCCGATCCTCGACTTGCGCGGGTGGAAGCGCGACGTCGTGGCCTACGTGCGCGGCCTCGAGCAGACCATCATCGACGCGCTCGCGGCGTTCGGGATCGCGGCCCGGCGACAGGAGGGGTGCACGGGCGTGTGGGTCGATTCCGCGAAAATCGCCGCCATCGGCGTGCACATCAGCCGCTGGGTGACTTCGCACGGCTTCGCGCTGAACGTCGACACCGACCTGAGCTACTTTCAGTACATCGTGCCATGCGGGTTGACCAAGCCGGTCACGTCGATGAAGGCGCTGGGCGTCGAAGCGAAGCGCGGCGAGGTCGTCGAAGCGCTGATCGCCTCGTTCGGACGCGTATTGGAATGCGAGATTCTGGAGACGGTTTCAACATGACAGACGTGGTAATGCCCCAGATGGGCGAAAGCATCGTGGAAGGCACGCTGACCAAGTGGCTGAAGAAGGTCGGCGAGCGGGTGGAGCGCGACGAGCCGCTCTTCGAGATTTCCACCGATAAAGTCGACAGCGAGATTCCGGCGCCCTCGGCGGGCGTCCTGGCCGAGGTGCTGGTCGAGGAAGGCAAGACCGTGGCGATCAACACCGTGGTCGGGCGGATCTCGGCGGACGGCGCCCCAGCCGCTCCGCCCGCGAAACCCGCGGCAACTCCGCCCGCGCCCCCGCCGCCGGCCGCCACGGCCGCCCCCGCCGCTCCTACGCCCGCTCCCGAACCGCCCGCGCCCGCGGCACCCGCCGCGGCGGCCGACACCGGACCGCTCTCCCCCCTCGTCCGCAAGATGGCGCGCGAGAACAACGTGGACCTCGCGCAGGTGAAAGGCACGGGAATCGGCGGCCGCATCACCCGACAGGACATCGAAGCCCACCTGGCCGCTCGCGCCGCGTCGCCCGCACCGCCCGCTCCCGCGCCCTCGACGGCCATGGTTCCCGCCGAGGCGCCGCTCGCCCGCGTCGCGCCGCCCCGCACGCGCGTCGAGCCGATGAGCACCATGCGGCAGCGCATCGCCGAGCACATGGTGTTCTCCAAGCGCACCTCGGCGCACGTCACCACCGTGCACCGCGCCGATATGACGCGCGTCGCGCGCCTGCGCGCACGCGCCAAGGAGGAGTTCCAGGCGCGTCACGGCTTCTCGCTGACCTACCTGCCGTTCGTCGCCCGCGCCGCCTGCGAGGCGCTGCGCGCCTTTCCGCTGTTCAACTCCTCCATCGAGGGGACCAACGTTCTCTACCACAACGAGATCAACCTGGGCATCGCCGTGGCGCTCGACAACGGGCTGATCGTGCCCGTCATCCGCAACGCCGACGAGAAGAACGTCGTCGGCCTTCAGCGCTCCATCGTCGATCTGGCGGCGCGCGCGCGCGGCAAGCAGCTCAAGCCCGACGAAGTCCAGGGCGGGACGTTCTCCATCACCAATTTCGGCAGCTTCGGCAGCCTGTTCGCGACCCCCGTGATCAACCAGCCGCAGGTGGCGATTCTCGGCGTCGGCGCCGTCGAGAAAGCCGCCGTGGTGGTCGACGACGCCATCGCCATCCGCTCGGTGGCGTATCTCGCGCTGACCTTCGACCACCGGCTCATCGACGGCGCGCTCGCCGACCAGTTCACCGCCAAGGTCAAGGCGATCCTCGAGGAGTGGTCCGAACAGGTGCTGTGAAGCCGGGCCCGCGCCCCGCAACCCCGGAGCGCCCCTGCGATAGAATCGCCAGCATGTGGCATCGACTCGGGCTTGGCGCGCTGCTCGCCGCACTGCTGTCGGCGGCCGCGGCGGCGCAGGCGGTCTTTCC
>CAZEVY010000046.1:15602-37516 GCA_964515555.1 uncultured Solibacteraceae bacterium | reverse complement strand
CATCCGCTATCCGGTGCACGGAACCGACCGTTACCTGGTGGTCGCCACCACGCGACCGGAGACAATGCTGGGCGACACCGCGGTCGCCGTGAATCCGCGCGACGAGCGCTATCGCGACCTGCACGGCAAGACGGTGCGGCTTCCGCTGATGAATCGCGACATTCCGATTATTCTCGACGAGGTGGCCGACCCGGAGTTCGGCACCGGCGCGGTGAAGGTGACGCCGGCGCACGACCCCAACGATCTCGAAGCCGGCAAGCGGCATAACCTGCCGCAGATTCAGGTGATCGACGGAACCGCGCACATGACCGCAGAGGCCGGCGAGTTCGCGGGACTCGACCGCTTCGAGGCGCGAAAGCGGGTGCTGGCCGCACTGAAGGCGGCCGGGCTGCTCGACACCGTCGCCGACTACACGCTGAACGTGGGCGCCTGCCAGCGTTGCACGACCATCGTGGAGCCGCTGATCTCGACACAGTGGTTTCTGCGGATGAAGGAGCTGGCCGCGCCGGCCATCGCCGCCGTGGAAGACGGCCGTATCCAGTTCATTCCGGAGAATTGGACGAAGACTTACTTCGAATGGATGCGCAATATCCGCGATTGGTGCGTCTCGCGGCAGCTTTGGTGGGGGCATCGCATTCCGGCATGGCACTGCGGGGACTGCGCGGTTATCACCGTGGCGCGCGAGGCGCCGGCGAACTGCGCCGAGTGCGGGTCGGGCAATATCGCCCAGGATACCGATGTCCTCGACACCTGGTTCAGCTCGCAACTGTGGCCGTTTTCGACGATGGGGTGGCCGGAGGACACTGAGGACCTGCGGGCGTTCTATCCGACGTCGCTGATGATCGTCGGCTACGAGATCCTGTTCTTCTGGGTGGCGCGGATGATCATGATGGGCCTGGAGTTCATGGGCGACGTGCCGTTCCGCCAGGTCCATATTCACGGGATCGTCCGCGACGCGCACAAGAAAAAGATGTCGAAGACCAGGGGAAATACGGTCGACCCGCTGGACATTACCGAGAAATACGGGACAGATGCGGTGCGCATGGCGCTGGTCACAGCCGCGGCGCCGGGCTCCGATGTCGTCTGGACCGAGGACCGGCTGCCCGCCTCGCGCGCCTTCGCCAACAAGATCTGGAACGCCTCCCGGCTGATCTTCATGAAGATGGAGACATCCGGCGTCGCGCCCTGGATGCCCGCGCCCGCGGCGGCCCCCCGCCTGGAGCAGCCCGCGCCTCTCGAAGACCGCTGGATATTCAGCCGCTTCAACGCCTGCGCCGAGGCCGTCAACCGCGCGATCGGCGAATACCGGTATCACGAGGCCGGGCAGGCGCTATGGCATTTCTTCTGGCACGAATTCTGCGACTGGTACCTGGAATTGAAGAAGCTCCGCCTTCGCGACGGCTCGGGTCTCGACGCCGACTGGCGCAACGCGCTTACGGTGTACGAGGCGTCGCTGCGGCTCCTGCATCCGGCGATGCCGTTTCTTACCGAGGAGCTGTGGCACCGGCTCGGCGAGGGTCTCGACAAGCCACAGTCGGTATGTCTGGCCGCGTATCCGGTGCACGACGCCGCGCTGGCCGACGCCGACGCCGAACGCGAGATGGCGTTGCTCCAGGCGATCATCACCGAGGCGCGCACGCTCCGCGCCGAGATGAAACTCGACCCGAAGGCGCAGCTCGCGGGCGGGTTGTATTCGACGGGCGCCGCCGCCGCGGTGACGGAAGGGAATGCGGAGGCGATTCGCAGGCTGGCGGGCGTCGCCGTCGACGTGAAACGCGAAGCGCCTCCCGCGAAGGGATGCCGCCGGTCGACGCCGGAGTTCGATCTGCTGCTCGAAGTTCCCGAAGCGCAGATGGAGGCGCTGCGCAAACGCATCGCCAAGGAGATCGAGCAGCTCGAGAAGAACATTGCCGGCCTCCAGCGTCAGCTGGGCGACGGCACCTTCCTCGGGCGCGCTCCCGAGAACGTCGTAGAGGGCATGCGCGTGAAGCTCGCCGACTACGAAGCGCAACTGGCCAAGACGCGGTCGGCGCTGGCGGCGCTGTGAGCGCGTTCGACACATCGCATCCGGAAGTGCGCGAGGCCGTGCGCCGCGCGCTGGAGGAGGACATCGGCGCGGGAGACATCACGACCGGACTGTGCATTTCCGCCGACCGCACGGCCTCGGGCGGCTTCTACGCGCGCGAGCCGATGGTGGTCGCCGGGGTGGAGCTGCTGACGCTGATTCACGGCGACTGCACGCTCGAAGCCGCGAGCGGCGATCGGGTGGGGGCCGGCCGGCGCATCGCGGCGGTGCGAGGTCCGGCGCGCGCGCTGCTGACGCGCGAGCGGGTCGCGCTGAATTTTCTTCAGCGGCTGAGCGGCGTGGCGACGCTCGCGCGCCGGTATGCCGACGCGGTCGCGGGAACCGGGTGCCGCATCCTCGACACGCGCAAGACGACGCCCGGCCTGCGCCGGCTCGAAAAAATGGCGGCGGCGGCGGGCGGCGTGGTGAATCATCGGATGGGGTTGTTCGATGCGGTGCTGATCAAGAACAATCACATCGCCGCGGCGGGCGGCGTGCGCGCGGCGCTGGAGAGGACGCGCGGGGCAGGCGTGCCGATCGAGATCGAGGTGCGTACGATTGCCGAACTGGACGAAGCGCTCGCCTGCGGTGCGGCGCACCTGCTGCTCGACAATCTGACGCCGGAGCAAGCTCGCGGGTGGATCGGGCGAATCGGGGGGCGCGCGAAGGTGGAGCTGTCGGGCGGCATCACGCTGGAGAACGTGCGCGCCTACGCGGAGACAGGCGCCGATTTCATCTCCTGCGGTGCGATCACGCACTCGGCGCCCTCGGTCGATCTCAACTTCCGGTTGGACTGATGGACGTCGACCGAGTCCGCCGCGCGCTTCCTGGGCGCGGGATTCATTGGCACGAAACCATCGACTCGACGATGCTGGCGGCGCAGGCGCTGGCGCGCGCCGGGTGCGACGGCGGAACAGCGGTCGCGGCCGACGAGCAGACGGCCGGAGTGGGCCGTTACGGGCGCGACTGGCATTCGCCGCGCGGCGCCGGGCTGTATGTCACGGTAGTGCTGCGCCCGTCGCGGCAGATCGAGGCGTTGCCGATTCTCACGCTGGCGGTGGGGCTGGCGGCGCGCGAGGCGATCGTCGAGTCGTGCGGCGTCGCTTGCGATCTGCGGTGGCCCAACGACGTGCTCGCCGCCGGGCGAAAGTGCGCGGGCATCCTGCTCCAACTCGACGGCTCCGCGGTGCTGGCGGGCGTCGGCGTGAACGTGAATCACACGGAGTTCCCCGCGGCGCTTGCGGCGATGGCCACGTCGCTGCGGCTGGTCACGGGACGCGAGCATCGCCGCGACGACCTGCTGGCGTCGCTCCTGGAGCGCATCGACCAGTACACGGCGCTGGACGACGAGACTATACTGCGGTCGTTCGCCGATGCGTCGAGTTACGTTCACGGGAAGCGCGTCACGGTCGACCAGGGGGACCGCGTGCTGACCGGGGTGACCGACGGCCTGGACGCCTCCGGGTTTCTCATCCTGCGCGCCGACGATGGGCGGACGAGCCTGGTGATGGCGGGCGGCGTGCGTCCGGCATAAGCTGAGTACATGCTGCTCGCGCTCGACGCCGGGAACACGAACGTCACCATCGGGCTGTTCGACGGCGGGAGGCTTCTCCGCCGTTGGCGGCTGCGCACCATCCACGAGCAAACCGCCGACGAGTGGGGTGTGCTCTTCCGCAACCTTTTCACCATGGACGGTCTCGCCGCCCAGGCCATCGACGGAGTCATCGTCGCCAGCGTGGTGCCGCCGCTCGACGGGCCGCTCGCCCAGATGTCGGAGCGGTATTTCGACCGGACGGCGATGTTCGTGACACACCAGACCGACACGGGCCTCCGCATTCTCTACGACAATCCTCGCGACGTCGGCGCCGACCGCGTGGTCAACGGGGTGGCCGCTTTTCACAAGTACGGCGGCCCTTGCGTGGTGGTCGACCTCGGAACGGCGATCACGTTCGATTGTGTGTCGAAGAACGCCGAGTATCTCGGCGGCGTGATCTGCGCGGGAATCGGCATTTCGATTTCAGGACTCTTCGCCAAAGCGGCGCGACTGCCGATGGTCGACTTCCGGAGGCCGGAGAAGCTGATCGGGACGAACACGACCGGAAGCATCCAGTCGGGCCTGTATTACGGGACGGTCGGAATGGTCGACGGCATTCTGGAGCGGCTGGTGGCCGAGCTCGGGCCTGAAACCAGGACGATCGCGACGGGGGGCCAGGCGCCGCTGATCGTCGAGGGGTCACGCTACCTGCGCGAGGCCGACGAGAACTTGACGCTGGAGGGCCTGCGGCTGATCTGGGAGCGGAAGCGCTGAATTACTTCAACTATTTTACGGAAATAGAGGAACATTTCCAGAAAACGCGGGGGACCGCGTTATTTCTAATGTCGCCGCTCGACTGGGCCCTGGTCGAGACCTGGAAGAACGCGGGCGTGCCGCTGGAGGCGGCGCTGCGGGGCATCGACGCGGCCTTCGAGAAATGGCGGTCGCGCAAACGCAGGACGCAGAAGATCAACGGCCTGGCCTGGTGCACTCAGGCGGTCATGGACGAGGCCGAGCGGATGGCCGGCAACCTGCCGGCGCGGCAACCGGCGGCGCCGCCGTTTTCGCTGGATGAACTGCGCGCGCACCTGGCGCCGGCGGCGGAGCTTGGCGGCGAGTTCGCGGCGGCCGGGTCGGCGGTGCGCGAGATTCTCGGCGCGATTGAGGAGCATTATGGCGACCTGGAGCAGCTCGAGCAGCGGCTGACGGCGCTCGAAGACAAGATGATCGCGATCGCACGCACGCGGCAGACGGACGAGGATTTGTTCGCGGCGCGGCAGGAGCTGGATCGGCAGGTGGCGCCGTATCGCGGCAAGATGTCGGCGGAGCAACTGATGCTGCTCGAGAAGCAGTTCCTGGACCGGTGGTTGTTCGAAAGGTCGGGGTTGCCGCGGCTGAGTCTGTTTTACCTGCGGTGACGGGCGCATGGCGGAACGCTCCCTCACGGTCGCGGCTCGGTCCGGAGGCTCGATTGGGCGGCTACATATACATGCCGCCGTTGACGTCGAGCACGTGGCCGGTGATGTAGCCGGCTTCGTCGCTCGCGAGGAAGCGCACCGCGGCGGCGACATCCTCGGGCCGGCCGAGCCGCTTCAGCGGAATGCGCTCCAGCAGCCCGGCGCGCAGCTCCTCGGGCAGCACCGCCGTCATGTCGGTGTCGATGAATCCCGGTGCGACCGCGTTGACAGTGATGTTGCGGCTGGCCATCTCCTGCGCGATGGCCTTTGTCAGCCCGATGAGGCCGGCCTTCGACGAGACGTAGTTGGCCTGACCGGGATTGCCCGCCTCGCCGACCACCGACGTGATGTTGACGATCCGCCCCCAGCGCTCGCGCATCATGTCGCGCAGCACGCTCTGGATCGCCAGGAAGGCGCCGGTGAGGTTGGCGGCGAGGACGGCGTCCCAGTCCTCGCGCTTCATGCGGAGGGCGAGATTGTCGCGCGTAATGGCGGCGTTGTTGACGAGGATGCCGATGGGTCCGAACTCGGCCGCGGCGGTGGAGAGCGCGGACTTGATCGATTCGCCGTCGGCCATATCGAGGGTGACGACGAAGGCCTCGCGCCCGATCGCGCGGATCGCGGCCGCGGTCTCCTCGAGCTTCTCCCGGTTGCGCGCGGCGACCGCCACGCGAGCGCCGGCCCCGGCCAGTGCGATCGCGCAGGCGCGGCCGATGCCGCGGCTCGCCCCGGTGACAAATGCGGTTCTCTCGGGCATACGTTGTAAAATAACCTTTTTATGAGTGACGGCGCTCCACAGCCGGCGGCGGAGCCGGAAATTCCGCTGCCCGATCCGGATTTCGACTTCCTGGTGGCCTCCCTGAAGTTTCAGGCCGAGGCGCAGCTCGGGCTGTTCCATTTCGGCGAGGAGAAGGACCGCCCGGAGCCCAATTTCCAGATGGCGCGCCACTCGATCGACCTGCTGGCGATGCTCACGGAGAAGACGCGCGGCAACCTGTCGCTGGAGGAGCAGCGCTTCCTGGAGAACACGCTGACGGAGCTGCGATTCCGCTACGTGCAGGTCTCGGAGAAGCAGCCGAAAACCTGAATGCCCGGCCCGACACTGAAGATCACGGTGCTCGGCTCGGGAACGAGCATGGGCGTGCCGACCATCGGATGCCGCTGTGCCGTGTGCACCTCCGACGACCCGCGCGACAAGCGCCTGCGGCCGTCGATCCTGGTGCGGCGCGGCGACGCGTCGGTGCTGGTCGACACCACACCGGATTTCCGGCAACAGGCACTGCGCGCCGGCATCGAGCGGCTGGACGCGATTCTCTTTACGCATTCGCACGCCGACCACATCATGGGACTGGACGACGTGCGGCCCTTCAACTTCCGCCAGAAGGGCGCGATTCCGGTCTATGCCGCCGCCGACACTGCGGCGACGATCCGTGCGTGCTTCCGGTACATCTTCGAATCCGAGCGCAGCACGACGCCGATTCCGCGCATCGAGATCAACACCTTCGAGGGCGCACCGTTCGACCTGTTCGGTCTCGCGGTGCAGCCGATCCCGCTCTACCACGGCGCCGCGCCGATCTTCGGCTTCCGCTTCGGGCGCGCGGCCTATCTGACCGATCACAGCGAGATTCCCGAGGAGTCGATGGAGCAACTGCGCGGGCTCGACGTACTCTTCCTCGACGCTCTACGGCATCGCCCGCACCCGACGCACTCGACGGTGGCGAAGTCGCTGGAGACGGTGGAGCGGCTGGCGCCGCGGCGGGCGTTCTTCACCCACATCTGCCACGACCTCCCGCACGAGGGCACGGAGGAGTCGCTTCCGGCGCACGTTCGGCTCGCCTACGACGGCCTCGAACTCGAAGTGGAGAGCGAATGACCCCGCGCATTTACCGCGGGCTCGAAGAAGCCGCCGGTTTCGGCCCCTCCGCGCTGACGATCGGCAACTTCGACGGCGTGCACGGCGGTCATCGCGAGATCTTCCGAAGGCTCACGGCGATCGGGCGGGCCGAAGGCTGGAAGCCCTCGGTGCTGACGTTCGACCCTCACCCAGCCAAGGTGGTCGCGCCGGCGCGCGCGCCCAAACTGTTGAGCACGGTCGAGCAGCGCTGCGCGTGGATGGGCGAGGCGGGCATCGAGCAGGTTCTGGTGCTGCCGTTCGGGGCCGAGATGGCCGCGCTAACGGCTGGCGAGTTCGTCGAGCGGATTCTCGCCGGGAAACTCGGCGCGCGCGCGGTGCTGGTCGGCGGGAACTTCCGCTTCGGCAAGGGCGCGGCCGGGGACGCCGACTTCCTTCGCCGCGTTGGCGGGCCGCTGGGGATTCGCGTCGAAGTGGTCGCCGGACAGCTCGTTCGCGGGCGCATGATCTCATCGACGGAGATACGGCGGCTGATCGTCGCCGGCGAAGTGTCGAAGGCGGCGCGCCTGCTGGGACGCCCGTATGCGCTGGAGGGTGAGGTGGTCGCCGGGCGAGGGGTCGGGAGCCGGCAGACGGTGCCGACGCTGAATCTCGCGACTTCGGCGGAAGTGCTGCCGGCAACGGGCGTCTACGTGACGCGCACATGCGACCTGGATTCGGCGCGGCGATGGCCGTCGGTCACGAACGTCGGGCGCCGGCCGACGTTCGGCGGCGAGAGGCTGTCGATCGAGAGCTTCCTACTCGAAGGGCTGGAGGTAGCGGCGCCCGCGCGGATTCGCGTCGAGCTGCTTCTGCGGCTGCGCGATGAGCGGAAGTTCGACGACGCCGCGTCGCTGAAGGCGCAGATCCTGCGGGACGCGGCGCGCGCGCGGTCGTACTTCCGGCGGCGAGCGGCGGTAGGCTGTTCCTAGTGACTGTCATCGAATGGGCCTGTACCTTGCGAGACCGCTCGCTCACGCTCGCGGCTCCGTAGGTGCAATGGCGGTCCAAGTTGATTCGATGACGAGACACTAGCGATGCGGCCCCACATCCCCGAACTGCTCGACGGCGGCGGCGAGCCGCCCGGCGAGGTGGCGCGCAGTCTCGCCGATCTGCGGCGCATGAACCGGTGGCTCGGCGGGCGCGGTGTAGTGGCCGGTCTGCTGCGCGCCGAGTCGAAGCGCGACGGCACGGTCGACTTCACGCTGCTCGACGTGGGCGCCGGGTCCGGGGACGCGACGCTGGCGGTCGCGCGGCGATTCCCGAGGGCACGCGTGGTGCTGAGCGATCGCAAGGCCGAGCACCTGCCGCGCGACGGACGGCATCGTCTGGCGGCGGTCGCTGAACGGCTCCCGTTCGCGGACGGGACCTTCGACTACGTGTGCGCGTCGCTGCTGATTCACCAGCTTCCCGACGCCGACGCGCTGGCGGCGCTGCGCGAGTTCGGCCGAGTGGCGCGCCGCGCGGTGCTGATCTCCGATCTCGAGCGGCACTGGCTTCCGCGATGGTTCCTGCGCGCCTCCGCGCCGGTGTTCGCGCGCAGCTACATCACGAGGCACGATATCGAGGCGTCCTTCCTCCAGGCCTTCCGCCCAGGAGAATTACGCGACCTCGCCCGCCGGGCCGGGTTCGCGCGCGTCGTCGTGCGTCGGCGAGCGCCGTGGTTTCGACTCGCGATGGTGGCGGCCCATGCGTGAGCGGCCGATTGTCGCGGGCGCAGGACCGGCGGGGGCGTCGGCGGCCATCGAGCTGGCTCGCGGCGGGAGCGCGCCGGTGCTCTACGAGCGGTCGGCCATGCCGCGCCACAAAGTCTGCGGCGAGTTCCTGACCCCGGAAATCGCGCCGTTGCTGGACGAACTCGGCGCTGGCGAAGCGTTTCGCGAGGCGTCGCCGGCACGAGTGACACACGCCGAACTGCACTTCGGCCGCCGCTCGCGGCGCTTCCGGCTCGGGGAGCCGGCGTACGGGCTGAGCCGCTATCGCTTCGACGCGATGCTCATCGACGCCGCGGCCGCGCGAGGGGCCGAGCTGCGCCGCGAAGCCTGCCCTTCCAGGCCCGATATCGACGCGCGCGGGCGGCGATCGTCGCGGCCTCGCGGCGGGCGGCTGTTCGGCTTCAAGGCGCATTTCGACGGAGCGGCCAACGACGCCGTGGAGCTGTGGTTCTTCGATGGCGGCTACTGCGGGCTGTGTCCGGTCGAAGGGGGCGTGACGAACGTGTGCGGCCTGGTCTCGGAGGAGCGGCTCGCCGCGCGGCGGTTCGACGTCGATGCGATGCTCGCCGGCGCGGGCAGGTTGCAGGCGCGCATGAGAGGCATCGAGCGGCGCATCGACTGGCTTACGACGGGGCCGCTGTGCTTCGGCCCGGGAGCCGCCTCGAAGGCGCTGGTAGCGGGCGATTCGCTGCGCTTCGTCGACCCGTTCACAGGGAGCGGACTGCTGGCGTCGGTGCAGACCGGCGTGTGGGCGGCGCGGGCGCTCCAAGGGGACGGCGAGAGTTACGCGCGCCGCTGCGCGGCGTTCTACAGGCGTCAGTCGGCGGCGTCGGGGATCATACGGCGCCTGCTGGCGCTGGGTTGGGCGGAGCCGCTGGCCGGACTGATTCCCGCGAACGTCCTGTTTCGCCTGACGCGTCCGGCGGCATGAGGTTCGCTCGCAGGTAGAATCGAATGATGGAGACAGAACGACGGCGGTGGACTTTTCCGGTGTGGGTGATCCCCGCCGCGACGATCGGGGCCATGCTGCTGGGCGCGGCGGTGCTGTGGGGATACTGGTTCCGGCCGGCCGCGGTCCAGGTGCGCCTGACGACGCCCTACCAGGCGGTGCTGCTGGCCAACGGGCAGCTTTATTTCGGACGCCTGGAAGGTTACGGCGAGAAGACGTTTCCGGTCCTGCGCGAGGTGTACTACATCCAGCGCGGCACCGACGCCAAAACAAGTCAGCCGACGAATGTTCTGGTGCGGCGCGGCCAGGAATGGCATGGCCCGGACCACATGGTGCTGAACGCCGCGCAAATCGTGCTGGTGGAGCCGGTCACCCGGGGGTCGAAGATCATGGAGCTCATCACCGGCCTGAAGCTGGGTCAATAACGCCGTAGTGCTTCCGCACGAGGGCGCGGATGCCTGCCGGAACGGCGTGTTCCCATGGATCTCCGGCGGCGGCCCGCCGCCGCACGCCGCTCGACGACACCTCGTCGAGTGCGCCTTCCACGTCGAGCGCACGCACGCGGCCGGCGATGCGCTCCGGCGGGGCGAACGGCCCCCCGCGATCGGCCACCAGCAGCCCGAATTCGCCGAGCATCGTATCCAGGCTCGCGTCTGGGCTCGCGTGTGGGCTCGCGCCCGGGCCGTAGTCCCAGTTCACGATGCGCTCGGCGGCGTCGCGGCCGCACAGGAACCAGATCGCCGCCCGCGCGCCGAACACTTCGCGGCACTCGCGCGCGATGTCGATGAACAGGCCGCCGCGTGTGACGGCCACGCCGCAGAGCGGTTCCTCCGCGGACGCGGCGAGCAGCATCTCGAGCCGCGCCTCGAAGGCGACGCCCTCGAAGGTCTTGTGCGGCAGCGCGCGCGGCAGAACGAACAGTACCTGATCGACGTGACGAAGCCCGGCGCGGGCGAGCTCGAGGTGCGCGATGGTCGGCGGATCGAAGGCGCTCGGGAGGATGCCGATCGAGGCGTGCTCGCCCGCGGGCTCGCCGGCGGGCCGCCGCAGAATCTCCACGCACTCAGGGTATCCTTATCTGACTGGAGGATCCCCGATGCTCGAGATGGCGCTGCTGCTGGGGGGAACGTGGTGCTCGCGTTCCCGGTAGACGGGAAGTGAAGCCGACGGTCTGGCTGGCCGCGGCGTCGATCGCGTTCGGCCTCGACTGGCAACCGACACTCGACCGCGCAATGGCGGGCAACGACGGAGTCGCGCTCGTCGCCGACGCGGCATCGGGCCGCACGCTGGCGCGCTTCGGCGACGCGGACCGCCGCGCGACACCGGGGTCGCTCGTGAAGCCCTTCGTGCTAGCGGCGATTCTCGAATCGGCGGGCGCGCGGCCGCTCGACACTTTCGTTTGTCCTGGAAAGCTGCGCATCGGCGAGCGCATTCTTGACTGCTCGCATCCGGCGATCGCCGGCGCGATGACGCCGGCGACGGCGCTTGCGTACTCCTGCAACAACTGGTTCGCGTCGATGGCGGAAACGCTCGCGCCGCCGAAGCTCGAACAGACGCTGCTGCGATTCGGATGGACCGGTGTGCGGCGGGTGACGGGCGATGACTCGCTGCGCCTCCAGGCGCTCGGCGAATCGGCCATCACAGCGTCGCCGGCCGAGGTGATGGCGGCGTACCGGCGGCTAGCGCTGGCGCGGCTGCCGCGGCCGATTGTCGAAGGACTCGAGGGGGCGGCATCATACGGCACCGCGCGCATGGCCGCGACGGCAGGCGTTCGCGTCGCCGGAAAGACAGGTACGACCTCGACGGCCGATCGGCGCTCGACACGCGCCTGGTTCGCCGGATGGGCTCCGGCGGAGAAGCCACAGATCGTGACGGTCGTGTTTTTGGATCAGGGAAGGGGGGGCGGCGACGCGGCGCCGGTCGCACGGGAACTGTTCGCGCAGTTACGCGCGGCTCCCCCGGCGGCCGCTCCGGCCCCCGCGACCGCGGTGCGCCAGCCGACGCCGCGGGAGATCGCGGTGCGGCTGTACTGGCTGAATCCACCGAAAACCGATGTGCTGAACCGGAAGCTGGCGCGCGGAAGACTGGTCGCGCGACGCGTCGCCGGACGCATGCGCTACACGCTCCACATGAAGACCGAGGACTACGTCGCCGCGGTGCTGGCGGGCGAGGCAGGCAACTTCCGCTCCGAGGAAGCGCTCAAGGCGATGACCGTGGTGATCCGCAGTTTCGCCGCGCGTAACATGGGGCGTCACCGCGTCGAGGGCTTCGACTTCTGCGACACGACGCACTGCCAGGACGTGCGTCTGGCGGCGGTCACAGGCCGGCTTCGCGCGGCCGCCGAAGCGACCGAATCCGAGGTGCTCTGGTATGACGGACGGCCCGCCAACACGTTCCATCACCAGCACTGCGGCGGCGCGACGGAACGTGCCGCCGACGTCTGGGCCGACCAGCGGGCGCCGTATCTCCAAAGCGTCGCCGACAGCTTCTGCATCGCGCGGGACCGGGCCGAGTGGCGCGCCCGCGTATCGGCGGCGGCGTTGAAGCGCGCGCTGGGCGTGGGGCCGGAGGACATTCGCATCGTCGAGCGCACGGGATCGGGTCGCGTGGCGCAAGTGCGCGCGGGATCGCGCATGACGACTCCCGAGCGACTGCGCGAGGCCATTGGCTGGGACCTGGTGCGCAGCGCGTTCTTCGAAATCCGCGAGGACGGCGATGGGCTGATCTTCGAGGGGTACGGTTCGGGACACGGCGTCGGACTGTGCCAGATCGGCGCGGCGCGGCGAGGCGAGCAGGGGCACGACTATCGTGCGATTCTCTCCTTCTACTATCCGGGGACGGCGCCGGGCGTCGGCGGGGCTGGGTTCGCCTGGACGCGGCTGGGCGGGGAGTTGGTCGACGTCGCCACGACGCGCGAGGCGCAGGATCGGGGACTCGTGGAGGTCGCCGACCGGATGGCCCGCGAGGCCGAGCGCCGCGTGGGTTGGCCGCTCGGCTTCCGGCCGCGCGTCAAGGTGTACCCGAGCGTGGCGGCTTTTCGCGACGCCACGGGGGAGCCCGGCTGGGTCGCGGCGAGCACCGAGGGCCGCACCGTTCGCTTGCAGCCGCCGGCGATTCTGCGGTCGCGCGGAACGCTGGAGTCGACTCTGCTGCACGAGATGTTGCATGTCGCGCTGGACGACCGCGCGCATTCGTCGACGCCGGAGTGGTTTCGCGAGGGGATGGCCCTGTACCTGGAGCAGCCCACTGCTTCCGCGCCGCGACCGAGGCCCGTCCCGGAAACGGCGATCCGGTCGCCGCGCACGGAGGCCGAGATGCGGTCGGCCTACGCCTCGGCGCGATCGCGCGTGCAGGCGCTGGCGGAGAAGCACGGTCGCGAGAAGATTCTCGAGTGGTGGCGCGAGGGGCTGCCGGGCTATCTGAGGACGCCGATTTTGTCGAGGGGCCAGTAGACGAATACGGCCTTGCCGTAGATGTATCGGCGATGCACGGGTCCCCAGATGCGGCTGTCGTTGGAGGAACTGCGGTGATCGCCCATGACGAAAAACTCGTCGGGGAGAAGGCGCGAGGGAGGACTCGAAAAGTGGTCGCGGTAATCGTTGGGGACGTAGTCTTCCTCGAGCGCGCGGCCGTTGACGCGGACAACGCCTTCCTCGATTTCCACGGTGTCGCCGGGCAGGCCGATGACGCGCTTGATATAGGACTTCGAGGGGTCGTTCGGATACCAGAAGACCACCAGATCGCCGCGTTCGATGGCGCCGATGCCGAAGCGGTAAACGAACTTGTTGATGAAGATGCGCTCCTGGTCGGCGAGCGCGGGCATCATGCTGGTGCCCTCGACCTTGACCGGCTGATAGATGAACAGGATGACCAGGATCGCGATGAGCACCGACAGCAGCATGTCGCGGACCCAGAAGATGCCGCCGGTCAGGATGCGGCGGGCGGGCGGCTCGGCGCTCGGCTGGATGTCGTCGGGCTCCGTCATTCGGCTAAGTCCCAAAAGTAGCAGTTTGAGGCGGCTCCGGCAAGGGCCGCCTGTCAGGTTGGACGCGGCAAGCGGGCGGAGGTTTCGCCGGGCGGTGTTCGTCATCGAAATGCAAGTACGTTGCAGACCGCTCGCTCACGCTCGCGGCTCCGTAACTCACGCTCGCGGCTCCGTAAAGGCGTATACTGGCCTGTTCAAACCACGTCGCATCAATCCGTGCTCTCCGCCGACATCGCCGATCTGCTGCCCCTCGCCGCCTCGTTCTGGGAGCGTATCGACCAGGCCCAGCGGGGCTTGGCGGTCGATTTTTCCTGGTATCGCTACGACACCCTGGGCAGCTTCTGCACACTCGATCGCCTGCTGACCGGCGAGCGGCGTTGTTTGTCGCGGCTTATCGGCGAGGACCCCGTACTCGACGTGGGATGCGGAGACGGCCATCTCGCCCTTTTCCTGGAATCGCTCGGCTGCCGGGTGGACGCCATCGATAATCCCGGAACCAACGCCAATGAAATGCGGGGTGTCCGGGCCTTGCAAGGCGCACTCGGCTCCTCGATCGGAATTCATGAGCAGGATATCGACGCGAACTTCTGGCCGCCCGGCGACAGGTTCTACGGCGTGGCCTTCCTGTTCGGCGTGCTCTATCACCTGAAGAACCCCTTCCAGGTCCTGGAGAATCTCGCGCGCCGCGCGCGCTACGCTGTCCTCTCGACCCGCATCGCCCGATTCGATCCTGCCAGGACGGCCGACATCGGATCGCTGCCAGTGGCGTGGCTGCTCGAAGACTCCGAGGTGTCGGGCGATTCGACCAACTACTGGATCTTCACCGCGGCGGGCGTGCGGCGCCTGCTCGATCGCGCCGGATGGGAGATCCTCGACTCGCTCGAAACCGGCAACACCGCCGAATCCGACCCGGTGACCGACGCCGGCGACGCGCGCTTCTTCTGTCTGGCGCGACGGCGCAACCGCCTCACCAATGGCGACCTCCTCTCGGGCTGGCACGCGCCGGAAGGCTTCACCGACTGGCGATGGACCGAACGCCGGTTCTCGGTCGCTTTTCGCGCGCAGCCGCGAGAGTCGCGCCTCACGCTGCGGTTCCTCTATCCGCCGGAAATGCACGCGCGTGGGGGCACGCTTACGATCGCCGCGACCGCCAACGGTCTCCCCCTGCCATCGCGCATTTACGCCGAGGCCGGCGACCACTCTTATCGGGCGACCGTGCCGGCGGCGGCCGAGGGCCGCGTCGTCGTCGAGTTCACGCTGGACCGCTGGGCGTCGCCCGACTCGGTCGATCTCCGCGAGCGCGGCGTGGCGGTCTCCGGCGTGGAGTTGCGGTAAACCCGCGAAGTCCGGGACCCGAGGTGTAGAATAAGGCGAACACCCGGTGAGAATCCGTTTCAACCTGCCGCCCAAGCAGCGGGTCTCTCCGGACCCTCCGGAATTCGGCATCTGGAGCGTCGCGGAAATGACTCCGGTGATCGAGTATTCGACCGCCGTGCTCGCGCGCATCGTCGACCAGGTGGTCAAGAGCTATCTCGAGTTTCCCTTCGGCGGCCGGGAGGTCGGAGGGGTCCTTTTCGGGGAACACCACGGCGACCTGGTAAAGATACTGGCGTTCAGCCCGATTGCGTGCGAGCATTCCGGCGGACCGCGGTTCACTCTGTCGACGGCCGATGAGAAAGGGCTGCAACGGCTCCTCACGCATTATCACGGAATGCCGGAGTTGAAGGACCTGGTTCCCGTCGGGTGGTATCATTCGCGAACGCTGGGCGATCTCTCGCTCACAACGGAAGCGATCCAGATCTACAACCGGTTCTTTCCCGAGCCCTGGCATGTCGCCCTGGTCATCCGGCCCGAAGTCCAGGGACCCACGCGGGCCGGGTTCTTCGTCCGGGAGACGGACAAGCCGATGCGGGTGCATGCGTCGTACAAGGAGTTCGAAGCAGGTCCCGTGGTGGACCCGCCTCCGCCGGCTGAGGCCCCTCCCGCGGACCTTCCGGTGCTGCGATCCGCGGGTCGCCGGCCGCCGGGACCACCGCCGCAGATCCTGTCGCTGCCCAGCGCGCGCGGCCCGTCGCGAGGGCGGTACATCGGCGCGGGAATCGCAGCGATCGTGGTGGCGGGCGCCGCCACGGCGTTTGCGCTATTCCAATGGAACGCCGCCCGGCCGGGTGTTCCGCTCTATACGGGCGTATCGCTGCGCGTTTTCGAGCGCGGCGGCAGGCTCCATGTCGCCTGGGATCCACGGCTGCCCACGGTGCGGGACGCGACCCAGGCGGTGATCGAGGTGGTGGACGGAGAAGCGCGCGTCGTCTATCCGGTGGAGCTGGCCGTGCTCAGGCAGGGGTCCTGGAGCACGATCCGCGCCTCGAACCAGGTGCGGGTGCGGTTTCAACTGGAGACCAGGGACGGGCTGGTCGAGGAGCTGTCGCGTTTTCTCCATGTCGCGGATGCGGCCAACGGCGAGCCGGCCTCCGGAAACCGCGAACACCTCCGGACGTTGAGCTTATTGCGCGAGCAATTACAGAAAATCCAGGAAGAAAACGGGACAATCGACCGAAGATACCGGGAATTGGCGGCCGCAGCCGCCGTCCGGGTCGCCGGCGGCAAGCCAGCCGCGCCGCCCCCGAGCCCCCGGGAGGTCGCCAAACCTTTCTCGCCGCCGCAGTCGAAAAAGGTCGAGACGCTCACGGCCGCCCTGCCGGCGGCGCCCCAGCCGCCGCCAATCGCCACCGCGACCGCGACGGGACTGCCGATCGCACAGATCCCCGTGACGGTGGATACGGCTCCGGCGCGGCCCCCCGACGTCTTCCCGCCGAAGCCCGCCCCGTCCGCCGCGCCGCCCGCGGCCACCCCCAAGCAGCAGCAGCCGTCACCGCCGCCTGCGCCGGAACCGGTCAAGGCGGCCTACAGTGGGCCGCCGGCGGGCCGGCTCATCTGGATCGGAAGCCTGGCGGCGAACACCACGCTGACGATCGAGGGACGCAAGGCATCCGCCGGCAACGTCAATGCGCAGCTTCCCGGTGCGCCGGTGCGTATCGGGGCCTACCCGGCGGAGATGTCGAGCGGCGGGTTCACGGTGTTCAGCACGGCCCCGAAGTACGCGCGCGGGAACGTCGTCGAGGCGCCGGGGGCGGCCAACGGGTGGAATCGCACGGCCTTTCGTCCCGACGCGCGCCGCGCCGCCGACATCGTGGTGGTGGAGGCGCCCTCGGCGGCCAACAACTGGAGCCGCGTGGTGCTTCGCAGCGGCCCGCGCGCGGTCAACGCCATCATGCTGGAGTGGGAGCTGGCGCAGTAACTACTCGACGCGCAGGGCGCGCATCGGGTCGACCGCGGCCGCCCGGCGCGCCGGGAACAGGTTCGCCAGCAGCGCCACTCCGATCAGCAGCGCGGCGACCGCCGCGTACGTCGGCGGATCGCCCGGCCTGACGCCGAACAGCATGGCGCCCATGTAGCGCGCCGCGCCGAAAGCGGCCGCCATCCCGATCGCCGCGCCCGCCGCCGCCAGAGCCATGCCCCGTCCCAGCACCTGCCGCAGCACGCCCGACTGCTCGGCCCCCAGCGCCATGCGGATTCCGATCTCGCGCGTGCGTTGCGACACCGAATACGAGACCACCCCATAGATGCCGCCGACCGCCAGCAGCAGCGCCACCGCCGCGAAGGCGCCGATCAGCGTCGAATAGGTCCGCCGCACCCAGATGGAATCGCTCACGCGCTGGGCCATGGTGATGACACGGTTCATCGGGATCTCGGCGTCGAGCTCGCGCAGCGCTCCACGCGCCGCGGCGACGACGCTCGTGGGGTCGACCGATGTGCGCAGCACCACGGAAGCGCTTCCCGGCGGATTCCCTACCAGCGGCATATAGACTCCCGGACGCATCTCGCGCTCCAGGCCGTAGTGCTTGATGTCGCCGGCGACGCCGACCACCGTCATCCACGGGTTGTTACCGCGATGCTTGACGCGCCTTCCGATGGGGTCGGCGTTGGGGAAGAAGGTCTTCGCGAAGGTTTCGTTGACGATCATCACGCGGGAGGCGTCGTCCTTCCCGTCGCCCTCGCGGAACCAGCGGCCGGACTTCAGCGCGATTCCCATGGCTTCGAAGTAGCCCGGCGTCGCCATGCGCTGGAGCACGACCGGATCCTGCTCGTTGGCGCGGCGCGGCGGCGCGTTCTCCACCTGGAAGAAGTTCCCCCAGTGGCCGCCCATCGGCGGCGCCGTGCAGATGCCGGCGTCGCGCACACCCGCCAGCGCCCGCATCCTGTCGAGCAATCGCGAATAGAACATGTTGCGCACCTCCGGCTTTTCGTACTTCGGCGCCGGAACACGCACGTTGTAGAGCAGCACGTTCTCGGTGCGATATCCCGGATTCACCTGCATCAATCGCCCGAACGCCCGCACCAGCAGGCCGCTGGCGACCAGCAACGTCACCGCCAGTGCGAATTCGAACACCACCAACGCGTTCAGGCTTCGGCGCCGCCCCGCCGACGCCGACGTCCGCGCCGTCGCCTCGTGCAAGGCGCCGGCGACGTTCACGCGCGCCGCATCGAGCGCCGGCCAGAGACCGAACAGCACTGCCGCGCCGAGCGGCGCCGCCAGGCTGAACAGCAGGAATCGCCAGTCGACGTCGAACCGCACCCAGCGCGGCATTTGATCCGGCAGCAGCCCGACCAGCCCGCGCACGCCCGCCACTCCCAGCGCGGCGCCCAGCGCCCCGCCGATCGCCGCCACCGCCAGGCTCTCGGTGAGCAGTTGACCGACGATGCGTCCGCGAGAGGCGCCCATGGCCGCGCGAATTCCCATCTCGCGGCTGCGCGCCGTGCCGCGCGCCAGCATTAGCCCCGCGATGTTCACGCACGCGATCAACAGCACCACACCAACCGCCGCCAGGAGCACGTTGGTCGCCGTGCGATAGTCGCCCAGGTAGCGCTCGCGCAGCGGCATCATCTTGGGCGAGGTGATCTCGTTGACGTTGCGGTTGGGGATCATCGCCTTGTGAATGCGCGAGAGATCCGCGCGCGCCTGTTCGATCGAAACGCCGGGCTTGAGCCGCCCAACGCCGCTGAGATACCAGCCGCGATTCTCCGAGGGGCTGGTCCGCAGCAGTCCCCACATGTCGGCGCGATCGGGCATCACCGCTTCGCGCGGCAACACGCCGACGATGGCGTACACCTCCCCGTTCACCTTGATGGACTGGCCGACCACGTCGCGCCGGCCCTGGAAGAGCCGCTGCCAGAAGTCGTAGCCGAGCATCGCCACGCGCGGGCCGCCCGGCTTGTCCTCGCCGGCGGTGAAGCCGCGGCCGAGATGCGGCTTCAGTCCCAGCACCTTGAGCAGGTCGTGCGTCACCAGCGCGGCGTTGACGAACTCGGCCGAGTCGCCGTGCACGACGTTGACGCCGACGTCGTCCCACACCGCCATGCCCTCGAAGGCCGTCGTCCGCAGCCGCCATTCGTGGAAATCCGGGTAGGCGATGCCGACGAACTCCAGGTTCCACTTCGGGGCGACTTCGTCGAGGTCGACCAGGCGCAGCGGGTCGTGGAACGGAAGGGGCCTCAGGAACAGCCCGTTGAAGATGCTGAAGATGGTGGTGGCCCCGGCGATGCCGAGGGCCAGCATTCCGATGGTCATCAGGCTGATGCCGGGCTGCCGCGCGAGGTTTCGAAACGCATGGCGGAGGTTACTCAGGAATGTGGACATGGCTCTCCCTGATTACGGTGGACGAGCGAAGCAGGTTCCGGTTAGCGTCGATTTACCGCGCCGCCACGGCTTCGCCGCGCGGCTCCTGCACCGGCGCGTGCGATTGCCACCACTCCCGCGCGCGCGCCGCCGACCAGGGCGGGTCGAAACGGCAACGGTCGATCCGCTCGGCCAATTCCGCCGCAGTGCGCGGCCGGCGCTTGGGATCCTTTTCCAGGCAGGCGAGCACGACGTCTTCGAGGTCCTCGGGCAGAGGCCGGCCCAGCCGCAGCGACGGGCGGACGGGTTCAGTGCGCACGTGCGCCATGGCCATCGCCATCACCGAGCTTTCCTCGAAGACGAGACTTCCGGTCAGCAGCCAGTAGCCGACGCAGCCGACCGCGTAGAGATCAGCCGCCGCGTCGATCTCCGTGTAGCCCAGCGCCACTTCCGGCGCCAGGTATGCCGGAGTCCCCGCGATGGCTCCCTCCATCGTCAGCCGCGACTCCTCGCCGGCGCGCACGTGCCGCGCCAGCCCGAAGTCGACCACCTTGACGAAGTCGCAGTTCAGTCCCAGGCGGCAGGCGAGGATGTTGCGCGGCTTCACGTCGCGGTGCAGCAGCTCGCGCGCGTGCGCCTCGGCGAGCGAATCGCAGACCTGGCGGAGCAGAAACGCGACGCGCGCCGGTGGGAGCGGGCCGTGGCGCTCGACCATGGTCTCCAGGTCCATGCCCTCGAGCAGCTCCATGACGTAGTAGAACGCGCCGTCGTCTGTGACGCCGTAGTCGAAGATCGAGACCGTGTGCGGCGACTGGAGCGCCGCGGTCTCCTGCGCCTCGCGCTCAAAACGCTTGCGGAGCGTCTCGGCTTGGTCGGCGCCGCGAAGCGCCTCGGGCCGGATCAGCTTGATGGCCGCGCTGCGCGCCAGCATGCGGTGACGCGCGCGCCATACCTCGCCCATGCCGCCGCGGCCGAGCAGGTCGATCAGCTCGTAGCTGCCCATTTCGCGCGCTTTCGTGACCTGCGCTCCGAGCTCGTAAATGAACCGCGACAGCGCCACGGCCCACAGCGCCACCACCAGCGGCGGAAGCGTGAGCGTCAGCCAGCGGCCCATCGGCGGCGAGGCGAAACCGACCCAGAGAACGTCGATCGCCAGGCCCACTGGAATCATGAGGACGGTCGCGACGGTCGCCAGGAGCGACTTGCCCAGCGTCGTCGGCACGGCCATGACGAAGATGCAGGCCCACAGCGCCACCGACGAAATCCCGTACTCGCGGACCTGGAGCCCGTGGCCGCCGCGGTTCTCCGAAATCGAGATCAGCAGCGCCGCGGCGACTTCGAACACCAGCCCGAAATCAAGCGCCAGGGCCGCCGGAATCCTCCTGCTCCAGGCGATCGCGGCCAGCAACCCGCCCAGCGCGACGCCGCACATCGTCATGCGCGCGAAGAAGGCCATCACCTCCGGCGTGCGGATCTCCGGCGGCTGAAACTGGTGGTTGATAACGAAGAGAGCGGCCCACACGAAGCCGTAGCACACGCCGATCCAGCCGAGCCGGTGCACGGCTTTCCCGACCATCTCCGGCGGAAGACCGTAGCGGCTCGAGGAAACCGTGGGTGTCGCCGAATCGCATGGGGCGATGCGGGCGTGACAATCCAGAGCCTTCATGGGGGCGCCAACACCATTCTAGCGAGCCGCGCCATAGCCCCGGCGATAGATTCCGATGGCCGGCCTCCCGCGCACCGCTACGCTCTTCACCAGCCCATAGCGCGGCGACTTCGCCATCGCCGCGGCCACCGGAGAGCCGGCCGGCGCGACCACCCAGTCTTCCCATAGCATCAGGTCCGATCGCGCCGCCGCACCGTGCCAATACGGTTCGTTGCACTCGTGCAGGACTTCGCGCAGCGGAATGCCGGCCTCGCGGAAAATCGCAGCCGTATCACCCAGCATCGAGAAGACGCCGCCGCCGCGATAGTTCGCGCGCAGGTATTCGGCGGCTTCGCGGGTCCAGGCGCGGCGATCCTGAGAGTTGACCTGCGACTCCTTCCAGCACACCCAGTGGGCAGTGCGCGGAAAGGCCAGCCAGCCCGAGACCGCGATTGCCACGACGGTCGCGGCCGCCGCGCCGCGCCACTTCGGGAGCAGCGCTATCAGCGCACCCGCCGCCAGCGCGACCAGCGGCATCGCCGCCAGGCCGTAGCGCGTGTTGTACCAGGAGTTCGGGGGTAGATCCGGAACGTAGATCGGCGTAGCACCCGAGTGAACGCTCCAGACGTAGAACAGCGGGACGGGCGCGAGCAGAGCCAGCGGCCAGACGACCCGGCGCACCGCGCAGGCCGCGAGTCCCGCCGCGGCCAGCCCGATGGCCGGCCAGCCGATGGCCCACCGCATCGCGGCGAAGAACTGCCGCGCGGCATCGCTCCAGTCGCCGCGGCCGGGGTACGAAGCCGCGCCCTGGATCGCCCGCGCCGAGTACTCGCCGCGATAGAACTCCAGCGCGTCGCCGAAGCACCAGAAGTTGTGCGCCAGCCAGTAGAGCGGGCCGAGCGAGGCGATCGCCGCGAACATGGCCGCCGCCGCGAGCCGCCCCCTCGGCGCGACTATCGCCGCCAATACCGACGCGAAGGGAATCAGGAACCAGCC
>CAZEVY010000046.1:0-15502 GCA_964515555.1 uncultured Solibacteraceae bacterium | reverse complement strand
TTGCGAACGAACGGGACCATCAGCCAGTGCGGGAGAGGCAGCCATCCGGTGCCGATCTGCCGGTACTCGGGAGTTCGCGTGTCGACCAGACGCCGCGCGACGTTGAGGTGCGCCTCGGCGTCGCCGTAATAGAGCAGGTAGCCGTGGGAGTGGAACCAGAGCGCCGCGGCGACGCTCACCGCCGCGAGCGCGCAGGCGATCGTCAGGAGGGCGCCCCGCGCCGTGCGCTCAGAATTCGGTGAAGTCCTTGAACTCCTGGAAGCGGGCATCGATCTCCGCGCGCGTCAGCGTCCGGAAGCGGTCCACGCCGAAACGCTCGCAGCAAAAGCTCCCCATTACGGACCCGTAGATCACGGCGCGACTCAGCTCGCGCCGCCCGGCCTCGTCGATTACGCCGGCGCCCAGCCCCGCGAGATAACCCATGAAGCCGCCGGCGAAGGAGTCGCCCGCGCCGGTCGGGTCGAAGACCTGCTCCAGCAGGTAGCCGGGCACGATGAAGAATCCCTGGCGATGAAACAGCATGGCGCCGTACTCGCCGCGCTTGATGACGACGATGCGAGGTCCCATGTCGAGAATCGCATGCGCGGCGCGCTTCAGGTGCGAGTGGCCGGAAAGCAGGCGCGCCTCGCTGTCGTTGATCAGCAGCAGGTCCCAGCCGGCGAGCGTCTTCAGCAGCGCGGCGCGATGGTCGTTGATCCAGTAGTTCATGGTGTCGCCGCCTGTGAGCCGCACGCCATTCATCTGCGACTTCACCTGGCGCTGCAACTCCGGCTGGATGTTGCCGAGGAAAAGATAGGGCGACCGCCGGTAGGACTCCGGGATCTTCGGATCGAATTCGGCGAAGACGTTGAGATCGGTCGCGAGCGTGGTGCGGTCGTTCATGTCCGCCGAGTAGACCCCCGACCAGAAGAACGTCTTACCGGGCGCGGTCTCCAGGCCTTCGAGATCGATCTCGCGCGAGGCGAGCAGGGCGCGGTCCTCGGGGGCGAAGTCCTCGCCGACAACGGCGACGATCTTCACCGGCGTGAAATAGCGCGCCGCCATCGCAATGAACGTCGCCGCGCCGCCGAGCATGCGGTCGACCTTGCCGTGCGGGGTTTCCACGGCGTCGTAGGCGACAGATCCGACCACTACCAGGGACATCGACTCATTGTACCGGCGGGGCGGCCCCGCGGGGCCGAGGCCGGCGCTCAAGCCAGAGGCGCGAGAAGCCCAAGGGCGCCGATACTGCGCCATAATCTACCAATGGCAAGACGCAGAGATCTTCTGAAACTCGCGGGACTCGCTCCCTTCGGCCTCCCCGCCGCGGCCGCGTCGATCCCCAATGCGGCGCGCGCCGAGAAGGACGCGAAGCTGACGCGCGAGCCGTTCGGCGACCTCCACATTTACTTCGAGGGCGCGACCGATCAGATCCGGTCGATGACTGCCGGAAGCCTGCGGCTGAAACCGGGCATGACGCCCCACCCGCCGCATCAGCATCCGGAGGAGGAATTCCTGCTGATCACCGAGGGGACGGGCGAGATCAGCCTTGACGGCAGGATCGCCAAGGTCGCGCCGGGGTCGATGATGTATTGCGCCGGCGGGCGATTGCACGGCATCGTGAATACGGGCAAGTCGCCGCTGCTGTTCTATTTCTACAAGTGGAAGGCCTGACCGCCATGAGATACGTCCGCTTCCAGATATTCGAGAGCACCTTCAAGTCGTGGGAAACGCTGTGCGAGGAGGTGGCCTCCTTCGTCGAGAACTCGGTCGGCAAGGAGCGCCTCATCAGCATCTCGCATTCGGCCGACCGCCACAACGGCGTGGTCGTTGTTTGGTACTGGAGCGACCAGGCCCACTCAGCGAGTTCTTAGAGAGCGGTCCGCGTTACAGCGGCAGAATCTCCTCGCGGTCGGGATCGTATTTCAGGCGCCGCTTCTGCACGTAGGCGATGTTGCCCAGGTGCGACGCGGCTGCCGAGCGGTGGCCGATCTGCACGTCGCCGTTAGGGAGTTTGCGCGAGCGCACGCAATCGAGGAAGTTCGCGACGTGGTCGATGGTCTGGTCGCGCTCGGATTTGAGAATCACGGGCTGGGCGCCGCGCTCGGCCGCCAGGAACTCGGCGCGCCCGCGCGTAATGTTCAGCTTTCCCTGAGTCCCGCAGAACTCCACCGCCGCGCCGGTGATGCCGGGGGCCAGCGTCGCCTCGAAGGTCGCCGTCCACTCGCCGGGATACTCGAGCAGAACGTTGATGGTGTCGGGCGCGGTTCGCCCGTCCTTGTAGTGATAGATCCCGCCCGCGGCCGAGGCGGCGATGGGGTTGTCCTGGTCCATGAACATGTGGACGACGTCGATCCAGTGCGTGAACAGGTCGGTCACCTGTCCGCCGCCGAAGTCCAGGTAAGCGCGGAAATTGTAATACTGCTGCGGGTCCCAGTCGCGCCACTTGACGGGGCCGAGGAAGCGCGCCCAGTCGAGGTTCGACGGCAGTTGCTGGAGCGTCGCCGGCGCCTTGCGCAGGTGATAGCCGTTGCCGTGCCACCAGGTACGCACCAGCGTGATCTTGCCGAGCTTGCCGGACTTGATGTACTCCTGCTTGGCCTGCAAATAATGGCCGCCGGAGCGCTGCTGCATTCCCACCTGGCAGATGCGATTGTTCACGCGCGCCGCCTTGACGATGCGGGGGCCTTCCTCGATCGTCAGCGTCAGCGGCTTCTCGACGTAGACGTCCTTTCCGGCCTCCAGGGCGTCGATGGCCGTGCCGGCGTGCCAGTGGTCGGGCGTGGCGATGAGGACGGCGTCGACGTCCTTCGACTCGAGCAGCTTGCGATGGTCGGAATAACCACGCGCGCCCTGGGCGCGCTGGCTGGCGCGGTCGATTTGCGCGGCATACACATCGCAAAGCGCCGTGACCTTGACGGTCTCGTTGCCGAGAAACGTGCCCATGACGCCGCGGCCGCGGTCGCCGCAGCCGATGAGGCCCAGGTTGACGCGGTTGTTGGCGCCGGGAACCTGGGCGTAGGAAGAGGCGGTCCAGGCGACGGCGCCGGCGGCGCTGCGCAGAAGGTCGCGGCGGTGAAGTGGCATAGGGATATGATAGTCGCGTCGCGGCTGGAGTGCGTGGCGGGGGATGTACCGGCTTTGGGCCCGGTCGTTTCCTAAGTCCAGGATGCCTCCGTTCCGAATACTGAAGTCGTCAATCGCTCACCTTACGTCCAATGAGGATCGCCACAAAACTCGCCAGGCGAAGATGGTGTCGCGAAAGGCGAGCGGACTCGGAACCACACAACGGAAGCCGCTGCGCTGTGCCCTGGCTGAAGTGACTTCGTACGCATCGGATGCCGTTAGTTACAGTACTAAAGGTGTGGTACGGTGCGGAGTTCTCCTCATCCGGATGCGTTATTCAACCCTAAGTTCGCTTGCATTTTCCCCGCCCGTTCAGTTAAGATTACAAAAGAATCATTCTCGGCGTTGGATCGTGCGTCCGCGTCACGGTTCGAGTGATTGGAATCTTGGGCGGGAATGCTTTGGGCGTCCCGCCACTCAAAACGGAGGAACAAGTTCATGTACAGGTTTGCGCAAAGCTTCCTTTCTTTAGCGGTTTTAGCTGTCGGTACGGGCGCCGTTTGGGGCCAGATCGACGACGACTTGCCGACCACGGTCACGGCGGCGTGCTTTTCGCGTTGCGAAGGCGTCACCAACGTAAAGGGAGTCGAGGGGCAGGTCACCGTGAAGAACACGATAGGCTCGACCGTCAACCTCAGTGCTACGGTAAAGGTCCAGTGCACCGGCGTCGACGTGCCCAATGCCTCGGTTTCGCTGGGCCCAACGAGCACAGCCGCCGGCGGCACAACGGTGTTCCCGTACAGCATCAGTTTCGTTCCCGTCGGGGGATGTTCCTACACCGTGGTGGCCGAAGGCATCAGTTCCTTCTTCCAGGTCAGGAACACGAAAACAGCCGGATTTGGGGCGGCCGATTGCATCGACCAGCCTTGCGGGAGCGGCGGCTGCACTCTCACTCAGGGTTACTGGAAGAACCACGCCGAGAAGTGGCCCGTAACCTCCCTTTCACTCGGCTCCGTGTCCTACTCCCAAGCACAACTGCTGAGAATCCTGCGGCAGCCGGTTCGAGGCAACGGACTGGTATCGCTCTCTCATCAACTGATCGCGGCGAAGCTGAACCTGGCCAACAGCGCCGGATGCCAATCCGTCAACGCCTCCATCGCCGCCGCCGACGCGTTGATCGGCGCAAAGGTCGTGCCTCCGATCGGGGCCGGGTCTCTTTCGACGTCGGTCACGAGCACGCTGGTCGGTGCGTTGGACAGCTTCAATAACGGACGCACGCCGGGGTGCCCCGGGCACTGCTCGGAGTAAGTCGCGGTCCCACCAAGCAGGGGTGCGGAGCCTTCGGTGTGTAATGTCCGCACCCCTAGCAGCCCGTGTCGAAAACCGCTCCCTGACGGTCGCGGCTCAGAAACCCACTGATTCTGCTGAGCCGCGCGCGTGAGCAAGCGGTTGTTTGGGACTTTCGACCCCGGGCTGCCGGCCGATGCCACGGCGATACGCGGAGAACTCCTGGACATCGGCGATCGATTACGCCTTGCCTCCGCCATTCGGCCCGCGAACGGTTGTCTGTCGCGCTACGCGACATTCTGCGACGATGTTCCCGCCGTTCGATATACTGAGATTGTCCCGCTGCCTTCCGTCCCATGCAGTACCGCCACAAACTCGACCAGATCGAAGCCCGCTTCGACGACCTCACGGCGCGTCTGGTGGATCCGGAAGTCCTCAACAGCCCCGACCTATACCGCAAGGCCGCGCGCGCGCATAGCGAAATCACCGAGGTAGTCGCGCGCTACCGCCAGTGGAAGAAATCGCGCGCCGACCTGGAAGGCGCCCGCCAGATGCTCGTCGAGCCCGACGCCGAGCTGCGCTCCATGGCCTCCGACGACGTGGCGCGGCTGGAGCCGGAGCTGGCGCGGCTCGAGGACGAGCTGAAGATCCTGCTGCTGCCCAGGGACCCGAACGACGAGAAGAACGTTGTGCTCGAAATCCGCGCCGGCACCGGCGGCGACGAGGCCACGCTCTTCGCCGCGGAGATCTTCCGCATGTACACGCGTTACGCCGAGACGCAACGCTGGCGCGTTGAGATCACCGCCTCGAGCGATTCCGCCGTCGGCGGCCTGAAGGAAGTCATCGCGCTGGTGAGCGGCGACCGCGTCTACAGCAGGCTACGCTACGAAAGCGGTGTGCATCGCGTGCAGCGCGTGCCCGTCACCGAGCAGCAGGGGCGCATCCATACTTCGGCGATTACGGTCGCGGTGCTGCCCGAAGCCGACGACGTCGAAATCAAGATCGACCCCAAGGACATCCGCATCGATACCTTCTGCTCGTCGGGCCCCGGCGGACAATCGGTGAACACCACCTATTCGGCGGTGCGCATCACGCACCTGCCGACCGGGCTGATCGTCTCCTGCCAGGACGAGAAGTCGCAGATCAAGAATCGCGCCAAGGCCGAGCGCGTGCTGCGGGCGCGGCTCTACGAGATCGAGCTGGAGAAACAGCGCGCCGAGATCGGCGCCGAGCGGCGCAGCATGGTCGGCTCCGGCGACCGCAGCGAGAAAATCCGCACCTACAACTTCCCGCAAAATCGCGTGACCGACCACCGGATCGGCTTGACGCTGCACCAGCTCGACGCCGTACTCGACGGCAAGCTCGATCCGTTCATCGACGCGCTCACCACGCACTACCAGTCGGAAAAGCTGAAGCAGCAGGATGTCGCGCCGCCAATTCCGCAGGCTGACGCGCGTGGCCCGGCCGGATCCGTGGCTGAGCCGCGACCGTGAGGGCGCGATCCAGAAACACATCCCGCTGGTTCTTCCTTCTCTCCCTGATCGTCGCGCTCTCGCTGTTTCTGATGTGGGCCTGGCCGCTGCGCGAGCGCGCGCTGAGCGGAAAGAACGACTTCCTCCAGCTTTATGCCGGCGCGAAGCTGGTCGGCACGCCGCGGCTCTACGACATCGAGGCCAGCAAGGAGATTCACCGCGAGGTCACGGGCACGTATTACGTGTCGGTCTACTTCACGCGTCTGCCGTGGTACGCGCTGGTACTCAGTCCGCTGGGAAAGCTACCGTACACGACCGCGTACTGGATCTACCAATCGATCAGCGCGGCGCTGTTCGCGGCGTTTCTGTGGTTCTACCTGCCGAAGTACCGCGAGCTGGCGCTGTTCTGCGGCCTCTCGGTTCCGCTGCTGACGAACTTCGTCAACGGGCAGGACGCGGGCATCGTGACGGCGCTCGCGGGATTCTCGATTCTCGCGTCGCGTCGCGGCCGCGACTTCGCCGCAGGATTGCTGCTGGCACTGTGCTCGATCAAGTTCCACCTGTTCCTGCTGGTGCCGCTGGCGGTGATGCTGAAGGGGCGCTGGGGGATTCTGAAGGGCGGCGCGGCGGGCGGCGCGGCCCTGCTGGTCCTCAGCGCGATCGCCGACGGATGGGGATGGCCGCTGCGATTCCTCGACGTGGTCGGCAATCCCGAGCTGCACCCCGGACCCGACCACATGCCGACGCTGCGCGGATTCGTCTTCGCTTTCGCCGGGGAGAACCGCGCCGTCGAAACCGCGCTGATCGTCCCGGTGGTGGCGCTGTTCGCCTGGCTGGCGCGGCGCATCGCGAGCTACGAGATCGTCTTCGGCCTGGCGCTGGCCGGAGGCCTGCTGGTCTGCCATCACGCCTACATGCAGGACTTGACGGTGCTGCTGCTGGCGCTGGCGTTGTTCGCGATCGCACCGGCGTCGCGCGCGCTGCGCGGTGTGACGATGGTCGCGGCGCTGCCGCCCGCGTATTTCATGCTGCTCCATGGCGTGCCCTATAATGTGGCCGTACCGCTGCTGCTGATGGCGATTCTGATCGCAGCGGTCGCCGACGCCCGTGGATCTCCAGACGGCTATTCGACAGGGAACCGAACTGCTTGAGCGCGGCGGCGTGGCGGCGCCGCGGTTGACGGCGGAAGTTCTCCTGCTGCACGCGCTGGGACGCGAGCGGTCCTACCTCTTTGGCCACCCGGAAGAAGAGCTCACCGAGCTGGCGTGGATTCATTACGGCCGTTACCTGTGGGAGCGCATCGGCGGGCGGCCGACCCAGCACATCACGCGGCGCCAGGAATTCTACGGGCGCGAGTTCCGCGTGACGCCCGACGTACTGATTCCACGGCCGGAGACCGAGCACGTCGTGGAAGCGGCGCTGCGACTCGCGGGCGGCGCGCAATCGATCGTAGACATCGGCTGCGGGTCGGGGGCGCTGGCGGTGACTTTGGCGCTGGAGACGAAGGCGCAGGTTTCCGCGACGGACATCTCGGTGGCGGCGCTGGTCGTGGCGGCCGAGAACGCGCGGCGGCTGGGCGCGCGCGTCGATTTCGCGGCATGCGATCTGGGCGTGGCGCTCGCGGACGCGCGGTTCGATGTGGTCGTCTGCAATCCGCCGTACGTGCCCGAGGCCGACCGCGCGAGCCTGCAACGGGAAGTCGCCGACCACGAGCCGCACGTGGCGCTGTTCGGCGGCGCCGACGGGGTGGCGGTTTACACGAGGCTCGTCCCCGAGGCGGCGCGGCTGCTCTCGCCCGGCGGATGGCTAATCGTCGAGCTGGGGTTTCGCATCGAACAGGCCGTGCGCGCGCTCTTCGACGCGCGTTGGCGGGACCTCGAAGTCGCACCGGATCTTGCGGGGTGGCCGCGCGTTCTGGCGGCGCGGTACTCCCCATGAAGACGATCCTGCACGTCGACATGGATGCATTCTTCGTGTCGGTGGAGGAGACCGTCGATCCCTCGCTCAAGGGGAAGCCTGTGGTGGTGGGCGGGCGAGCGGATCAGCGCGGCGTGGTGTCGGCCGCGTCGTACGCGGCGCGCAAGTTCGGCGTGCACTCGGCGATGCCGCTGCGCACGGCCTACAAACTCTGCCCGCAGGCGATCTTTCTCGACGGCCATCCGCATCTCTACCGCGACTACTCGCATCGCGTCCACGAAGTGCTGAAGGGCTTCTCGCCGACAGTCGAGATGGCGTCGATCGACGAGGCGTACGTCGATATCAGCGGGACGCGGCGTCTGCACGGGCCGCCGCTCGAGGCCGCGCACCGGCTCCACGAGACCATCCGCGAGCGCACCGGCTTGAATAACTCGATCGGCATCGCGTCGTCACGGCTGGTGGCGAAGATCGGCTCGGACCAGGCCAAGCCGAACGGCGTGATCTGGATTCTGCCCGGATTGGAAGCGCGATTTCTCGCGCCGCTCGAAGTGCGCAAGATCCCGGGAGTCGGCAAAGTAACCGAGAAGAACCTTCACGCGCTCGGTATCCACAGGGTCGGCGACCTGGCGCGGCTTGGCGAGGCCGTGCTGGAGGAGCGCTTCGGGAAGTGGGGCCTGGCGCTGGCGGGGAAGGCGCGGGGCGAGGACGCGGGCGGCTGGTTCGACACCGGGATCGGCGAAGGCGGCGACCCGAAATCGATCAGCCACGAAGTAACGTTCGGCGAGGACACGGCTGATTCGGCGACGCTCGACGCAACGCTGGCGCGGCTGGTAGAGATGGTCGCGCGGCGGCTGCGCGAGCATGGCCTGTGGGCCCGCACGGCGCAGATCAAGCTGCGCTACAGCGATTTCTCGACTTTCACACGCGCGCACACGCTGACCGAGGCGGCGTCGGTCGATGCCACGCTGCTGGCGGAGGCGCGCAATCTTTTTCGCCGCCACTGGACGGGCGCGCCCATTCGGCTGATCGGCTTCCAGGTCGCGGGATTCGAGCGCAAGCAGGGACAGCTCAACCTGCTCGGCCAGGAGTCGAATGACCGCTGGCGCAAGGCGCTGGACGCGGCCGATCGCCTCAGGGAGCGCTACGGGGAGTCCAGCGTGCATCTCGCTGGTGGCCTGAAGGGTGGATTTCGCGAGCGCGTGCATGAGAATCCGGCGGGTTTACCGGGAAAACGAAAGGCTCTGGAGAAATGAGCCACGTAATTATTGTCGGTGCGGGCCCGGCGGGATCGGCGCTGGCGTACCTGCTGGCGCGCGGTCTGGGACCAGCTCACAAGGCTGCTCGAAACGCAGTACCAAGCCGAGTCCGGTGCTGTGCTCCCGATCGTGAAGTGCGCCGTCGATTCCGGCTATGCCACGACCGAAGTCTACGCCTGGGCGCGACAACACGGCGGCTCGCGGGTGATCGTGATCAAGGGCGACACGCGCGCGCCGGCGCCGGTGAGCCAGCCCTCGCCGGTCGAAGTCGGGCCGCAAGGCAGGCGCATTCGCTGGGGCGTGAAGGTGTGGCCGGTGAACAGCTCGATGATCAAAGAGGAACTGTACCGCTGGCTGCGCCTGGAGCGGCCGACCGAGGAAAGCGGCGATGCGTTTCCGCCGGGCTACTGCCACTTTCCGAAATACGGCGAGGAGTACTACAAGCAGCTCACCGCCGAGCAACTGGTGACGCGGGTCGTCAAGGGCTATCGACGGCCCGAGTGGCAGAAGACAAGGGATCGGAATGACGCTCTGGACGCGCGTTGTTACGCGCGCGCGGCCGCGGCCGTGTATGGGATCGACCGCTTCCCGGAGTCGAGCTGGACGGCGCTCGCGCAGAATCTGGAGGCGCTGTCGAAGCGGCCTGGGACGCCGAATGAACCACCGATGCGGCGCCCTCGTCGCCGGGTGCGATATCGATTTGGCCTTGAGTAGGCGGTTTCAGCAAAGCCATCCCTGCTCGCCATACCTTAGTGATCGCGGGGATCTGACAGTGAAACTGATAAGCGACCACGTGACCGCGCGTCCTATGTTCCTTCGTCGCAATGGAGGTGAGGCGCCCGGCGCATCCTGCACACCAACGTGACGGCGCACCCAACCGCAGACGGACTAGAGTCGCGTTGAATTCGAATTGCGAGCGCCATTCTTATCCACGCCCGACCAAACGGTTGCCAATCACCGAACCGCGAATCGGGATCGGCGCCCGGGGCGACCACCATGTCGTACTCGAGACGCCGCTGGTTGCCGTAGTAAACCACGTCGACGCCCGGATACACGCCCCGAAACGCCACCCGGCGGTAGTGCGGGACGTCGGTGATCCACTTCGACGGATCGCGGCCGAGGAAGTAATTGCTGATGCCTCCCGATGGGTCGACGCCCTCGGCGACCGCGCCGCGACGGCCGCCCGTGAACTTCATGCGGACGACGGCCGATCCGTCGGCGTGCGGGACAAGCAACACTTCGGGCCCGGCGAGGAAGATGTTCATGCCGTCGCCGCGCGAGAGATACCGCACGTCCGCCCCGGCCTGCCCGCGGTTCGGCTCGAAGTGGAGGGGGAGCCGTTCGAGCGGGTTGAAGGCGGCGGCACTCACCGCCAGCAAGAAGGCGCCCAAATGCGCGCCAATCACCGAAGTTACGCGCATTCGGGTAGTCGGCCTGAACGGAGGATTATATCATCGGAGGTAATCCCATGCCTTGCTGTGTCGACGCGCAGACTCAAACGCGCCACAGAAAAGTTGCGAAGACAACTAGCGGCGATGCGTAAAACGCGAAGCGTTGTAGGTGCGAGCGCCCAGGGGCGGCCGCTTTGCCCGGCGAGCAGTCCGCCCACGGCGTCCTCGGCGGTGGCGAAGGACTCGTCGTCGCATTGTTGGCGGCGTCGGAAGGCGAAGTTGTGTCCGGCGTCTTCGCGGGCGTGTTCGTTCGAGTCGCGGCGCATCTGTTCGGGGAGGTCGCTTATTGCGGCGCTGGTTTGTCGCGGATGACAGCATAGGGCCGAGGCAGGCCCCTGGGAGGCCGATTATGGCAAACCCTAACGCCAAGCTCAGTCTGGCCTTGGCGCCGCTACTGCTGGCACTTGCCTCGGCGCCGGTCCAGGCGATTACTGGGTTCACGCTGACAATTCACGGGGACGGCTTCGTACAGGGACATTCGTTCAAATGGAGGAATCCAGGGGGGCAGTTCTCTAATTATTCTCCCGGCCACGTTTGTGAGTTCGTCTGCTTACGTCGCCACCGTTCCGGCCAATTACTTTGCCGTCGCGGGAATCGCGCGAATCAGGGAGCTCGATGTGGACGGTACGGACACTGGCGTCGGAGTCCGCTATCGCATCAACCTGCCGCCTGAAATCACGACGGCTGCTCTACGGTCACCATCAACGTCAGGTGATCGCCGAAGCTTGCGCCGTCAATCTCCGGACGTCCACGTTTGCCTTCAGGTCCCAGGAGAAGGTTGCGTTAGCGCGTGTAGCTCGACGGGGTCTGCACGATGGCGTCGGCGTGGCCCTTTGGCACTACGCAATCTCTGTTTCCGCCTCTCGCTCCAGCCCGGCGCGATCCAGCAATTGCAATTCACGCCCAGCGAGTCGAAGCATTCCTTCCGCCTGGAAGCGCCCTAGGTTGCGCGAGGCCACTTCGCGAACGGTTCCCAGTCTCTGCGCAAGCTCCTGGTGAGTAACCGGCATGGCAAACGCGCCCGAGCCGGCCTGGGCTCCCGATTCCAGCAGCGTCCTGGCGAGTCGCTGGCGGATACTGCCGAACGTGACACTCTCGACAATCGCAACCAAGTGGCGCAGCCGACTTCCAACAACGGCGAGCACCTTCAAAGAGACTTTCGGGTGCTCGCGGCAGACCTGCTGAAAGTCCCGCTTGCCAATCAGCTAAGCCACCACGTCGTCAATCGCGACAACCGAGGCCGGATAATTCCCGCTGTCAAACAGCGGCACCTCGGCGACGCTGGCGGGCGCCGAATCGACGGCGAGCATGATTTCACGTCCAGACGCCGAGGTCTTGAAGATCTTCACCTGTCCGCGGCTCAGCACAAACAGGCCCGCGCAGTCATCGCCTTCGTGAAACAGTATCTCGCCCCGCGCGTAACGTTTCTCGACAGCGCGTTGGGCCAGCGCTTCGATTTCATGTTGAGCCAGTCCCGCCAACAGCGGCGTGCCTGAGAGCGCTTGAATTCTGGTCATCGGCATTCCTCAAAGAAGAATGTACCGCGGGTCACCGGGAGTCGGGGCGTGAGCTGCCACGCGAATCGATCGTGTTGACTGGTCACCACTCCATCAGGCCTTGGGGAAATGCGTTTGCCGTGACCAAAGTCATATTGCAGATTGATTGGTTGAAGGTAAGATCCGGCTATGACCGCCATCAATGCCGGCGCGATGGAGGGGGCGTCGGGCCGGGGCGCCGTTACGAGGAGTTGGATCCTGTTGCCCAGGGAGCACGGGGCGTGGGGCTTGCTCCTCCAGCCGTTCTTCAGCGCGGCAATTCTCGGCCGGAAGTGGAATTGGTTGTACATTCCAGTCCTGGCGCTGATTCTGACCGCCTTCGTGATGCGCGAGCCTCTGTTGATCCTCGCGCGCCAGAGGTGGACATGGAAGGAACCGAAGAGCGAATCCGCGGCCGCGCGCCGCTGCCTGGTTTGGCAGTTGCCGCTGTGCGCCGGTCTCTCCGCGATGTGTCTCGCGTCCCTGCCCGCCGGGCCGCTTCTGATCCTCATGCTGGTCGTAATTGCCATTACCATGCTTGCGACGTGGATGGCGCTTCACAACAGGCAACGGTCGATCGCGCTACAGGTCCTGAGCAGCCTTGGTCTGGCGAGCACGGGATTGCTGGCAGCACTCGTCACAGCACGCGGCCTGCCGGATTGGTCCTTGCTCCTCAGCGGTCTGCTGGCACTACACGCCATCAGTTCGATTCTCGTTGTGCGGACCCGGCTGGAGCTGCGCTCCGGCGCTAAGGCACACGTAGTGTTGCGTGCCGCCTGGGTTTTTCAAATCGTGGTGGGCTCCATCGCTGCCGGGCTTGCCACCTTCGGACAACCAGGACTGGCCGCGGTGGTCGCCCTGACGGTTTTCGTCGCCGCATTCGAGCTGTTGCAACTTCGCTCCCCGGAGGCGCTGGCCGAGCCTCTGCGGCGCGTTGGCTTTCGTGCGCTCGGGACCTCGCTGGCGCATTCGGCATTCAGCGTTGCGGTGCTTTGGTGAGACGGCTCACGGCTGAAGCTGAATCAGGCTGTCGGCGGATGCGCCCGATCCGCACGTGATCTCCTCTGCCTCCACTGCGCCGATCAGATCGCCGCTTAACGGGTAAGTGCTCTGCGGACGCGGTCCGATCCGCTCGACCAGGAACCGTCCGGCATGAACGAGGTACTCGGGAGCAAGGTTCTCCAATGCCCCCGCGATCGGCTCGGCCACCAGCGCCAGATGTTCATTGACGAAGTTGGACGCTGCCTCCGAGATGATCGTTGCGTGCTCTGCGTCATCACACGCCAGGGCGTAGACCTGCTTGAACTTCAGGTACGACAGAAAGCCCGCCTCGACGGACAAGTGATCGAGGGCCTCGGCGGTTTCCGGATGGTAGCCGAATGCATCGTAGAACGCCGACAGTTCCGACATCAGGTATCCAAGTTGTACGCCGCCGAGATAGGTTACTTCTCGCAGCGATACCGGTCCCCCTGGTCCGAACAGCGCGATGTGAAGGCCTTCGCTCGCTTCCTGCCGCGCTCCGTCCGCCGCGGTCCGCAGATCAGCATGGGTGACTTCCTGTGCGAGCGGATCAACCTGCTGACGCCACGCGGCGGTCGGATACTCGAACAGCAACGCCAGCAGGCGCCACTCGGCCGCTTCTGCAATCAATGCCCTCGACTCCGCATTCAGTTCGTTCATGGCTGACCTCGCCGAAGCAGCGGAATCCAGCCGGTTCGCATCTTGCGCGACCCGGACTCCTGCTGCGAGCCCTGCCATACGGCCAGTGCGATGTGTGTCCGTTGCTGCACGCCCAGACCTTCCGGCAGTCTGCGGCTGATCACAACCGACCACTGTCGCGCGCCGTGCTTGCCTTTGCCCTTAGCACCGAGCGATGGACCCGGTGACAGCGTGCCCGGACCGCCGGCAATCAAGTCCTCTACGGGGACGCTGCGTGGCCCACCTCGGATGTTCCCCAACGCGCGCGCGGGTGTGTATCGCAGCGCCATCTGTTTTTGAACGTCGGAGCCCTTGTCGATAGGCTTGGCATCATGCGGATAGTGATCGACCGAGGCGTTCGGATACAGATCGCGAATCGTGTCTCCGCGTCCGTCGACGGTGGCCTGCCAGTCGGCGCGCCAGTAGGTGACCTGCACGAGCTTTCCCAGCATCCCCATTTGCGGATCGGTCAGGTCTTTCTCGATCTTCTCGGGAATCTGTATGGCGCAAGCGTCCACCATCTTTGCCGGACCGGGAGCGTCGCTCTTGTCCGAGTCCGCCCATTCGAGCCGAAAGGCGATCTCGGAGCCATTGGTGACCGAGCGAACACGGACCTCCGGAGTCGACGGCGTCAGCAGACGCGGCTCGACCAGATCCTGCAAGACCAGCTTCGCCAGATGTTCCGGGGTGTTCGCCCAGATCGAGTCGGCCGGGTCGACAGGCAGAGTCGCGGCGCCGATGGCAACGATCTCCTGGGTGAGCTGCGGCTGCTTGCTGCATGCCATACTCGCGAGCAGCAGGGCGACGGTAATCGGGTTTCGGTAGATCATGGATTCCTCCCGCCTCTCACGGGCAATTGATGCGAACGAGTTGGTTCTTCTGGTCGAACGCGGGACGAATGTAGACCGGCTCGTTCATCGGAATATTCACGAGCGGTTTCCCCTGCTCGTCTGTACCGATGACGGTTTCACCCTGCCTGCGGAATCGCGGCACCACCATTTCGGTTGAGCCGAACAGGCACAGCAGTCCCGCCAGGTCGAGATCCTTCGAGGCGTTGCGATAGGTCTTCATGGCCTCGCCGGCGCCCGGTCCGAAGAGCTGCTGGTTGAACGAGACCGGCGCGTGAATCGGTGGGATGTAGTAGACGTTGGGCTCCAGTCCAAACTGCGGGAACAGCGGCAGCGCGACCTTCTTGATGTGCACCAAGTAGTCCATCGGATTGTCGGGCCGCGCCTGCTCGGGTTTCGAGATCCACCCCGCGAGGCGTATCTTGCCGATGCAGTTGACGAAGCACTGCGGCTGGATGCCCTGCTCGATCTTTGGAAAACACGCGATGCACTTTTCCGACGTGCCGGTCATCGGGTTGTAGAAGACCTTCTTGTAGGGACACGCCTTCACGCATTCCTGGTAGCCGCGGCAGCGTCCCTGGTCCACCAGCACGATGCCGTCTTCCTCGCGCTTATAGATGGAGCCGCGCGAGCAGGCTGCCAGGCAGGCCGGGTAGGTGCAGTGATTGCAAATCCGCGCGAGGTAGAAGAACCAGTTCATGTGCGGCAGCGACAGGAACGACCCGTGGTCCACCTGTCCGGCGCAATCGTCCTCGCCGACGTTCGGGTACGCGTAGTCCTGCTCGCCAGGCCGCCATCCGAGCACGCGCTCCCCGGCCGGCGCCGATTCGAAGATGGTCTGGCCTTCGTACTTGTTGCCGTTCCACTGTTGGCCGTTCAACATGTCGAGCAACTTCAAGTCGTAGGCCAGCGGGTAGGAGCCGTAGGGTTTGGTCTCGACGTTGTTCCACAGCATGTACTCCTGGCCCTTGCCGGAGGTCCAGGTGGTCTTGC
>CAZEVY010000045.1:0-37582 GCA_964515555.1 uncultured Solibacteraceae bacterium | reverse complement strand
TCGCCGATGGTGCAGAGCTTCACGTCGCGGTAGAACTTCTCGACCGGGTAGTCCTTGATGAACCCGTAGCCGCCGTGAATTTGCAGCGCCTCTTCTGCGGCGCGCACGGCGACCTCGGAGGCGAACAGCTTCGCCATGGCCGACTCGCGATTCACCGGCAGGCCGCGGTCCTTGCGCCAGGCGGCGCGATAGGTCATCAGGCGCGCGGCGTCGATTTCGGTGGCCATGTCGGCCAGCTTGTGCTGGATGGCCTGGAACTCCGAGATCGGTTTGCCGAACTGCTTGCGGTGCTTGGAGTAGTCGAGCGCGGCGTCGTAGGCGCCCTGCGCCATGCCGACCGCCAGCGCGGCGATCGAGATGCGCCCGCCGTCGAGCACGCGCAGGCTGTCGACGAATCCCTCGCCGGGTTTGCCGATGAGCTGGGACTCGGCGACGCGGCAATCCTCGAACAGCACCTCGCCGGTGGAGCTGGCGCGCATGCCGAGCTTGTTCTCCTTACGTCCGCATCGGAAGCCCGGCGTGCCCTTTTCGATCGCGAACGCGGAGATGCCGTGGTGCGCCGAGGCGCGGTCGGTGACGAACATGGCGACGCACAGGTCGGCGTCGTGCGCGTTGGTGGTGAAGGTCTTGCTGCCGTTGAGGAGCCAGCCGCCCTCCTCCCGCACAGCGATGCTGCGCGTGCCGGCGGCGTCGGAGCCGGCCTCGGGTTCGGTCAGCGACCAACAGCCGATCCACTCGCCGCTGGCGAGGCGCGGAATGTAGCGCCGGCGCTGGTGATCATCTCCGGCGATGAAAATGTGATTCGAGCACAGCGAGGTGTGCGCGGCGAGGATCAGCCCGATGGAGCCGTCGACGCGAGAGATCTCCTCGATGAGAATCGCGTAATCGATGTAGCCCAGTCCCGCGCCGCCGAGCTCTTCCGGAAAGATCGCTCCGAGATAGCCAAGGCGCCCAAGCTTCTCGACGGCGCCGGCGGGGAACTGCTGCGCCTCGTCCCACTCCATGACGCGCGGAGCGATCTCGGATTCGGCGAACTCGCGGACGGATTTTCGGAGCTGGATCTGTTCGGGGGAGTAGTCGAAGTCCACCGATGGAGGCCTCTGCGGCGCTAGACGATCTCTTCCTTCGCCGCGTCCCAGCGCAGCGTGCGCTGCTGGCGGTAGCTGTCGACCGCCATGCGGCAGGCGACCGAGACGCGAAATCCGACGTCGAACGGGCAGTTCACCTCCGCCTCGCCGCGGATGGCGTCGAGGAAGTTCTGCATGTGCGCGCGCGGCGGCGTCGTGGCCGTGCCGATCATCTCGGTTCCCGCCGGGAGGTTCACCCTCTGCGGCGTGTAGCGGATCTGCTGCTGCTTGCTGATGGTCCCGTCGGTTCCCAGCACGGCTTCGCTCGACCCGAGGTGATTGTTGCCGAATCCGGAGTCCCAGGAAAACAGGATCTCCTCGGGATGTTCCATGGAGACGTTCATGGTGTCGGGCACTTCGCGCCCGTCCTTCCACAGGTAGACGCCGCCGGTCATGGTCACCGCTTTCGGAATCTGGAGGCCCATGACCTTGTACCAGAATGAAAGCTGGTGGCACATGTTCTCGTAGACGTTGCCGCCCGAATAATCCCAGTAAAAGCGCCAGTTCACATAGCGGTTGGCGTCGAACTCGCGGGGCGGCGTCTCGCCCAGAAACGATTTCCAGATCACGTTCTCGGGCGTCGCGCCGGGGTGCAACGGACGTGACCACTGCGGTTTGCCGTGCGGCGTGTTGCGGTACATGTGGGCGTGGATGGCCGTCACCTTCCCGACCTTGCCGCTGGCGAGAAACGCCGCCGCGTCAGCGACCTGGCCCGACGAGCACGACTGGTGGCCGATCTGCACGACGCGCTTGCCGGCCTTCTGGTAGGCGGCGCGCATGCGCTTGGCATGGTCCACCGTGAAAGCCATGGTCTTTTCCTGATAGACGTGCTTGCCGGCGTCGAGCGCTGCGGTGAAGTGCTCGCAGTGCAGGTGCTGCGGCGTGGCGATGAGCACGGCGTCGATGGACTTGTCGTCCAGCAGGTAGCGATAGTCGAGGTAAGTCTTGGCGCCCGGGACGAGCTTCTGCGCGTCTTCCAGGCGCTTGGTCCAGATGTCGGCGAAGGCCACGAATTCGGTGTTCGGGCAGGCGATCGCCTCGCGCGCGATCTCCATGCCGCGGTCGCCGGGCCCGATGATGCCGAGGCGGATGCGTTCGTTGGCGCCAAGCACGCTCGAGGGCGAGGCCAGCGTTCCGGCGATGCCGGTAGCTACCGTTCCAATGAAATTGCGTCGGGAATCCATGATGTCTCCCATGGGAGGGGCGATTGATTACATCTTATCAGTCCACGGTCATCGACAACTCACGCAGCACCGCTTCGGTGTGCTCGCCGAGCACCGGCGGCGGACGATACGACGGCGCGTAGCCGTCGAGGCGCATCGGGCAGCCGACCAGCTGGATCGGCCCCAGCTTCGAATGCTCGACGCCGACGATTGAGCCGCGCGCCGCCAGTTGCGGGTGCGCGAAAGCTTCGCCGACCGTCGCGACCGGCGCGCAGGGCACTTCGTGGCGGTCGAGAATCGCGAGCCATTCGGCGGCGGGACGCGACGCCAGCACGCGCTCGATCTCACTCACCAGCTCGGCTCGATGCCGGTTGCGCGCGGCGTTATCGCGATAGCGTTCGTCCTCGATCCACTCGGCGTGGCCGAGCGCTGCAGCGAAGCGCCGCCAGACGCGCTCATTGGGCGCGCCCGTGACGATCTCGGCGTCGGCGCAGCGGAACACCTGGTACGGCGTGATGTTGGCCTGCGTCACGCCCATTCCCTGCGTCTCGTGACCCGCGACCAAATACGAGCCGGTCACCGACGTCATCGACGCCAGCATCGACTCCAGTAGGGACACTTCCACATACCGGCCCGCGCCCGTGCGCTCGCGCTCGTAGAGCGCGGCCAGAATCGCCTGCCCCGCGAAGAGTCCCGCGAGGATGTCGGCGATCGGAAAGCCGGCCTTCACCGGCGGTCCGCCGGGCGTCGAGCTGACGCGCATAAAGCCGCTGAGCGCCTGCACGATAAGGTCGTAGCCGGGCTTGTCGCGCGCGGGGCCGTCCTGTCCGAAGCCGGAGATGGAGGCGTAGACGACGCGCGGGTTCGCTTTGAGCACGTCGGCGTAGCCGACTCCGAGACGTGCCGCGACGCCGGGCCGGAAGTTTTCGACGACCACGTCGGCGCGCGCAGCCAGGCGCGTAAGGGCCTCGCGGCCGCGCGGGTCCTTGAGATCGAGCGCGACGCTCTCCTTGCCGCGGTTGACGCTGAGGAAGTACGTGCTCTCTCCATCGACGAAGGGCGGCCCCCAGCGGCGCGTCTCGTCGCCGGCGCCAGGCTCCTCGATCTTGACGACGCGCGCGCCGAGGTCGGCCAGCAGCATCGTGCAGAACGGGCCGGTGACGGCCCGGGTCAGGTCGGCGACGAGAACGCCCGCGAGCGGGGCGCGGTGGGGTGGCTGCATCACAGGTCCGATGATACCCTGCCAGTAAGAGGATTCATGCGAAAATTCCTCGCAGTGGCCACGCTGGTCGCAGCGGCGCCCGGCGCCGAGATCGTGCTTCCGGGAGCGTCGTTCGAGCGCGCCGGAACGATGCAGGCGATCGTCCGGCTCGACCGTCCGGTGGCCGGCCGGGCGCGCCTTCGCGTGGTGTGGACCGACGTGCACGGGCGCACCGTGGCCGACAGTACGCGTCAGGTCGCGGCGGCCGGCAGGGGAGCGCGCTTCTCGCTGGATCTGCGGCGCGCGCGCGCCATGAAGAACGTGCTGCGCGTCGAAATCGAGGCCGGCGGCCGCAAGGAGTCGGCCGAGACCACCTTCATCGCGCGGCCGGAGAACACGTCCTGGTGGGATTACGTGGTCCTGATGTGGAACGGGTATCCGGCCTCCGACATCCCGGCGCTGAAGTCGCTCGGCGTCAACGCCGGGCAGTTGAACGGCCGCAGCGGCCCGGACGGGGCGTTCCTGATCGACAACGACGTCCGCTGGTACGTCGAGAACATCGCGACCGATTTCTACGCGGCCTATCACCGCTGGTTCCCCGACAAGCCCAAGAACTGGCTCTTTCACCAGGCCAAGGAACTGTACCGCAACAACCCGGGAGGCAAGGAAGCCTTCCAGCGCACGCCCAGCCTGTCGGACCCAAAGTGGATCGAGCGTGTGCGCGCGCGGCTGGCGGAATCGGCGCGGCGGCATGCACCCTGGGGACCGGTGTTCTACAGCCTGGGCGACGAGTCGGGCATCGCCGACCTGTCGGCGTTCTGGGACTTCGATTTCTCGGACCACTCGCTGGCGAGCTTCCGGGCGTGGCTGAAGGAGCGCTACGGCACGCTCGACGCGCTGAACCGCCAGTGGGGATCGGCGTTCACGAGATGGGAGCGCGTCGTGCCGGACACCACGAACGAGTCGATGAGCCGCGCCGATCTGAACTGGTCGTCGTGGTCGGACCACAAGGAGTACATGGACGTCGAGTTCGCGCGGGCGCTGAAGATGGGCGCCGACGCCATCCGCAGCGTCGACCCCAAGGCGTACGCCGGTATCGGCGGCGCGCAGATGCCCGGCTGGGGCGGCTACGACTACGCGCGGCTCACCGATGCGCTGACGGCGCTGGAGCCTTACAACATCGGCAACAACGTGGAAATCATCCGGTCGCTGAAGCCGGAAGTCGCGGTGATGACGACCTCGTTCACGGGCGGCCGCTGGGAGAAGCACCGGGTCTGGTACGAGCTGCTGCACGGCGCTCGCGGCGGGATCATCTGGGACGACAAGCGCGAGTTCGTCGACAAGGCAGGCCGCGTGGCGCCGCGCGGCGGGGAGGCGGGGGTCTATTATCGCGAGATGCGCGGCGGCGTGGCGACTCTGCTGATGAACAGCGAGCGGCTGGAGGACCCCATCGCGATTCACTATTCGCAGTCCAGCATGCGCAACGAGTGGATGAAGCAGCATCGGCCGGCGGGCACCGCCTGGACGCGCCGCGGGGCGGCGGTCGAGCGCCTCGACAGCAACTTCCTTCGGATTCGCGAGTCGTGGTGCCGCCTGGTCGAGGACCTGGGGTTACAGTACAACTTCGTCTCGTACATGCAACTCGAACGCGGCGAGCTGGCGAAGGGCGGATATCGCGTTCTGATCCTGCCGTGGTCGAGCTCGCTTTCGGCGGCGGAAACGCAGGCGATTCGGGAGTTCGCCACCAAGGGTGGTCTGGTGCTCACCGACCAGATCCCGGCGACCCACGATGAGCACTGCCGGCGGCTGGGGCGGCCGGGTCTGGCGGGCGTGGTCGAGCCGTCAGGCGTTGATGTGTTGAACTATCACCAACACCGGCTGACCGGAAAGGAACGCGCGGTACGCGACGCCGTCGGAGCGCTCATCGCGAAACAGGTGACGCCGGCGTGGAGGCTCGCCGGCGAGGACGGCACGGCGGCGACCGGCGTTGAAATGCATCGCTTTCGCAACGGCGGCGTGACGTTGATCGGGCTGCTGTCAAATCCGCAGATGCGCGTGAACGAACTGGGTCCGCCCGACTTCCGGTCGAACGAGCGCTTCGAGAAAGCGCGCAAGGTGCGCCTGGCGTTCCCGCGGGAGCTGCACGTCTACGACGTTCGCGCGGGCCGCGACCTGGGGAGGTCGAAGGAATGGAGCGGCATGATCGACCCCTACGAGCCGACACTGCTCGCGCTGATGGAGAAGGCGGCGCCGGCGTTACGCCTGGCCGCGCCGGCACGCGTGTCGCGCGGATCGACCGCCGAGGTCGCCGCCACGATAGCGGGGACGGCGGCGGCGCGCGCCGTGCTCAACGTCGAGGTGGCAGACCCGTCGGGGAAGGCGATCGACTACTATTCGGGAAACCTGCTGGCTTTGAACGGGAAGGCCAGCCGCGGGATTCCATTCGCGGTAAACGATCCTGCCGGCAAGTGGCGGGTGACGGTACGGGACGCGATCACCGGGCAGCGGCAGTCGGCGGAGATTGAAGTGTATTGATGCCGGGGCTGACATATGATAGTCAGTCATCGCCATGTGGCAGCAAGACTACACCCCCATCGCCGGCTCGCTCGGCCTCTCCGCCGCCGTGGCCGCACTCCCGATCTTCGTGCTGCTGTGGCTGCTCGGAGTAAAGCGTAAGGCCGCCTGGATCGCCGGAGTCTCGGGACTCGGCGCCGCGATCTTCCTGGCGCTGGCGGTCTACCGCATGCCGGCCGGCACCATGGCGAGCGCGGTCGGCTATGGCGCCGCTTTCGGCCTGTTTCCGATCGGGTGGATCGTTTTCTGGGCGATCGTGCTCTATCGCATCACGGTCGACACCGGCAGCTTCGAGATCATCAAGGACACGGTCGGCAGCCTGACCGCCGACCGGCGCCTGCAGGCGCTGCTGATCGCCTTCGCCCTCAGCGGATTCATCGAAGGCGCGGCGGGATTCGGCACACCGGTGGCCGTGGCCGCAGCCATGATGGCGGGCCTCGGGTTCAAGCCGTTCTTCGCCGGGGCGATCTGCCTGCTGGGGAACACATCGCCGGTGGCGTTCGGCTCGATCGGCATTCCCATCGTGACGCTGGCAGGGATTACCGCCGCCGGATTCCCCGACATGACGCGGCCGCAACTGGAGCTGGCGCTCAGCGGCGCTACGGCCAAGATTCTCGCGCCCGTCTCGCTGTTCGTGCCCGCCTACATGGTGGCCGTCATGGGCGGGATGCGCGGACTCATGGGCGTGCTGCCCGGGGTCGTCGTTTGCGGTGCGGCTTTCGCGGCGACGCAGTATTACATGTCGACCTTCCAGGGCCCGCAGATCAGCGCGATCACCAGCTCGGGCGCGGCCATCGTAGCGCTGGTGATTCTGCTGCGATTCTGGCAGCCGTCGGACAGATTCCAATTCGAAGGGAACTCCGCGCCGGCGGCCGCCCCAAAGCGCCATTCTCTGGGACAGGCGCTGCTGGCGTGGTCTCCCTACCTGCTGCTGGTGGCGTTCGTCCTGGTGTGGGGACATACAGACGTGCGGGCGTGGCTCAACTCAGTGACGCGCGCGATCAACTGGCCGGGGTTGCACAATCTGATCGAGCGCATGCCGCCGGTGGTGGCGAAACCCGCGCCCTACGCGGCGGTCTACAACCTGAACTGGCTGTCGGCTGCGGGCACCGCATGCCTGCTGGCGACGGTGGCTTCGGCGATCGTGCTGCGCGTCTCCCCGGCGCGCTACGTGGGAATCCTGGCGGCGACGACGAAGCAGTTGAAGCTGCCGATGGTGACGATCGCGGCGGTGCTGGCGTTGGCGTTCCTGATGAACTACTGCGGCGCGACGGCGACGCTGGGCCTGGCCTTCGCCGCTACCGGCGTGTTGTTCCCCTTCTTCAGCTCGATGCTGGGATGGCTGGGCGTGTTCCTGACGGGGTCCGACACGTCGTCCAACGCGCTGTTCGGCAACCTGCAGGTAATCACGGCGACGCGCCTCTCGCTCGACCCGGTGCTGATGGCCGCCTCCAACGCGGCCGGCGGCGTGATGGGCAAGATGATCAGTCTGCAAAGCATCGCCGTGGCGGCGGCGGCGACCGGACTCGCCGGCGAGGACGAAGCGCGGCTATTCCGTTTCACGCTGCGGCACAGCATCGTGCTGGCGTCGGCGGTCGGACTGGTGACGGCGCTGTGGGCCTACGCGCTGCGTTAACAAGACTGTAGGATAGAAGGTTGGGTCGAACGGGGGCCCCCTACTTGATTGGACTCAACGAATGGTGATTCTTCTCTTCGGCGCTCCGGGCAGCGGCAAGGGAACGCAAAGCAAACTGCTCGCCGAATGGCTGGGAGTGCCGACGCTTTCCACCGGGGAAATGCTTCGGGGCGAGGTGGCCGCCGGGACGGATATGGGCGCCAAGGTGGCCTGGATTCTGGCGACCGGAAGCCTGGTGGGCGACGACATCGTCAACCGCATCGTCGAGGAGCGCACGCGAAAGCCCGACTGCGCGCGTGGCTTCATCCTGGACGGCTATCCCCGCACCATCGACCAGGCGCGGTTTCTCGACGAGCTCGCCACGCGCAACGGCCTGCGTCCGGTGGCGCTGCACCTGGATGTCTCGACCGAGCAACTGGTGACGCGGATCACGGCCCGCCGGCAGTGTCCGCAGTGCAAGCGCATCTACAACCTGATCCTCCAGCCGCCCTCGCGCGACGGACTCTGCGATCAGGACGGCGCCCGGCTGCTGACGCGCGACGACGACCGCGAGGATGTGCTGCGCGCGCGCCTCGACGCCTACGATTCGGCGACCGCGCCGATGCTGGCCTACTACGCCGAGCGCAACCTGATCGTGGTCGACGGGAATCGTCCGCCGGAAGTGGTGTTCGAGGAAGTCCGCTCGCTGCTGCGCCGCGATTAGAGCGGCCGGCTCAGGTCGCCTGGGACGCGGCGCGGCCCCATCGGCCGGTGAAGACGAACTCGGCGAGTTTCTTTCTGGTCCTCGGCGCCAGGTCGCGCTCGCGAAGTCCTTCCGGCAGACGCGCGGCGTCGCCCGCGTAGCCGATGGCGAGGCCCGTCCAGGCGGTGTGACCGTCGGGTATGCCGTACGTCTCGCGCGCCTGGTCCGGCAGAATGCCGATCATCTGGTGCACGACGAGTCCGCGCGCCGCGGCTTCCACGGTCAGGTTGGCCGACGCCAGGCCGAGATCGTGCACGGCCGCGCCATTCTCCCTGCCGTTGCGCGCGAAGCGCAGGCTGACGACGCCCAGCGCCAGCACCGGCGCGTCCTTCGCCCATCCCCGGTTGCCCTCCACAAGGCAGGCGAGCAGGCGCTCGAACTCGGCGGGATCGTTCCTGGTGGCGACGATGTACGTCCAGGGCTGCTCGTTATACGAAGACGCCGCCCAACGCGCGGCCTCGAACACCGACCGCAGATCGTCGGCGGATACGGGACGGTCGGCAAAGGCGTAGGGACTCCAGCGCGCGGCCAGGAGTTCGTGGATGGGGTGGTCGGTACGTGCAGTGCGGTCGGACACGGCTTATGGCTCCAGGAAGATCGTCACCCGGTTGCTGGCGGCGCCGGCCGCGTCGATGTACAGTTCCGCCGGCCCCAGGTTGACCACGTCGGGCACGACGAACTCCACCAGGTAGAAGCCGACGTAACCGGGGGCGAGCGTGGCGCGGGTGACTTCGACAGCCGCGCCGTCGAGGTAAACTTTCACCGGCGCGGTCACGCGCGGCGGGGCTTCGAGCGGCGCCGGCAGTCCCGCGGGCCAGTCGGGCCGGACCTTGCCGAGTCCGGCCGCCAGAATCTGCACGCGTGCCCCGGAGCGCGCCGTTTTCACGGTGTCGAGCAGCACGCCGGTGTCGGCGTCGAGCAGCATGGGCGAGCCGTCGCGGTCGATGAAGATTGCTGGCGAGGCCGTCAGGAGCGGCATGGCCAGGTCGACCCGCGCGGCGGTCGAGGTCGCCAGCGCGAGCTCGAGTCGCGAACCGCTGACTTCGAACGGCACCTGGATCTGACTCTCGTGATCGCCGGCCGCGAGCACAGGCGCGTTCCACGATCCGGCAGCCGCCGACCGCACGGTGGCCCCCAGCACGCTAAGGAGCGACCCGGGCGCCGCCGCGCGCGCGCTGAAATCGGCGGCGTTGACGAGCTTCGGATCGCGCCGCCGGTGCGGAGCCGTGGCCGCGAAGACGCCGTAGCCTTCCATCGCCGCGAAAAGCTGATTGCCTGTCTCGTCGAGGCGCACGTCGACCGCGGCCGCGCGCGGGAGTCCACGATCGAGAGCGATCCAGGGAGTCGCGGCGGAAGGATTCAGCAGGTCGGCGTAAGTCATGAAGAGGCCCGCCGAGGCGGCCACATAGACGGCGCCGGTGGCGCGGTCGGCGGCGACTCCCGAAGCGGCGCGGCCCGGGAGGTTCGCGGTGAGGTCGTCCCAGAACTGGCCGCCGTTGACGGTGCGCGCGACGCGCGGGCCGGCCGCCTCGGTGGCCGCTTCGCCGAAGGTCGCCAGGGCGAGACGCGGCTCGTTCGGATCGACGTGAATCGAAGTGACCGGGCCGGCGCCGGCGAGCTGGGCGGATCGCCAGGTGCGGCCCTGGTCGAGTGAGCTCCACAGCGTCCCGTTGCGGCCTCCGGCGTAGAGATAGGTTCCGGCGCCGGCGGCCGCCAGCACCTCCTCGCGAATGGCCTGCGAGAGTGCGGCGCGCAACTCTTCGTCCTGCCGGGCAGCGAGCCTCTCCACCAGCCGCCACCCTGTCTTCTCTCCCGGAGACCACGCCACCTCGCCGATCTGATCGAGCAGGATCACGGCCCCTTCGGATCCTCGGGGCGTCTTCATCAGGCGGCGGACGGGTAGGTTCGGCAAGGATTGGTTCAGTCCAGTCCACGAAAGCCCGCCGTCAAGCGAGCGCCACACGCCCCATCGGCCGCCGGCGGTGATCTCCGCCGGGTCGCGCGGGGAGACGGCCAGGTCGGCGAGGCCATCGCCCAGAATCGACTCGCCGCGGAACTGGGTCAGGTTAACCCAATGACGCCCCTGGTCCTCGGTGCGATAGATGGCGCGTCCGATGGCATAGGTCGTTGCCCCGGCTGCCAGGGTTCGAGCGCCGGTCTCGGGGAGTGAGTAGGCATCGCGGGAGGTGGCCTGTGCTGGGACTGTGGCCGAGGCTGCAGACCACGACTCGAAGTCATTTGTCTGGAATACTTTACCGGATCGTGTGCGGATGAAAAGCCGTGCGCCGTCGGGCGAATACCAGACGCGGTCGACCGGTCCGGTCGCCGCCGATGCCAATCCCGCCTCGACCAGCGTGTTGCCCACCTGCCGCCAGTCGGGCGCCGGTTCCTGCGCGATGGCGGACGCAATTGCCAGCAGCGCCACCAGCGGCCATGGGGAGGGTCGACACATGCTATGAGTCCATTCTATACCGGATCGGCGGATTTCCGGGCCGCCTTGAGGTCCTGAACCCGCTGATTCCGGGGTGTTTCGCTGAAAAAAACCGCGCGGGCGGGTAGTTGCACTGCAAGTTTGATGGTAGACTGTAGTGTCTACCACCCGGATGTAGTGTGTTCCGGCTCGGGAGAAGCATGTCTCGGTACGCACGCACGTGGACGACGCGGCTGGTAGTTTTGACGGCCTGGGTGGGAGTGTGTGCCGCGCAGACCTTCTTTTCTTTGGACGAGAAAACCGCCGCTAAAGTCGAGACGCTGAGCGGACAGGTGTCGGTCATCAAGGATTCGTTTCCGTGGGCGCTGCACGCCGGCGACACGGTTCGCCCCGGCCAGCAGGTCATAACAGGACATGACGGTTACGCCGTTTTCCGGGTTTCCGACGGCAGCACCTTCGAAGTATTCGCGAATTCGCGGGCGACGTTCCGCGCAAATCCGGGGAGCTGGCTGGACATGATCGACCTGTGGATCGGCCGCATTCGCGTGCATGTCCAGAAATGGGGCGGCCAGCCGAATCCCAACCGCATCCACACGCCGACGGCGGTGATCTCGGTGCGCGGGACCACCTTCGATGTGTCCGTGGACGAGGACGATGCCACGCTGGTGGCCGTCGAAGAAGGACAGGTGTCGGTGCGGCACCGGTTGATCGCGCAGGAAGAGCCGAAGCTGATCAACCCGGGCGAGCACATCAAGGTGCACAAGGACGCGCCCATCGCGCGGAACCGGTTCGACAAGGGTGGCTTGGTCGAGCGCGGCGCCAAGGTTCTCGCCGACGCGTTGTGGACCATCGTGCTGCGCGGCGGCTCGCCGGGCGCGCCCAGGCTTCCCGGCGGCGTGCCGGGCGGCGGCGGTCCCACGCTGCCGGGCGACACCGCATCGCCTCTGCCCCCTCCTCCTCCACCTCCGCCTCCCCCCGGTGGTCTGCCTCCGCCTCCCGGCGGCGGATTCTGATCGGAACCCCCATACCGTAAACAAGTGGCCCGCGGGCGCTCGATGAGAGCGGCTCTTGATCGCGCGCATTTCGCTCCGATAGAGTGGTAGTTATGGCCGGGGTGAAACTCTACATCGGCACCCGCAAAGGCGCGTGGACGCTCAGTTCCGACAACTCGCGACGCAAGTGGGCGATTTCGAAGCCGCAGTTCTTCGGACACATCGTCCATCACGTCGTCGAAGATCCAAGGAACGGCCGCATCGTGCTGGCCGCGGCCAAGACCGGGCACCTCGGTCCGACCGTCTTCCGCTCGACCGACGGCGGCCGCAAGTGGAAGGAATCCGCCCGGCCGCCCGCGTTTCCCAAGGCGGCGGAGACCCCGAAGGCCGGCGCGGCGCCCAAGAGCCTCGTCGTCGACCACACCTTCTGGCTGACGCCCGGACACGCCTCCGAGCCGGGCGTGTGGTACGCCGGCACGTCGCCCCAAGGACTCTTCCGGTCCGAGGACAACGGCGACACCTGGGCGGGAGTGCGCGGATTTAACGAAGCCCCCATGCGCGACCAGTGGTGCGCCGCCGACCAGGAAGGCCCGCCCGACGGCGCGCGCATGCATTCCATCCTCATCGACCCCCGCGACAAGGCGCACATGTATCTCGGCATGTCGAGCGGCGGCGTGTTCGAGTCGACCGACCAGGGCGCGTCCTGGAAGCCGCTGAACAAGGGCTGCGCCGCGGACTTCATTCCGATCCCGGACCCGGAGTTCGGCCACGATCCGCACTGCGTGCGCCTGCATCCGCTCCGGCCCGACCGGCTGTATCAGCAGAACCACTGCGGCATCTACCGCATCGACCGGCCCGAGGACCGCTGGACGCGCATCGGCGACAACATGCCGCGCAAGATCGGCGACATCGGCTTTCCAATGACGCTGCACCCGCGCGATCCCGACACCTGCTGGGTGTTTCCCATGGACGGCGGAACGGTGTGGCCGCGCACCAGCGTCGACGGCAAGCCGGCGGTATACCTCACGCGCAACGGCGGCAGGAAGTGGACGCGCCAGGACGGCGGTTTGCCGCGCGAGCAGGCCTGGTGGACGGTGTTCCGGCAGGCGATGACCGCCGACTCGGGCGACCCGGTCGGCTTGTACTTCGGAACCACCAGCGGCGAGATCTGGGCGTCGCGCGACGAGGGGATGTCCTGGAAGCGCATCGCCGATCACCTGCCGCGGGTGCTCTCGGTCGAAGCCGCATGAGCGCACAGCGCGGGGCGCGCTCCGCCGCGCCCGGTAACTCCCGCGCCCCGCTGCGTTGTGCGCGATGGTAACCCGAGAGATGCGCGTCCACGTGCCGGGTCCGCTGCGCAGCTACACGAAGGAGCGGGCGCAGGTGGAGGCCTCGGGCACGACGCTGGGCGAGCTGCTCGCCGACCTCGACGCGCGATTCCCCGGCATCCGTTTCCGCATGATCGACGAGCAGGACGGCGTGCGCCGGCACATCCGCTTCTTCGTGAACCAGGAACACGTGTCGTCGCTCGACGCGCGCATCGCCGCGGGCGACGAAGTGCACATCATCTGCGCGATCAGCGGCGGATAGGCGCGTCGTTTATTCGGATTTGCGCGCGGCGACCTTCACCGGCTTGAAGTGACTGAGCGTCTCGGCATAGCGCGCGACGCCGGCGAAAATCGCCTCGGCGACCTTCTGCCGGTGCTCTGAGGAGCGCAGCAGCTTCTCTTCCTGGGCGTTGCTCACGAAGCCGACCTCGGTGAGCACCGAGGGCATCGACGCGCCGATCAACACCACGAAGGGCGCTTTCTTGACGCCGCGGTTGCGGGTCTTGCCGGTGGTGCGCGCGTGCAGCTCGTGCAGCGACGACTGAATCCGAGCCGCGAACTCGCGCGACTCCTCCAGCTTGTCCTTCAGCGCGATCTTGCGGATCAGCTCCGAGAGATCCGAGATCGAGCGCTCGGAGCCCGCATTCTCTCTCGCGGCGACTTCCAGGTCGTTGCGGTCGGAAGTGAAGTTCAGATAGTAGGTCTCCACGCCGGTCACGCCGCGATAGGGCGACGAGTTGGCGTGGACCGAAAGAAACAGGTCGGCCTTGTGCTGATTGGCGATCTCAGTCCGCCGTTCGAGCGGAACGAAGACGTCGTCCGAGCGCGTCAGGATGACCTCGCTGCCCAGGCGCTCCTCGATCAGCGCCGCCAGGCGCTTCGAAATGTCGAGCACGATCTCCTTCTCGTACAAGCGGCCCGCGCCGCTGGTGCCGACGTCGTGCCCTCCGTGTCCCGGGTCGATGACCACTTTCTCGAGCTTCAGGCCCAGCACGCGCGTCAGTGAGCGGCCGCCCGAGCGATTGCGCTGCGCCGGACTGGCGACCGCCCCGGCCGGCGGCGGCTCCGCGATATCGGCTTTCGGCGGCGGCGGTCCGGCGGCGACAGCCACAACCGGAGCAGGAGCGGGCGCCGGCGGCATGATCTCGGCCACCGCGGGCCTGACGATTGTGGGGCGCGGTGCCGCTTCGGTGACAACGGGCGCGGCCGGAGGAGTCCGCGATTCCTCGCCCCGCGGCCGGATTTCGATGACTAGCCGGCCGGAGCCTCCCGAGGCCGTGGCCGTGCAGTCGTCGGCGAGGTCGATGACCACGCGCGCCACCGACGGCTGCGTCTGCGCCACGCGGATACGCTTCACCAGCGTGTTGTCGATGTCGAGGGTCCGCCGGACGCCGGGGGCGATCTGCGCTCCGGCGATGTCGAAGTAGACGCGGTCGGGTGACGCGAGGCGTTCCTGGCGGAAGCGGAAATCGCCGCTGAGGTCGACGGTGATGCGCAGGCCTCCACCGATCGAGGCATGCCGGACCCCGGTGAGGCTCAGCCGTTCCCCGCGCAGGCTCACCAGAGCCAGGCAGGCGACGCCGATCACCACCAGCGGGCGGGACATCCTCCTCCTATCTCGTACGCAGAACCAGTCTCCCCTGCGCGTCAACGGAAGTTTCGAGCGGCCGGTACTCGGGCGCGGGCTTCAGCGGTTCCGGTCCAGCCGGCTTGACCGCCGGTTCGGCGCGGCGCATCTCGCCGAGCTTCCTGCCGACCTTGTACACGTAGCCTTGGGTCTCGGCGTACGGCGGAATCGCACGGTAGCGTACCACCGCGCCTTCGCCCGCGTTATACGCCGCCAACGCCAGGCGGTCGTCACCAAACCTCTGCTGGAGCTGCTTGAGGTGCCGGACGCCGGCCTCGATGTTCTGCCGCCAGTCGAAGCTGTTGGTCACGCCCAGCCGGCGCGCGGTCGACGGCATAAGCTGCATGACGCCCTCGGCGCCCTTGGGCGAAATCGCGTAGGGATTGTAGCCGCTCTCCACCTGCGCGACCGAGTGCGCCAAGTGCCGGTCCACCGAGTACTTCTTCGCCGCCGCGTCGAGGGCCTCGCGCACGTCCTTTGGCGGAAGAGCCGGGCCTTGCGGTGCGCGCTGTCCCACCGGCCGCTTCGCGACCGTCCGCGAGGTGATGGTTTTCGGGGTCACGACGACGCGCCGGACGAGCCGGCCGCTGCGCGGGTCGGCCCTTACGGTCAGGGTGGCGGCGCCGGGAGGCGCGGCGGTCGCCTCGGCGGCGCCCAGGAGCGCCGTGAAGCCCGCTGCCATCAAACAAATCCGCATCGTTTTGTTTCCAACGATTATACCCCTCGCGGCGCTGCGCCGCCGGGGGAGGCATAACTCGCCAATGCTATCATTCTCGCATGGAGCCCAGCCGCGCGGGATTCGTGCTCGCCGGCGGCAGCAGCTCGCGCATGGGACGCGACAAGGCGCTTCTGCCGTGGCGGGGCGGGGTCCTGATCGAATACGTGGCGAAGATCGTGGGTGCCGCCGCCGGATCGGTGACCGTGATCGGGCCGCCGGAGCGCTACGCCGCCTTCGGGTTCCCGGTTGAAGCCGACGACCACGCCGGACTCGGGCCGATCGGCGGCATCGAGAAGGCGCTCGGCGCCACGAAGGCCGCGTGGAACCTGATTGTCGCCTGCGACATGCCGGCGCTCGATACGGCATTCCTGGGGAGCCTCTTCGACGCCGCCGAGGCTTCGGGCGCGGACGTGGTGATGCCTCTCGGCGAAAGCGCCCGCCCTCAGCCGCTGTGCGCCGTCTACCATCGGCGATGCCTCGCCGTGGTGCGCGAGGCGATTGCGCGCGGCGAGCGTAAGGTCACCGCGGCACTTGCGGGCCTGCGCATTCATACGGTTCCAGGAGAGGCCCGCGACTTCACGAATCTGAACACGCCCGCCGAACTGGCGCGGTTTACCGGCGTCCATGGCTGAACGGTTCCCCCATTACATCGAGTTCCGCAACGTCTATAAGACGTTCGACTACCCGGTTTTGGACGACGTCAGCTTTCACATTTCCCCCGGCGAGACCACGGCCATCATCGGCCGCAGCGGCGTCGGAAAGTCCGTCACGCTGGCGACCATCATGGGTTTCCAGAAGCCCGACCGCGGGCGAGTCATCGTCTCGCACATCGACATCACGGACGCCTCCGAGGAGGAACTGCGGCGCGTGCGCCGGAAGGTGACCATGGTCTTCCAGTCCGGCGCCCTGTTCGATTCGCTGACCGTCGCCGAGAATATCCTCTTTTCTCTCGAGCTGCGTGAGGACTACGACGCACAGAACAAGGAGGACGTCGTCCGCGGCCTGCTCGACATGGTGGACCTGCTGCCCTACTACGACAGCTACCCGACCGATCTCTCGACCGGCTACAAGCGCGCCGTGGCGATCGCGCGCGCCCTCGCCGCACAACCCGAGTGCGTCCTCTACGACGAGCCGACCACCATGGTCGACCCCATCATGTCGGATCACCTCAGCGACATGATGCTGCGCCTGAAGCGTCAGCTTCGGCTGACGTCTGTGGTGGTGACCCACGACCTCGACCTGATGCGCAAGGTCGCCGACAACGTGGTGTTCCTTTTCGAGAGCAAGGTCATCTATTTCGGTCCGGTCGACGAGCTCCACCTCTGCGACCACCCCCACGTGCGCGAGTTCCTGGCGATGGACCGCGTCGAGATCGGCTGAGGGGCGGGCGCCGCTCCAACGGCGCGGAGGGTCTCCCGGCCCGACTCCCTGGCGCGACCCGGAGGGTCGCGCGCCGCCCTGGGGGGCGCCCCCACGTGTCATAATCGCGCAGTGAAATACCGCTACCGGGTCCTCGCGCTGCTGTTCCTGCTGTCGATCATCACCTACATCGACCGCGTCTGCATCTCGGTGGCGGGGCCGGCGATGCAGAAGGACCTCTCCATCACGCCCGAGATGTGGGGCTGGGTCACGGGCGTATTCGCGATCTCCTACGCGGCCTTCGAAATTCCGACCGGCGCCATGGGCGACCGCATCGGACCGCGCCGAGTGCTGACGCGCATCGTGATCTGGTGGTCGGCATTCACGAGCCTGACAGGCGTCGTGTCCAACTACATGCTGCTGCTGATCACCCGCTTCCTGTTCGGCGCAGGCGAGGCCGGAGCGTATCCCAACAGCTCGGCGACCATCTCGCGATGGTTCCCCGCGACAGAGCGGGCGCGCGCCACCGGCGTCGTCTGGATGGCGAGCCGCGTCGGCGGCGCGATCTCGCCTCTTCTGGTGGTGCCCATCCAGCAGGCTTACGGATGGCGCATGTCGTTCTACGTGTTCGGGATCATGGGCGTGGTGTGGGCCGCGGCCTGGTATTGGTGGTTCCGCGACACGCCCGCCGAGAAACCCGGCGTGTCCAAGGCGGAGATGGAGGAAATCGGCGCGCCCAAGCCTTCGCATCACGGGCTTCCCTGGGGCAAGGTGCTCTCGCAGGGTCACATCTGGTGGATCATGCTGATGTACCACACCTACTGCTGGGGATCGTACTTCTACCTCTCGTGGCTGCACACCTTTCTCGCCAAGGGACGCGGATTCGACGCGGGCGACCTGCTGAGGTATTCCTGGCTGCCGTTCGCCTTCGGCGGAACCGCGAATCTTCTCGGCGGATTCGTGAGCGACCGGCTCGTCAAGCGCATCGGCCTCACCTGGGGCCGCCGCGCCTGCGCCATGATCGGACTGGGCGCCTCGGCGGTGTTCATCCTCTGCACCACCTTCACCGACGACAAGATTCTTTCGGTGGTCTTCCTGGCGCTCGGCTACGCGGGATCGGACTTCATGCTGCCCGTCGCCTGGGCGGTGTGCCTCGACGTCGGCAGGAAGTACGCGGGTGCGGTCTCCGGCGCGATGAACACGGCAGGACAGGTGGGGTCGTTCCTCACGTCGGTGGCGTTCGGCCAGATCGTCGCCTCCTACGGGGGCGACTACAACGCGCCGCTCTACCCGATGGCGGCGATGACGGCCGTCAGCGCGCTCCTGTGGCTGAAAATCGACCCGCGCAAGCCGCTGGTCGCCGGCGACGACGCCGGGCATGGCTGAGCGCCCGGGTGTTTGAGATTCTCGAACACACCGCCGATATCGGCTTTCGCGCCGAGGCGCCGACGCCCGCGGAGTTGTTCGTCGAATCGGCGCGCGCGCTCCAGTCGATCGCGGTGGAGACGGCCGGGGTCGAGCCGCAACGCGCGTTCGCGCTGGCCGCCGCCGGCGAGGATTATCCCGATCTGCTGGTCAACTGGCTCAACGAAGTCCTCTACTGTCTCGACGGCGCGCGCGTGGTGTTCTCGCGATTCGAGGTCGAGAAGATCGACTCGTGCAGCGTCGCCGGCCGCGGCTTCGGCGAGCCGCGCGACGACGCCAGGCACCCGCCGAAGCTGGTCGTCAAGGGCGTCACCTACCACCTGCTCGACGTGCGCGAATCCGGACGCCTCTGGCAAGCCCAGGTGATCCTGGACGTCTGACGACGCTTCTGGAAGGGCGCCAGCTTGATTGTCGAATTATTCCATATTGACATCAGGCGGTTGGTGACGCAAACTAGTTGGCGGAGGAACTTCTTGTATGACGGGTACGATCGACCAATACCTTCGCCGGCCCGGGCGCTATGAAAACATCGACGGCCTGGTTGACCTGAACTGGGGTCTGATGATCCTAGGTTTCGCACTGTTCGACTGGTTTCGGGCGACGGGTTCCCCGGAGTCGGTTTGGCGCGGAAAGCCTGCGCAGATGTTCTACATCGGAGCGCTCGTCCTGGCGCTCCACTTTGGCCGTAAGGCCGTGAAGAGGTACGTCACATATCGGCGAACGGGCTTCATCGAACACCGGAAGACTCTTCGCAACCGGCTGGCCCCGCTCCTCGCCGGGGTGATTTCGAGCGTGGTGGCCTTGGGAACGCTTCTGGTGTTGGGCCGAGGGAATCAGACGGGGATGGGGCTTCTCCTTTGTTTGAGTAATGGCGCCTTCTATGCCGTCGCCACCCGCCTGGAACGCGGCTGGCAATGGGGGCTGCTGGCGTGGATGACCGCCGGGACGGTGGCGATCTCGCTGATGCCCCTCGACCGGAGTGAATTCGACCGCTTCGTCCTGGTCTTTCTCGGCCTGAGTTGGGTCGCCTCGGGCGTGAGTACCTTTGCCTCCTACCTCATCCGCACCGGGCCACCGGAGCGAGCCGGAGAATGAGCCCGCAGGTTCGCGACCTCAATGGAATCGACCGCATCATCCATGAGCCCGGTCGGCTGATGATCGTTTCCCTGCTTTCCGCCGTGGAGTGCTGCGACTTTCTCTACTTGCAGCATGAGACGGGAATGAACAAGGGCACGCTTTCGAGCCACCTTTCGCGCCTGGAGGAGGCTGGCTACATTGACATTGAAAAGACCTATCGCGGCAAGATTCCGCGGACGCTGGTCGAGTTGACGAAGGGCGGTCAGAAGGCCTTCGAGCAGTATAGGAAAAAGCTGAAAGGCATCCTCTGAGGCGGCTGTCGACTCCCGCCGAAAAGCGCGTCTGTGGCATGCTCGGATAGTCCGGGGCATCCGAAGATGACCTCCCTCACCGCACTGCTGCTGCTCGTCGCCGCCGACCCCGCCGTCGAGCGCATGGCGCGCTCCGTGACAATTCACCTTGACAACTGGGGCGTCCCGCACATCTTCGCCCCGACCGACGCGGCCGCCGTGTTCGGGCTGATGTACGCGCAGGCCGAGGACAATTTCTGGCAGATCGAGCAGAGCTACATCCGCGCTCTCGGCCGGCTATCGGAAATCGAAGGGCCCGCCGGCCTGCGCAACGACCTGATGGTCCGCCTGTTCGAGACCATCGAGCGCGCGCGCGCCGAATACGGCCGCGCCTCGGCCGATACGCGCTCCATCTGCGACGCCTTCGCCGCAGGCTTGAATTACTGGCTGGAGCGGAATCCGAGTCACAAGCCCGTGCTCCTCACGCGCTTCGAGCCCTGGCACATCCTCGCCTGGCAGCGCGGCGCGCCGAATGGCGGCGTGACCCCGGCGGAAATGTCGCGCGAGTTCCCGGGACTGGCGGCCGCCCCTCCGCCCCCGGAAACGCCGCCGGCCGAAGAGGACGGCTCCAATATGTGGGCGCTCGCACCCTCGCGCACGGCCTCGGGCCGCGCCATGCTCCTGATCAATCCGCACGTCGGCTTCTTCGGCAACGGCCAGCGATACGAGGCGCACCTCGAGGGCGACCGGCTGCGCATCTCGGGCTTCGCGATTCTCGGGTCGCCCTACATCCGCTCGGGCTTCACCGAACGCCATGGCTGGAGCCTCACCAACAACTACGCCGACACGGTCGACGCCTACCTGGAGACCTTCGACGACCCCGCCGATCCGCTTGCCTATCGCTCCGGCGCTACGCGCCTTCGTGCGACTGCCTGGACCGTCGAGATTCCGGTGAAGTCGGCCAACGGCGGCGAGACCCGGAAGTTCCGTCTTCGCAAGACGCATCACGGGCCGATCCTCGGCATCCGCACGGGGAAACCGGTCGCCGTGCGAGCCGCCGCCGCCGAGATCGACGGTCTCATGGAACAACGCCTGACGATGGCGCGCGCGCGCAATCTCGGCGAGTTCCGCGCCGCCATGTCGCGCCTCGCGATGACCGGGTCGAACACCATCTACGCCGATCGCGACGGCGCCATCTTCTACGTCCACGGCAACGCCGTGCCGAAGCGCGATGCGCGATTCAACTGGACGGGCGCCGTCGACGGCGCCGATGCGGCGACGGAGTGGCAGGGATATCACGCCTTCGACGATCTGCCGCAACTCACCAATCCGCCGGCCGGATATCTGCAAAACTGCAACTCGACGCCGTTCCTGATGACCGATAACCCGGGCCTCGACGCCTCGCGATACCCGAAATACATGGCCCCCGAGGAGGACACGCCCCGCGCGCGCAACTCGCGCCGCATCCTCTCGGGCGACCGCAAGTTCACCTACGAGGAATTCATCCGGTCGGCGCTCGACACCACGCTCATTGCGGCGGAACCCATCCAGCGGCTGCTCGCGGTCTTCGCGGAGATCCGAAAGTCGGACCCGAAGCGCGCAGATGGTGTCGCTGCCGCCGTCGAAGAGCTCGCGCAATGGGACCACATCGCCGCCAACGGCTCGGTGGCGACGACGCTGTTCCTGCGATGGATGCAAGACCTGCGTGGGCGGCGCGGCGCACTGCCTGAAATCGCCGCGCTCGAAGCCGCGATGCGGAAGCTTTCGGCAGACTTCGGCGCCTGGCGCGTCGCCTGGGGCGAGGTGAACCGACTCCAGCGCATCCACACCAGCGGGACGCTCGAACAGTTTGGCGACGAGCGCCCGAGTCTCCCTGTTCCCGGCGCGCCGGGCGCCCTGGGTAGCCTGTTCGTCGTCAACACGCGAACACCTGCGGGGTCGCCGCGGGGGTACGCGATCAGCGGGAACACCTATGTCGCGGCGGTGGAGTTCGGAGGCAGGATTCAGTCGAGGTCCGTGTTGGTGTTCGGGCAGAGCGCCGACCCGTCGTCGAAGCACTACTTCGACCAGGCGCCGCTGTATTCGTCGAAGCAACTGAAGCCGGCGTGGTTCTACCGGGACGATGTCCGGCGCAACACGTCGCGCCGCTATCGTCCCGGTGAGTAGCTCGCGCCACGCGTGTCAGAATAAAGGCATGCGGCGCCTGATCGCGCTGGGCGCCCTTTGCACAGCCGCCCACGCACAGAAGTTCTATCCCGACGATCCGCTGTGGCGCGAGCCTCCTCCGCGCAACGTCACTACGATCAAGAGCCGCAAACTGAGCGAGTATTACGACTATTTCAGCCACCAGTTCGGGAAACCCGGCGAGCGCCAGCCCAAGCAGGGTCCGCCGATTCCCGCGCAAAACGTCAACACGGTGGACGAGGTTCCGGCGAGCGCCTGGTACGAGAACAGGCATTACTTCCGCCGCATGACGATCGCGGAACTGGTCCGCGGACCCGGAAGCGCGAACGCGCCCGACGTGAGCGGCCCGCTCAAAGTGGTTTCCGCGAAGAACGAGGGCGTTACCCCCGGCTTCACGATCGTCGACCCGCGCGGCAGGCGCTACTTCGTCAAGTTCGACCCCAAGTCGAACCCGGAGATGGCCTCCGCCGCCGACGTCATTGCGTCGAAGTTCTTTTACGCGCTGGGCTACAACGTCCCTGAGAATTACATCGCGTATTTTCGCCGCGAGCAGCTGGCGATCGCGCCCGACACGCGCATCACCGACGCGCGCGGCAAGTTCCGCAAAATGGACGACCGCGACCTGTCGGAGCTGCTGATGAAGGCGCCGCGCGACCCGGAGCGAGGCTATCGCATGGTCGCCAGCCTGGCCCTGCCCGGAAAGCCCTTGGGGCCGTTCCGCTACCACTCGACCCGGCGCGACGATCCCAACGACGTCGTCCCCCACGAACATCGCCGCGAGCTCCGCGGACTGCACGTCTTCGCCGCCTGGCTGGGACACAACGACGTGAAGTCGCTGAACTCGCTCGACACCCTGGTCGAGGAAAACGGCGTGTCGTTCGTCAGACACTTCCTGATCGATTTCGGGGCCGCGCTCGGCTCCGACAGCTTCACCGCCAAGAGTCCGCGCGCGGGCAACGAACATCTGTTCGGATGGGACTACTCGACGGCCCAGTTCTTCTCGCTGGGCCTGTACGTCCCGCGATGGGCGCGCGCGAAGTTTCCCGACATACCCGCGGCCGGGAATTTCGAGTACGAGATCTTCGATCCCCGGAAATGGAAGCCGAATTATCCGATCCCCGCCTTCAACAACCGCCTTCCCGCCGACACCTTGTGGGCCGCGCGACAGGTCATGGCCTTCACCGACGAAGAGATCCGCGCCATCGTCGCCACCGGCGAGTTCGGCGACTCCGAGGCCGCCGAATGGCTGACGAAATGCCTCATCGCCCGCCGCGACAGGATCGGCCGCGCGTACCTCGCCGACGGAATCGCTCTCGACGGTTTCCGCGCTTCCGGAGATCGCCTGGAGTTCGACGACCTGGCGGTGAAGTTCCTCAAGGCCGCCCCGCGCACATGGCGTATCGGCTGGTCGCGCTTCGACAACGCTACTGCGGCGAAGACACCGCTCCCGGCGAGCGGCCCGACGATTCCGGCCGAGGCGCGCAGCGCCTCCGACGGGGCGTACGTCGCCGCCGACATCCGCGCGCCCGGCGAAGACCGGCGCGTCGTCAACGTTTACCTGCGCAAGCGCGGCGGCGGCTTCGAGGTTGTCGGCGTGGACCGGGTGTTTTGAGCCGCGACGAAGTCGCGGGCCGCCCGTCTATAGTGGAAGCTATGCGTACTCTTGTCTCGCTTTTCGTCCTCGTGTCCCTGGCCTTCGCATCCGACTGGCCGCGTTATCGCGGGCCCAACGGCACCGGCGTCTCCGCCGACCGCAATCTCCCCTCCGAAATCGGCAAGGACCGCAACGTGGTCTGGTCGGCGAAGATCCCGCGAGGCAACGCATCGCCGATCGTCATCGGCGGCAAGCTCTACCTGGCGGCGGCCGAAGGCGACGAGCGCCTGCTGCTGTGCCTCGACGCCTCCACCGGCAAGCAGATCTGGCGCCGGGCCGTCCCCAAGTCGCGCACCGAGACTCCGCATCCCATCAACGGCCCCGCCACGCCGACCCCCGCCACCGACGGCCGCGCGCTGTTCGTTTTCTTCCCCGAATTCGGCCTCGTGGCCTGGGATTTCGACGGTAAAGAGCTGTGGCGCGCCGAGCTCGGACCCTTTGGCGCGATCCAGGGCATGGCCGTCTCGCCGGTCTACGCCGAGGGCAACGTGATCCTGCTGGTCGACACGCCCGAGCAGGCGTATCTGGCCGCCTGGGACGCGCGCAGCGGCAAACAGGCCTGGAAGGTCGAGCGCCCGATCGGATTCATGGGTTCGTACTCGACGCCGTCGCTCTACTCGCCGCCGCGCGGGCCGGCGCAGGTCGTCGTCTCGGGGGCCGTGGAACTCACCGGCTACCAGGCGAAGACCGGCGAGCGGCTGTGGTGGGTCAAGGGCGTCACCAGCGCTCCCGCGGCGCTCCCGCTGGTCGCCGGCGACGCAGTGTACACCGTCGAGCCCGCCGACGCCGGACCGCCGCCATTCGAACAGATGCTGAAGGCGCACGACAAGGACAAGAACGGAAAGATCGAGTTGACCGAGGTCGCCGGCCAGGGCGTCAACGACCAGATCATGGGGCGCATCTTCCGGTCCATCGACAAGAACACCGGCGACAATGACGGCGCCGTCACCGAAGCGGAATTCAAGCGCTTCTTCAGCCCCGAGACGTTCGCCGGCGGCGGCCTGGTGCGCACCAAACTCGACGGCAAGGGCGACGTCAGCAAGACGCACGTCGGCTGGCGCCACATGAAGGGGTTGCCCTACGTCACCGCGCCGCTGCTCTACGAGAACGTCATCTACTCGGTGCGCAACGGCGGCATCCTCTCGACCTTCGACCCCGACACCGGCAAGCTTCTCGGCGAGGCGCGCCTCAAGAACGCCATCGGCGACTACTACGCCTCGCCTGTCGCTGCCGACGGCAAAGTCTACTTCGTCAACTACGACGGCAAGGCGACCGTTCTCAAGGCCGGCGCCGAATGGTCGGAGATCTCCTCGAGCGATTTGGGCGAGCAGGTCATCGCCACGCCGGCCATCGCCGACGGGCGCCTCTACATCCGCACTGCCGGGACGATGTACTGCTTCGGGGTGACGCCCCAGTAACGGGACGCGGGCGCAGGCCGTGGTCCTGTCGGGCAAACCGCGACTCACGGCCGACGTGGATATTACCGTCCGCCTCGCTCCGAGCGCCCCAAGGGCGGCGAGGAAGTACGTTCGATGTCGCTCTCTTCCCTCGACACGTCTTCGAACGACAACTCGCCGCGGAAATAGCGCGGCGGTCGTCATGGTAACGTAGCGAGAAATGATCGGCCGCACGCTCGCCCATTACCAGGTGACCGAAAAGCTCGGCGCCGGCGGCATGGGCGAAGTCTATCTCGCCCGCGACACCCGTCTGGCTCGCGATGTTGCGCTGAAGGTCCTCCCCGCCGCCTTCGCCAATGACAACGAGCGGCTCCTCCGATTCGAGCGCGAAGCGCAGGTCCTCGCCTCCCTCAATCACCCCAACATTGCCGCCATCCACGGGCTCGACCAGTCCGACGATGTGCGGTTTCTCGCCATGGAGTACGTGCCGGGCGAGAACCTCAAAGGCCCGATCGCGATCGACGACTTGATGCCAATCATCCACCAGTTGATCGACGCGCTCGAAGAAGCCCACGAACGCGGCATCGTGCATCGCGACCTGAAACCCGCCAACATCAAGATCACGCCGAACGGCAAGGTAAAGGTCCTCGACTTTGGACTCGCCAAGGCCCTCGCCGACGATCCGGTGTCCGGCAGCAGCGCCAATTCGCCGACGCTGGCGCTGAGCGCATACACGAAAACAGGAATGCTCCTCGGTACGGCCGCCTACATGTCGCCCGAGCAGGCGCGCGGCAAGCCGGTCGACAAGCGGAGCGATATTTTCGCCTTCGGCGCGGTGCTCTATGAGCTGTTGACCGGAAGCCAGGCCTTCGGCGGCGAGACCATGTCGGACTCGCTGGCGACGATTCTCAAGAACGACCCAGACCTCACGCTGCTGCCCGCATCGACTCCACCCAACCTTCGTAGGCTGCTGGCCCGCTGCCTGGAGAAGGACCCCAAGCGCCGGCTGCGGGACATCGGCGAGGCGCGCATCATTCTGTCCGAGAAACCCGCACCCGACTCGGTCGCCGTCGCCGCGCCGCCACCCGCGCGACGGCTCGCCTGGCTGCCCTGGGCGTTGCTTGCGATGGCGACCGTCGCGGCCGGTGTCGCGACATGGCGGCTGTGGCCCCGGCCCTCCCCTCCCCGCGGCGTCGCCCACATGTCCACGGCCGCACCGGGTCTGCGTGTCACGCCGTCCCTCATCGCCATGTCGCGCGACGGCTCCCGCATCGCCTACTCGACCGGCGAGCGCGGCGGCGTTGGCCCGATCCACGTCCGCATGCTCGACCAGCTCGATGCCCGCCCCATTGCCGGTACCGATGGAGGCAACACTCCGTTCTTTTCCCCCGACGGACAATGGCTCGGGTTTGTACACGAACAGACATACAAGAAGATCCAGGTCGCCGGCGGCGCCGCGCTGACGATCTGCACGTCGGGCGGCACCTTCGGCGCCACGTGGGGACCCGACGGATCGATCGTCTTCGGCAACATTCGGGGAGGACTTTCGAGGGTGTCCGCCGCGGGCGGCCCCGTGGCCGAGCTCACCAGGCTCGATCCCAAGAAAGGAGAGGTCACACATCGCTGGCCGGAGTTCACGCCCGACGGAAAGCACGTGATCTTTACGATCGGCGTCGCCGCTGGCTATGACAACGCCCGCATCGCGATCCTATCGCTGGAAACGGGCGCCTACCGGACGTTGTTCGAGGGCGGTGCGTTCGGCAGGCTGGTTCCCACAGGTCTGATTGACGGGAAACCGGGGGACTCGCACATCGTGTATTGGCGAGCCGGATCGCTGTTCGCGCTGCCGTTCGATTCCCGGCGAGGCGAGGCGGCCGGCTCGCCGATTCCGATCCTGGAGGGAGTTTTCGGCGTTCGCTCGGTAGGGGCGATCTTCTTTGCGTCCTCGCTCACCGGCGATCTCACCTACATCCCCGGCCAATCCGCGGACATCACCAGGGCCATGGTCCTGCACGACGAGCGCGGGCAGGCGCAGGCGTTTGCGGCGCCGGAGCGGCGGTACCTGGACATTCGCTATTCGCCCGACGGACAGAAGGTCGCCGCGAGCATCCGCGACGGCGGCAAGGATGACATCTGGATCTACGACATCGCACGCGGCGCGCTGACGCGGCTCACGTTTCAGGGCGACAACGGGCGGCCGGTCTGGACGCCGGACGGAAAGCGCGTTACGTTTCGCAGCGTCGACGCCGGCAAGGACGCCATCCTGTCGGCGCCCGCCGACGGCAGCGCGCCGCCGGAGAAGTTGCTCGATTCGTCCGACGGGGTGGTGCCGTTGAGCTGGTCGCCCGACGGGAAGTTCCTATCTTTCGCACGGGGACAGCCGTCGACTGACTTGATGGTCCTGCCTTGGCCGGGAGGAACTCCGAAGGCGTTCCTTGCCACTCCTTTTACGGAGCAAAGCGCGACCTACTCGCCGGACGGCAGGTGGATCGCATACGCGTCGAACGAATCGGGCGCGAACCAGATTTACGTCCGACCTTCGGCCGGTGAAGGCGGAAAGTGGCAGGTTTCCGTGGACGGCGGCGTCTTTCCGCGCTGGGTTCGCGGCGGACGCGGCCTGGTGTTCCGGTCGCGGGAGGCGATCCTGATGGCCGACGTCGACGGCGGCGCGGCTTTCCGTGCGGGTACACCGAAGGTGCTGTTCTCGGCCGGTCCGATTTCGACGGGCAACAGCGGGGCCTACGACGTTTCCGCCGACGGAAAGCGTTTCCTGATTCTCAAGGCCCCGGACGAGGGGCGTGCCGGCCCGCCGCAGGTGAACTTCATCTTCAACTGGTTCGAGGACATCCGCCGCCGCGTGCGGGCGGGAGGGTAAGGTGCTTCGACGACGCCTTCTCTGGTTGCTGGCGGCATTGCCTGCCGCCGCCGATTCCTTCGATTCCGTACGCGAGATCATCCGCCGCGAGATCGTTGCGCAGAGCGTTCCCTCGATCGCCGTGGCCGTGGCGCGCGACGGCAAGATCGTCTGGGAGGAGGCCTTCGGCTGGGCCGACCGCGAGAACCGTGTCGCCGCCACCGAGCACACCATGTACTCGCTCGCGTCGATCTCGAAGCCCATCACCGCCACCGGCCTCATGGTCCTCAAACAGCGCGGCAGGGTCGACCTCGACAAGCCGGTCAACGACTACCTCGGCCGCTCCGGCGTCACCGGCCGTGCGGGTGACGCGCGCCTCGCCACCGTGCGCCGCGTCGCCAATCATACTTCGGGGCTGCCGTTGCACTACCAGTTCTTCTACGAAGACGAACCCGAGCGTCCGCCCCCGATGGACGAGACCATCCGCCGCTACGGGAACCTGGTCACCGCGCCCGGCGAGCGCTACCAGTACTCCAATCTCGGCTACGGAATCCTCGACTACCTGATCGCGCGCGTATCCGGCGCGTCGTACGAGGATTTCATGCGCCGCGAGGTGTTCCTGCCGTTGGGCCTCACGCGCATGTCGGTGGGCATCGCGCCGCGGCAGGAGAAGAATCATGCCATCCGCTACGGCGCCGACGGGCTGCCGATCCCGTATTACGATTTCGACCATCGGGGCGGTTCGGCCGTCTACGCGAGCGCTCACGACTTGGTGCGCTTCGGCATGTTCCACCTCAAGGCGAATCTGACGGATCAGACGCAAATCCTCACCGCCGACTCGATCGACGAGATGCAGCGGCCAACCAGCGAACCCGGCGCGCGCACCGGCTACGGCATCGGTTGGGATATCGCCGAGCCGCGCGGCGTGCGTATCGTCTCGCACACCGGCGGCATGGGTGGCGTGACGACGGTGCTGAGTCTCGTGCCGGAACACAAGCTGGCGGTGGTCGTGCTGGCGAACGCCAACACGCCGCTGGTCGGCGAAGTGCGGCGCGCGATCCTCGGCGTCGTGCTTGCGGGGGGCGCGCCCGGACCCGCCGCGGCTAAGCCGCCCGAGAAGGGGAACCTGCCGTCCGGCGAATGGACGGGCGTACTGGTCACCTACCAGGAGGAGTTGCCCTTCACGATGCGCTTCCAGCCTTCTGGCGACGTGCACGTCAAGCTCGGCCCGCAATTCTGGACGTTGCTCAACGACGCGCGGGTGGAAAGCGGGTACCTGGTTGGCCGGTTCCGGGGCGAGATCGAAACCCAGGACGCGATTCGCCGGCGTCACTACCTGAGCGTCAGTCTCAAGCTTCGCGGAGATGTGCTGAACGGCGCGGTGACGGCGCTATCGACCGCGAGTCGCCGGGCCGGCAACGCGCTGACGCACTGGGCGGAGTTGAAGCGGAAGTAGCTACACCCGCGCCATTCGCAGGATTCGGAACGGCAGCGTGACGACGGCCCACACCAGGCTCAGCGCGCCGCCCACGGCGATTCCGACGATCCGGAAGGGCAGCAGAATCAGCCACACCAGCGGATACAGCACCAACGCCAGGATCGCCAGCGGCCAGCAGATCACCAGGAGTATCAGCCACAGCAGAAAGGTGAACACGGCGCAGCCTCCACTCAGATGATACGCAGGGCGGCGGCCTGTGTTCCGGGAATCCGCTATCGCACCCGCGGGACGCCGCCCGGCGGGTCGAAACGGAAATTCGCCTCGCGCACCGCGCCGTCCTCTCCGACGATCGCCGTGGCGACAAAGCGGTCCTCCGAGGGCGTCGAGAATCGCAGGTCGGTAACCTTCACCTTCACTCCGCGATCGGGCTCCGCCAGCGGCGTCACCCACCACAGCGGGTAACGCGTCCATCCGGCGAACACGCGGAACGGCGAGGCGCGCGCCGCGGCGTCGATCGCCGGATGCGGCCGAGCCTTGTGAAACACGCGCCCGGCGGTGGGGTCGAACTCCTGGCGCAGGTTGAGGTCGTGGAGGATGTAGAAGTCCTGCGTCTCCACCAGGCCCGTCCAGCGGAAGGGATTCACGTAGCGGGGAAACGCCGCCACGCGCAAAGGGCGCGCGTCGCGATAGAGATGCGCGTCGAGGGTCGCCACGGCGCGCTCGTGCATGAAGTAGCGTCCGGCGTCGTACAGCGCGATCAGCGCCAGCACGGCGATGGCGAGCGCGCGTCCGGGCTTGGGTTTCGCACCGATCTCGGCGCTGACGAGCCGCTCGAGCAGCGGCCACAGCATCGCCACGGCCAGCGCCAGCCAGATCCAGGCGTCGATAACGCTGGTGATGTCGAGCGCGAACCAGCGGTAGGAGAACGGCGCCAGCAGCCGGATGCCGTAAACGTTCGTGGCGTCGAACGCCAGGTGCGAGAGCACTCCCACGAGAGCGATTATCCACGCGCGCGCCCACGGCAGCGGCTTCCGTCCGATGAGCGCGACCAGCAACACAGGAATGCAGGCGAGCAGGGGAGCGATCGCCAGGCCGTGGGTGGAGCCGCGGTGGACGTTGAGGTATCGCTCCTCGGAGAAGAACACCAGCGGGATGTCGAGGTCGGGGATGTTGGCGGCGACGATGAGGATCGCGGTGGCGCGCGGCGAGAGGCGGTTCAGTCCGGCGCGGCTGAGAAGTACACCGGTGACGGTGTGTGTGAGGTTGTCCATGAATCGCGCCGGAACTGTCGATTATGCAACAGGCGCGGGTTCAACCTCTGCTAACGTAGCGGCATGCGCTTCGCTGCCCTCCTGCTTGTGGCCTCTTCCCTACGCGCCCAGACACCTCCGTTGACCCTTGCCGACGCGGTCAAGGCGGCTGTCGAGAAGTATCCGTCGATTCGCGTGGTCGAAGAGCAGGCCGCCGCCGCGGCCGCCGGCATCAACCTCGCGCGCACCGCCTACCTGCCGCGTGTCGACTTTCTCGCACAGCTCAACCGCGCGACGCGCAACAACGTCTACGGGATGCTGCTGCCGCAGTCGACCATTCCGGCGATCAGCGGGCCGCCGTTTCCGAACAACAGCTTCACCAACGTGTGGGGATCGGCGACCGGCCTGCTGTTCACCTGGGAGCCTTTCGATTTCGGTCTCCGCCGCGCCACGGTCGACCTGGCGGAATCGTCGCGGCGCCGCGCGGAGACCGCCATCGCGCGATCGCGCCTGGAAGTCGCCACCGCGGCCGCCGATGCATACCTGACGATTCTCGCGGCGCAGCAAACGGTCCGCGCCGCACAGGCCGGCGTCGAACGGGCGAGAGTCCTCGACGAGGCCGTGCGCGCATTGGTCCGGGCCGAACTGCGGCCGGGCGCCGACGCCGCTCGCACGCGGGCCGAGGCGGCGCTCGCCGAAACGCAGGTGATCCAGGCCGAGCAGGCCGTCGCGGTATCTCGCGCGGCGCTGGCGACTCTCATGGGAATCACGCCGGGTCAGGTCGCCGTCGCCGGAGCGCGCTGGCTCGAACCGCCGCCCGAGGCCCAACCGGAGGGCGCGGCGATCGCATCGCACCCGGCGGTCGTCGAGCAGTCGGCGGCCATCGACGAAGCGAAGGCGCGGCAGAAGACGCTCGACCGTTCGTGGTTTCCGAAGTTCAGCCTTCAGGCGGCGAGTTCGGCGCGCGGTACCGGCGCGAATCCCGACTTCACCACCGGCGGCGCCGCCTCCGGCCTCGGGCCGAATGTCCACAACTGGGGCGTCGGGTTCTCGGTCGCGTTTCCCGTGCTCGACTACGCCTCGATCCGCGCGCGCAACCAGGCCGAGGTGCATCGCGAGCGCTCTGAAGCGGCGCGGCTCGATCAGATCAAGCGCGACATCGAGGGCCGCGTCGAGCGCGCCCGCGCGGTCCTGGTTGGATCGCGCCGAGTGGCCGGCGTGACGCCGGTGCAACTGGAATCGGCGCGCATCGCCGAGCAGCAGGCCGCCGCACGATACAAGGCGGGACTCGGTACGATACTCGAAGTGGCCGAAGCACAGCGCCTGCTCTCGCAGGCCGAGATCGACAACGCGCTCGCGCGCCTCAACGTCTGGCGCGCGATGCTCGGCGTGGCCGCGGCGCAAGGTTCGATCGACGAGTTCCTCAGGTAACCGCGGATGTGGCTGGTTCTCAGTGCGATGCGCCGGCCGGTGACCGTGTTGGTCGCCGTGTTCGCGGTGCTGCTCACCTCGTGGCTCGCCGTGCGGCGCATGCGGGTCGACATCTTCCCGGATCTCGGCTCGCCGACCATATTCGTCGCGCAGCCCTACGGCGGCATGGATCCTTCGCAGATGGAAGGATTCCTGACGTACTACTACGAGTACCACTTCCTCTACGTGACCGGCATCGAGCACGTCGAATCGAAGAGCATTCAGGGCGCGGCGCTCATGAAGCTCGTCTTTCACCCTGGCACGAACATGAACCAGGCGATCGCCGAGGTGGTGGCGCAGGTGAACCGCTCGCGTGCGTTCATGCCGCCGGGCGCGGTGCCGCCGTTCATCGTGCGATTCGACGCGGGCAGCGTGCCGGTCGGGCAACTGGTGTTTTCGAGTCCCAATCGCACGCCCGGCGAGGTGCAGGACTTCGCCTTGAACCGCGTGCGGCCTCTGTTCGCGACGCTGCCGGGCGTCTCGGCGCCGCCGCCATTCGGAGGGAATCAGCGCAGCATCATCGTGCGGCTGAACCCGGAGCGCATGCGGTCCTTTCGTATCTCGCCCGAGGAGGCGATTCAGGCGGTGAACCGCGCGTCGTCGGTGCAGCCCTCGGGCGTGGTGCGCATCGGCGACCTTAGCCGCATCGCGAACACCAACGCCACCGTCGGCGGCAACCTCCAGGAACTCGCCGACGCGCCCATTCGCCCCGGCGCGCGCCCGATGGTCTACCTGCGCGACATCGGCGTGGTCGAGAGCGGCACCGACATCATCACCGGATACGCTCACGTGAACGGCAAGCGCACGGTCTACATTCCCGTCACCAAGCGACCGGACGCCTCGACGCTCGATGTCATCCGCCGCGTGAAGGCGGCGCTGCCGGCCATGCAGGCGGTGGTACCCGAGGATGTCGAAATCCGCCTGGAGTTCGACCAGTCGGGTTACGTGATACGCGCGCTGCGCACTCTGGTCAACGAAGGACTGCTGGGCGCGGCGCTGACCGGCCTGATGGTGCTGCTATTCCTGCGGGACTGGCGGAGCGCTCTGATCGTGATCGCGACGATCCCGGCAGCGCTGCTGGCCTCGGTTGTCTGGCTGTGGGCGGCGGGCCAGACGGTGAACATCATGACGCTGGGCGGGCTGGCGCTGGCGGTCGGCGTGCTGGTCGACGAGGCCACCGTCGAGATCGAGAACATCCACACGCACCTGGCGGGCGGATCGTCGCGCGCGCGTTCGGTGGTTGACGCCTGCCGCAAGACGGCGGTCCCGCGGCTGCTCGCGATGCTGTGCATTCTCGCGGTGTTCGTTCCGTCGTTCTTCATGGCGGGAGTCGGGCGGCAATTGTTCGTGCCGCTGGCGCTCGCCGTCGGCTTCGCGATGATCTCGTCGTACCTGCTTTCGAGCACGCTGGTACCGGTGCTGGCGACGTGGCTGATGCGCAAGGGCACGAGCGGCGAGGAGAGCCGCGGCCTGCTCGGACTGCTGCGCAAGGTCTACGGAAAGTACCTGCTCTACGTGCTGAAACTGCGGTGGGTGGTCGCGGGCGCCTACGTTGCCGGCGCCGCGGCGCTGATCTGGCTGCTGGCGCCGATGGTGGGCCGCGAGATCTTCCCGGCGGTCGACGCGGGGCAGTTCCAGTTGCGCCTGCGCGCGCCGACGGGGACGCGCATCGAACGCACCGAGACCGCGACGCTGCGCGCTCTCGACGTGATCGGCCGCGAGGTCGGCCTGGAGAACGTGGAGATCAGCACGGCCTTCATCGGCGTGCAGCCGGCCAGCTATCCGATCAACACCATCTACCTGTGGACGAGCGGTCCGCACGAAGCGGTGATGCGCGTCGCGCTGAAGCCGGGGGCGAAGCTGCGCGGCGAGGAGCTGAAGGAGCGCCTGCGCGCATCGCTGCCGAAGGCTCTGCCGGGAATGCAGATTTCGTTCGAAGCCGGCGATATCGTCAGCCAGGTGATGAGCTTCGGCTCGCCGGCGACGGTCGAGGTCGCGGTGCAGGGGCCGTCACTGGCGGCCAATCGCACGCACGCCGAGAAGGTGTATCGCGAGCTCGCTCGCGTCGGCCCGCTGCGCGACCTGCAATACTCGCAGCCGCTCGACTACCCCTCTGTAGACGTGCGCGTGGACCGTGACCGCGCGGGTCAATTCGGCCTGACCGCCGCGGGCGTGGCGCGATCGCTGGTGGCGGCGACGTCGTCCAGCCGCTTCATCGAGCCCAACTACTGGCGCGACCCGGCCAGCGGCAACGCCTTCCAGATCCAGGTAGAGATTCCTCAGCATCGCATGTCGTCGCTCGACGAAATGCGCGAGATTCCAGTGATGGCGAACGGCGACAGCCGGCCGCTGCTCGGCGACGTCGCCGATCTGAAACTCGGGACGGCGCTGGGCCTGGTGGAGCGCTACAACATGCAGCGCGTGGTGAGCTTCACGGCGAACGTGCACGGGCGCGCGCTCGGCGAAATCGCGCCGGAGTTGCGTGCGGCCATCGCGCGGGCGGGAACGCCGCCGCGCGGGATCACGGTCGCCGTCCGCGGGCAGATTCCGCCGCTCGAGGAGACGCTGGACGGCCTCCGCACCGGGCTGCTGCTTTCGATCGCCGTGATTTTCCTGCTGCTGGCGGCGTGGTTCCAGTCGGCGCGGCTGGCGCTCGCGGTGATAGCCGTGTCCCCCGCGGTCATCGTGGGCGTGCTGGTGATGCTGCTGGCGACCGGCACGACGCTGAACGTGCAATCGTTCATGGGGGCGATCATGGCGATCGGCATCGCGGTGGCGAACTCGATCCTGCTGGTGACGTTCGCCGAGCTGGCGCGCGCCGAGGGCGCCGGGTCCTTCGAGGCGACCATCGAGGCCGGCCGCGGACGCCTGCGCGCGATTCTGATGACGGCGCTGGCGATGATCGCCGGCATGACGCCGATCGCGCTGGGCATCGGCGAAGGGTCGGAGCAGACGGCGCCGCTGGGACGCGCGGTGATCGGCGGGCTGGTCGCGGCGACGTTCGCGACGCTGACGGTGCTTCCTTCGATCTACGCCATCATGCGGGGGCGCGGGAAGACGGCGTCGCCGTCGCTCGACCCGGGCGACCCGTCGAGCCGATTCTACGAGGGGCGATCATGAGGACGACGACAATGCAGTGGCTGGGAAGTGTGATGGTTTTTGCCGCGCTGGCGCCGGCACAGACCGTGGAGGTGGTCAAGGTGGCGTCGCGCGCGGTGGAACGGAAGTCGCGGCTGCCGGGTGAGATCCAACCCTACATGAGGGTCGACCTGAATGCCCGCGTAACGGGATTCGTCGAGTCGGTCGAGGTCGATCGCGGCAGCGTGGTGAAGCGCGGACAACTGTTGGTGAGGCTGCGGGCGCCGGAAATGGCGGCGCAAATCGCGGAAGCGGAAGCGAAAGCCCTGGCCGTCGAAGCGCAGCGCGCCGAGGCGGAGGCCAAGGCCGTCGGCGCCGAGTCGATGTTCACGCGCATGAAAGAAGCCTCGGCGACCCCCGGTGTGGTCGCGCGACACGAGCTGATCCTGGCCGAGAAATCGCTCGAGGCGTCGCGCGCCGTACTCAAGGCGCTCGACAGCTCCGCGAAGGCGGCGCGCGCATCGATCGCGCCGCTGGTCGAGATGCAGGGGTACCTGAACGTCACCGCGCCCTTCGACGGCGTCATTACCGAACGCCTGGTGCATCCCGGCGCGCTCGTCGGACCGTCGTCGGCGAAGCCGTTACTGGTCCTGGAGCAGGTCAATCGTCTGAGGCTCGTGGTTCCCGTGCCCGAATCCGACGTGGCCGGCATCGCGCGAGGCGCGCGTCTCGCCTTCACGGCCCCGGCCCACCCCGGCGTAACGTTCACCGGGGTGGTGGCGCGCATCCCGCAGTCGATGGACCCGCGTACGCGCACCATGGGAGTGGAACTCGACGTCGACAACTCACGCGGCGACCTGGCGCCAGGCATGTATCCGGAAGTCCAATGGCAGTCGCGACGTCCGCGCGCGTCGCTGCTGGTGCCGCCCTCGAGCGTGGCGACGACCACCGAGCGCTCTTTCGTCATTCGCGTGCGCGACGGCCGCGCCGAATGGGTGACCGTCACCCGCGGTCCGGCCGCCGGCGACCTGGTGGAGATCGTCGGCGCGCTCGCCGCGGGCGACGTCGTGGTGCGGCGCGCCACCGACGAGATTCGCGAGGGGTCGGCGCTCACGGTGAAATAGCGAAATCCGCCGGTCGCGCGCGGAGCGTATAATCGTCGAGTCACCGTATGCGGACACGACGCCGCGCCGGGTGTTTCTGCGCCGCCGCGCTCGCATTCTCACTCGCCCTGTCCGGCCAGGGCATCATCACGACCATCGCCGGTTCCGACTACTCCTTCGCCGACGAGAATCGCCCCGGCCTCGACGCCGCCATCGCCTCGCCGGCGGGGTTGGCCATCGATCGCCAGGGGAACCTCGCGATCGCCTGCCCAAGCCTCAACCAGGTCCTCCTGCTTACCCGCGATCTCCAGGTGCGGGTGCTCGCCGGGACCGGTCTTCGAGGGTTCTCCGGCGATCGCGGCCAGTCCCGCGGCGCCACGCTGAACGCACCGCAAGCCGTCGCCGCCGGGCCGGACGGCAGCCTTTACATCGCCGACATCGGGAACTTTCGCATTCGCCGTGTGGCGCCCGATGGAGTCATCGTTACCATCGCCGGGACGCCGAGGCTGATTCCCGCCGCCGAAGGCAGCCTTTCCCTCCAGACCTCGATGTTGCCGACCGGCCTCGCGTTCGACCGCACCGGTCAACTGCTGTACGCCGACGGCGCGACGTCGAGCGTCCGTCGCATCGACGCGAGCGGACGCGTGTTCACCGTCGCGTCGGGGCCGGCGATTAACGGCGCGCCACGCCATCTCGCGGTCGACATGCAGGGCGTCGTGTACTTCACCGATAACGCCGGGGTGAAGCGCGTCGACGCCGGCGGCGCGGTGACGCCGGTCGGCAGTCAGACCGCGGGTCCGCCCAACTGCATCGCCGCCGATCCGCGTGGATCGCTGCTGGTCTGCCGAGGCGCGGGTGTCGTGCGGCTCATGCCGGACGGCACGGCCGTTCCGTTCGCCGGCAGCGCCAACCAGCCGGGACTCAGCGGCGAGGACGGCCCGGCGACCGCCGCACGCTTCGGCTTCCCCGCGGGCGTGGCCGTGGACGCGGCGGGAAACGTCGGCATCTCCGATAACGACACCGACCGGATCTACCAGGTTGATACCGGTGGCATCCTGCGGACTATCGCCGGTCGCGGCCGCTTCACCGGCGAAAACGAACCCGGCACGACCGCGCGCCTGGTCACGCCGACGGCGCTTTCGACGCGCGCCGACGGCAGCGTGTACGTGCTCGACCTCGGCGATCACAAGCTGCGGCGTATTCTTCCGAACGGAATCGTGACGACGGTCGCGGGCAACGGGTTTCAGCTCGCGCAGTTCTCGCTGCCGCGCCCGCCGCTTCAATTCGGGTCGGCCTTCGTCAGCTTCGCCGACGACTTCCAGGGCGGCTTCGTTCTCTGCGACAGCTCGCGCGTGTATCGCGTCTCGGGCGGGCAGATCGCGCTGGTCGCCGGCAGCGGAAGCCAGGCGTTCTCGGGCGACGGCGGACCGGCGGCGCAGGCCGGAATGCAGCCGCGCGCCGTTG
>CAZEVY010000044.1:27226-38105 GCA_964515555.1 uncultured Solibacteraceae bacterium | reverse complement strand
GACTTTCTTCATGGCTTCGGCGATGATGGCGCCGATGGCGGAGTCGCTGTTGGCCGAAATGCTGCCGACCTGGGCGATCATGTCGCCGGAGACAGGCTTGGAGAGCTTCTGGACCTCGCCGATCACCACCTCGACCGCCTTGTCGATGCCGCGCTTGATGGCCATCGGGTTCGCGCCCGCCGTCACCGCCTTGACGCCCTCGCGGAAGATCGCCTGCGCCAGAATCGTGGCGGTGGTGGTGCCGTCACCCGCCACGTCGGAGGTCTTCGAGGCGACTTCGCGCACCATCTGCGCGCCCATGTTCTCCAGCGGATTCTTTAGTTCGACCTCCTTGGCGACGGTCACGCCATCCTTGGTGATCGTCGGCCCGCCGAATTTCTTTTCGAGCACGACATTGCGCCCGCGGGGGCCGAGAGTCACCTTCACCGCTTCGGCGAGTTGGTTCACGCCGCGCAGGATCGCCTGGCGGGAGTCGTCGCTGTAAGTGATCTGCTTTGCCATGGATGATTCCTTTGAGGGCGAACAATGCCGGTCAGGCCTTTTTCTTGGACGCTGGGCGTGTGGCGGGGGCCGGGGTGGCAGCGGCCGGAGCGGAGGCGTCCAGAAGGCCGAGCACGTCGTCCTCGCGCATGATGATGTACTCGACGCCATCCAGCGTGATCTCGCTGCCGGAGTACTTTCCGAACAGGATGCGGTCGCCGGCCTTGACGTTCAGCGGGGTGAGTTTGCCGTCTTCCAGACGCTTGCCATGACCCACGGCCATGACTTCACCCTCCTGGGGTTTCTCCTTCGCGGAATCGGGAATGATGATGCCGCTGCGCGTGGTCTCCTGTTCCGCGATCCGCTTGACCACGATGCGGTCGTACAAAGGTCGAATGTTCATGATGCGGTCAGCCTCTTGTTGCGGTTGCTCTGGATTGCCCCGTACCGGGGATCGTCAAAGATCATCCGGCGGACCTGATCGCCGATCTCCTGCCAGTCGTGGATGAAGTAGCCGGCCTGTTTCCTGGCCATCACTTCCGCGCGCTTGTCCTCGAGGATCGCGATTACGGCTTCGGTTTCGGCGCGCGCGCCGCCGGCCTGCCTGGCGGCAACCGAGCGGAACGTCGCGGCCACGCGGTCGAACTCGGCATCCACCAGGCGCCGGATGCGCCCCGCCCACTCCACTTGTGCGTCGGAGCCGGTCATGTTTGCGGCTGGGGGGCCGGTGGAGACGCCCGCCGGCGCCGGCGATCCTCCCTCGTTTTCCCATGTTTCGATATTCGGAGTCATGTAACGGTCCATCCGAGATCGGCGCTACGGTCGAAATTTCGGTTTGTTCAGAAGCCTTGCTTTTTCGAGCCGGGCCCTGGCCGCATCCTCTTCGTCGGCGATCCGGGCGGCATCCCTTTGCGGCGCTTCCTGGTCGTCGAGACGACTCGCTTCCAGTGCGGCCGCACGGGCCGGGCCTTCCAGTCTCTTCAGGACGCCGACCAGCCGGTAGCTTGGCCCGTAGGAGGATCGGATCAGGTCGAAGCGGTACAGCGCATCCTGCCATTGCGCGACCAGATCCTCCCGGTCGCCGTCGCGCCCCACCGCGGCGATGGCCGGAGGGATGGGCTTTGAGGCGACACCATAGGTCGCCGAGATCGCTTCGACAAAATCGTCGGCCGTCATGCCCTCCGTGTCGTAACGGTCGTATTGGATCGCGATCCGGTAGAGGTCGCCGTTGAGGAAACGGAAGACCACTTCTTTGACCGTTTCGGGCCGGGACGAGGAGCCGACAGGCTGCGGGCGCCAATCCAGTTCCTGGATGAGTGCCGGCCGGCGATGCATGATCCTCGCCTGAGCGGGGCTTGCGCCCGACTGTTTGGCGACCGCCGCCAGGTCCGAACCGAGGCGGAAAGTACGGTAGGTGGAAAGGTCGCCCGCCAGGGCGACGCCCGGAATCATTCCGAGCGCCAGTAAGCCGGCCAGCCTGCTCATGACAATCTTGCTTGCGCACGCGTAGAGCCATCATCGCCTTGTGTTGAGCCGACTCGATTCTCCGTCCGATTCGGACCAGCGCGAAGGTTCGAGAGCTGCGGAGGGCGGCGATATGTGGTCAATTGACCGCGGGGGGTCGGGGTTTCTCAGAGTTCCTTGCGGGAGATACCGAGCTTTCGCATGAGCGCGTTCAGCGTCGTACGCGGCATTCCGAGACGCTTTGCCGCCTGGCTGATTACACCGCCCGTCTCGCGCAGCACCCGGATGATGTGCTCCCGCTCGACCTGCGCCAGAGTGCTGTCGCCGACGGCTTCCAAGGCGTCGGGGCGTATTTCGCCCAGGGGAGCACGTAGGTTGGGCCCCCGCGACAGGATCACGGACCGCTCGATGAAATTCTCGAGTTCCCGCACATTGCCCGGCCACGGCCAGGCCGTCAGCGCCCGCATCGTCTCGGACGGGATTTTTTCGATCTGCTTGTGCATTTCCATGGCGAACTTCTGGGTGAAGTGCCGCGCGAGCACCGGGATGTCCTCGGGGCGGTCGCGCAAGGGGGGAGTCGTGATCGGGAAGACCTTCAGCCGGTAGTAAAGGTCGCTCCGGAACAGCTTGTCGCCCATCATCTGGGCCAGGTTCCGGTTGGTCGCGGCGACGAGCCGAACGTCGATGGGAATCGTGCGGGTGCCGCCCAGCCGCTCGAAGGCCTTCTCCTGCAGGGCGCGGAGCAGCTTGGGCTGCAAGTCCAGCGGAATGTCGCCCACCTCGTCCAGGAACAGGGTCCCGCGATGGGCCAGCTCGAAGCGGCCGATCTTTTGCGATAAGGCGCCGGTGAATGCGCCCTTCTCGTAGCCGAACAGCTCGCTTTCCAGGAGTCCGGTGGGAATGGCGGCGCAGTTCAAAGTCACAAACGGGAAGCTTCGGCGCGGACTGAGCCGGTGGATGGCGCGCGCCACCAGTTCCTTGCCGGTGCCGGTTTCCCCCAGGATCAGGACGGTTGCGTCGGTGGGGGCCACCACCTCCACCTGCCGCAGAATGCGCTTAAGCGGCGCGCTGGCGCCGACCATCTCCTCGAAATTCTGGATCAGGTCGGCGTCTTCGTCGCGGATGCTCTCGAACTGGTTGCGCTCGCGGAGGTCCTGAACGAACGTGATCCATCGGAAGGGCGAGAGCTTCAAGACCGCGGTGGCGACAAGAACCGGCACCCGGGTTCCATCCTTGCGGATCAGTTCCTTCTCATAGGGTGTGCAGGCGCCGAACCGCAAGCCTTCCTCGTGGGCCAGGTCATCGAGTGCGGAGTATTCGGCGGGCGTGAGGTCGGGCCACTGGAGCCGGCCGGCCTGCAGGTCGCCGCGGGTGTATCCGACCAGATCGAGGAACGCGTCGTTTCCCTCCGGAATCCGGTCGAATTCGCCGGATACCACTCCGGCGATGGTCGATTGCGATGGGATCGGACGGGAGCGCTCGCGGCTTCGCCGCAGCTTCTCGTCCCTCTCGTGACGCTCGCTGAAGTCGCGCACCACGCGGGCGAACCCTTGCAGTTGACCGCTTTCGTCTCTCAGGGCCATCGTGATCGCGTTGGCCCAGAACTGCGCACCATCCTTCCTCGCATGCCAGCCTTCGGTGCCGAAGTGGCCGTCCGTCGCGGACCGGTTCAGCTCGCGGGCGGCCTCCGCATCGGGCTTCTCTTCCGGCGGAAAGACGGCAGGATAAAGGAAGGAAACGTGTCTACCTACGGCCTCCTCTTCGTTGTGGCCGTAGATGCGCTCCGCTCCGGAATACCAGGCGACGACCCTTCCGCCGACATCCAACAGGAACAGCGCATAGTCCTGTACCCAGGAAGGAATGCGGCCCAATCCACCTTTGGCCGGCGTCTCTCCACGGGCCGTATCGGTCGTGCGCGGCAGGACGAGGACGTGGCGCACAGGCAGGACGTTTCCCTTGGCCGCATACGGCACGTCCCGCGGAATTCCATCGGCGCCGGCGAGGTGAAGCGTGCCCTCCTGCTTCCCCTGTCCGAGAAAGGCCTGCCAAAGCTCGGAAATCCGGGGCCGGAAGGCGGGATCCGCGAGGTCATCCAGAGTCTTACCGATGAGCCTGTCCCGCGGAATCCCCAGCAGCTTACCGGCGCCGACGCTGGCATCCCGGCACGTACGGTCGTCATCGGCTATGAGAATCGGCACGGAGGGGTGAAATACGATCGCCCGGAACAGGAGCTCGAGCTCCCTGGGGCCGTTGTCCAAGAGCCAACCGATGGCGTGCGGCTGTGAGCCTGTGGAGGTCAAGCTGATATCCTCACTCGACTGGGCGCTCGATCACTTCGGAGCACGCCGGCTGGCGATCGCGACAAGCCAACGCCGAGAGCCGCTGCACGAATGTTACCACAAGGTTGCTTTGATGAATGGTTGTTTCGGGGACTGACGATATTTGGTCAGTCTCTGCCGCCTCCACCACGGGGGGTGCCGCCCGGTCAGATGCTCGCGGGACTATGCTGCCGAGAAGACCATTCCCCGCTGAATATGTCGGGCATGCGCGGAGACGCTGACGTACGGTATTCCCAGGAAGGAGTGCATGGTCACCGAGTCGACCTGAAGGCAGTTGTACTCGTGAATCCTCACCCCGGCGATAAGGCACTTCAGCGCAGCATGGAGCATCTTCGCCCGATCGAATCCGAAGGAGATCTCCCGGATGGCGCCGGCCATGAAAAAGAAGGTCCATCCAGACCTGGCGAGTTCCTCCTCAAGCTGGTGAGAGCTGAGGTTGTGCTTGACGGTCATCCAGGAGTGCGGACTCGATTCGTCCTCGAGGTGGAAGCATCGAGGATGGACGGCGTCCTTTTCTATCAGAATGGATCCGGAATCGATCATTATGGGAACCGTTCAACGCGACCATATCCGGTCAGCCTGCCGCCGGCGAGCGACGCGCAAATGACCGGTGAAAGTGGCCAGGGCCTCCTTTTGGGGAGAACCCCGGCCTTTCCCTCCGATGCGCGAGCCGCCCTGCGTACAGCGACATACAGAGCGACCCCTACCCCGACCGCTGGGTCCCTCGCTGAACAAGCCGGGTGACTCGCAGCGGGGCAGGTGCTACCTGTCCCGAGCACGGGAGGGGCCAAACCTCGCATGGGCAGTGGATTGCTCGGTTCCATCGTAATGAGCCGTACGTCGATCGCTCCGTGGTTGCCTTGGTTCTCGTTGCCCGTGCTGCTGCTGGGGCTCGCGCCTGTAGCTGTGCCGGCCGAGGTGGATGCCCGCGAGATCGTCCGTCGCGCCGTCGCGGCCGATGAGCGCAACTGGACTATCGCTCGCGGCTATGGGTTTTCCGAGCGGGTGTCCGCGCGGCGCCTGGATTCGAACGGCCGGCTGAAGTCCAAGGACGTGAAGAGTTACGACGTCCTGCTGGTCGATGGCTCGCCCTATCGGCGGCTGTCGGGGCGCGGCGATCGTCCGCTGCCGCCAGGCGATGAAAAGAAGGAGCAGGACAGACTCGTCAAGAGCATGGCGGAGCGGCTGAACGAGAACGCGGCGGAGCGTGCGCTGCGGCTCGCCGGGCACGAGGGCCGCCATGGGTGGTTGCGCGAGGCCTGGCAGGCCTTGCCCGAGGCTTTCGATTTTCGCCTGACCGGGGAGGCGGCCGATGGTCAGTATGTGATCGAGGCCTCGCAGCGCCGGGGATTTCAGCCCCGGTCACGCACGGAAAACGTGCTGGCGAGTCTTCAGGGCAGGCTATGGGTGGATAAGCAGGACTACCGGCTGGTGAAAGCGGAAATGGAAGCGGTCGAGACGATTTCGATGGGACTGCTCCTGGTGCGGCTTGCCAAGGGGTCGCGGGCGGCCTTTGAGCAGACTCGGGTGAGCGACCTGGTCTGGCTGCCGGCGCGGGTACAGGTCTTGGTTTCAGCCCGCCTGGGACTGTTGAAAGTAGTGCGTGTCGATCACGAGGTCGTCTACAGCGGATTTCATGCCCGCTCGCCTGTCATCTCACACCGGACAGTCCAGTAGGCGTCCCGGGGCCAAGCTCACGCGACGCGGCCCCTGAAGCCACCGACGTCTTGTTGGCCACGCTACGGCCGTGGAGGGTGCAAAGCTCGACCGGCTGGGTGCCGGCGATAAAGACCTCGGACCGCACGCCGTGGCAATCGGCGGCCGCCAGCTGTCCCGAAGCGGGATCGACCTTGGCCGACACGATGCCCGCGGGAGGTCGAAAGGCGCCCGGCCGCCCCGTGAGAGCCACGGCTTGCTTCATGAACTCCGTCCAGATGGGGAGCGCGGACCTGGCGCCTTCCAGTCTAAGATCGCGATGGTCGTCGAAGCCGACCCACACGACGCACAGCAGGTTGGAGGTAAAGCCGGCGAACCATCCGTCCCGGGAGGTGCCCGTTTTTCCCGCGGCGGGCGCGGAAAAGCCGCGGCCCCGAACGCCGGCGCCGGTTCCGCTGTGGAGCACCTCTTCGAGGAGATTCACCATCAGGTAAGCGACCTGCGGGGTAAGCGCGCGGTGGCTGACCGCGCGGTGGGAGTAGACCCGGCCCCCGCCTTCGCCGAGCACATGCGAAACCAGGTGTGGCCGGATGTAGACTCCCTGATTGGCAAAAACGGCGTAGGCGGCGGCGATCTCCAGCGGAGTACTCTCGTAGGCGCCCAGCGCTATCGCCGGTGTCGGCTGTATGTCCCGGCTGAGGCCGGCGCTTCGCGCCACGTCCACAACCGAGCCGTATCCGACCCGCTCAGCGAGATGTATCGTTGCGACGTTCAGCGATTGCGACAAGGCGTCGCGTAGAGTGACCTCGCCGCGGAACTGCCGTTTGAAGTTGTTCGGCTCGTAGGGCTTCTGCGCGAACCAGAAGGTAGTCGGCACGTCGTCGAGCAACGTGGATGGAGTGAAGACGGCCCCGCCTGGGCGCTCGCCGGATCGCAGCGCCGCAGCGTAGACAAACGGCTTGAAAACAGACCCGGGCTGGCGTTTCGCGAGCGTATGATTCAACTGACTGGCGTTATAGTCCCGGCCGCCTACCAGTGCCTTGATGGACCCTGTCCTCGGATCCAGGGCGACCAGAGCGACCTGTGGCGTGGGCGCGTTCGGGCCTGTACGGCGAAGCTGGCGGTCGACGCCGAGCATACCCACTCGGACGGCCTCCTGCGCGGCGTGCTGCAACCGGGGATCGAGCGTGGAGTAGACCTGGAAGCCTCCTGGACCCGCGGTGGCGTCTGTCAGCTCGTTCTGGAGCTCGGACTTGACCAGGTCGAGGTAGTATGGCGCGTCGGTGGACTCGGCGGCGTCAGCCGATAATGTCAACGCCTCGGCCCTGGCTCGGACCAGTTCGCCGTCCGTGATGTAGCCGTTGCGCCGCATGAGAATCAGCACGCGATCGCGGCGCGCGCGCGCGCGTCCCGGGAACTGGAAGGGGTTGTAATAGCTTGGCCGCTGAATGATGCCGGCCAGTGTCGCGGCATCGGCGAGAGTAAGCGCCCCGATCGGCTTGCCGAAAAAGACCCTGGCGGCCTCGCCGAAGCCGTGAACGTCATACGTGCCGCGGTGGCCAAGGTAGACCTGATTCGAGTAGTACTCGAAGATCTGCTGTTTGGAGAGCTTCCGCTCCAGGCGCAGAGCCATGAAGAACTGGGCCTCCTTGCGCTTCCAGCTCTTGTCCGGCGTGAGCCAGAGGCTTCGGACCAACTGCATGGTGATGGTCGAGGCGCCTTCGGCCGCACGACCCTGCCGGAGGTTCGTGTAGGCCGCCTTGACAATCCGAAGGAAATCGAAGCCGCGATGCTGGAAAAAACGTTTGTCCTCTACCGAAACGACCGCATCGATCAGCGGTCCGGGAATCTCGCCGAAGCGCAGCAGGCGCCGCCGTTCCCGATTCCTCAGCGAGACGTTTGCGATGACCTGCGGGTCGATCTGGTAGCGGTCGGAGGCGGAGTTCACCGGCGCGAGGATCTGGACCATCCGGTTCGCGGCGAACCTGAGCATGGTGGTTTCGTTTCGGGAGACGGTGTGTATCCAGAGGGCGTCGCCCTTGCTCTCGAACCAACCGATGGGATTCTTCCGCGACTCGGTGAAGCCGGCCCGTCGCAGGTCCTCCACCGTCTCGGCGGCTGAAGCAGGCGTCCCCACGACCAGCGTCCTGGAGTGCACGAAAATGCTGGCCGTATCCTTGAACGCCCCTTTTCTCATCTCCTCGTCAAGGCGGCGTCCGTGTCGGCCGAGATAAAACAGGAAGGCCGCGCAACTTCCTACGGCGACGATCGCCGCGATCCAGACGGGGATCCAGCGTACCCACCACTTTCGCCGCGGCCTCTCAGGTAAGAGGGAAGTCGGTTCGATTCGCGCTTCGCAACTCGATGAGGCGGCCACGTCGTCTACGAGCGCATGCCGGGTGCCATTTGAATTGCGTGCGCGCTCCCCGCGTTGCCGCGTGTCCCGGCTCGCGAGCGCAAAAACAATGGGGCCGGACGACTATGTCGCCGGCCCCCGCACGAAACGGAAGGTTGGATTACCGGGAAGCGACCGGCACGCCGATCGCGGCGCCAATCACTTCGCCGGAGATAACAATCTCCACGCGCCGATTCTGCTGCCGGCCCGCGGCGCTGTCATTCGAAGCTACGGGCTGAGTTTCGCCGAGCCCTTTCGCCGATAACGCCCCCATCGGCATTCCCTGACCGGCCAGGAACGCGCGGACAGCTTCGCCGCGCCGTTCGGAGAGCCGCTGGTTATAATCGTCGCCGCCGACGCTGTCGGTGTGACCTTCCACATCCAGCTTGAGACCCGGATGGCCGGAGACGATGCCGGCGACCTTCGCCAGTTTCTCGCGGGCCGGGGCCCGTAACGAAGACTGGCCGGAATCGAAGAGCACATCCGACATATTCACGATGAGACCTCGCGCGGTGTCGCGGGTCTGAAGTACCGCGTTGAACTGGTGCATCAGTTTGATTCGCAGTTCCGCTTTCTCCGCCTCCAGCCGGGCGCTCTGGCGGGCCGCATTGTCGAGCGCGGCCTGGTTGGCGATACGTTGCCCCTCGTTCTCCCGCTTCAGGCGATCCGCCTCGGCGCCCGCGGCCGCGATGCGTGCGTCGCTATCCACCCGCAAGCGGTCGGCTTCGGCTCTCGCCGCTGCGGCGCGGGCCTCGTTGTCGAGCCGGAGGCGATCCGCTTCGGCCGACGCCGCGGCGGTGCGTGCGTCATTCTCTCGCTTCACCCGATCGGCCTCGGCCAGGGCGGCCGCCGCCTGCGCCTCGTTCACCCGCGACAGGCGATCGGATTCCATCTGCGACATGATCCGCGCCGCCACGGCCTCCCGGGCGAGGCGATCCGATTCGGACTGCGCGGCTACGCGACCGCTCTCGGCGCGCGCCTCGCGATCCGCCGATTGCCGGCGCTCGGCGGTCAGCGCCTCTTCCTCCTGGCGCTTGACGGCGATGGCCCGCGAGTCCTCGGCGGTCTGCACGGCCTCCCGCGCTGTCATCGTCACCGGCTTGGAGCCGGCGTTGCGCGACTGGAGGGCTTCGGCCTGGGCCAGGCTTCTCTCCGCTTTCTGGAAGGTGTCGGCGGCATACCGGCCGGCGCCCATGGTGCGCGCGATCTGAACGGCGTTGCGCGCTTCATAGAGCTCGAGCGGAACTTTCCGGTCGAGCTTCAGCGCCAGCGGGTTCGAGAGCCGCTGATACTGGCCTCGCTCGAGCAATTCGTACTTGGCGTCGATCGCTTCGATCTTACCGGTGGTGTCCGCGCGCACCACATTCTCCATCACGATCAGGTCGCTGGGCCGCGAGACCGCGTAGTACGGTTCGGCGGTGACCACCATTCCGAATACCTGGAGCTCGGTGGTTACGTTCAGTTTGCTCTTGGTTCCATTCAACAGGATCTCGCCGAGGTTGGCCGTGCGGCCCTCGGGCGTGATGGCCCAAAGCACATAGGTCAGATACTCGGACCCCAGCTTGTTGGCCGGCTGGAGATCGTCGAACTCGACCTCGATCTCGATGTAGCCCTGCTTGCTCTCGACCTTGGCTTCGCCGCGGGAGCCCGGCAGCAGCTCGGTGCCCCGGAAGTCGATTTTGGTCGCGCCGCCGCGGTGCTGGTAGTTGATCGCTTTCGCGGTCCGCGCGGTCACGTTGACGCGATAGATGGGCGGGAGTCCGGCGGCCACCCTGGCCGCATTCTCATCCTGTGGCCGCGGCGCGGCCCACAATGCTCCGCACATCGTGAAGAGTGCGCAGCTCAGCGTGAGTTTCATCATGTGAGGTTTCCTTTTCCCGGATTACTGGCCGGAGCTCGGCGGATTCGTTCGCTCGCGCGGCGAGTGCCGGTTCAACAGCGCCATTAGTTTCGCGGCCGCCTTGGGCGCACGCACCCTCGTCGTGACGATCTGGCGGTTCTCCAGCTTCTTGCCGTATAGGGTCGCGTTGTCGTCGAGATCCTGCCGCAGGGTGGCGCCTTCCAGCGCCAGACCGGCGAACAGTCCCTGGGACCGCGACCACGAGAGAATCTCGGCGCGCATCTGCGCGTCCGTCTGAGCGGTCGCTGTGCGTCCCACCGGACCCGCGGCGACCGATCCCTCCGCTCCCAGCGTGAATTTGCTGGAAAGCAGCTTGTCGGCGCCCCGCTCGCTCATGACGAGCATGATCAGGTCGGTCGTCGAGCCGCCGATCTGGAAGCCGACGCTGCCGCCCTCGATTCGGACCGTGCCCGGCGCCGACCAGCCCGTTCCGCTCTTGTTCCGGCAGGACAAGTATCCTTTTCCGTACTTGCCGCCGAACACAAACGCGCCGGTCTTGAGCCCCGGCACGATCACGATGCAGTGGGCGTTCGCCAGCATCTCTTCCGGGATGCCCTTGTCGGGTGTCGCCATGACCTCCGAAAACACCGCGGCGGCTTCGTCCAACCGCTTGGCGGGTTCGTTGTCCTTGGCCAGCAGGGGCGC
>CAZEVY010000044.1:0-27126 GCA_964515555.1 uncultured Solibacteraceae bacterium | reverse complement strand
GCGGAGGCAGGACGGATTGGGGGACAACGAAATGGCGATCGATCTGGGCGGCACGCGGAGAGCGCCGGCGTACTTTCCGTCCGGCGTCTCTCCGCAACGTGCCTTCGCCGACGGTGTGGCCGGCAGTGTCCTGGGCGGGCTCCTCTACTGCCTGGTGGTGGCTTGGTTCCACCCCGGCGGAATCGAGCTCGCCTGGATGCGTGTAATCGCGCTCGCGCTCATCTTCGGCGGCTTCGAGGTGTGGCGCGTCGCCCGGGAGCGGACGAGAGAGTGTGTGCGAACGCGCATGCTGTGGACGCTGGCCGCGAGCGTGGCGGTGTTGTGGGTCCTGGAATTGTGCATCTCGCCGGGCCGCTCAATTGAGGCAGGGCCGCCGGGTGTCGAGCCGGTTCATCTCGTATTGGTCGTGTGACAACGTCACGCGACGAGGCCGGCTGCTCCCATCCCTTGCGCCCTTCCCGTTACGACGAAACTGAGGATGTCGTAGCGTTTCGTGGCCCTCTCGGGGAAGAAACTGTTGACGGCGTCCTGCTCGCCGGCGAAAAGCTCGAACACGGTGACCAGCTTGGTCAGCAGCAGTAGTTCCAGGTGCGACGGGTTGAGATGGAACAACGCCAGCCGGCCCCCGGCGTTCCGCAATTCCTGGTGAGCGACGACCAGCGTTCCCAGGCCGGTGCTGTCGATCTTGCCGACCCCTTGCAGGTTGAGTGCGATCGAGGTGTTCGCCGCTCGGCGGAGTTCCTGGAGAGATCGTCGCAGCTTCGACTCCTGCCCCAATAGCAGCGACCCCTCCAGATCGAGAATGACGATGCCCTCCCGCTCCCGGTGCTTGATCTCGAGGCTCATATGCCGCCGGGTGTGAGAGTGCACGATTCGGGCCAACGCGCGTTTCCCGTCAGACCTCCGGGTTGTGCGATGAAATCGTTTCGCTTTTCGAAGCGGCGATCCGACCTTATTCGGCCATCTGACCTTGCGCGGTCATGGCGAACGCAGCTCGACGAGGGCATTTCGGCTGCATAGGCGGGTATTCGCGCACCTGGCTAATGTTATGACGATTGGCCGCTCATGTGCCCTTATTCAGGCTGAGGAGAACACAAAATGCCTTTGGTAAATCTGGTCGTAGCGTTGATCGTGATCGGTGTGGCGTTGTACATGATCAACAGGTTCATCCCCATGGCCTCCAGCATCAAGACGATTCTGAATGTCGTCGTGGTGGTCGTGGTTGGAATCTGGGTGTTGCAGGCAGCCGGATTGTGGGGCGGAATCTCCGGCTACAGAATCGGCCAGTGACGTTCGGACGAAAGCGGCGGATATCACGATCGGGCGGGCGGCCAACCGCTCTCCCGCTTGCAGGCGGCAGCTCACGGCTGGTGAGCTCGGGAAATCTTCGTGAAAGGCGAGTACGACTATGACATGGACTCTCAGTCTGGGGAGCGGAAAACGGCGATCCGCCGCTGTGGCGGCGGGAATCGCGTGGGTGTTGTGCCTTCCCTATCCGGCAGGCGCGCAGGGCGGGTTCGACGGCCCGGGCCGCTACGAGATCACCAACCTGAAATCCGGCAAGGTGCTCGACCTGGACCGCAACGACCAGTCCAGCGTGATCCAGTTCTCCGCGCGGGGAACCGACAATCAGGCGTGGGAAATCCGGGCGTCGCCCGGCGGCTACTACTTCCTGCGGAACGTGATGAACGGCAACGCCCTCGAAGCCGTGGCAACCGGCAACAGCACGCCCGTGCGTGCCACGCGATTCGACGGCCGATCCGGCCAGCAGTGGCGCTTTGACGCCGGCAGGAACGGCAACGCCCTCATTGTCTCCCGGCTCGGGAGGACGCTCGACATACCGGACGGGACCACGCGGGACGGGGCGCCCGTGCAGATCTACGACAGCAACGGCGAATCGAACCAGCAGTTCAAGTTTCGACGCGTGGCGGGGAATCGGACAGCCGCAACGGATGCGAGATCGGGCAGCCTCGCCGGCGGCAACGCCAGCCCGACTTACGCGGTACCCGCTACCGGCGGGGGCCGCACGGCGCTAAAGCCCGGCTGGAACATGTTTTCCGCGGCGCAGGACGTCGAACTGGGCCAGCAGGCCGCCAACGAAGTCACTGGGCAGGTTCCGATGCTGAACGATTCGCGTGTCAACAACTACCTGACGAGCCTGGGCCGGCGTCTGGCCGCCAAGGCGCCCGGCTATCAGTTTCCGTACGCTTTCCATGCCGTCAACGACAAGGGGATCAACGCGTTCGCCCTTCCCGGCGGCCACGTCTATATCAACCGCGGCATCATCGAAGCCGCCGACAATGAGTCCCAACTCGCCGGGGTGATGGCGCACGAGATCTCGCACGTGGCGCTGCGCCACGGCACCAACCAGGCCAGCAAGGCTTCCGCCGCGCAAGCGCCCCTGGCGATCCTGGGCGGCATGCTGGGCAACAATTCCACGGGCGCCGCGCTGGCGCAGCTCGGCGCCGGTTTCACAGTGAACTCCATCCTGCTGAAATACTCGCGCGACGCCGAGAGTCAGGCCGACCTGATGGGCACCCAAATCCTTCACGATGCCGGCCTCGACCCGCGGGGAATGGCGCAGTTTTTCGCGAAGCTCGAGGGCAGGAACGGCATCGCGTTCTTCAACTCTCACCCCAACCCGGATCGCCGCATTGAGAGCGTCGACGAGGAAGTGGGCCGGCTCGGCGGCTCGCAGGCGTCGCGGAGCAGTTCCCAGGAATTCGACCAGATCAAGCGCTACGTCCAGTCTCTGGCGGCGCCGCGAGCCAACCAGCTTCAGTCCCAGCAGCAGCAGAACGCTCCCGGCCGGCCGGCCGGAACCTCGGGAAGCTTCATGACGTTTGAGAACTCCGCGCTGCGCATCGATCACCCGGACAACTGGCAGTCCTACGGCCAGGGCGACGCGGTGACCATCGCGCCCCGCGGCGGAATGATCGCCGACGCCAACGGCAACCAGGCGCTGGCCTATGGCGTGGTGGTGAACATCTTCGAGCCGCACGCCGAGCGCTACGGCCAGCAATTGCAGGGGCCCGGTTTCGGGCAGGGCGGAATGCCCGCCGAGGAAGCCACCGATCAGTTAGTCCTGGAGCTCCGGCAGTCCAATCGCAACATGCGCGTGATTCGCCGCCACCAGCCCATCGACGTCGGCGGGCAGCGCGGGCTCTCGACCTACCTGTCGAACGATTCGCCCATCCAGGGCGTGGCGCGAGAGACCAACTGGCTGGTCACGCTGCCTCGGCCCGAGGGCCTGCTGTTCTTCGTTTTCACCGCACCGGAGCGCGAATTTCAGAACTATGAAAACGCGTTCCAACAGATGCTGTACTCGGTCCGAGTGAAGCGGTAACAGCGGGAGATCGTTATGAAAACACTCTTAGGGCTTCTCGCCTTGGGCGCGCTCGCGGTCGCTCAAGTGCGATCGATCGGCACGGGAACCAGCATTTCCGTCCGGACCAACGAGAAGATCGACGCCAAGAAAGCCGACGGCCGGGTGTTCTCCGCCGTGGTGGATCAGGACGTGGTGGATGCCGCGGGCAACGTCGCCATCCCGCGAGGATCCAACGTCGAGCTGCTGGTAGCGAAGGCCTCGAACAAAGAGCTGACGCTCGATCTGGATTCGGTGACCGTGAACGGGCGCCGGTACGCGGTCACGGCGGATGCGAGCCGTTTGAGCGGCGGTCAGCGGGACGGCGTCGGAAAGAACAAACGGACCGCCGAGTACATCGGCGGTGGCGCGGCCCTGGGCGCCATCATTGGCGCGATCGCCGGCGGAGGCAAAGGCGCTGCAATCGGCGCAGCGGCGGGGGCGGGGGCGGGAGCCGGTGCCCAGACGCTGACTCGGGGCAAGACCGTCAAGGTCCCAGCCGAAACGTTGTTGACGTTCCGCCTGGAACAACCGCTCCAGATGGGAGCGGCAGATAACGGTCTTACCCGTAACGGGCGCCATTATCACACCAGGCGGCAGTAGTAAAGATTCAAAAGGAGTGTATCAATCTATGTGGACCATTTTTGCGATTCTGCTCGGACTCTGGGCGCTTGGGATGGTGAGTTCGTACACCATGGGTGGCCTCCTGCATTTGTTGCTGGTCGTGGCGTTGATTGTGGTAGTGATCAACTTAGTTCAGGGGCGCCGGTCCATTGTCTGACGCTTGAGCGCGAACCAGCATGAAGTCAAACACATCGCCAGATGTGTAATGGGCCTCGAGCGCGGCTCGGTAACCGAGACGCCCTACCGGCGGGCCTTACCTCGGCCCGCCGGGCGCGATCGCTGGTGGTTTGCAACACGAGCGCAGAACACGCTCCGGCGACCGGCTCACGCAGCGTTCACGAGGTCCTCGATCGCGGATTCGCCGGACTCCTGCTGAATCCGATCGGCGGCATCCTGGCAACGGATGCAGCGGGACGCCCAGGGCACGGCCGCCAGGCGCTTCGGGCTGATCGACTCGTCGCAGTCGATGCAGGCGCCCAGGCTTCCGTCGCGAACTCGCTGCAACGCGGCACGTACCTGACGCAGTACGTGAGACACGCGGTCCGCGTTTCGAATCGCCAGGTCGCGCTCCGAGGCGTACTGAATCTCATCCATCTGGTCGGCGCTCTTCTCGATGGCAATGCCGTCCCTCTGCCGCAGGACGAAGGCCAGCTCGGTCTCTTTCCGTTCGAGGATCTCGCGGAACCTCGACATCTCGGATTTTGCGGCTTTCATTTACCCTCCTGCATCTGTGCCAGAGCACTGGTTGTAAGCACGAGACGTTCCAAACGATCGGTGATTCCGAAAAGGCCCGCACGTGCTCGATAAGGTCGACCTCGCCGCGACCGTATTTGGTCACATGACCCGGCGTGGTCGGGCCGGCGAAGTCCCGAACTGGCTCCAGGGCGCGCCGGCATACGGGCACGCAAGGCGCTATCGGCAATTCCAGCTGTGGACCTCGGAATGCCCTAGGTAATGCGTGGACCTTCTGGCGGGTACATCCGCCGGACCGGCGACGGCCGACTGGACCACGAATCAGGAGTAGAGGAAAAATGAAGCGATTCAGATTACTAACGACGGTGTGCGGCGTTGCGCTCATGGGCGCGATGCTGGCGCCAAGCGCAGTTGCGGACGCCTGGAATCGGAAGACCGTGGTCACCTTCAGCGGTCCGGTGGAGATTCCCGGAGTTCACCTCAAGGGTTGGGGCGTGTTGCCGGCCGGAACGTATGTGTTCAAGATCCTGGACTCGCAGTCCAACCGCCACATCGTTCAGATCTTCAACAAGGAAGAAACGACCGTCTACGCCACCATCCTGGCGATCCCAAACTTTCGCCTCCAGGCGACCGACAAGACGGTGATCACGTTCCGCGAACGGCCGGCCGGCCAGCCGGAAGCGCTGCGAGCGTGGTTCTATCCGGGCAGGAACTGGGGCGAGGAGTTCGTCTATCCGAAGGCCAAGGCGATCGCGCTGGCCAAGGCGACCAACACGACCGTGCTGTACACGCCCGTGGAACTTCCCCTCGAGGTCGCCGAGCCGATCAAGTCGGCCGACGCGCCTGTGGTGGCCGAGCTGAGGCGTGCGCCCGTGATGGCAATCAAGCCGACGGGTGAGGAAGTGCAACTCGCCGAGGTGGTCACTCCGCCCCCGGTCGCGGAGATGCAAGCCGCGGCGGCCCCGGCGCCGGCCGCGATGCCGTCCGAGGAGCACGCGCTCCCGGCCACGGCCAGCAACGTGCCCCTGATCGGACTGGTCGGCTTGCTGGCTCTGGGCGGAGCCTTCGCCGTCCGTTCCATCGCGAGACGCCTCCAGTAGGCGGCAAGCGATCCGTCGCGCGGCGCGCCGTTCGAAGCGCGCTGCGCGATCGTTGTTGAAGAAGGGGGAGGCGGCGGCATGCGAAAGACAGCGATCCCGCAGCTGGCGCCGGTCACCCGGTTGAACGGCAATGGTTGCATCGAGACCAAGGCGCGCGGGCTCACTGTGCTCAATTCGCCGCTGCTCAACAAGGGGACGGCGTTCACGCCCGAGGAACGAAGAGAGCTCGGGCTCACCGGCCTGCTCCCGCCGGAAATCAGCACTCTCGACGCGCAGGTCCGGCGCGCCTACATCCAGTACGAACGGCTGACGGACGCGTTGGGCAGGAACATTTACCTGACCGCCCTCCACGACCGCAACGAAGTGCTGTTCTACCGGCTCTTCTCCGAGCACCTGCGCGAAATGATCCCGATCGTCAACGACCTGACGGTCGGCCTGGCGATGGAACAGTACCACCACGAGTGCCGCCGCCCGCGCGGGGTGTACCTCTCGATCGATCATGCCGACGCCATCGAGGAGGCCTTCGACAACTTCGGCGCCACTCCCGGCGACATCGACCTGATTCTGGCGACCGATGCCGAGCAGATCCTGGGAATCGGCGACTGGGGCGTGGGCGGCATCGAGGTTTCGATCGGCAAACTGGCCATCTACACGGCGGCGGGCGGAATCGATCCGACGCGCGTGATCCCGGTGATGCTCGATGTCGGCACCAACCGGGAGAGTCTGCTCAACGATCCCATGTACATCGGCAACCGGCACGCCAGAATCCGCGGCGAACGCTACGACGCCTTCATCGAGGCCTACGCCAGCGCGGCTACCAAGCTGTTCCCGCACGCGCTGCTGCAGTGGGAAGACTTCGCGCCGGGCAACGGACGGCGCATCCTCGAGAAGTACCGCGACCGGTTTTGCACCTTCAACGACGACATTCAAGGCACCGGCGCGATCACGCTGGCCGCGGTGATCTCCGCCGTGCGTGTTTGCGGAACGCCGCTGCGCAACCATCGCGTGGTGATCTTCGGGGCCGGCACGGCAGGCATCGGCGTCGCCGACCAGATTCGGGGAGCGATGGTGCGGGAGGGCCTATCCGACGGTGAAGCGGCCGCGCGATTCTGGTGCGTGGATCGGGAGGGCTTGCTCACCGGGAACATGGACGGCCACCTCCACGACCACCAGGTGCCGTACGCGCGCCCGGCCCCCGAAACCCAGGGATGGAAGCACGGCGGCGATGGCCGCGGTCCGGACCTGGCTGAGGTGGTTCGTCGCGTCAGGCCCACCATGCTGATCGGCGCCTCGGCCGCATCGGGCAGCTTCACCGAAGGGATCGTCAGGGACATGGCGGCGCACACCGAGCGGCCGATCATCTTCGCGCTCTCCAATCCGCCGGCGCGAGCCGAGGCGACCCCGGCCGACCTGATCTCCTGGACCGACGGGCGGGCGCTGATCGCCACGGGTAGTCCGTTCGGGCCGGTCACCCACAAGGGGGTCACCTACGCCATCGCGCAGATCAACAACGCCATGCTGTACCCGGGCCTCGGCCTGGGCGCGATCGTGTCGCGGGCCGCACGCATCAGTGCAGGGATGTTCGTAGCGGCTGCGAGCGCCGTGTCCAGTCTGGTGACAGTCCGCCAGGCGGGGGCGTCGCTTCTCCCCCACATCAACGACCTGCGCAGCGTGTCGGCGACCGTGGCCGCCGCCGTCGCCGAAGCGGCGGAGGCGGAGGGACTAGCCGGAGTCAAGTTCGACGACATCGTTCAGCAAGTGCAGGACGCGATGTGGCAACCAGAGTATCGCCGGATACAGGCGATCTGACGAGAGATTCGAAGGGAGACGAATGAAGGTTCTGTTCTGGAGTGGGCTGGCGGCGCTCGTTCTGGGCCTTGTTTCGCTTGTAGCACCGATTCGCAGCTCCGGGCGGGACACGGTGAAGGCGGTCGGCGTTTCCGTCGAAATCGAGACCCGTCGCGAGCAGAAGGTCTCGCCGGTCGTGAGCGCGATCATGATCTTCGGCGGGGCCGGCATGCTGATCGCGGGAAAGCGGAAGAACTGACTTCATGCAGCCCATCGGAAGGGAGACGGAATGGATCGCTTCCCCACAATCATCGACGCCGTTCGCATGGGTTGCCGGGCGATCGCGGACCGGTTGCTGCGCTGCGCCCATCGCAGAACGAGCTTCCCCATGACGCCTCGGCGCTCCGATAGCGCCGGCGCATCGCAGAGTATGACGGGAACGTACCTCGTGTGCCTGGAATGCGGACTCCACCTTCCCTACGACTGGGCCACGATGCGCATCGCCCGGCGGGCTCCGGTGCGGCGAGGCATTGGCGGATCGCCGGACGGAAGCGGTGACTCCCGCGGTGAGAGGCTCGCTTCCCGGGCGGTGCTTCCGATGTTGTTTCTGATCGCCTTGGCGGGCGGCGCCAACGCGCAGGCGCCTACCGCGAGCGGCGGCCAGGAGCAGGGATCGCTTCGAATCGCGGTGAACGTGGACCTGGTGGTCCTGCACGCGACGGTACGCGACCGAAGCGGCCGATTCGCCTCCGGATTGCGCCAGGAGGATTTTGCCGTTTACGAAGACGGTGTCCGGCAGTCCATCCGGCTTTTCCGTAACGAGGACATTCCGGTGACTGTTGGGTTGGTCGTCGACAAGAGCGGAAGCATGCGGCCAAAGCTCGGGGAAGTGATCGCCGCAGCGCGGGCGTTCGTGCGGTCCAGCAATCCGAATGATGAATTGTTCGTCGTGAACTTCAATGAAAAGGTGACTCTGGGCCTGCCGGAGGCCGTCCGGTTCACCGGCTCCTCCGATCTACTCGAGCGAGCGATCTCCATGGCGCCGCCGACGGGCCAGACGGCTCTTTACGACGCGATCGGCGAAGCCCTGGCGCGATTACGCGAAGGCAGTCGCGACAAGAAGGTGCTGATCGTGATCAGCGATGGCGGCGACAACGCCAGCGGCCGCACCTTGGCCGAAGTCCTGGAATCCGCCCAACGATCAAACGCCATCGTCTACACCATCGGCGTCTTCGATCCGGGGGATCCGGACCGGAATCCGAGGGTGCTCCGAAGCCTGGCGCGGACGACGGGCGGCGAGGCCTTTTTCCCCGCCCACAGGAACGAGCTTGTGGAGATTTGCGAAGGCATCGCCCGCGATATCCGTCACCAGTACACCGTCGGATACCTTTCCAATGGCGCCGAACGGCCGGGCGCGTTTCGGGCGATTCGAGTCGTTGCCGGAAGGGGTGCGGACAAGCTCGTCGTTCGGACCCGCGCCGGCTATGTTGCTGGTGGCGGGCCGCACGCCCCCGTCAAATGAAACTGACTGTGGAAAGAGCGTCCGTCCGGCGGATTCTGTTGTGGACCCAGCGCACCCTGTTTGCCGGCGCTGTCGCGCTTCTGGGTTATTGCGCCTTCGTCTGGGTGGATTCCTCGATCTTTCAGAAGCGCGCCGACCTCGAGCTCGAGCGGCGTCTGCGGGACGCGCGCGCCACCGCTTCGCGGCGGCAGGAGGCGTTGCCTGCCATAGCTCCGGACGGCCTCATCGGCCGGATCGAGATCCCTCGCCTCGGCCTGTCGGCGGTTGTTTTCGAAGGAACCGGCAAGGACACACTGCGGCGCGCGATCGGCCACATTTCCAGCACGCCGCTTCCGGGCGAACCCGGCAACTCGGGTCTTGCCGGACATCGCGATTCCTTCTTTCGGCCTTTGAAAGACATTCGCCGGAACGACCTGATCCAGGTCACCACGCTGCGCGGCGCCTATCGCTACCGCGTGGTGTCCACCAGGGTCGTCGCACCCACGGAGGTCTCGGTGCTGAACCCCAGTGAAAACGAGGTGCTGACTCTGGTCACCTGCTATCCGTTCTATTTCGTCGGCGCCGCTCCATCCCGATTCATCGTGCGGGCCGAAAGGGTTGGAGACTCCGCATGAAGGAAACATCGAAAGTCCGGAAAATCGCCTTTGTCGGCGACCATTTGCCGCGGAAGTGCGGTATCGCCACCTTCACCACAGACCTGCTGGCGGCCGTGGCCGGGGCGCACCCGCAAAGCCAGTGCCTGGCCGTGTCGGTCAACGACGTGCCGGGCGGCTACGAGTACCCGGAGGTGGTTCGCTTCGAGATCGAGGAGCAGGACCTGTCGTCGTACCTGCGCGCGGCGGACTTTCTGAATATCAGCAACGTCGACGTGGTATGCCTGCAGCACGAATTCGGCATCTTCGGCGGACCCGCCGGCGGTCACATACTGGCGCTGCTGCGGGAACTGCGAATGCCCGTTGTTACGACGCTCCACACGGTCCTGCGCGACCCGAAGACGGATCAGCGGCGGGTGATGGAGGGGCTGATCTCGCTCTCCACCCGGCTGGTGGTGATGGCCGAGCGCGGACGGCGCATGCTGGAGACCATCTACCAGGCCCCGCCGGCGAAGATCGACTTGATCCCGCACGGCATACCGGACGTCGGCTTCGTCGACCCGACATACTTCAAGGATCAGTTCGGCGTCGAGGGAAAGGTGGTGCTCCTTACATTCGGCCTCCTGTCGCCGAACAAGGGCATCGAGTTCGTGCTCCAGGCGCTCCCGCGGATTCTGGCGGAGTTTCCCGAGGTGGTGTACATCGTGCTCGGCGCCACGCATCCGAACGAATTGCGGGAGCACGGCGAGGCCTACCGGCTCAGCCTCGAAATCCTCGCGCGGAAAAGCAAGGTCGACAGGAACGTAATCTTCTACAACGAGTTCGTGGAGATCGAGAACCTCAAGGAATTCATCGGCGCCGCGGACCTCTATATCACGCCTTATCTGAACGAGGCCCAGATCACTTCGGGCACGCTCGCCTACACGTTCGGCGCCGGCAAGGCGGTGGTGTCGACTCCCTACTGGCACGCGGCGGAATTGCTGGCCGACGACCGCGGCGTGCTGGTCCCGTTCGGCGACGCGACGGCGATCGCCCGCGAGGTGATCGGGTTGCTCAAGGACGACACGCGCCGCCATGCCATTCGAAAGAACGCCTACCGCATCGGCCGCGAGATGGTGTGGAGCAACGTGGCTCAAATCTACATGCGCTCCTTCGAGTGTTCCCGCCTCGAGGTGGCGGCCCAGTCGCGGAGATTTCTCGCCGCCAAGACGCTCGACCTGAAACCGCGGGAACTGCCGAAAGTCAAGCTCAGCCACCTTTCGCGGATGACCGATTCCACGGGCGTCTTCCAGCACGCGGTATTCAGCGTCCCGAATTTCTCCGAGGGGTATTGCACCGACGACAACGCCCGCGCGTTTGTCCTGGCGGTTCTCCTGGGCGAATTGGACGAGGATCCGCAAGGCATCCGCACGCTCGCCACGACCTCGGCGGCCTTCCTGCATCACGCTTTCGACATCAAGACGAAACGCTTCCACAACCACCTGAGTTTCGATCGCCGATGGCTGGACGAGCCGGGATCGGAGGATTGCCACGGAAGGGCGCTTTGGGCGCTCGGCATCGGCGTGGGGCGCTCGCCGTTCCGGAGCTTTCAGATGATGGCGGGCCAGCTCTTCGCGCAGGCGCTGCCGGCGCTGACCGGGTTTACGTCGCCGCGGGCGTGGGCGTTCGGCCTGATCGGCATTCATGAATATCTTCGCCGTTTGAGCGGCGACAGCCTGGTCAATCAGACACGGGAGACCTTGACGTGCCGGCTCATGAAGCTGTTCGACGCCGTCGCCCAACCGGACTGGCTTTGGTTCGAAGAGGAACTCTCGTACGACAACGCAAAGCTCGCGCACGCGTTGATTCTGAGCGGACAGGCCACCGGACAACAGGTGGTGCTCGATCGGGGGCTCGAAGCCCTGCGCTGGCTCACGGACCTGCAAACCTCCGAGAAGGGTCACTTCCGGCCCATCGGCAGCAACGGGTTCTACCGCCGTGGCGGCACGCGCGCCGATTTCGATCAGCAGCCGGTCGAGGCGCAGGCGACCGTCTCGGCATGTCTCGAGGCGTATCGCGCCACGGCGGACCCCTGGTGGTACGAACAGGCGCAACGCGCCTTCGACTGGTTCATCGGTTGGAACGACCTCGCACTGGAACTCTACTCTCCCGAGACGGGCGGCTGCCGAGACGGGCTGCACGTGGATCGGGTGAATGGGAACCAGGGCGGGGAATCGACCCTGGCGTTCCTGCTGTCGCTGGCGGAGATGCGGCTCGCGCAGGACATCCTCACCAGTTTCCAGGAACCGATCGCGGCCGAAGAGTAGTCGGCCCCGGTAAGGAGATCATGTCCATTCCCGTCAAACGCACGGACTCCATCCTTCATCCCGACCCTTCGCGCGTTCTCCTGCGGCCCTTCAGTCCGGGGACGTCGGAACGCACTGCCCGAATCATCACGAGAATCATGTCGCTGCCGGAAGACCGGATTGGTCCGCTGGTCGAGGAAGTCATCACGGGCTTTTCCGGGCGGCACCAACGGATGCGCGGTCTCCTTCTGGAACGCTTCGAGAAGGTCCGCGAGTCGATGCCGGCGGATGGGGAACCCTCCGAAAACAGACGACTGCTGATCGGCTCCTACTTCCTGGCCGAATACTCGCTGGAGTCCGCCGCGCTCTTCAATCCGTCCATCGTTCCGCACACCGACCAGACTGGCCTGCCGGCCGGAGCGCTACGCTTCATCCTCAGCCTCCGCGCCACCGGGGAGGGGCACATCTCCTCGATCACTTTTCGAACGGGAGTCATCCACGCCGATCACCGCATCGAGGTCTTCACTCCGACGGGTTTTCTCAACGAGCCGCGTCAGATCCCAAACCCGGAATACGAGAAGCCGCTGTTCGGACGGAAGCTCGACGAGTTGGGACTGACCGGCGAATTCCCCCGGCGCGTCATGAGCAAGCTCGGCGACTCGTTCTCCATGGAGGAGCTTCGCGCCGCAATCAAGGCGGAACAGTTCCGGCTGCCGGATGGGATGACGCAGGAGGATCAGAACGCCTCTCAGGGGATCTGGATACTGGCGCGGTCCAACTACGAAGTCCAGTTTCAGCCCGGCCAGGAGATCTCCGAGCGCATTCTCTTCCCGGCCACGCCCTCGCAGCGCAACGGCATCGAGGACGCCCGCTTTGTATGTTTCCGAAACGATGACGGCACGCACGTCTACTACGCGACCTTCACTGCCTTCGACGGAAAAATCGTGCTGCCCGAGCTGGTGGAAACTTCCGACTTTCTTCGCTTTCGATTCATCACTCTGAACGGCCCGGCCGCTCAGAACAAGGGCATGGCGCTTTTCCCGCGGAAGATCAACGGGCTCTACGTCATGCTCTCCCGCCAGGACAACGAGAGCATCTATCTGATGTTCTCCGAGAATGTCCACTTCTGGAATGACCGAAGCGTGCTCCTCAAGCCCACTTTTCCGTGGGAACTGGTCCAGGTCGGGAATTGCGGATCTCCCATCGAAACCGAGGCCGGGTGGCTGGTCCTGAGCCACGGTGTCGGCCCGATGCGAACCTACTCGATAGGCGCGTTCCTCCTCGATCGCGACGATCCCTCGCGGGTGATCGGCCGGCTCCCGGAGCCGCTGCTCCAGCCCAACGAGACCGAGCGTGAGGGTTACGTGCCGAACGTCGTCTATACCTGCGGCGTGTTGCTCCACGGCGGCGAGCTTGTCATCCCCTACGGCCTCGCCGATCACGCCACGGGTTTCGCCACGGTCGCACTCGCCGATGTGCTGGCTGCCATGGAACCGAACGTCGCATGAACGCTCCCCGCCGAAGAGTGGCCGTCCTGTCGCCGGTCGCCTGGCGAACGCCTCCGAGGCAGTACGGCGCATGGGAGACGGTCGCGGGCAACATCGCCGAAGGCCTGGTCGGCCGCGGCTGGGATGTGACGCTGTTCGCCACCGGGGATTCGGCGACCAGCGCCCGGCTGCATGCCGTGGTACCGCACGGATACGAGGAGGATCCCTCCGCCGATCCCAAAGTGGCCGAGTACCTTCACATCTCCGAGGCCTTCGAACACGCCGCCGAGTTCGATCTCATCCACAGCCACTACGACTTCATGGCTCTGTCCTACACGCGCCTGGTGAATACGCCCGTCCTGACGACGATCCACGGCTTTTCGTCGCCGAGGATCATGTCCGTCTACGAAAAATATCGCGACGGGTATTTCGTCTCCATCAGCACCGCGGATCGTGCGCCGGGGCTGAATTACCTGGCCACGGTATACAACGGCATCGATCTGTCGCTGTACCCGTTCCAGGAGCGCGGCGGCGATCACCTGATCTTCCTGGGCCGCATTCACCCGGACAAAGGCGTCCATCTGGCGATCGAGGTCGCCCGGAAGAGCGGGCTCCCGCTGCTGATCGCAGGCATCATCCAGGACAAGACCTACTTCCGGGAGCTGGTGGAGCCGCAACTCGATCGGCAGATCCGATACGTCGGCCCCGTGGGCGTGCCGGGCAAGAACGAGTTGTTCGAGCGAGCCCGCGCATTACTGCACCTCAACACCATCCCTGAGCGGTTCGGCTTGGTCCTGGCGGAAGCCAACGCCGCCGGCGTTCCGGTGATCGCCATGGACCTGGGGTCGTGCCGCGAGGTGATCGAGGAGGGGAGGACGGGATTCCTGGTGCATAGCGTCGACGAAGCCGCCGAGCGCCTGAATCGTCTCCCGGAGATCGATCGCGGAGCCTGCCGGCGACGAGTCCAGCGATTCTTCTCCATCGAAACGATGGTGGAGGCCTACGAGCTGGTTTACCGTACGATCTTCGACCGGGAAGCGGCGAGGCTGTTATGAAGCCGGATGTCGTCCGGCGGTATCGCGGCAACCCCATCCTCACCAAGGCCGACATCCCCTATCCCGTGGAGACCGTTCATAACGCGGCCGTCGTGAAGCACGGACACCAATACGTTATGCTGTTCCGGTCTCACCTGCGCACGGGACGGTCGATCATCGGACTGGCGCGCAGCGCCGACGGATTCCATTTCACCGCCGATCCGGAGCCTTTCCTCACTCCCGCGCGGGAAGGCCCGTTCGCGGCCTACGAGGAGTTCGGCGTCGAGGATCCGCGCATGACCCGGCTGGACGGAGAGTACGTCATCACCTACAGCGCGTACTCGCGCAATGGAGTGCGGATCGCCCTCGCCAGGACGAAAGACTTCAGTTACGTGGAACGAGCCTCGCTGATCACACCGGCGGACTATCGGAATGTCGTTATCTTTCCCGAAAAGTTCGACGGCCTTTACGCCCGGCTGGACCGTCCTCATTCGGAAATCGCTCCGTGGTCGATCTGGATATCTTACTCTCCCGACCTGCGATTCTGGGGCGAATCGCAGCTCATCATCAGGCCCGAGCCGTACCACTGGGACGAGATGAAGATCGGCCCGGGCGCGCCGCCGATCAAGACGAAACAGGGATGGCTTTCAATCTATCACGGCGTTTTCCGAACGATGGCGGGATCGGTATATCGCCTCGGTGTGGCGCTCCACGATCTGCTGAACCCGGCAAAGGTCATCGGCGTCGGCGATTCCTGGATTCTCCAGCCGGAGGATCCCTGGGAGGTCACCGGATACGTCCCTAACGTGGTGTTCACCTGCGGCGCGGTTGCAGAGTCAGATGGAACGGTGAAGATCTACTGGGGCGGGGCGGACAAAGTCATGTGCGTGGGTGAAGCGAATCTCTCCGACCTGGTCGCGATGTGCCTGGAGCACGGCAGACCTGTGGTCCGCGAATGCCCCTCGACAACCGCTCATTCTTAGTGCCTCGCCTCTACAGAGGCATGAGATCGCCCAGGGAAGACCTCCATAGAGACCGTTGAACTAAGCCGCATGCGACTTCGATGAGATGCTCGATTGGTCACCCGATGGCGATCCTTTACTTCCTCTCGCGGCGCGAAGGGCCGCTGTGCGTCTGGGGTGTCCGGCCAGGATCGGCGGAAGCTCCGTTTCCCGTCTTGCATCTTCATCCGCGAGGGCGCGCCCTGCTGGGGGGATTCGCTGTCGGTCCGGACCGCCTTTTGTTGGGCTTACATGAGTCGACAGGGAATATCTGGATTCTGAGGCCTCAGTGGGGGGAGTGGGGTCCTGAGTCGTTTTTTTTCTTTCCGTCGACGCTCCGGCCCGCGACCGTTGGAGTCTGCGCGTCGATACGGAGGCCGCGTTTCGGAAAACCACCGCGTCACAGCTTCTCAGACAGGCGTGAGCAGACGCCTTCCAGTCCACGATCTCCGGGTGGCATACGAAGAGGAGCAGCTCCGGCCGTAGATAGGCTATCAACCGGTTCGATTCCACAATCCAATTCCGGGAGGCCGACATCAGTTCTTCAATTGCCGGCAGCGCGAGCGGGAAGTGATCGTCCGCCGCCCCCACAAACCATGCCGATTGCGCGCCGGCGCCGAGCAGTCGGCTACCGCGCGAGCCTGTTTCTTCTCTCCTCGGGCCCACCGCTTCCGTGCCGCCATGATGATGGCCCGAAATCTTCAAAGTGGAGAAGCTGGTGGGCCGGGAGACCTTGAGTATGGCCTCCACCAGGGAAGTCTTGCCGACACCGCGACTGTGGCCTGACACAACGATCAGCATGGGACCAGACTATCCCACGGGCGTTTCTCGCCGAAGTGACTTTAGTCACAGACCCTCCGCCAATGCGGACATATCTTGTCTATGTTGGCGTAATTTCGATGTTGAGCAAGACCACGATCTCCGCTCTTCGCGCCTTGATCTATCTCGCGCGACACGGGGACCGGGGTTGCCTATCGCCCCGCCGGATCGCGGAAGCTCTGGACGAATCGCCGACGTATCTCGCCAAGTCGCTGCGTCATCTGGTCAAGAAGGGAATTCTGCGCGCCGAGAAGGGAGTCCACGGAGGGGTCCGCTTAGGAAGGCTGCCGCCGGATGTGACCCTTCTGTCAATCGTGGAAGCCTGTCAGGGCGCGATCGTTGGTGAATTCTGGCAGTCTTCGCGACCATCCGGTTCTTACGGCGGCTTCGGTCATGCCGTCGTCGAATTGCACGCCGCGATCACCGGAGTTCTGTCGCGATGGACGCTGGCGCAGTTCCTGGAAGCACCCTCTGACGATCCCGACGTCAGTCATGGGCAGCCATCATGAGGGAGCGGCTCCACGTCGACGTTCCGGGCGAGGGTTACCACCGGGGACTCATCTCGTGCCAGGTGGCGTGTCCGGTGCATACCGACGCGCGCGGCTACGTCAGGGCGATCGCGGAGGGGCGCTTCGAAGAGGCCTACCTCATCGCGCGGGGACCGAATCCATTCGCGTCGATTTGCGGACGTATCTGCGGTGCACCCTGTGAAGCCGCGTGCCGCAGGGGAAAGGTCCCGCGTGTGGACGACGACGGTAATTTCGTCGGCGTCGATCTCCCCATCTCGATTCGCGCACTGAAGCGATTCGTGTGTGAACAGTTCGGGGCTGAAGCGCGTCCCGCCCGCGACCTGCTCGACTCCGTGGAGACCTTTCTACCCCCGGTCGCCGGCGATGTGGACGAGATGGCGGCACTGGTTTGGGCGGGCGTCGACGAGAAGCTGCGGGTCAAGAACGGAGCGGCGGTTGCGATTATCGGCGCCGGTCCGGCTGGGCTCTCGGCAGCGCACGACCTAGCGCTGCTCGGGTTCGCGCCGGTGGTATTCGAAACGGAACCGGTACCGGCGGGAATGCTGTACGTCGGCGTGCCGGCTTACCGGCTGCCGCGCTCGGTAATCGAGAAAGAGATCGAAGTCATTCGCGCGCTCGGCGTCGAGATTCGATGCGGCGTCACCGTGGGCCGCGACATTTCCTTCGCCGACCTGCGGCGCGATTTCCCGGCCGTGATCCTCGCCGTCGGCGCGAAAGCTTCGCGTGGTCTCGGACTGCCCGGGGAACGAGGGCCGAGGGTTTTCGGTGGGGTCGACCTGTTGCGGGCCGTGGCACTCGGATCGGGCATGGACCTCGGACACGACGTGGTGGTGATCGGCGGCGGCAACGTCGCCTATGACGTGGCCCGCACGGTGTTGCGGCAGATCGCGTTCGACACCGCGCGTACGGCGGCGCGGCTGCCTGGAACGCTCAGCGTCAAGCTGGCATCGCTCGAAGGGCTCGAGGAAATGCCCGCGGATACGATCGAGATCCTCGAGGGGGACGAAGAGGGCATCGAACGGCTGAACGGTTGGGGGCCGACCGAGATTCTGCGCGACGTGACGGGCAACGTGACCGGCGTGAAGTTCCGCCGCTGCCTGCGCGTGTACGACGAGAATCGCCGCTTCTCGCCGCTGTTCGACGATTCCGACACGATCACGGCCGTCTGCGACACGGTGCTGCTCGCGGTCGGACAGGCTCCCGCGCTCTCATTCCTCGAAGACGGCGGCGCCGATGTCGAGCAGTTTCGCCCCGGCTGGCCGAAGACCGATCCTCGGACGCTGGCGACCACGGCGAAAGGCGTCTTCATCGCCGGCGATCTGGCGCACGGAACGCGTCTGCTGATCGACGCGGTGGCCTCCGGCAAGGCTGCGGCGCGCTCGGTGTACCAGTATCTGACGGGCCGCGAGCTCCAGGCTGAATCGGTCACCTCGCACCTGGTTCAGGAGCGCTACCGCCGGGAGAAGGGCTATGAATCGATCCGCCGCGTCGCGATTCCGATATGCCCGCCGGAGCAGCGCCTGCACAGGCCGGATGCGCTGGTGGAGATCGGCTACAACCGCGAGGCGGCGGTGCGCGAGGCGTCGCGTTGCCTCGATTGCGGCGTCACGCCAGTGTTCGACGGCAGTCGATGTGTGTTGTGCGGAGGGTGCGTCGATGTGTGCCCGACGCTTTGCCTGAAGCTCGTTCCACTATCCGAAATGGCCGAGAACGAGGAGGTACGAGCCGCCATCGAAGCCACGCTGGGCGCCGAAGAGGACCCTTCCGAAAGCTCCGCGATCCTCAAGGACGAAGATCGCTGCATCCGTTGCGCCGCTTGCGCGATGCGGTGTCCCGTCGACGCCATCACGATGGAGCGCGTAGCTTTCTCCACAACCTGGAGCTGTACCACCTGGAGGTCCACATGACCCTCACTCCCAAACCCACCCGATCGCGACTCGATCCGGAACCGATACCTCGCCGGGACTGGTTGGGTCTGAGCTCGTTGTGGGCGACAGCCGGCGCGATCGTATTCGCGCTCATCGGAATGCTGAAACTCCCGAAGGCGGCCGTGCTGGCTTCGCCCTCGAAGAAGTTCAAAGTCGCACTGCCGGAGGCGTTGCCGCCGGGTGAGGCATTCGTGCCGCCCGGGCGGGCCGTCGCAGTATTCAGGGGCGCCGACGGAATCTACGCCGTGTCGACCATCTGCACTCACCTGGGCTGCGTGGTAAAGGCCAATGCCGAAGGCTTCGAGTGTCCCTGCCACGGTTCGCGATTCCTGGCCGATGGCACGGTATTGCGCGGACCGGCGCCGCAGGCGCTGCCGTGGCTCAAGGTGAGCGTCAGCGGCGGCGCACTGACGATCGACGAAGCGACCACCGTGCCACCCGGGACCAAGGTGAACGCATGACTCCCACTACAGCCGGCAAGGACGCACTGCGCGAGTTCGCCGGCAACTTGAAGGCGGTCCCGCGGCGCGTCTACGAGACGGCCTTCCGCGGCGGCCCGCCGACGACCGACCGGACGCGCTCCACATTCGTGTTCGGCAATGTCTTCCTGCACCTGCACTCGGTGCGCACGCATCGCTGGACTCTGCGCTGGACCACCACCATGGGTCTCGGCATCATGAGTGTCTCGGCCTTCGTGCTGACGCTGGTCACCGGCGTGATGTTGATGTTCTACTACAAGCCGTTTCCCGAAGCGGCTTACAACTCCATTAAAGACATCCACTTCGTGGTACCCACCGGCCGCCTGATCCGCAACATTCACCGATGGTCGGCGAACTTGATGGTGGTGGCGGTGATTCTGCACATGGCGCGCGCCTTCTATACGGCCGCGTACCGCAAGCCGCGCGAATACAACTGGCTGATCGGGATGGGCCTGCTGGTCACGACGCTCGGCCTGTCGTTCACCGGCTACCTGCTGCCGTGGGACCAGCTGGCTTATTGGGCCATCACGATCGGCGCGAACATCGCGCAGTCGCCGCGCGAGGTGACCGACGCACTGGGCATCACTCAGTACTTCGATCCGGGCGGCATGCAACGTCTGTTGCTGCTGGGTTCGGACACCGTGGGCGCCGAGGCGCTGATCCGCTTCTATCTCCTGCACGTGATGATCCTGCCTCTGGCACTGGCGGCTCTGATGTCGATCCACTTCTGGCGTGTTCGCAAGGACGGCGGCATGGTGCGACCTGTCGACGCGGACCAACGCCTCGGCACGACGCGGAGCGACGAGACCTACCCGGTGTTTACCGAGGCTCCAAGCAAGACTTATCACCTGGCTGCGGTCGTCCGCGGGAAAACATCGATGGTTGGGCGTGGGCCGGAGAACACGGTGCCCTCGATGCCGCACCTGTTCTACGCCGAGCTCGGCGTGCTGATGGTGACCTTCCTGGTTTGCGTCGCGTTGTCGCTGGTGTCGGACGCTCCGTTGAAGGAACTCGCTAATCCGAACATTCCGGAGAACCCCGCCAAGGCGCCCTGGTACTTCCTCGGACTACAGGAACTGGTCTCCTTTTCCGCATTCATGGGCGGCATCGGAATCCCGTCGATCGTGCTGCTGGGTCTCGCCCTGATTCCCTACCTGGACCGCGAAACGGAAGGAACCGGCGAGTGGTTTGGGGGACCGGGAGGACGGCCGTTGGTTCGCCTGTCCGCCGTGGTCGGCCTCTGCGCTCCGCTGATGATTGAAACCTTCGCGATCCGCTTCGGCTGGCTGCGCGAGTGGTTCCCGAACGTCCCGCAGTTGCTGGTGACGCTCATCAATCCCGCCACCATTCTGACTACGGTGTACGCGCTCTATTCGATCTGGTGCGTGAAGCGCTACCAGTCGGCGCGGGCCGGCGCGCTCGGCCTGTTCACCTGCTTCCTGTGCGGATTCGTGGTGCTCACGATCATCGGCACCTGGTTCCGCGGACCGAACTGGGTCTTCTATTGGTCGCCTGCGGATTGGCCTAAGCACTGAGGCGCATTGATGAAGCGGAACAAGTATCTGCTCCTCGGCTCCAGCATCGGCGTGCTGCTGTTGTTGGCCGGTGCGGCGGCGCACGAGAATTTTCTCAAGGAATGGCGGCGCATCCAGTCGAGGGCGGTCTCAGACGAAGGCGCCGTTCCAGTGCAGTTGCGCCAGATCGTAAATCCGAATCTCGGCGTCAGCGACCGCTGCGTGTCGTGCCACGTCGCGATGGCTCCGGGCGAGCAGAGCGTGCGCGGCGGCACGGTGCTGGCCGCGCACAAGCCGGTGGTGCACGATCCCGCCGAGTACGGATGCACAGTCTGTCACGCGGGGCAGGGACAGGCAACCGAGAAAGCCGACGCGCACGGCGATCTCCACTTCTGGCCGGCGCCGATGATCCCCAAGGCGTTCAGTTACGCCGGTTGTGGGCGCTGTCACGCGACCCTCGGCGTCCCGGAACAGGCGCAACTCCGGAGGGCGCAACTCGCATTCGAACGGCTCGACTGCCTGTCTTGTCACAGGCTCGACGGCCGAGGCGGCACGATTCGGCCCGGAGGCGGCGGCATGGAGGGTCCAGACCTGAGCCGCGCCGGTCTCACCGGGTACGACCTCGCGTGGCACGACCGTCACGTGCGGCAATCGCAGGAGGGCGGGAAGCCCGGCTGGAAGAACGCATTCCGCAGCGTCGCCGACGAGGATCGGGCGCTGCTGAAGTCGTTCCTCGATACGCGCGTCGCCGCGCCGCGGTTGGTCGCGGCCAAGAGCGCCTTCTTTTCGCAAGGGTGCCTGGGTTGTCACAAGATCAGCGGTGTCGGCGGCGACGACGGTCCCGATCTTTCACGCGCCGGAGAGAAAGACCCGGGACAGGTCAGCTTTCGCGATGTGCCCGGCCAGCACACGATGAAGAACTGGATGGCCGAGCATTTCCGGGCCCCCGCCAGCGTGGTGGTCGGGTCACAGATGCCGCCGGTTCCCCTCTCGTCCAGGGAGATCGATCAACTCACGATGTACACCCTGTCGCTGCGGCGCGGGGAGCTGCGCGACCTCTACGTGCCGAAGGACCGGGTGCGCGCTGTGAGGTTCGGCGAGCGGGAGTTCGCCGCCGACGGTGCGACGCTCTATGGCGCTTTCTGCTCCGGCTGTCACGGCCCGGTCGGCATGGGCCGGCGTCTGCCGGGACTGGTCTCGTTCCCCTCGATCGCGAACCCCGATTTCCTTGCGCTGGTCTCAGACGACTTCATCGCTGAGACCGTGAGGAAAGGCCGGCCAAGCCGCCGGATGCCGGGCTGGCTGCGAGAGGGCGGACTGCGACCGGCGGAGATCCAGGCAGTCGTCGCGCACGTGCGGTCGCTGGGTGGAGCGCCTTCGGAAGGGCGGCCTGAGAGACCGCCGCAGGCCTCGGGCGCGCCCCACAAGGGAAAGCGCATATTCATCGCGACCTGCGCCGGCTGCCACGGCGTCGACGGCAAGGGCGGCGAAGGACCCGCGCTGAACAACGCCGTCCTCCTCCGCTCGGCAACCGATTCTTACCTGATCGAGACGATACGCCGCGGACGTCGCGGCACCGCGATGGCGTCGTTCCTCGAGCCCACGCCGGTGCGGCCCGTGTTGGCGGAATCCGATATCGACGACGTGGTCGCGTACCTTCGTTCCCTCCCAGGAGGCAAGTGATGAGCAGACAGATCGATCGCCGAGACATTCTTGGATTGGTGAAAGCCGCCGGCTTTGGCGGACTGGTCGCCGCCACGCGGGATGTTTGGGGTCTGGAGGCGGTGAAGAACCCTCTGGCGACTTATCCGGACCGCGGCTGGGAACGCGTCTATCGCGACCTCTGGAAGTACGACTCCGTCTACACCTTCACCTGCGCGCCCAACGACACCCACAACTGCATCCTGAGCGCCTACGTTCGCAACGGCGTGGTGGTGCGAATCGGTCCGTCGATGAAGTATGGCGAAGCGACCGACCTGCTCGGCAACAAGGCCAGCAGCCGCTGGGACCCGCGCGTCTGTCAGAAAGGACTCGCGCTCACTCGGCGCTTCTACGGCGACCGCCGCGTGATGGGCTGCATGGTCCGCAAGGGCTTCAAGGAGTGGTACGACGCCGGGTTCCCCCGCGAGTCCGATGGCCTGCCGCCGAAACGCTACTTCGAGCGCGGTCGCGACGAGTGGAGCCGCGTCACCCACGACGAGGGCGCGAAGATCGCTGCCGCCGTACTGAAGAACATCGCCGAGACTTACAGCGGCGAGGCGGGGAAGCAGCGGCTGCGAGCACAGCACTATGACGAAGTGTGCGTCGAAGCCATCGAAGGCGCGGGCGTTCGCACGATGAAATTTCGCGGCGGGATGCCGCTGCTGGGCATCACGCGCGTGTTCGGGATGTACAGGCTGGCAAACTCGATGGCGCTGCTGGACGCGCATGTTCGAAAGCTCGGGCCGGACAAGGCCGTCGGCGCGAAGGGATTCGACAACTACTCCTGGCACACCGACCTGCCGCCCGGTCATCCCATGGTCACCGGCCAACAGACCGTCGAGTTCGATCTGAATGCGGTGGAGTACTGCAAGACGCTGGTGGTCTGGGGCATGAACTGGATCACCACCAAGATGCCGGACGCGCACTGGCTCACCGAGGCCCGGCTCAAGGGGACCAAGGTGATCGTGATCGCCTGCGAGTACTCGGCGACATCGACAAAAGGCGATGAGGCGATCGTCGTGCGGCCCGGTACGACATCCGCCCTGGCGCTGGGCGTCGCCAACGTCCTGCTTCGCGAGAAGCTCTACGACGCGCGGTACGTGAACGAATGGACCGATCTGCCGGTGCTGGTGCGCATGGACACGCTGAAGTGCTTGCGGGCGAAGGACTTGTTTGGCGGCACAGTGGCGCCACTCAAGAAAACCAGAGTCCTGAAACCCGGCGAGAGCGAACCGCCGCCGATGGTCCATACCAGTGCGATCGTCACCGAGCAGATGCGCAACGAATGGGGCGACTACGTGTGGTGGGATCGCACCGCGAACGCCCCGAAAATGCTCACGCGCGACATGGTGGGTAAAGGGTCGAACGTCGTCAATCCGTTGCTCGAAGGCGCGATCGAGGTGACGCTCGCCGACGGCACAAAGGTCCGCTGCCGCCCGGCCTTCGATCTGATCCAGGAGTACGCGGCGCACTTCGACCCGAAGACGACCGAAGAGATCACCTGGGCGCCCGCCTCGGCGGTGGAAGCACTGGCGCGGCACGTCGCCAAGGAGCCCGGCACAACGCTGTTCGCCATCGGCATGGGGCCGAATCAGTTCTTCAACAGCGACAACAAGGACCGCGACCTGTTTCTGGTCGCGGCGCTCACCGGCAATGTCGGCAAGATCGGTGGCAATCTCGGTTCGTTCGCCGGCAACTATCGCGTCGCGCTGTTCAACGGCTGCGCGCAGTGGATCAACGAGAATCCCTTCGACATCGAACTCGATCCGGCCAAACCCGCCCGCCCGAAACAGTACTGGAAGCCCGAGTCGGCGCACTACTACAACCACGAGGATCATCCATTGCGAGTCGGCAAGAAGCTGCTCACCGGCAAGACGCACATCCCCACGCCGACTAAGTCGCTGTACTTCGCCAACGCCAACTCAATCCTCGGCAACGTGAAGTGGCACTTCAACACCGTGGTGAACGTGCTGCCGCGCATCGAGATGGTGGCGGTGAACGAATGGTGGTGGAGCACCTCCTGCGAGTGGGCCGACATCGTGTTCGGCGTCGACGCGTGGTTCGAGCTGAAGCATCCGGATATGACCGCATCGGTGACCAATCCGTTCCTGGTGCCATTCCCCACCACACCGATGAAGCGAGCCTTCAACACCATCGGCGACATCGAGGTGCAGGCGCTGGTCAGCGCCAAGCTGGCGGATCTCACCGGCGACAAGCGGTTCATCGACTACTGGAAGTTCGTCCGTGAATTTCGCGCCGACGTGCACCTGCAGCGCATCCTCGATCATTCCACCAACACCAAGGGGTATCGTTTTAGCGACCTCGAAGCAAAAGCGAAGCGGGGCATCCCGGCACTCATGAATAGCCGGACTACGCCCAAGGCCGTCGGTTACGACCAGGTGACCGATTCAATCCCCTGGTACACCAAATCCGGCCGTCTCGAGTTCTATCGCGAAGAGAACGAGTTCATCGAGGCCGGAGAGAATCTCCCTGTGCATCGCGAGCCGGTGGACTCCACCTTCTACGAACCGAACGTCATCGTCGCGCCGCAGCACGAGGCAATCCGTCCCACCGGCCCCGAGGAATACGGCGTGCGCCGCGACGACCTTTCATGCGAGACGCGGTGCGGGCGCAACGTGGTCCTCACCTGGGAGCAGACCAAGCAGACAAAGCACCCGCTGATGAAGGACGGCTTCAAGTTCATCTTCCACACACCGAAATACCGGCACGGCTCGCATACCACGCCGATCGATACCGATATGATCGCGGTACTGTTCGGCCCGTTCGGCGATCTCTACCGGCACGAAAGGCGCAGTCCGTTCGTCACCGAAGGCTACGTCGACATCAATCCCTCGGACGCCAAGGAGATGGGCGTCGAGGACGGCGACTACGTGTGGATCGATCCGGATCCGGAGGACCGCCCCTTCCGCGGCTGGCAGGAAAACAAGCGCGACATGGAATTCGCGCGGCTGTTATGCCGCGCCCGCTACTATCCCGGCACGCCGCGCGGCGTCACGCGCATGTGGTTCAACATGTACAGCGCGACACCCGGATCGGTCGAGGGAATGAAGGCTCGCAAGGATGGCCTGGCAAAGAACCCGCGCACGGGCTACCAGGCGATGTTCCGCTCGGGATCGCACCAGTCCGCCACACGCGGCTGGCTGAAACCCACCTGGATGACCGACTCGCTGGTCCACAAGGCGATGTTCGGCCAGGGCATGCGGAAAGGGTTCGAACCCGACATCCACTGTCCGACCGGCGCCCCGCGCGAAGCGTTCGTCAAGATCACACGCGCCGAGCCTGGAGGCATCGGCAGCAAAGGCCTGTGGCGTCCGGCGGCGCTCGGCATAAGGCCGAGATACGAATCCGAAGCCATGAAGCGATATCTCAACGGCGGCTTCATACAGAGCAAGGGAGGCAAACCGTAATGGCACGCGTCTACAACTGGCAACTCGGCCGGGAGATGTCTTACTGGTATCCCGAGGCTCGCCCCAAGCGGCAGTTCGCCGCCGTGTTCGACACCAACAAGTGCATCGCCTGCCAGACCTGCACGCTGGCCTGCAAGACCACCTGGACCTCGGGCAAGGGCCAGGAGTACATGCTCTGGAACAACGTCGAGACCAAGCCCTACGGCTTCTACCCGCTGGGCTGGGACCTGCGCTTGCTGAAGGAGCTGGGGGCGGAGAGTTGGGATGGCGGCGCCTATCCGGGCCGCACCATCTTCGAGGCGGCGCGCCCGGGCGAGCGCGCGCTCGGCTGGCGTCCCTCGGAGCTGGACTACGCGCACCCCAACGTGGGCGAGGACGACTGCGCGGGGCAGGTCGAGAACGGCGCCAGCCTCAACGTGCCGCACCTGACCTGGTTCTTCTACCTGGCGCGCATCTGCAACCACTGCACCTACCCGGCCTGCCTGGCCTCGTGCCCGCGCGGCTCGATCTACAAGCGCCCCGAGGACGGCGTGGTGCTGGTGGACCAGGGGCGCTGCCGCGGCTACCAGGAGTGCGTCAAGGCCTGCCCGTACAAGAAAGTGTTCTTCAACCCGCTGACGGGCACCTCGGAGAAGTGCATCGCCTGCTTCCCCAAGCTGGAGCAGGGCCTGCAGCCGCAGTGCTTCGTCAACTGCATCGGCAAGATCCGCCTGGCGGGCTGGATCTCGAAGCCCGAGGAAGCGCGCGCCGACAACCCCATCGACTACCTGGTCCACGTGCGCAAGCTGGCGTTGCCGCTCTTCCCGCAGTTCGGCCTCGAGCCCAACGTCTACTACATCCCGCCGGTCCACGCGCCGGCCCGCTTCCTGCACCAACTGTTCGGGCCGGGCGCCACGCGCGCGCTCGAGACCTACCGCGCGGCGGCCCACGATCCCGACCTGTCGGGCCTGCTGTCGCTCTTCGGCTGCACCGACAAAGTGATCCCGTACTGGAAGCGCCAGGGCGACCAGATCATCGGCCTGGACGACGAGCGCCGGGAGCTGGTGCGCGTGCCGTTTCGCGAGCCGCTGCTGGTGCGGCCGGCCTTCGACAGGGCGCGCGGCGTGGCGCGCACCAACTGCCCGTGAGGGGAGAGACCGCGATGCACGAGAACGAAGCCGCCCTCGCCCTCGACGACCGGCCGGCCGACGAGCCGCCCGACGACCCGCGCGAGCGCGGCGCGGGCCGTCGTCGCCT
>CAZEVY010000043.1:31286-38408 GCA_964515555.1 uncultured Solibacteraceae bacterium | reverse complement strand
CCACTTCGAGATCGGAGAGCGCCGTCTGGCAGCGCGGACACCAGTTCACCATGTAGGCGCCGCGATAGATGAGGCACTTCTCGTACAGCCGCACGAAGACCTAGCGCACCGCGCGCGAGAGGCCCTCGTCGAACGTGAAACGCTCGCGGCTCCAGTCGCAGCTCGTGCCGACCTGAATCATCTGCTTCTTGATGCGGTCGCCGTAGAGCTGCTTCCACTCCCAGACCTTCGCTTCGAACGCCTCGCGCCCGAGGTCGGTGCGCCTGACTCCCTGTTTGGCGAGCTCGCGTTCCACAACCATTTGCGTCGCGATGCCGGCGTGGTCGGTACCGGGGAGCCACAGCGTGCGGTCGCCGCGCATGCGCCGCCAGCGGATGGTGACGTCGATCTCGGTGTGCTCCAGCATGTGGCCCATGTGAAGCGATCCGGTGACGTTCGGCGGCGGAATCGTCAGCGAGAAGACTGGGCCGCTTTCGGCCGTCTTATAGACGCCCGAGGTGAACCACCACTCGGCCCAGCGCGGCTCGAAGCGCTGCGGCTCATACACTTTTTCCAGTTGCATTGCGGGGGGAAGTTTCAGTTTATCAGAGCGTCGCGCGCCAGATATTCAAAGCGCGCACCACCGCCGACTCGAGCCAGGGGGTGAACCGCCCGAGCGCTTTGTCCTGCGGCTCCGAGTAGGTGATGCGAAACGGCGCGTCGACGGCAAGCGTGAAGGCATCGTCGGAGGTCGCCACCAGCGCGATGGCGTGCACGGTCCCCAGGAACCGGTCGCCGACGCTGTGAAAGCCTATCGCGATACAGGTAGTGCGCTCGGTCTTCATCGTCAGAAGCGCCCCCCGATCCAGCTCCGCCGGGTCGGGAGCGTAGCCCAGCGTCCGGGCGGCTTCCAGGGCAAGTGCGGTCCCCTGGCGCGCAGCGGTGAACTCATACTTCCCTTTCACCGAGACGATCTGGCTCCGCAGCAGCCGCGCAACCTGGTCCAGCTTGCGATGCGACTCGTCGCACAGCCGCTCCGCGGTCGTCTTGGCCTCCTGCCACTCCACGGGAACGATCTTGCCGCCGCCCAGCAGCTTCGCCACCGCCGCCTGCACCGCGTCCTTGACATTGGCCGGCTCCCGCCCGCTCGCCGAGAACTGAATCGCGCTCCCGAGGATCTCCCTTTGCACGCCCGCGAACAGAGCGACCAATGCAGCCAGGTCGCCCTCGTCGGCGCGCTGGAGCGCGGAGAGATACCGCGACGACTTGGTGTCCGGATCCATGGCGAGCGGAAGCATCCCGTTCTTCACCAGCACGAGGCTGGCGATCGCGCGCGCCACGCGGCCATTGCCGTCCTCGAAGGGACGAATCCGCGTGATCGCGTGGTGAAGCCACGCCGCCGCAATCTCGGGCGCCACGCGGCGCTTGAGATGCTCGGCGTGAAGCTCGACGAGCTTCCCCATCTCTCCGGCGACATCCCCCGCGGGACAGGCCCCATCCGGCGAGTCCGTCCGATACTCGCCGGATCTCCCCGTGAGCGCCGCCTGTAGCTCCCGGATGTACTCCGCCGATAGATCGCGCGGCGGCGACGCGTTGAGCGCCGGCAGGTGTTCTTCCGCGAGGCCGTTCGCGATCGCCCACTCACGCCACAGCCGCTCGATAATCTCGTCGGCCCGTCCGCCTCCGGCGGGCCCGCGCTGCTCCTTCCAGATCGCGCCGAGCGCCTCCAGCTCCGGATCCGCGAGCTTCGAACAGTCCGGCGGTAAGTCTTCCATCGGCCGCCACGCGCTTCCCATCATTCCCCGGCGATCGTGAAGTCGGTGACGCGCCGGTCGATCGCACAGCCGATGAAGTCGCCCGCCGCCGCGAACGGCATCGCCGCGACGAGACCGAATACCGCCCGAGGCATCGCCGTCATCTCTTTAGCGCCCGCTGCCAGTTCAGCACCATCTTGAGGCCGCCCTCGGTTTTGTTGGCAGTAGCGGTCCAGGCCAGGAACCGGCGCGCGTCGCGAGTGACGGTGAAGGCCCGGCTGTCCTGCTCGCCGCGCCATTCCAAGAGCGGAAACAGCGGCTGGGGCTCGCCGAACTCCAGCACGGCGCCGCCGGTCACCGTTGACGACATCACCTGGCGGTCCCTGGAAACGAACAGGATTTCGCGCCCGCGCCAGGCCGGCCATCGGCCGCCGTCCCTCGAGACGCGCCACTTCCCTTTACCCAACGGGAACGACTGCACGTACACATCCGGCTGGCCGCCTTCATCCGACACGTAGGCGACCCAGCGCCCGTCCGGCGAAAAGACCGCTTCCTTTTCCGCGTACTCCGTCGCCAGGTACGGCTCCGGCTTGCCACCCATCGGCAAAACCCACAAGTCGTCTCGCACCGCCACGCCGGTGCGGCGAAACAGAATGTGCTTGCCGTCCGGCGACCAGTCCGCCGGAAGCGAGCCGACACCGGCCAACGGAATCGGATCGGTCCCGCTTCCGTCGACTGGGATCACCATCATTCCCGTTCCCGGGCGCCCGACCGAGTAGAACGCCACCCGCGAGCCGTCGGGCGACCACACCGGTGCCAGGCCGTTCAGCATCCCGTTGCTGAAGCGAGTCAACACGCCGCGGCGCGTATCGAGCATCCACATATCGCGAAGCCCCGTCGGGCCGATGCTAGTCACCGCCGCGCGCGTTTCGTCGGGCGAGAACGCAACGTCCGGGAACAGGCCCGGGGCCACGACCGCCAGTTGCTTTCCCGAGCGATCGAACCACGCCAGGCTGACGCTCTCACCGACCCTTCCGCCGAATACCATCGTGCCCGCCGGTGACACATCGAAGCGAGCCGCGTCGACCGCGTTGGCGGCGCCGATGTTTTGTTCGACGACCTGGGGATCGCCTTCCACCTCCAGCCTGGCGGAGTCGAACCTCCGCGCCAGCAGCGTCTGCTCACGCGAATAGAAAAGGTATCCCGAGCCGCCGGGCACAGCGGTCGCGAACACGTTGGAGACCACGCGCTTGTCGAGTCCTCCGTCGATCGAGGCGGCCTGCACGCCGCTGCGCTCCAGCTCCTCGTTCCTCACCGTATAGAGAAAGCGCCGGCCGTCGGCCAGGAACCGCGGCCAACGGTGGGAGTTCTCACCCGGGCCGAGTTTGGTGATCTGCAACGGCGCGCCGCCGCCGGCGTCGACACGATAGAGCGGTCCGGTGGGCACCGGCGCGAAGACGATCACTCCGTCCCGGCCCCACGTCGCGCCGCGCATGTTGACGGCGTCGCAGACCGGCTGAATGTCGCCGGTGGCGCGTTCCATCCGCTTGACCTTGCCGTCGGCGAAGAATCCGATATGGCGGCCGTCGGGCGACCAGAACGGCCCCGACGCCCCCGCCGTGCCCGCCAGCGCGCGGACCTCGGAGGTCCGCAAGTCGCGAACATAGATCTGCACGGCGCCGCCGGTGCCGCCAATGAACGCGACTGCCTGCCCGTCCGGACTGATCGCCGGCGCGTTGCCGCCGAAAAAGCCGCCGCGCGGCGGCGCGATCTCGAAGCGCACCACGGGCGCCTCGGGCGCGGAGTCGCGCCGCAACACCACGACCGCCGCGACGGCGAGCGCCACCGCCGCCGCCGTCAGCCAGGGCCATCGCGACGCCCTCGCCGGCCGTGCGCCGTCCGCCGCCTCCGGGCCCTCGCCGATCCACCGCAGCGCGACCTCAATGTCGCGCGCCGATTGCCACCGGTCGTCGGGATTCTTCGCCAGGCACGATCGCACCAGCCGGTCGAGCGCCGGCGGCGCCAACGCCTTCGGCTCGGTATGGAGGATCGAGCCGCTCACCGAGGCAAGCGTGTTCCCCGGGAACGCCCGCTCGCCGGTGATCATCTCGTGCACCGTCACGCCGAAGGCGAAGATGTCGCTGCGCTGATCGGCCTCCTTGCCCTCGAGCTGCTCGGGCGCCATGTACTGGAAGGTCCCGACGATCTGCCCCTGGCTGGTGAGCGCCTCGGTCACTGTCTCGGGCGACGCCCCCACCTGCATGGCCTTGGCGAGTCCGAAGTCGAGCAGCTTCACGCCCGTTCGTGTCAGCATCACGTTGCCGGGCTTGAGATCGCGATGCACCACTCCGTTCCGGTGCGCCTCCCACAACGCCGCGGCGATTCCGGCCGCCACGCGCATGGCTTCGTCGTGGGGCAGCGGACCGCTCTTGATGCGGTCGGCGAGCGTGCGGCCCTCCAGGTACTCCATCACCAGGTACCCGGTATCGCCCTCGCGGCCGACGTCGTGAATGGCGCAGATGTTGGGATGGCTCAGTCCGGCGAGCGTCCTGGCCTCGCGCTCGAAGCGCTGGCGCAACGCGCTGTCGCGGCTGAGATGCTCGGGGAGGACCTTCAACGCGACCTCGCGGTCGAGCCGCGTGTCGCGCGCCCGGTAGACCTCGCCCATGCCGCCCGCGCCGATCGGCGCGACGATCTCGTAGGGTCCCAGTCGGGAGCCGGCGGCTAACGGCATGCGCAGTGTGGATTATACCGCGCGTCCGCGTGGGTCTCATCATAAAAGCCTTGTTCGCCCCGCCAATCCGCGTTAAAACAGGATAGGGGCTGGTTGTTTGTGGACCTTCTGTGGAAAAGCTCCGCTCGCGGCCGGGGCCGCTTCATCGCAAAGGAGTTGGCGGGCGCAGTTTTGCACAGGCGGGCCGGGACGGGAAGCGCGGATTTTCGCAGCCTAACTCCCTCACACCGCTGGCCGCGGATTTTTCTGGACAGCGCGGCGGCGCGCCGGTAAGGTAGATCGAACGAATCATGGCGACGAAAGACCTGGCGCTGGAAAAGGGCCTTCCCTCGGCGGTCGACAGCGAGCAGCTCATCCTGGGCTCGATCCTCCTCGACGACTCCTCGTTCATCAGCGTCGCCGGCTCCATCGAAGTCGACGACTTCGTGCTGGAGAAGCACCGTCTCATCTTCCAGCGCATGCGCGACATCAGCGAGCGCGGCGAGCGCATCGACCGCGTCACCGTCGCCAACGAGCTGATGAAGCACGGTCAGCTCGAAAAGTGCGACGGCCTCACCTACCTGGTCTCGCTCGACGACGGGCTGCCGCGCATTTTCAACCTCGACAGCTACATCCAGATCGTCCGGCAGAAGGCTCTGCTGCGCCGCACCATCTTCACCTGCCAGAAGATCATGGACCGCGCCCTGCTGGCGCAGGAGGAGCCCTCGGAGATCCTGGCCGAGGCCGAGGAGCTGTTCCTCCGCCTGGGCGACACGGCCTCGCGCGCCACGCTCGCCAATCCCGGCCAGATCATCGACCGCTTCGAAGGCGGCCTCAGCGCGTTCCTCGATCCCAGCCGCCGCCTGCGCGGCATCTCGACCGGATATCTCAAGCTCGACGAGCTGACCGGCGGCTTCCGCGAGGGCGAGCTGATCATCCTGGCGGCCCGCCCCGGCATGGGCAAGACGGCGCTCGGACTCAACATCGCCCAGCACGTCGCCATGAACCAGAAGGTGCGGCAGACGGTCGCCGTCTTCTCGCTCGAAATGTCGCAGGCCTCGCTGCTCGACCGCATGCTGTGCGCCACTGCGCGCGTCGACCAGCACAAGTTCCGCGCCGGCTACCTGAACGCCGACGAACGCCGCCGCCTCTCGGTGGCCGCGCAGGATCTGGTCGAGGCGCCGCTCTACATCGACGACACCGCCGGGGCCAGCATCATGGAGATCCACGCCAAGCTGCGGCGCCTCAAGGCCGAGCAGGGCCTGGGCCTGGTGATGGTCGACTACCTGCAGTTGATGAACGCGCGCGGGCGCTACGACAGCCGGACCCAGGAGGTCAGCGCCATCTCGCGCGGCCTGAAGCTGCTCGCCAAGGAGCTGCGCGTGCCGCTGCTGGTCCTCAGCCAGTTGAACCGCGCCCCGGAGACTCGCGGCGACCACATCCCGCAGCTCAGCGATCTCCGCGAGTCGGGATCCATCGAGCAGGACGCCGACCTGGTGCTGTTCATCTATCGCCCCGAGGTCTACAACCGCGACCGCGAGGATCTCAAGGGCGTCGCCGAGATCATGATCGGCAAACAGCGCAACGGACCCACCGAGAAGTTCAAGCTGGCCTTCCTCAGCCAGTACACCAAGTTCGAGAACATGGCCGGCGACCTTGACGACGAGTCACCCTCCTGAGTGGCGGGCCACGCCCCGGCGGTAAACTGGACCATGGCGCATCCACAGTCCGATCCGCACACCGCTCTCAGTAAGGATCTCCTCGGCGTCCTCGACGATCTCAGCGGGCTGCATCCCGGCCATCGCCCGGCGCATGCCAAGGGCGTCCTGTTGACGGGCCTCTTCCGGCGCTCCCTGATCGCCCGTGCGCTCACGCGCGCGCCTCACATCGCGCGCGAATCCACGCCTGTAACCGTGCGATTCTCGAACGGCACCGGGGTGCCGACCATCCCCGACAACGACCCCAACGTCTCCGGACCGCGCGGCATCGCGATCCGGTTCCATCTCGCCGATCACGTCCACACCGACATCATCGGCCACTCGACCGACGGTTTCCCGGCCCGCACCGCCGAGGAGTTCCTGGAGTTCCTCCGCGCGGCGCGCGACAGTCGTCCGGACGCGCCCAAGCCCACCCCGATCGAGAAGTTCCTCGGCTCGCATCCCGCCGCCCTGAAATTCGTGACCACGCCCAAGCCGATTCCGGCGAGCTTCGCGACGGAGAATTATTTCTCGGTCAACGCCATGCAATTCACCAACGCCGCCGGCGCCGGCCGCTTCGGACGTTACCGGATCCTGCCGGAGGGAGGCGCTCGACACCTCGACGCCGCGGCCGCCGCCGCCCGGTCGCCGAACTTCCTGATCGAGAAGATCGCCGCGCGAGTCGCCGCCGGCCCGGTGCGGCTCCGGATCGTGGTGCAGCTTGCCGTCCCGGGTGATCCGGTCGACGACGCCACCGCGAGCTGGCCCGAGGAACGCGAGCAACTCGACTTCGGCGAGATCGAGCTGACCGCCATGGCGGATCCCACCGCCAGCCGCATCATCTTCGACCCGATTCCTCGCGTCGACGGCATCGACCCGTCCGGAGATCCGCTGCTGGAGCCTCGCGCCTCGCTCTACCTGATGAGCGGACGCCGCCGCCGCGCCGCCACGCCTCTCGTTACCGAGCCGCGACGGTAAG
>CAZEVY010000043.1:15389-31186 GCA_964515555.1 uncultured Solibacteraceae bacterium | reverse complement strand
GTAAGGAGCGGTCCTGCTTACTCCGCGTGTCCGACGAGCAGCAGCGAGATCTGGGCGTCGCCGGCCTTGGCGTGCAACGCCCAATCGTGCTCGCCCGACTTGTTCATGCCCGGCTTGAAGTCGCTTTCGACCTTCCACATGCTCAGCACCGCCGGATGCGGCGTGCCCGACGCCTTGCGGCTCATCTCCATCAGGGTGTCGACCACCGGAATCGGCGCGGCGTCTTTATCCTCGCCTGCGGGAGTGAGCACGAGAAAGTCGCGCTGCGGCGCGACGCCCTGGTGATCGCCGTTGATCGGGAAATAGCTGAAGCGCATCGTGTACACGCCGGGCTTGATCACCTGCGCGCGACGGTCCGTTCCGGGGGCCGGGAATCGCAGCGCGCCGACCACGGCGCCATGCGGCACGGTCGCCCAGGTGACGTCGCCTTCGCTCGTCTTCGGCCCCGAGGGCGCCTGCGCCACGAACCAGACTTCGCACCAGAGTTTCCCCTCGGGCGTGACGACCTTGTGCCCGGATTTCTGCATCAATGCGGCGATCGGCGCCGCGAGTTCGGCAGGCGGAGCGCCGGCCGGTTCGGCCTTGTAGTCGGCCAGCGCGATTACGGGCAGAAGGATTAGCGGTAATGTGTGCTTGAGAAGCATGGTCTCTCTTTCAATGTAATACGATTAGGTGGGGTCTCGGGAGGTGCAATCCATCCTCGTCATAGATGATGACGCGAGCCTGCGCGACACGGTTGCGGTCATGCTCGAGCAGGAAGGATTCCGCCCCGTGCTCGCCGCCGACGGCAAGGACGGTTACGAAAAGGCCCTCACCCTCAAGCCCGATCTGATGATCGTCGATTTGCGCCTGCCCGGCATGAGCGGCATGGACATCTGCAAGGAGGTCCGCGCCGCGCAGGTGCAGACGCCGATTCTGGTGCTGAGCGCCATCGGCGACGAGCTCGACAAGGTCTTGCTGCTCGAAATCGGCGCCGACGACTACATGGTGAAGCCCTTCGGCCGCCGGGAGCTCATCGCGCGCATCCGCGCCCTGCTGCGGCGGGCCTCGCCCGAGGCGCACGCCGTGCTCAAGTTCGGCGACGTCGAGGTGGACCTCGACCGCCGCACCGTAAAGAAGGTCCAGAAGGACGTGCGGCTCACACCGGCCGAGTACAACCTGCTGGTGTACTTCCTTCAGAATCCCGACAAGCCGCTGACGCGCGACATGATACTGAACTCGGTCTGGGGCTACGAGTCGTTTCCGAATACCCGCACCGTCGACGCGCATGTTGTGAAATTGCGCCAGAAGCTGGAGCCGGACTCGAATCAGCCGCGTCACTTTATTACGGTGCACGGCGTCGGCTACCGATTCGTGCCGTGATGGAGCGAGCCGGAGATGCCCCGGATAGTGCTGATCGTGGAGGATTCGCCGGAGGCGGCGGCGACACTGGAGATCGCGCTGACACGCGTGCCCGGCGTCGAGATCGTCGTGCGCGCCGACGGGGCCGAGGCGCTGGCCTATCTGGGCGGGAGCGCCGCCGGCGGCGTCGCCGCGCTGGTGACGGACCTCGATATGCCCGGCATGAACGGCTTCGAGCTGATCGAACGGGTCCGCTCCGACCCGCGCTTCCCGCTTCTGCCCATCGTCGTCATCAGCGGCGCCACCGACCCGGCCGCCCACGGCCGCGCGCTGGCCTCCGGCGCCAGCGCCTTCTTCGCCAAGCCCTACTCGCCCGGTGAAGTCCGAACCCTGTTGGAGCGACTCGTCCATGCATATTCGACGTGAATCCCTGTGCCTGATCCTGCTGATCGCGCCGGTCACGGCGCGCGCGCAGGACGTCACCCAGCGCCAGATCCTCGACCGCCTCGCGCGCCTCGAAGCGGAGAACCGCGCCCTGCGCGACGAGATGGCCGCGATCCGGCGCGAGATCGGATCGCGCGCGCCCGCGCCCCAGCCGGCCATTCCGCCGCTCGAAGAGCGCCTCGAAATCCAGGAGCGCCGCGCCGACGAGATGGCCCACACCAAGCTCGAATCGTCGCAGCGCTTCCCGGTGCGGTTCACCGGCATGCTCGTCGCCAACCTGTTCCGCAACGGTCCCGCCGCGGCGGGGCAGGACAACCCGACCACGGCGTCGCGCACGCCGGGCCGTTCCAGCGCCGGACTCTCGTTCCGACAGTCGACGTTCGGCTTCGAGTATCGAGGCCCGGCAACGTTCGCGGGCGGCCATCTCAGCGCATCCGTCGCGATGGACTTCTACGAAGGCAACGCTGAGACCAACTATCCGCCCGTCCGCATGCGCACGGCGACGGTCGATCTGGCCTGGAAATCGCGCGGCGTGACGTTCGGCCTCGAGAAGCCGCTGATCGCCCAGCGCGACCCGTACTCGCTCTCCTACTCGGGCGTGTCGCCGTTTACCTCTTCCGGGAACCTGTGGCGATGGCAGCCGCAGATTCGCTTCGAGCAGCGCCTGGCGATGTCGGAGTCCACTCAGTTCCGGGCGCAGGCCGCCGTCGTGCAGACCACCGAGGATTCCGGTCTCCCGCAAGGCTTCGCGATCGCGCAGCTCGACCGCCGCCGGCCGGGTCTCCAAGGGCGCTTCGAGATCCAGCACCGGCTGGGCGACGGACGCCGCATCGAGTTCGCGCCCGGATTCCACTTCAGCGAGACGCGCGTGGCTGGCGCCGCCGTCGGCTCGGGCGTCTTCGCCATGGACTGGTTCGCGAATCCGTCGCGATACGTCGAGTTCACAGGCACGTTCTTCGCCGGACACAACCTGCATCATTTCGGAGCGCTGCGGCAGGGATTCTCGCAGCTCAACGGGCGCATCGCGGCCGTCCACAGCCGGGGGGGTTGGGGACAGCTCAGCTTCCTGCCGGCCGATCGCGTCACCGTGAACCTCATCGCCGGCGTGCACGACGACCGCAATCGCGATCTGCCCGCCACCGGCGTCGCGGCCAATCGCAGCGGCGCCGCCAACGTGATCTATCGCCTCGCGCCCAACGTGCTGGTCGGCCTGGAGTGGCTGCAATTGCGCACCGACCACCTGGGCGCCGGCAACCGGACCAACAACCGCTATGACCTCTCGCTGGCATATCTCTTCTAAGCAGGGCGTCAGAAGTCCTTTCGCATCCGCTCCCTTATGGTCGCGGCTCTGTTACGGAGCCGTGCGCGTTAGCAAGCGGTCATCCGCAAACGATTACGACGCCGTGTTTAGGAGCCGCTCTCCGGCCTTCAGGGTCGCGCTTCTGCTCCTCGCAACGATCGCCGGAGCCCACGGGGCGACCGTCACCGGCCAGGTCACGCTGGCCGACTCGCGCGAGCCCAGCGTCCGAAAGCTCAAGGACTACAGCGGCGTCGTCGCCTGGCTCGAGCCGATCGGCCGGCCCCCCGCGCCCCCGCCGCCCCGGACGCACACGCTGCTTCAGAAGGGCAAGAAATTCATCCCGCATATCTTACCTATTACAGTTGGCTCCACTGTAGATATCCCGAACAGAGACCCGATTTTTCACAACGCCTTCTCCAATTTCGCCGGCCAGCCCTTCGACACCGGCCTCTACCCGCCGGGATCGAGCCAGCGCGTGACTTTCCGCCGCGAGGGCACGGCGCGTGTGTTCTGTAATATCCACGCCGCCATGAGCGCGGTGATCGTCGTGCTCGGCACGCCCCACTTCGCCATCACCGGCCCGGCCGGCGCATTCCGCATCGAGAACGTCCCGCCCGGCGACTACCTCCTCAAGGTCTGGCACGAGCGCGCCCCGGAGGAGACCCTGCGGCGGCTCGAGCGCCGCATCGCCGTCGCCGATCCGGAGACCGCGGCCGGCGTGCTGGCGATCTCCGAGTCGGGCTACCTGGAGATTCCCCACCGGAACAAGTACGGCAAGGAGTATCCTCCCGAGCCGGCCGAGCGGCCGGGATACCGTGGAGGCCGATGATGTCCCGCCGACCGCCCCGACTGCTATGGCGCATCTGGCTCTCGGCCTCCGTCGTGCTGACGGCGTTGTTCGGCGTCACCGGCGTCATCCTCCAGCGGCACGCGCTCGAGACCACCTCGCGGAGCCTCCAGGACGAGGTGCGCGCCAGCTTCCAGTCCTACGAGTCGCTTTGGAAGGCGCGGTCCGATACGCTCGGCACGGTCGCCGCGGTGATGAGCAGCATGCCCGACGTGCGCTCCGCGTTCGGCACACGGCATCGCGCCACCATTCGCGACACGGCCGGCGAGATCTGGCTGCGCATCGCCGACTATATCCGCGAGACGGCCTTCTTCGTCGTCACCGATCCGCAAGGCGAGATGGTCACCTCGCTCGACACATCGGCCCGCGGATTGCCCGCGTCGTGGCCCGCGGTGAAAGTGGCACGCGCCATGTTTCCGAAGCAGGTCTCGGGCTTCACGGTCATCGACGGCCGCCTCTACCAGATCGTGCTGAACCCGGTCTACGTCGACTCCGGGCGCGGGCCGGGCCTGATCGTCGTGCTGGTCGCCGGCTACCAGGTGAATCACCTCGTCGCGCAGCGCCTGAAAGTCTCCACCGGCGGCTCCGAGTTCCTGTTCACTTCCGGCGACCGCGTCTTCGCCTCCACCATGAACGACCGCGCCACCGGCGTGCTTATGCGGGCGCTCCCCGATCGGGCGGCGTCCGGGCTGGTGTCCGACGGCGTCTCCGAGTACGTGCCGCTCTCGCAGGACCTGATCGCCTTCGACGGCTCGCCCCTCGGACGCCTCTGGATCCTGCGCTCGTTCGATCCGGCGCGCGCGCGCATCCGCGCGCTCCAGCAGCAGCTCGTCGGCATGTGGTTCCTGGCCGTCGCCGCCGGACTGCTGGTGAGCTACGCGCTGGTGCGCTGGCTGATCCGCCCGGTGGAGGCGCTCGATCGGGCGGCCGCCGAGATCGCGCGTCAGAACTACGACGTGCGCGTCCCGGCCGAGGGACGCGACGAGCTCGGCCGCCTGTCGCGCACCTTCAACGCCATGTGCGAGTCGATCCAGTCGGCGCGGCGCGAGCTGATCCGCCAGGAGCGCATCTCGACCATCGGGCGCATGGCGACCTCGATCGTGCACGACCTACGGAATCCGCTGGCGGCGATTTACGGCGGCGCCGAGATGATGGTGGACACCGACCTCTCGCAGCCGCAGATGAAGCGCGTGGCGGCCAACGTCTACCAGGCCAGCCGCCGCATTCAGGAGATGCTGCAGGAGCTGCTGGAGGCGGCGCGCGGCCGCGCCGGCGAGCGCGAGCCGTGCCGGCTGGCGGAGATCGTTGCGGCGGCGGTGGAGGGACTGAAGGGCAAGGCCGCCGGCCAGAACGTGCGGCTATCGGTCGACGTGCCGGAGGCGATCGAGCTGACTGTGGACGCCTCGCGCATGGAGCGGGTCTTCGTGAACCTGGTGGGCAACGCGCTGGAGGTGATGCCCGAGGGCGGCGAGATTCGGGTGGAGGCGCGCGCAGCGGGCGGCGCCGTCGAGATCGACGTGACCGATTCGGGCCCCGGCATCTCGCCGGAGATTCGCGACCAGCTCTTCCAGCCGTTCGTCACGCACGGCAAGCGGACCGGCCTGGGGCTCGGCCTGGCGCTCTCGCGGCAGACGGTGCTCGACCATGGCGGCGACATGTGGGCCGAGCCGTCGCCCGAGGGCGGGGCGCGATTTCGGATCCGGCTGCCGCTGACCGAGCGGGCGGGCGTCGAGGAACCGGCGTTGCGCGGTCGTGGATAACTACCGCAGCCCCTCGACCAGGTGCAACTGCGACAGCGTCTGGCGATAGGAATAGGCGTAGGACTTCCCGTCGAGCGCGATTTGGATACCGCTGATGTCCGATACGCCGCCGGTGTCCCGGGGCGTTACTTCCTTCCACAGCTCGCGGCGGCCGGTCTTCCAGTTCACCTTGAATACACGGGCGGGAAGGGATCCGCGGCGCATGACGTAGAGGGCCGTGCTGTCGGAGGCCCAGCCGGAGGGACGCTCGCCCGGTTCCAGCCCGGCGCAGACGACCGGATCGCCGCCGGCCAGCGGGACCAGGATCACCTGGCCGGATTTGACGGCGGTCACATAGACGCCGTCCGGGCTGACGAAGGGATTGCCGGCGACGCCCTCGACGGTAATCGGGCGCGGCTTTCCCCCGGCGATGTCTATCGAGTAAAGGCGCGCCCCCTTGCCAGCCTCATTGCCCGCGAACACTACGCCGCGAGCGCCCCCGAGCCAGTCGCTGGCGGTCACCGTAAGACCAGGCACCGGAAGCCGCTTGGTCTCACCCGCGCCAATCGGAAGGATGGCGATTTCCGAACTCTGCGTGTCAAACCCGAGCACGGATTTCCCGTCCGGTGAGAGTCTGGGGCGACTCAGGACGCCCAGTTTCACCGCGGGCGATCCATCGGCCTTCCGGTAGTAGCTCACCGGGTGGTTCCCGGCGCCTTCGCCGCTCTCGAAGAAGACCACACCGCTTCCGTCGGCGGCGATGCCGGTGCCGAGCGACCAATCCAGCCAGGAGAAATCGCGGTCCTTCCCGTCGGGCCCGACCAATCGCAATCTCATTTGTGCGCTCGAGGACTGGAGCAGCACGCGACCGGTCTTTGAAATGTCCTCCAGCGTCAGGTTGCCGGTCTGCGGAAGGATCGTGCGGCGTTTGCCGTCCAGAGACACGGCCAGGAGTTCCCGCTTGCTTCCGCCGGGCGCCGCGGTAAGCCAGATTTCGCCGGTCGTGGGCATCCAGGCCAGGCCCCAGGCCGTGCGCCATCCACCCGCGAGAATCTGGGATTTCCCAGCCAGATCGACCACAGCGACCTCTCCGGAGTCGTCATTCACACGCGGATGGTGCAGGAAGGCGATGCGGCCACCGTCGGGCGAGAATCGCGGATTGGAGATGAACCCCGCCGTGCGATAGAGAACCTTTCCGACCGGGAACTCCAGCTGATTGCCTGTCTCCCCTTGACGAACGACGAGGAGATCGTCCTTGGGAGTCCAGTCGGCCCATTCCACCCTGTCGAGGACTTCGCGCGGGGCGCCGCCGGAGAACGGGAGGCGCGCCATCATTCCGACGGTGGTAAAGGCGACCGTCCGCGGCTTCAGCAGCAACGCCATTTCGCCCGCGGCCGAGACCCCGAGCAGGCTCGCGCCGGGAATCACCGGGGGATGATACTCGGGACTGTCCAGCCGGATCGAGTAGACCTGGTTGGTGTCGCCGTCCCAACTCGCCGAGTACACCAGCGTGTTGCCGTCGGGCGCGAAGCGCGCCGATCCGACGATGCCGTGACGGAACGTGAGACGGCGGAATGCCGGACTCGATGCCGTCGCGCTGCGCGTTCGGAAGACCCAAACCGTGCTGACGACCGCCCACAGGACGGTGGCGGCCAACGCCCACCGCATCCACCTTCCCGGCGGAGCGGTTTTTTCAGCGGGGGGCGCGGGGGCTCCCGAGGTCTGCGACCCAGACGACATTGATTCAAGGGCGAAGCCGATGTCGGAGGCCGACTGGAAGCGCTGGTCGGGTTCCTTCTCCAGGCAGTGCCGCGCGATGCGGTCGAGCGCCGGCGGCGTGCCCGCGGGCGCCTCCGGCGGCTCGTCCTTCAGAATCGCGTTCATGGCCTCGACGGCGGATTCGCCCCGAAATGGCCGCACTCCGGTCAGCATTTCGTAGAAGACCGCGCCGAAGCTGAAAATATCCGAGCGATGATCGGCGGGGTTCCCCCGCACCTGCTCGGGCGACATGTAGTGCAGCGTGCCCAGCACGACGCCCGGCTCGGTGCCGCCGCCCTGCGTCGCCTGTGTGCCCTCGGCGGTGGCGGGAGGCGCGACCTTGGCGAGTCCGAAGTCGAGGATCTTCACGCGCCCGTCCTTGGTGACGAAGAGGTTCTCCGGCTTGATGTCGCGATGCGTGATCCCCTTGCCGTGCGCGGCGGCGAGTCCCGATGCGATCTGCCGCGCGACGTCGACGGCGCGCGTCGCGCTGAGCTTCCCGCGCGTCATGCGCGCTCGAAGCGATTCGCCTTCGAGGAGCTCCGAGACCATGTAGGGAGCGCCGTCCTGCGCGCCGATGTCGAAGATCGCCAGGATGTTCGGATGATTCAGCGCGCCGGCTGACTGGGCTTCGAGAGTGAATCGTCGCAGCCGGTCGGGGTCCTCGGTGAAGGATTTCGGCAGTACCTTGACGGCGACGTCGCGGTTGAGGCGCGTGTCGCGGGCGCGGTAGACCTCACCCATGGCGCCGGCGCCGATGAGGTTGTTGATCTCATACGGGCCGAATCGCGACCCGACGGGAATCGGCATAAGTTGTAAAGTCTACCGCAGTGCAGGCAGTGGGCGTCAGAACGTGAAGCGCACCGCGATCTGTCCGCCGCGCGACCCTCCCGAGCGCGCCGAGCCCACGAAGCCGTTCACGTTGCGCGTGCCGGTAATGCGGCCCATCGGCGTGGTCGAGAGCACCGTGCGCGCGGGCACGCCGAACGACACGCGGTTCAGCAGGTTGTAGAACTCCATGCGAAGCGTCAGCCGCCAGCCCTCGCGCACGCGCAGCGCCTTCTGAAACGACGTGTCGACGTTGCTGATGCCGTGTGTGAAGAACGTGTTGCGCCCGATCGAGCCGGTCCCGTCCGATCCCGCTGAAATGATGCGCGATTCAGAGCCGATCGTCCCCGCCTGTCCCGGAATGAAGACGTTCCCCGGGATCTGCTGCTGCGACAAAGTGTCGGCGCATACCACCACGTTCGCCGTCGGGCACGGCGTGATCTGGCGGCCCGCGTCCACCGAGCGGTAGAGATACGAGGGGTCGGTGATGTTCGGCCGGTCGCCGCCGAGCCCGTCGAGATTGGCGTCGTAGCCGAGCAGCACCGTGTACGGCGTGCCCGACTGGAACACCGCCACGCCGGTCGCGATCCAGCCGCCGGCGATGCGCCCGACGATGCCGCGCTGCGCGCGCATCCACGGCAGTTCGTAGCCCCACGATGTCACCACGCGATGCAGGGAGTGGAAACTCGAGAGTCCGCGCAGCGAGCGGGCGGCGTTGCCCTTGCCGGTGGGCGCGTTGGTGTCGACGCCCGTGAAGGTCTGCTCCGAACCGGTGTCGATGGCCTTCGAGAACGTCCAGGTTCCGGTGAACGAAAGACCGCGTGCGCTGCGCTTGGTGAACTTCGACACCAGCCCGTGATAGTAAGTCCAGCCGAAATTGCGCAACGTGACGTTGCGGACGAAGTTGGGGTCGGGCCGGCGCTCGTTGGTGCGCGGCGTCGAAAGTGAGATGTAGCCGTGCGGCACGCCATTCTCGATGGAGATGCCCTTTTGCGCCAGCGTCGCCGTGGTCGAGGCCAGCGCCGAAAACACCTTGAGCGTCCCGCTGGTGTTGGCGACGACGTTACCCGAGGCGTCCAGCGTCCGGCAGATGGGGTCGCTCGCGTCGTTGCAGACGCGGTCGAACAGCACCGGCTGGATGTTGCCTCCGCCGATATCGACGGAGATCTGCGGCGAAGCGAGCCCAAATCGCGCGTCGTTCGAGGAGTCGAAGAAGGGGACGCCGATGCCGCGGTTCCCGTTGTAGGTCATCTCGAAGGCCATGTTGCGGGGCAGGTTGCGCGCCACGGTGAAGTTCCACTGCTGGACGTAGTTGAGGTGCAACTTGGGGTCGGGCACGATCAGCGTGCTCTGCAAGGTCCCGCCGCGGACGAAGACGCCGCCGCCCTGCGAGGCCGCGCTGCGCTGCGCGATGCCGGGCGTGAAGACGAAGCCGCCGCTGGGGTCGGAGATCTCGTTGAGGAACTCGCCGCTGAAGACGCGCGCGAAACCGTTAGGCGGCTGCGTGCGGATGCTGAGCTGGTTCTGCGAGAAGATCGACTGGAAGATGCGCGTGTGGAAGATGCCGTAGCCGCCGCGGACGACAAAGTCACCCTGGCGGCCGGTGACGGGGGTGAGCCAGCCGATCTTGGTGCCGGGCCGCCAGGCGAAGCCGAACCGCGGCTGGATGTTGTTGTAGTCGCCGTTGAAGCCGTAGGCGAAGCGCTCGCGGCGCTCGCGCGGCGCGCTGACGGCCTCCCAGCGCGCGCCGAAGTTCAACGTGAAATTGCGCGTGACGCGCAGGTCGTCCTGGAAGTAGAGGTTGGACTCCCGGAAACGGTTCTCGGCGAGGTCGTTCCCGTAGCCCACCTGGTAGCCGGTGACGACGCCGCGCAGGAAATTCTCCCAGCCGGTGAAGCCCTGGCGCGCGGTGATCTGCGCGAGCGTGTTCTGCGACCCGAAGGTCCAGAAGCCGCGCGCCCGGTCGCCGGTAATGTCGTCGAGGATGCCGAGGCGCACGTCGGCGCCGGCCTTCACGGTGTGGCGGCTGAACACCATGGTGTGGTTGTAGACGAACTGGCGGTCGCGCTGGCGGCGGTTGATGGGCGTCGAGGTGGAGCTTCCGATGGCGGTACCCGAGGGTCCGAGAGTCGACTCGAAGCGGATGGTCGGGATGTGGTTGCCGTCGGCCACGTCGACCAGCGTGGTGCGGTTGCCGAATCCGAAGCGGAACTCGCCGGTGCTGCGCGGATTGTAGAGGTGTGTCGCCGTGAGCCCGATGTTGTACTGGCGGTTGTTCTGGAAGGCCGAGTCGCCGGCGATGATGTGTCCGGGCGAGCGGAGCTGTCGGCTGTACTGGTAGCGCAGCGCGATGGTCGTGCGATGCGGCGCGAGCCAATCGAGCTTGCCGGAGTAGTCGGAATCGGGAAAGCGGTGGGTGACGCCGTCGACGCGCACGCAGCGGTTGGGACGGCCGCTGGCGATGAGGTCGGCGCAGGTGGCCGGGTCGTTGGGCGTCTTGCCCTGGAGCTCGGGCGTGTCCCAGAGCTTCATGATGCCGCGCATCCATTCGAGGTCGCGCTGGAGATTGGGATGCGTGGCGGGATCGACGCAGTAGGGTCCGCCGGGCTGCGCGGTCTCGCCGGGACCGCAGGCGCGCGGGCCGTCCGAGGGCAGCCAGATGTGGCGCGAGATGGAGACGCTGGCGACGTCGCGGGTGCGGTCGGCGGAGGCGAAGAAGAACAGCTTGTCGCGCCGGAGCGGGCCGCCGACGGTGCCGCCGTACTGGTGGCGGTCGACGCCGCCCTTGGGGACGCCGCCGCGGTTGTTGAAGAAGCTGTTGGCGTTGAAGACGTCGCTCTGGTGAAAGTCGTAGAGGTCGCCGTGGTAGCGGTTAGTGCCCGACTTGGTCTGCACCAGCACCACGGCACCGCCGGCGCGTCCGAATTCGGCGGTGAAGGAATTGGTGAGGATTTGAAACTCGCGGATGCTGGAGATGTTTACGCTCTGGCGGTTCTGGTTTTCGGAGGAGTCGTCGTTGTTGACGCCGTCGATCTGGAAGGTCGCCGAGCGGCTGCCCTGTCCGTTGAACTGCGCATAGGAGCCGGTGGACTGGGTGGGGTTGTTGGAGGATCCGATCCAGGGCGCGTTGCCGAATCCGGGGACCTGCTCGACGAGGCTCATGAAGTTGCGTCCGGCAAGCGGCGTGTCCTCGATCTGGCGGGCGGTGAGCGAGTGCTTCACGTCGCCCTGGGTCATCTCGACGAGCGGCGTCTCGCTGGTGACTTCGACGGTTTCGGAGACCTGCGCGGGGCGCAGGACGAAGTCGGCGGTGGTGGTGCGGTTGAGGTCGACGAGGACGGACTTCTTGACGAGGGTCTGGAAGCCTTTGAGGGTGACGGTCAGCTCGTAGCTTCCGATCGGCATGAACGAGAAGAGGTAGTAGCCCTGGGCGTTGGTCACCGACTCGCGCGCGGCGCGCGTTTCCTCGTTCACAGCGACGATGCGGGCGTTGGGGACGCTGGCGCCGGTGGCGTCGGCGATGGCGCCGGAGAGCGTTCCGGAGACGGTCTGGGCGCTGGCGGCGAAGGCGAGCGCGAGCGCGAGAAGGGCAAGTCGGATGACGTGTCGCATGAGTGCTCCGAGAGCGAGTCTCGCACTTGAGGGACGCGTCGTCAAGACTACTGGTGCGCCGGGCCGGGCTGTCGTTCTGCGAAATTGGGTTGCTCCGAAAATATTCACGCTTATGGAGCTGGCTCCGGTGGATTGGGGAGTCGAGTGTTGACGCGATACGAGCGAGCCGCCGGAAGCAGGGAGCCGGCCGAGATTCCCAATCGGCCGAGGCAGCGAACGTGATGGCGGATCATTCGCTGTCTTCGGGGCTCGTCCACAGGCTGAGGTCCGGACGGCTGGTAAGGTTGTCCGGTGGTCAGCACGCGATGAACCAGCACCAGTAACGCGTGCGCTGTAGCCACCAGCGCGCGCTTCTTTCCGCCCACTTGCAGTCTTCGTTTTTCAATTCTTACAATTCGCGCGATTTCGGCCGAATGGTTCGCTCGCTCCGGCGATGGTCGCCGAAGACCGGTTCCCACCAGCGTTCGAGCGTAGCAGGCCCGATGCGCCTTTCCCGGAGGGGCGGCCGTAGAAGTCGTGGAGCGACAGGCAGATGGCGGGAATCAAATGGCTGTGACCGGTCGACGCGCGGCCCCAACTCCCGTCAGTTCACCTTAATGGGGGCCGACGCCGTGTTGTTGGCTTCGCTCGATTCCGCGACCACGCCGGCGGAGTCGACGCGCACGCCGATGAAGTAGTTGCCGGGCACGGTCGCGACGGGAATGGTGACGGTCCGCAGGAACGTGACGGTGGCGCCGGGCGCGATGGGGTTCACGCTGCTGAAAGGCCCGCCGATGAGCGGGTCGGCCGCCGTCACGCTGGCGTTGTTCGACAGCCGGATTTCGTAGGAGAAGACGTCGGCGGTGGTATCGCCCTGGTTTCGCACCTGGAAAGTGACCGCCACAACGCCGCCGTTCTGCACCTGGGTGAGGTTGAGCTGGAAGTTCTGCACCACCAGGTCGGGAGGACCGAGGACCGTGAACGGAATCGAGGCCGTGTTGTTGTTCTCATTGGACTCGGCGACCGCTCCGTTGACGTCGGCGATGAAGCCGATGAAGTACGCGCCGGGCGCGGCGTTGGGAAGCGTCACGAGCGGCGAACCGCCGCTGCGCACCTCGCCGGCCGCGAGGGGCGTGAAGGTGGTGTTGTTGAGGGGCGTGTCGTTGGCGTCGATGACGGCGTCGGCGGAGAGGACCACGCGGACGAGGAAGTTCGACGCGCTCGGCCCGGCGCCGTTGTTGCGGACCTGGTAGTTCACATTGAAGCTCGTACCGGGGCGGGCCGCAGAGACGATCGCGGACGGATTCAGGATGATCAGGTCGGGCTGCGGCGGCGTGACGGTGAAGGGCGCCGATCCGGTGTTGTTGTTCTCGTTGGATTCCGCCACCACCTGGCCGGCGTCGGCGATCGCGCCGATGAAGTAGGCGCCCGGGGCGGCGCCCACGGGAATGGTGACGTTGGCTCCAAAGGTGGCGGTCGCATTGGGACCCAGCCCGACGGTGATGGCGCCGATGGGCGTATCGCCCTGGCCGATGTTTGCATCGGACGAGAGGACGAGGTTGACGGCTAAGGCTCCAGCGGACTGGCCGCCGGGATTGGAGATGCGCACGGACACGGCCACGGTTCCTCCAGCGGACGCGCTCGCCGGATTGGGGGACACATTCTGCACCACAAGGTCGGGCAGCGGCGGCGTGACCGTGAAGGAAACCGACGCGGTGTTGTTGGACTCGTTGGACTCGGCGACGGCGCCGCCGTCGTCGGCGATGACCCCGATAAAGTACGATCCTGGGGCCGTTCCGGCGGGCACCGTCACGGTCCGCGTCTGCCGCAACAACCCGCCCGCGGGGAGGAGGTTGCCGGGCAGGGTGAGGAGCACGGTGTCGCCCGTGGTAATGGCCGCGTCGGGTGAGAGCACGACGCGTGCGTCGAAGCGACCGGATGTCTGGTCGCCCGCGTTGCGAATCTGAAGGCTGACGCCGACCTGGCCTTCGGGCGAGGCGAAGACGGGATTCACCGAGGCGCTGTCCACCACGAGGTCGGCGCCGGCGGCGCCGGTTACGGTGAATGCCGCCGCGCCGGTGTTGTTGCTCTCGTTGGATTCGGCCACGGTGTTGCCGGGGTCCACGCTGATGAGCACAAAGAAAGGTCCCGGCGCCACCGAGGGAACTGGAAAGGCGAAAGTGCTGACAATCTGATTCAGGTCCTCGCAGGGCTGTAATCCCGCGAAACCGGCACTGCTTAGGAAGGTATCGTTGCCCACGTTCTGATCCGTCGAGAAACGCGCGATCATTCCGAAGCTGGAACTTGCCACGCTGCCCAGGTTCTGCACTTCGAACGAGGCACGGGCCACGATGCCCTGCGCTCCGGAACCCGGGGCGACGCTGACATTCCGAACGACCAAATCCGGCTGGGAGGCCGACGCGGCCGAGAGGCACGACGCCGTGATCGTGTAGGGGATTGACCGGCGGTTGTTGGTCTCGTCAGCCTCGCTGACGATGCCGCCTTCGTCCAGCACGGCGCCGATGAAGTAGTTCCCGGGCGGCGCCGAGATGCGGATGGTATCGGACCGGGTCAGGACCTGGCCGGCGCTGGCGCCGGGACTCGACGCTCCTCCGGCCAGCAGAGTGTCGGCCGACGTGACGGTCGCATCGGTCGAGAGACGAATGCTGTAGCTCAAAGTACCGACGTTGCCGCCGCCCGCGTTCCGGATCACCAGCGTCGAGCTCACCCGCGCCCCTGCGTCGCCCGACGATTGGGAGATTGTGAACGAATCGATCACCAGGTCCGGCAGCGAGGAGACCACGCTGAACGGCGCCGAGCCGGTGTTGTTCGCTTCGTCGGATTCGGCGATTGCGGCGCCGCTGTCGACGATGACGCCGAGGAAGTACGACCCCGGCGCCGTGTTCGCGGGAATAGTCGCCTGCAACGACCGGCTGGCGGAGGTGTTGGCGCCGAGACTGGCGACGGTTTCGGCGGCGAGCGGCGTGTCGGCCGTGGTGATGGCCGCGTCGGTCGAGAGGAAGACACGCGCCTGGAACCCGCCGCTCGGCGAGGAGCCCGCGTTGGCGACCGTGTAGTTGAAGGTCACGGCGCTTCCCGCTGTCCTCGAATTGGGCGACACGGAGGCCGCTGTCACCGTGAGATCGATTTGCGCCTGCGGCGGCGGATTCACGGTGAGCGTCGCGGTGACAGTAATCACGTTGAGAATCGCCGATATCGTCACGCGCCGCGTGGCAGTCACGACGCCCGCGGGAACGGGAAAGTTGAAGCTGGTCTCGCCGGGAGGAATGGTCACCGACGCGGGTAGCGCGACAACGGCCGGGTCGCCGCTCGCGAGCGCGACGACGACGCCCTCGGCGGGCGCGGGGGCGACCAGCGAGACGGTGGCGCGCGTGCCGGCGCCTCCGGCGGCTGCGGCGGATTCCAGCACGATGTCGCGCAGCACGGGAGCGCGGTCCGCCGAGGCGACGTTGAACGACGCCGAGGGGAGGACGTCGTCGCGCACTCGAAGAAGATTGCCGAGCGAGACGACGTCGAGCTTCTGCGCGGACGTCGCGGCGAAGGCGCGGACTGAACCTTGCGGGGCGGACTCATCGGAGCACGCGAGACTGACGCCGACGGCGCTGCCGGAGGGGCTGGAGAATCCCAGAGAATCCGCGCCCAGCTCGATGGCGACGGGCGATGTGGAGACGCGGGGCAGGTTGTCGGCGACCAGCTCCGCGAGCGCGAGTCCGGCCGCCGCCGCAGGGAGCGTCGCGCCGAGCTGTTGCGCGAAAGCCTGGGCGAGCGGCGCGGCGGTGAGGAATCCCGTGCCGGGAACGAGCGCGAGCGCGCGCGTCGCCCACTGGCGGAACTGCGCTTCGGCCTGTGCGCGGACCGACGGGGCGTCGGCGGTGCGGACCACGCCGTTGAAGAGGCCGATCACGTTGAGGTCGGCGCGCTGGCCGGG
>CAZEVY010000043.1:0-15289 GCA_964515555.1 uncultured Solibacteraceae bacterium | reverse complement strand
GTGTCGAAGGCGTCGTAGAGCGACTTCAACGCGATGCGGCGCTGTTCTTCGGGAATGGGACACGCGGCGGCTTCACGGCGCTCGGGCAGCTTCTCGACGATGGGCCGCGCGGTCACGTCGCGCGACTGCCGGTTGGCGGCGACGAGCGATTCGACGCGCGCCAGGAGCGCGAGGTCGAGGGCGACGGTCTCCAGGCGGCCGGCGCCGAGATCGACGACGATCGACTGCGGGCGTCCGGCGACGGCGTCGGCGATGGTCTGCTCGAGCGCCTGTATGTTGCGGTCGCCGATGATCGTCAAATTGCGCACGAGGCCGGCGTTGCCGAGGGCGCGAAGCGCGTCGGCGACGGCCGTCTGAGTCTGGCGCGCGAGCGCCGTCAGCGCCTGGCCGGGAGGGTCGGGCGGCCGGACCGCGGGAAGTATCGTGAGGGGCTGCGCGGCACAGTTTCGCAGGCGGTCGACGTCGACGCAGAGTTTGACGGGACCTTCGTACAGCGCGGAGGGAGCGGCGGCGGAGAGCGGCAGGATCAGCGCGGTCATCGAGGTCGCGGTGGAGCGCAGGGCGACGGCGGGAAGCTCGGGGCCGTCGCCGATCTGGAGGATGATGGCGTTGCGGCCGCCAGGGCTGTTCTCGACGACGAAGCCGGTTCCTGTGATGTTGATCTCGCCGCCGGGGGCGATGCGGTCGGGGGCGAACGAGGTGATGCGCGGGCCGCCGCCTTCGCGCACGGTGAACTGAATGGCGTTGGAGACCTCGGGGTCGGCGGTGACGGTCAGGGACATGACGCCGGCGGCTTCGAGTTCGGGAGGAAGGACGAGGTTCAACTGGTCGAGCCCGGCGTAGCCGGGCGCGGGACCGGCGTATTCGACGATGAGCGGGAATGGGCGGCCATCGGCGTTTCGCGCCGTGGCGAGGACGAAGCCGGCGGCGTTGACGAGGGCGGGGTCGCGCTCCGGGTTGCCGGCGAATCGGATGCCGGTGCCGAAGACAGCGAGCCGCGTGCGCTGGTCGCCGGCTGGATTTTCGGGCGTGGTCGCCTCGAAGGGGCCGAAGCGGTTGGTGACGGCGTTGAGGATGGCGCCGCGTCCGCGACCGGAGGAGTCGAGCGAGAAGAGCGAGGGCGCGGAGAGCAGCACGGGAACCGTGCCGCGGCCCAGGATCGTCGAGCCGCGGCGGACGATGACTTCGGCGACGCCGAGCTCGGTCTCGGCGGGGACCAGGAAGTTGATCTGCGCCGGGGAGACGAAGAAAAGGCCGCATCGGCGGGCGTTGACTTCGACGCTGACGCCGTCGAGTTCGTTGGGAAGGCGTCCCTCGAGGTCGGGTCCGCCGAGAACAAGTTGACTGGCGAGGTTGGCTCCGAATGCGGAGGCGAGCGATTCGGGGGCGACCGAGGGCTGAAATCCGGCGGCGGAGACGACTTCGAGCGACGGGGGCCGGGCGACAATCTGAGCGTTCGCCAGGAACGAAGTGAGCCCGAGCACCAGGGCTGCGCGGAGGGCGGTTGAATTCACGAGTCGTCTCACGAGACGTGCGGCGCTCCAGTCGGGTTCCAGACGGGGGTGAATTCCGCTCCCTGACGGTCGCGGCTCGGTCACGCAATCGGGTTGTGGAACGTCGCTCGAAGGTCCGCTCTCTCGCGGCTGCGGCTCAGTCACGGGCTATTAGACTATCACGGAATTCCGATTTGTGGTTCAATATCCAATAAGAATGTTCGCCAGCGGGTATACGTGTATCGCTGCCTTGACGGCTTGCGCGCTGATGGCTCAACAGAGGCCGGCGGCGGGGCCGGGATTCGACAAGGCGGTCCAGCCGGTCCTATCGAAGAGCTGCGCGCCGTGCCACAACGATCAGCTCGCCTCGGGTGGACTGAATCTCAAGGCGTTCGCGACTCCCGCCTCGGTGGCCGAGCATCGCGAGGCATGGGAGCGCATCCTTAGAAAGGTGAAGTCGGGCGAGATGCCGCCCAAGGGCGTCCCGCGGCCGCCGGATGCGCAGACCAAGGCGCTGGTGCAGTTCCTCGAAGACGAATTTGACCGCGCCGACCGCCGCATGCGCCCCGATCCCGGCCGCGTTACGGCGCGCCGGATGAACCGCGTCGAATACTCGAACACGATCCGCGATCTGCTGGGGGTGGACTTTCGCGCGGAGAAGGATTTTCCGACTGACGATTCGGGCCACGGCTTCGACAACATCGGCGACGTGCTGACGATATCGCCGGTGCTTATGGAGAAGTACATCAACGCGGCCGAGAGGATCGCGTCGCGGGCGATTGGAGCCGATCCGCTGCCGAAGAAACCGCTGGAGTTCGAGTACAGCCGCCGCAACCGCAACATCCGCCGGCTCGATCCGAGCACCGTGGAGGCGACGCATCGGGTCGACTGGGACGGCGAGTACGTGATTCGTGTCGGACTTGCGGGCGAGCGCGCGCGCGACGCCAAGCCGGTGATGTTCGAGTTCCGCATGGATGGCAAGCTCCTGCACTCGATGATGGTGGAGACCAAGCCGAGCGGCCTGGTGTACTTCAATCCTTATTCGGAAGCCGAGATGCGGCTGGTTCTGCCCGAGGGCGACCATGTCTTCCGCGCCGGCTTTATCAACGACGAGTTCGTCAAGACGCTCTCGCCGCAGGACGCAGTCAGCGACAAGCGCAACAAGTTCCCGAGCACGATTATCTTCGAAGGTCCGTTCCCGGCCAAGGTCGAGAAGGCCAGCCGGAAACGGATTCTCGTCTGCGATCCGGAGTCGGGCGCGGCCTGCGTCGAGAAGATCGTCGGGACGCTGGCGCGGCGGGCGTATCGGCGGCCGGTGACGAGGGCCGAGGTCGCGTCTCTGACGCGCTTCGTCAACCTGGCGAAGGCCGAAGGACAGACGGCCGAGCAGGGCGTACAGCTCGCGATCCAGGCGATGCTGGTGTCTCCGCACTTTCTGTTCCGCATCGAGCGCAATCCGGCGCCGGTCGATCCGCTGCGCGTGAATCGCGTCTCCGACGTAGAGCTGGCGTCGCGGCTGAGCTACTTCCTGTGGAGCTCGATGCCGGACGACACGCTGCTGGCGCTGGCCGAATCGGGCAAGCTGCGCTCGCCAGGCGTCCTCCAGGCGCAAGTGACGCGCATGCTCGCCGACGAGCGGGCCTCGGCGCTGGCGACGAGTTTCGCCGGGCAGTGGCTGGAGACGCGCAACCTCGACTCGGTGAATCCCGATCCCAAGCGCTTCCCGGAGTGGGGTCCTGAGCTGCGCGACGCCATGCGCACGGAGACGCGAATGTTCTTCGAGGCTATGTTGCGCGAGAACCGGCCGGTCTCGGAGTTCCTGGACGCGCGCTTCACGTTCCTCAACGAGCGGCTGGCGAAGCACTACGGGATTCCCGGCGTCGATGGCCCCGACTTCCGCCGCGTCGAGCTGACGACGGATCAGCGCGGCGGCGTGCTCAGTCACGCGAGCGTGCTGACCGTGTCGAGCTATCCGACGCGGACGTCGCCGGTGATCCGCGGCAAGTGGGTGCTGGAGAACATTCTCGGCGCGCCGCCTCCGCCTCCGCCCGACAACGTGCCGGCGATCGACGACGCCGAGGTGGGCGCCAGCGGATCGACGCGCCAGAAGCTGGAGCAGCACAGGGCCGACCCGGCGTGCGCGTCGTGTCACACGCGCATGGACGCGCTCGGCTTCGGGCTGGAGAACTACGACGCGATTGGCAAGTGGCGCACGACGGAGGGGAAATTCCCGGTCGACGCCACCGGCGAGCTGCCGGGCGGGAAGACATTCTCGAAGCCGGCCGAGTTGCGCGCGCTGCTCAAGGACGATCTGCCGGAGTTCGCGCGCACGCTGACCGAGAAGATGCTGACATACGCTCTGGGCCGCGGGCTGGAGCGATATGATAGAAGGACCGTGAACGAGATTCAGCGCAAGCTGGCGGCATCGGAATACAGGTTCCGGACGCTGGTCGACGAGATCGTCGCGAGCCTGCCGTTCCAGTCGCGCCGCGGAGAGGTAACCAGGTCCGAGATCGCCAAGCCGAAGGAGACCGCTCGACGATGATTACCGGAAAGACGCTTCCCCGACGCACGTTCCTGCGTGGCATGGGCACGGCCATCGCGCTGCCGGCGATGGACGCCATGGCGCCCGCGCTGGCATCGAGCAAGCTGCCGGGTCCCGCGCCAGTGCGCATGGGCTTCGTCTACGTGCCGAACGGCATCATCATGCAGGGCTGGAACCCGTCGAACGAAGGGCGCCTGGAAGAACTGCCGCGCGTGCTGAAGCCGCTCGAGCCGTTCAAGTCCGACATGACGATGCTGAGCAACCTGACCCACAACATGGGGCGGGCGCTGCTGGACGGGGCGGGCGATCACGGGCGCTGCTGCGGCGCGTACCTGACCGGAGTGCAGCCGCGCAAATCGGCGGTCGACATCAAGTGCGGAATCTCGTGCGACCAGATTGTCGCCAACGCCATCGGGAAGAACACGCGCTTTCCGTCGCTGGAGCTCGGCATCGAGGACGCGCGCCAGGCGGGCGATTGCGACTCGGGCTACTCGTGCGCGTACACCAACAACCTGGCGTGGCGCAGCGAGACGCAGCCCCTGCCGCCGGTGCTCGATCCGCGGGCGCTGTTCGAGCGGCTGTTCGGCTCGGGCGTCGCGCTGACGCCGGAAGCGCGGGCGCGGCAGGCGAAGTATCGCCGCAGCATCCTGGATTTCGTCAAGGACGACACGGCCAAGCTGCAATCGGCGCTGGGGCCGACGGACCGGCGCAAGCTGGAGGAATATCTCGGGTCGATCCGCGAGATCGAACTTCAGATCGCGAAGGCCGAGAAGGACAACGCCGAGATCGACCCGAAGATGGAGAAGCCCTACGGCGTACCGGCCGATTTCGCCGAGCACTTCAAGCTGATGACCGACATGCTGACGGTGGCGTTGCAGGCCGACCTGACGCGCGTGTTCACGTTCCTGGTGACGCGCGAGGGCTCGTCGCGGCCGTACCGGGAGATCGGGATTCCCGACGGCCACCACCCGCTGACGCATCACCAGAACAACGCGGCGATGATCGAGAAGGTGGCGCAGATCAACGTGTATCACACGCAGCAACTGGCGGCGTGGATGGAGAAGCTGAAGGCGTCGAAGGAAGGCGACGCGTCGCTGCTCGACAACTCGATGATCGTCTACGGCGCGGGTCTGTCGGACGGGAATCGTCACACGCACGAGGATCTGCCGACGATTATTCTGGGCCGCGGCGGCAACGGCTACCTCAAGAGCGGGCGGCGTATCGTGTATCGCCGGGAGACGCCGATGTCGAACCTGTTCATCACGATGATGGATCGGATGGGCGTGAAGGTGGAGCACTTCGGGGACTCGACGGGGCGGATCGACGGGCTGGATCTGGCGTAACGGATGCTCAGCACCTACACCGCCAGCTACACGCGGATTCCCTCGGGATACATGGGGCAGTTGGTCGAGTGGCCCGAGGTTGTCACCGAGGGGGGGAGCCTCGATGACTGCCGCGAAATGCTGGAGGACGCGCTGCGGGAGATGGTCGCCGCGTATCGGGAGATGGGGAAGGAGACTCCCCGCGGCCGGGCGTTGATCGAGCAGCTTCCGGTTGAAGTAGGAGATGTCGGTTAGAGCGCGCTTCCGCGGTAGCTCACCCTCTTTCGCAGGAAGTTGGTGCGCTTCTCGGGCGGGAGCGCCATCCACCGTCGGATTTGGTCGAGCGCGACCCGCTCACTTTCCCGCCGCAGGGCGTCGAGCTTTTCCTTTCGCGTGACCTTGCGCTTCATCGAGTGCCTTCTCCAGAATATCGAGCACCGCGCGGTCGCGTGGGCGGTTCGCGGCGCGCTTGCTTCTGATGATGTCGGCGAGGGTTGCGACTAATAGAACGTGGCCGCTGAAGTCGACACGGAGCGCCCGGCTTCGCAGGCTCGCGAGCGACCGAACGCCGTGGATCGACGTCATGAAGTCGAGCTGTAACCCGTCCTCGTCGCGTATGACGCGATAGAGGTCGGCTGCAGGGTAGAAGGGGCGCATCACAGCCGCATCGAGGCTCTTCGCCAAAGCCTTGAGCTTGCGAAGATTCAAGGGCGTCTTCCGGAAGAGGAAATCGAAGTCGACGGTCGTGACCGGGGCGCCTTGGAGGGCGGCGGCCGCATTGCCGATGAGGACGGCCTCGAGGTTGTGTTCAGCGAGCAGCTTCGCGATGCGCGCGAGAATCGGGCCAGCGTCCATACGCCGAATCACCTCCGAATGCCTGAACGCGATCACTGACTCGGGTCCTAAGGTCGGCGGATCTCGCCAAACTTGGACACCCGAGCGTTAAGGCTCACGTCCACCTATCAGCTTGGGCTGGCGACTTGCCAGCCAGCGCCCGAACGACGATTTCGACTCGCCCGATCTCCGGCCCGCCAGCAGGCTTTCGACGCTGATGTCCTCATCAAGGTCGGGCCAGTGAATTCCTTCTCCGCCGCCGATCAGGCTCCAGTTCCTGCGCTCCGATGGCGATCCATGTGATAGGCGCGGGAACCAAGCCAACGGCACGCTGATGGACCTGCCGTCCACCAGGTCGACCGTGAGCGTGTCCTCGGTGACCCGGACGGATTGCGCGATGGCCTCAGTGTGCGCGGTGAAAGTACTCATTCCAAGCTTCCACCAACCGTGCGGCGTTGTCGCGAACGAGCGCCTCGATGCGCTGAATCTCCGCCGCCCGGAAGCCTCTCGTGTTCGCCACGGAGACCGGATCGAGCCACACCTTCGCCGAGCATTCCTCGCGCTGAACATGAACGTGAGGAGGCTCGCCGCCGTCCGCCGAATAAAGAACAGCCGATACGGCCCCAAGCGCAGTACTGTGGGCACGGGACACGATCACTTCTTCTCTGCCAGCGCGTAAAGCTGATTGCGATTGGCGATGAACAGCGTCCCGTTGGCCGCCACTGGCGTGCAGTACACCGAGCTACCCATGTTCATCTCGGCGATCAGCTTCTTCTCGCGGCCCAGCGCCAGAACCGCCACGTCGCCGTCCTCGTCGCCCAGATAAATCCGCCCGTCGGCGATCATGGGCGATCCCCACATGGCCGCCAGCATGTCGTGCACCCAGAGCTGCTTGCCGGTCTTGGCCTCCAGGGCGTGGAGAAATCCCGAGAAATCGGCGTAGTAAAGGATTCCGTCGAGAATCGCGGCGGTCGAAATCGACCGGCGGATCTTATCGTAATGCCAGATCAGTCCGGTCTTGGTGATGTCGCCGCGCTTGGTCCCGTCGATCGCGTAGAGGTGTCCGATCCCCTCGCCGTGCTCGGGGTCCTGACCGTTGGCGAGAAACACGACGCCCTCCCAAATCACCGGCGTCGAGATGATCTCGTTGCGCGTCTTCGGCCACACCGAGTCCTTCGGGTTGGAGTCGAATTCCCAGAGCTTCTTGCCGCTCACCGCTTCGTAGCCGCGAATCCAGCCGTCGCCCTGGCCCGACACCACCTGCAACACGCCGCCGATCATACCCACCGCCGGCGACGACCACTGCCCGTGCAGGATCTTCTCGCCGACCGAGTTGTCCTCCCACACCACCTTGCCGGTCTTCTTGTCGATCGCGATCAGCGCCGGCGCCTTGGGCGACGGAATGTGCACGTGACTCTCGTCGTGGCCGTTGGCCGTCATCACGAACAGCAGGTTGCCGTGCGAGACGGGCGAGGAGTTCGCCAGGTTGTGCGGAAACACGCCCAGCTCCTCCATCATGTCGAGCTTCCAGACGATGTCGGCGTCGACGTCGCGCTTCAGCGTCTCGCCGTCGAAGGGGCCGTCGTTCTCCTTGTCGCGGAAACCCTCGGTGTCGAGACAGACCACCTCGGCGCGATTGTTGACGTAATAGAGCCGGTCGCCTTCGATCATGGGCGACGAGGCCACGCCCTGAAACGGCCAGTCGTTCACGCGCCCGGCGGGGAGCTTCTCGCTGGTGTGCTGCCAGAGGAACTCGCCGTCGGATTCGCGGAACGCCATCAGGACGCCGCGGTCACCGGGCTGCTTGGGATCGCGCACGGCCTCGTTATTGGTGCCGACGAAGACCTTGCCGCCGGCCACTACCGGATTCCCGTAGGTCTGCGATCCCAGGGCGGCGACCCACTTCACGTTCTTTTTGGTCTTGACGTCCCAGGTCGTGGGGAGGCCTTTTTGCTTCGAGACCATGTTGCGGTCGGCCGTGCCGCCCCACATCGGCCAGTCGCCGGTTCCGGGGTCGGAGGCGATCAGTGCACTGGCGGCCAGCGCGGCGCCGGCCAGGATTCGTTTTCTCATGAGTTCGGTTCCACCTTAATATTGTCGAAGAAAACTTCAAACGGCGCGTCGGCGTAGATGCCCGGCGTGCCGGTGCGGTTGCCAATGGGGTCGACGCGCTCGATCATCCACTCGGCGGGCTCCGGCTCCGAGGCCGGCCAGGCCTTGCCGCGCGCGCGCACCTTGCCGTCCGGCAGATTGTCGACGCGCAGCTTCATGCGATACCACGTGTTCGGCTTCCACGCGAAGTCCTTCTTTACCGTCCGCGTGACCTCGGGCTGCCAGGGCTGGATCTCGATCCTCTGGTGATTGCCGAACAGCACCAGCTCGTAGCGTTGCGCGACCACGCCGGCGTCGCCCATCTGGCGGCGCTTCTCAATGGCGAACACGTCGGCCTGCACCGTGTAGTCGTGCATGTCGCCGTGGCCGAAGAAGGAGCGGGCGCGCTTGGTGAAGGCGTTGTCGGCGTTCTTGACGAGGATGTTGCCGCCGCCGTCCTTCGGGCGCACCGCGTACTTGCCGGTGGTGTTGATCCAGTGCGGCGGCGGCGGACCGGGCTTGAGCGCGTCGAAATCCTCGGCCAGCGCCGCGGGGTCGATGATGCGCGCGCGCGCCGTTCCCTTGATCCCGTCGACCGTGGCGGTGACGAATCCGGCCTCGCCCTTGGCCTTGCCGGCGACGAACTTGCCGTCGGCGCCGACGGTCGCGGTGAGCGTGGTCTCCCACTTCGCCGGCGACTCGCGGATGAATCGCCCGCGCGCGTCGTAGAGACGCGCCTTGAAGGCGACAGTCTGCCCAGGCTTCAGCAGCAGTTCGGTGGGAATCACCTGGACGAACGTCGCGGGATCGGTGGAAGGCGGCGTGGGCTTCGCCGGAGCCGTCTTGGCCGCCGGACCAGCCTTCTTGCCGAAGGCGTAGATGGCGTTCGTCGAGACGATGAACACCCGACCGTTGGAGATCGCCGGCGACGCGTAGATGATCTCGTCCTCGGCGAAATCGTCGGCGTCGAGCACGGCGGCGCCGTCGTTACCGGGCTTCAATATGTAGACCTTGCCGTTCTCGGTGCCGACGTAGATCTTGCCGTCGGCCAGCACCGGCGAGCCTTTTTGCAGCGTGCCGAGGTTCTTCTTCCAAAGGTCGCGGCCGGTAACCGCGTCGAACGCCCAGAGGTTGCTCGAATTGTCGATCTGGAAAAAGCGGTCGCCGTCCATGACGGGATTCGAGAAGCCGAACTGGTAGCCGGGCTTCGCCCACTTGATCTGCGCCTTCCCGATGTCGCCCCTGGCCGAGGCGTCGACGGCGGCGAGCAGTCCCATCTCGCTGGTCTCGAGGTTCTCCTCGCTCTGCGTGACGTAAGCGGTGTTGTTGTAGACCACGACGCCGGTGTTGAGCCCCCGCTTGCTGATGATGTACTTCCAGACGGCTTCGCCAGTGAGCAGCTTCATGGCGTGCACGGCGCCGTCCGACCCTCCGGCGATGAGCAGCCGCACGCCGTTGACCTCGACGATGTTCGCCGGCGAATAGACGGTATCGAACGGACGTCCGCCGTGCGCGGTGACCCACAGGGTCTGGCCGGTGCGCTTGTCGAACGACATGAAGCGCTGGCCCGCGCGCGCCAGGTCGCCCCATCCCGTCGTGACGCCGCTGACGATCACCTGGTCGCCTTCGACGATCGGCGAGACGGTCCGTCCGCCGTGCGTGGTGACGAGTCCGAACTCCTCGGCGAGGGACCGCTCCCACAGCACCTTGCCTGCAGACGAGAGTCCCTTCAGCGCGCCGCCGACGCCGAAGAAGTAGACGTTGCCGGTCTCGGGGTCGCCGGCGGGGGCCGACCAGGCCACGCGATGCGGCGGAACGTCGCTATGCCAGACGTTGGAGAGGTGGTCCCAGAGGACTTTGCCGGTGTCGGCGTCGAGGCACATGAGGCGCTCGCGGAGGTTGTCGTCCTTGCCGGCGGGGTTGAAGACGTAGACGCGGTCGCCCATGACGATGGGGGTCGAGCGGCCTCCGTAGGGCGCTTTCCAGGCGAGGTTCTCGCCAGCGGGCGACCAGCGCTCGGGAAGGTTCTTTTCGGGAGACGTGCCGTCGCGCCGCGGGCCGCGATAGTCGGGCCAGTCGGCGGCGGCGAGGGGAAGGGCGATGAGAAGCAGAAAAGTTCGCATGATCAGTTGCTCGTACCTCTTCTATGGTAGTTCGGAAAGACCGGACGCTTGTGGACCGGGGGAGGACTCTTCTTCAGCTCCGCCATCAGTATTTCCACCGCCTTCTCGAGCTGCAGGTCGCGACCCGCGCGCCACGCCGCCGGATCCATCTCCACTTCCACGTCCGGCCCGACCCCGAAGTTCTCCACCTCCCAGTCGGTCGTGTCCGGGTTGTAGAAGCCCACCGAGGGCGGGGAAACCACGCCACCGTCCATCAGCAGCGGCCATCCGCCGAGTCCGCCGACCAGTCCGCCCCAGGTGCGCTTGCCGACCAGCAGGCCGCTCTTCGACTTGCGGAACAGCCACGGCATGGCGTCGCCGCCCGAACCGGCGTACTCGTTGATGATCATCACCTTGGGTCCGAAGATGGCGCCGTGCGGGGTGGTGTAATCGCGGCCGTCGCGCGTGACGCGGAAGTTCATCAGCGGACGGCGCATATAGTCGATGATGTAGTCGGCCATGAGCCCGCCGCCGTTGAAGCGCTCGTCGATGACGGCCCCGTGCTTGCCGACCTGCGCGAAATAGTAGCGATTGAAGCTGGTGTAGCCGCCCTGCGCCGTGTCGGGCAGGTGGACGTAGGCGAGCTTCCCGCCGCTGAGCTGATCGACCTTGCGGCGGTTGCCCTCGATCCATGCGAGCCGGCGCAATTCCCGATCATTCGCAACGGGAACCACGGTAACCTCGCGCGAGCCGGCGCCCGTGGGGTCCGCGCCTACCTTGAGCTTGACGGATTTCCCAGCCGTCGCCTCGAAAAAGCTGTAGAGGTTATCGGTGTCGCGCAGCTCGCGCCCATTCACGGCGAGGATGTATTCGCCGGCCGTCACATTCACGCCGGGCTGCGTTAGCGGCGCGCGCAGCTCGGGGTTCCAGCTCTCGCCGGTGTAAACGTGCTTGATTCGATAACGCCCGTTCTCGATGGCGTAGTCGGCGCCCAGCAGGCCGCTCTGCACGCGCTTCACCTCCGGGCCGCCGCCGGAGCCGCCGCCGACGCTCAGATGGCTCGCGGTCAGCTCGCCCATCATGTCGGCGAAGAGGTGATTGAGGTCGCCGCGGCTGGCGACGTGTTCGAGGAACGGCTCGTACTTCCGCATGGTCGCGGCCAGGTCCAGGCCGTGGAGGTTGGGATCGTAGAAGAAGTCGCGCTGGATGCGCCAGGCTTCGCGGAACATCTGCGGCCACTCGGCGCGCGGGTCGACGCGCACTTCCATGCCGTCCAGCCGCAGCGTGCCTTCGGTGGGACGCACGGCCGCGGCCGTGCCGGCGATGGCCCAACGCCCGGCCGGCTGCCGATAGAGCAGTTTCTCGCCGTTCTCCGAAAGCGTCCAGCCGGTGAAGCCGTCCATGACGCGGTCGAGCTTGCGTGCTTTCATGTCCCACTTGTGCAGGACCTGTGGACCTGGCCCGAACGGACTCTCCTGGATGAACAGGATTCCCGCCTTGCCGGTCAAGAGACGCGAATAGTCGCGCGCCGGAATCGGCAGGGCGAGAATACGCTGCTCGATGCCGTCGGCGTCGATGCGGACATCGAGGGGCTTCGCGGCGGGTTTTGCGGGGTCGGCCGGCTTGGCGCCCTCGACGGGCTTAGGCGCATCGGGCTTGGGGGCCTCGGCCTTCTTCTCGTCGGCGGGCTTCTCCTCGTCGCTCTCGGGCGCGAGCGGCGACGGCAGGTCCTTGCGCAGTACGGCGACGTAGATGCTGCGCGTCACCGGGCGAAACATGGCCGACATGTCGCGCCACGCCATGGAGAGGCCGACGTCGGTGGACGCGGTGAAGTAGAGATGCTCGCCGTTCCTGTCGAAGTTGGGTGAGGCCGCGTCGCTCATACCGTCTGTGATCTGGATGCGTTGGCCACCCTCCAGCGCATAGGCGAAGACGGCGCGCAGCGTGTTATCGAGCTGGCGCGTGTACGTAATCCAACGGCTGTCGGGCGACCACGAAAACTCGCGAATGCGCCGCGGGCCGTCGTAGAGGTCGGTGTCGACCTTCACCGGCGCGGCCTTCTCGAGGTCGACATACCAGAGGTTGAGCCGCTTGTCGGTGTAGGCGATCTTCTTGCTGTCGGGCGACCAAGTGGGCGTGTAGTAATACGTCGGGGGATCGGAGAGCTTCAGCTTCTGCGCGTCCCCGATGCCGTCCTGGCTTCGGATGTGCAGCATGTATTCGCCGGACTCGTCGGAAAGGTAGGCGATGCGGCGGCCGTCGGGCGACCAGTGGGGTTGGCGCTCGGCGGCGGCGGTGGTGTTGGTGATGTTGCGCACGTCGCCCTTCTCGGCGGGGACCGTGAGGATTTCTCCCCGCGCTTCAAAGACTGCCCGCGCGCCGGTCGGCGAAAGAGCGGCCCAGAAGATGCTGTTGTTGACGCGATCGATGCGCGGGCGCACATCGGGCATATCGCCGGCGACGCGGATGTCGACGCGCTGCGGCTTGCGGGTCTTCAGATCGTAGAGCCAGATGCCGCCGAGCTGCTCGTAGACGATGGCGCCGGGGCCGGCGGAAGCGGACTTGATGTCGAAGGCCGCCGGGGGAACGGCCTGCTCGACGCGTTTGGACTGCGTGTCGTAGGAATAGAGCGTGAACGGGCCGTCGCGGTCGGAGAGGAAGTAGATTCGCTGCTCGACCCACATGGGGCCGTAGTCGTTGGAATCGGGACGCGGGTCCTTGTCGGCGGTCTTGCGGCGCGGGATTCTCTCGATGGAGGCGTCGGAAAGGCGCGCAATCCAGATTTCTCCCGCACGGCCGCCGCGGTAACGCTTCCAGGTCTGCGTGGGACGGAAAATGGGGTTGTAGGCGACACGGGCCCCGTCGGGCGAGTACGACGCTTCCTCGACCATCGGCAGCGCGACCTCGGCGGGGAAGACGCCCCCGACCGGCATCGTGAAGAGGCGCTTGGCGAACGAGGAACTGTTGCGCGCCGACGTGAAGGCGATCTTTCCGTCGGGCGTCCAGGCGGTCGCGACGTCGGGCGCGGGATGCCAGGTGAGACGGCGCGGGACGCCTCCGGTCGCGGGGACGAGGAAGACGTCGACGTTGCCGTCGTACTCGCCGGTGAAGAGCACTTGCGTGCCGTCGGGCGAGAAGACGGGCCGGCCTTCCAGGCCGGCGCCTGCGGTGAGGCGCGAGGCGTCGCCGCCGGTGCGCGGGACGGTCCAGAGGTCGCCCGCATAGGCGAAGACGATGTGGGTCTTGCTGACGGCGGGTGTCTGGAGCAGCAGCGGAGGGGTCTGGGCGGACAAAGCCGTCGCCAGGAGGGTCGGGGCGAGGATGCGCATATGGAGATTATGACGCGCGAGGCGCGTGGATGGTTCGGATGGCGCGGTTTCGCGATACTCGGGCCGCCGAATCCCCGAACGGCTGATAGAATTGTCACGTGACGGGCGTCGGTCGTGTGCTCACGGCGGTACTCGCGGCGCCGAATCCGCCGGTGCGCCTCTCGGCGTTCGCCCGTCCGCATCGGCTGATATGAGGGTCCCCGGTTCGCGGTCTCGCACCGGCACGGCCGGCAGGACTGCCGGCGCCGCCGCGTTGCTCCTCATCCTCGCGCTCACGGCCCCGGCCCAGACGACCGTCAGCCTGGCCGACGCCGCCGCGCGCACCGCTCCCGACTTCACGCCGGCGCGCGACGGCGAGCAGATCAACGTCTCCGGCGTGGTCGCCGCGGCGGCCATTCGCGTCCTCGACTACGCGCATCTGGCGATCCAGGACGAAACCGCGCAAGGCCTGATCCTCGAGGGTCCCTCGGACGCCTTCGCCGACTTCGCGCCCGGCGACCGGGTGGAGGCTTCCGGAATCGTCGTGCGGCGGGGCGGCATGCCGGTGTTGCAGGTGGCCGCGCTGCGCAAGCGATCGACGGGACCGGCGCCGGCGCCGGTTCCGCTGGCCCTCGCCGAAGTGAACGCGTTCCGGCACCTGGGCGTTCTGGTCAGCGTCGCCGGCCAGGTGTCGGAGGCCGGCGAGAACGCCGGCGGAAGCTTCCTCCAACTCGCGGACGGCCAGGCATCATTGAAAGTCTTCCTGCCGCGGGAGACACGGCGCGGCGGGGCCGACCTGCTGGGCTTCCGCGTGGGCGATCGCGTCCGCGCGCAAGGCGTGGCGTCGCAGTACACCAACGTCCGGCCCTACGACCGCGGGTTTCAACTGCTGGTCGCCGACGCCGCGGCGGTGACGCTGATCCAGCGCGGCGGCTCCCTGAACGCCCGGATCGGCCTGGGCGTGGGCGCGCTCGTGCTCCTGCTGCTGTTCGGCTGGTGGCTGCGCGAGCGGCACATGTCGGTGCAGCGCCGGGGCATGCGGTCCATGTACTCGCTCAGCGAGGAGATCATGGCGGCGGGCTCGCCGATGGAAATCCTGCGGCGGCTCCTGGCGCGGCTGCCGAAGATCAACCAGGCGTCGCGCGCGCGAGTGTATCTTTACCGGCCCGCGACCGGACTGCTGGAGCGCGTGGCGAGCTCGGCCGACCCCACCGCGGTGGCCTTTCCGATCGACGCCACCACCGGCCCTATCGCCGGCTCGTGCGCTCTCGCCTTCCGCAATCGCACGCTGCTGACCATCCCCGAAATGCGCCGAAGCCCCTTCGGCGGGGGCGGCGACGAGGAACTGCCCGGCTCGGCCCTGTTCGTGCCGATGTTCGCGCAGGACGAGCTGCTCGGGGTTCTCGAAATCGACTACACGGCGCGCGGGCGCCGCTTCACCGCCGACGAAAAGGCAGCGGCGCAGCACCTCGCCAACCAGGTCGCCACGGCGCTGCGGCTGATCGAACAGCAGTCCATTCGCGAGCAGCTTTTCCGCAGCGAGAAACTGGCGGCGGCGGGGCAGCTGATTTCCGGGGTCGCCGAGCAGCTCCGG
>CAZEVY010000042.1:0-39910 GCA_964515555.1 uncultured Solibacteraceae bacterium | reverse complement strand
GAACCCCCGAATAAAGGTTTTGCAGACCTCTGCCTTACCACTTGGCTACCGCGCCGGTCCTACCTGAACGATAGCGCGGCGCACCGCGACCCGTCAAATCACGGCGAACACGCGCGCCGGAGCGCCGTCGCCGCCGGCGACAGGAAGCGGCGCCGCCGAGAGATGAAATACCGGCCCCGGGATGCGGTCGAGATTCGCCAGATTCTCGACGATCACCGCGCCCGCCCCCAGCAGCACGCGGTGCGCCGGATACGGCGCCCGGTCGACCGACGGCCCGTCGACGCCCACCAGGTGCACCCCGCAGTCGATCAGGAATCGCGCGGCGTCCTCCGGCAATACCGGATGCCGCGTGAAATAGTCCTCGCGGCCCCAGTGCGCCGCCCAGCCCGTGTCCACCACCACCTTGCGGACCCGGCGGATCGCGTCTTCATACGCCCGCAGCAGCGCGGCGTCGATCGACCGTGCACCCGGACAACGCACCAGGACCGCCTCGCCCACGCACTGGCCGAGCGGAACGAGGTCGATGGTCAGGCCGCCGGCGATGAAGTGCGACGGCGCGTCCATGTGCGTGCCGGCGTGCGTTCCGAGCCGCAGGCGGCTGATGTGGACGCCCGGCGCGGCCTCGACGGGTTCGACTTCGACCGCCGGGTCGCCCGGATACACGGGGGTCGCCGTGCCGAGCGGCCGCGTCAGGTCGACGAGGGTCACATGTAGAAGGAGAATCCCGCGGAGAGTTCGAGGAGGCGAAGTTTGCCGCTCGCTCCCGGCAGGTCGAAGGGCTTGCCGCAAAGGTACTCGCGTACGTCCACCCGGATCAGGAACCTCTCGCTGACCTTGGCCTTGATGCCGCCGCCGTAATTCACGCCGTACTTGGTCTGCCCGCCGCCCGAGGTCACCGAGGTCCCCGGCGGCGTGAAGTTATTGAAGCCGACGCCTCCGGTCACGAACGGCCGCACGCGCTGGCCCTCCGGCAGGGCGTACGCCAGGAAGTTGTAGAAGCCCTGGTGGACGGCCATTCCGTCCTCCTGGGTGCCCGACGGATCGACGAAACTCAGCTTCGTGCGGACGTAGTGGTAGCCGAACTCATGGCCGAGGAACCGCCAGTTGTTCAGCGTCATCCGGAAGCCGAAGCGCCAGCCGTCGTCGAGCGCCACCGCGGTAGTTCCGAACTGCCCGAGCGTCTTGCCGTTGAGACGCGAGACGCCGCCTTGCATTCCGACCTCGAAAACCTGCGCCGATGCCGTGACGGCGAGCATCGGGACCAGCGCGAACTTCAGCCAATTCGACATGAATCGAGTGCTCCTCTTATACCAGTACAACATGAATTTCGCCGGGACCGTGGACGCCGCGCACCAGAATCTGCTCGATATCGGCGGTGCGGCTGGGACCCGTGATGAAGACCAGCGAACTGGTGACCGCCGCCGGGTCGGGCAGTATCGTGAACAGCTCGTCGAGGCCCGTAAGCAGCCGGCTCCGCGGCACAATCGCCAGGTGAACCGGCGGCAGCAGCGAGATCATCCGCGCCTCCTCGGCCGACGACAGCATGACCAGCGTCCCGGTGTCGGCCAGGGCGTAGTCGGCGCTGGTGATGCCGATGCCGGCGGCGGCGCAAGCTTCGCGCAACGCGGCCGCGTCCGTGAAGCCGCATTCGACTCCCGGAATCGACGCCACCCCGCACTCCCGCAGGAATCCGCTGTTCGACGCCACCGCGCGGCGGCCGGCGGCCAGCGCCTGGGCGTAATCCCGCGCTTCGGCGGCCGACCCGGCGACGAACGCCTTCCCGGCGAGCCTCTCCAGCGCCTCGCAAAACGACGCGACGCGGCCGGCCATGTCCTGCTCCGGAACCCTCAGTAGCGCCTTCGGGAGCGGCGCGGGCGCTTGTCCGGCGCTGCGCGCCAGGGCGGTTCTCACCTTATGCAGGACGTGGTCGCGCGACATTACGTTGCCTTCGACCCGCCGCGGCGCGCCCGCCACTCTTCCCGAAAAGTCCGCGGCGGCGGCGCCGGCAGGTCGCGCTGGCTCAACCAGGCTCCGAGCGGTCCCACCTTCAAGGGCGGATCGGGCAGCATCATGCCCGCCATCATTTGTGCCATCTCGTACAGCTTCGGCCGCCTCATGACGAACGCCCAGGCGCGAAACGCGAGCTTCTCGAGGCGGCCCGTACCCTCGCGCCGTTTGGCCTGCGTCACTTCGTGCCGCAGCTCCAGCAGGATCTTCGGAATGTCGATCTTCACCGGGCAGACATCGGCGCAGGCGCCGCACAGACTCGATGCGTAGGGGAGCCAGGGGTCCTCGCCGACCCCGTGAAACTGCGGCGTGATGATGGCTCCGATCGGCCCGGAATAAATCCACGGATAGTTGTGCCCGCCGATCTTGCGGTACACCGGGCAGTGATTCAGGCAGGCGCCGCAGCGGATGCAGTAGAGCGACTGGCGCTTGTCGCGGTCCGCCAGCAGGCGCGTGCGGCCGTTGTCGAGCAGCAGCAGGTAGAACTCCTCGGGACCGTCGATCTCGCCGGCGCGGCGCGGCCCGCTGAGGAACGACGTGTAGACCGTCATCGGCTGGCCGGTGGCGCTGCGACCCAGGACCTTGAGGAACGTCGCCAGGTCGGCGGCGCGCGGAATCACCTTCTCGATCCCCGCGACCGCCACCAGGATGCGCGGCGCCGAGCTGCTCAGCCGCGCGTTGCCTTCGTTCTCCACCACCACCACGGCGCCCGAGTCGGCGATCAGGAAGTTGGCCCCCGTCATGCCGATATCGGCGCTCAGGAACTTCTTGCGCAGCACGGCGCGCGCGATCATGGTCTGCTTCTCGATGACCTCCTCGCGCGGGAGGCCCAGCTTCTCCTCGAACAGGTCGGCGACCTGCTGCCGGGTCATGTGCAGCGCCGGTGCGACGATGTGGTACGGGCGCTCGCGGGCCAGTTGAATGATGTACTCGCCGAGGTCGGTCTCCACCACCTCGATCTTCTCGCGCTCGAAATGCTCGCGAAGCTCGATTTCCTCGGTGGTCATCGATTTCGACTTGACCAGCAGCCGCGCGCCCTTCTCCCGGGCGAGGCCCAGCAGAAAGGCGATGGCGTCGCCCTCGTCGCGGGCGTAGACCACGCGGCCGCCGTTGCGCACGACGCTCGCCTCCAGCCGCTCGAGATAGTAGTCCAGATTCTCGATGGTGTGCCGCTTGATCTGGTGCGCCTGCTCCCGCCAGCGCTCGAACTCCGGGCCGAGCTCCGCCGGGATGGCCCCTCGGCGCTTCTGCATCAGCCGGCCGGTTGCGGTGTAAATCGCCGATTGGAGAGGCCCGTCGTCCAGGGTCCGCCGGAGCTCGACGAGCGGCGTGGCGTTCATCGTCACCGGGCTGCGAGGACTTCGGCGAGGTGGATGGCGCGAACGGGCGCACCGGCCCGCGAGAGCGCGCCCTGCAACTGCATCAGGCAACTGGAGTCGATGGAGACGACATATTCGGCGCCGGTCTTGAGCATCGACTCGATCTTGGTGCGCGCCATTCCTCCCGAGAGATCGGGAAACTTCACCGAGAAGGTCCCGCCGAAACCGCAGCATTCCTCGGCAGCGTCCATTTCGCGAAAGGTCAGTCCGCGGACGGCACCCAGCAGCCGACGGGGCCCGTCCTTGACGCGCAGCTCGCGAAGGGCGTGGCAACTGTCGTGGTAGGTGACGACGTGCTCGAACCGCGCGCCCACGTCCTCGACCCCGGCGGCGTCGGTCAGGAACCGGGAGAACTCCCAGACGCGCCCGGCGAGGCTTCGGGCGCGGGCGAGATGTGCTTCGTCGTCGGCGAAGAGGTCCTCGAAATGACGGGAGATCATGGCGCAGCAGGAGCCGGAAGGGACGACGATGGAACTGGCGTCTTCGAAGGTGTCCAGGAAGTGCAGCGCGACGGTGCGGGCCTCGTCCCAGTGGCCGCTGTTGAAGGCCGGCTGACCGCAGCAGGTCTGGGCCTCACGGAACTCGATGGAGTAGCCGAGGCGTTCGAGGACGTCAGCGACCGCGAGCCCGGTGCGCGGGTAGAGCTGATCGACGATGCAGGTGACGAAGAGCGAGGCTCCCGCGCCCATGAACTAACGATTGTACCGTATCGGGAAAGGTGGGCTGCTGTCAAAATCGCGGGCCCCACGCTGTGCGCTCAAGAAACGCTGTGCGCTCAAAAACAAAACGCCGGGAGGCAGGAACCTCCCGGCGTATCTGCGAGATTGGATTACGTCTGCGAAATTACTTTCTGCGCGAGCGCTTCAGACCGGCCAGGCCGACGAGACCGAGTCCGATCAGAGCCAACGTTCCAGGCTCGGGAATTTGCGACACCAAGTTGTCGGTGTACGAGAAACCGGCCTGATCCGTGCTGCCGGGTGACGAAGGAGCCCGCAGCAGGTAGTCCTTGCGAATCCCGAGGACGCTGACCAGGTTCGACAGCAGGTAGGTGTCCGAAAGGGATATCGCGCTCGACGAGGTTGCCAGAGTGATGGCGCCAGCAACCGTCGTGCCGCTGCAATTCGGGGAACCGATGCTGCCGGTGAAAGTCCCGCCTTCGCAAACGTCTTCGGTGAGCTGAACCAGACCGTTGGTCCCCGGCGAAATGCCGATGTTGCTGATCAGCGCGTCGACGTCGGAAATGCGCGCGGCGCCGTTCGCCGTCCACGCGTTGAACATCAACTGCACGTCCACGGTGTTGTTAAGGGCGAACAGTCCGGTGATCCGGAATCCCATCAGCCGGTCCACGATCGGCTCGACAGGAATCATGCTCACCTGATCAGCGCCCAGGTTGATCAGGCTTGCCTGGAACCCGCCGAAGTTCTTGTCGCCGATCGCGCATACACTGCCCGTTGGGCCGAAGTTCGCGATGTAGTATTCGAGAGACTCCGACGGACAAGCGACCGTCGCGGACGCCACGCCGGCGAAGATTGTGATACAGAGCGCCAGCACGCACAGCTTAGTGATCGATTTCATTTTTTCGTCCTCCTCCGATGAGACCATTTTCGTGACGGCCTCATTCTCATGGCGTCGCCGTGCGACGCTCATGAATTACTCTACCTTCGCCCGGGTCGGTAGTCAAGTAGAAAACGGTGGTTTTCGTCAAATAACTCCGAGGCTCGAATGCCAACTGTGCTACCACTGCTAAGGTACTGCGGCATAGCGCTACAAGCGACTAATGTCAATGGGGGTACTCGGATCGGATAATCTAGGTATGTTGTTCACAATACAAGAGATGTGGAGATTGACGAGTAACAGGTCCGTTCGGTGGTACAATGCAAGGCATATCATGAAACGCCGGACCTGGATCGGCCTCACCGTGCTCGGCTCCGCTTTGAAGGCGGGGGAGCACCGGGTGGGTCGGCTGGACAACGTCAATTCGCCTCGTATTCGCCACGGAGACAAGGAGGCCATCGAGCTCGCGGGCGACGACGAGGTCATGTCGGTTCTGCGCGATCGCCGCCTGGACGGCGCCGAGATCGAAGTGCGCGGGCGGATCGAAGCCGGTCGCCTCCGGGTCGACCCCTCCCACACGAGTCCGCTCCGGGTGCTCCAGTCCGGGCGGCGTCTGGTGGTCACCTACTGGTGCGACACCTGCGCCATCCGGACCTATGCGCCGGGCATCTGCGTCTGCTGCCGCGAGGACACCGAGCTGGATCTGAGGGAGAGCATCTAGGTGCGCTCCGCTCGCTTAGCCTTAATAATCAGTACGATAACAGCCATGAGCGCCGCCGACTACGCCGCCGAGAGAATCCAGGTTGAGGGAATGGAGGTCATCCGGCTGGCCGACAGCCGCCGCGAGACCGAAGTCCGAGTCGCGCCCTGGATGGGTAACAACGCCTACGAGATGAAGGTGCGTGGCCATTCGATCCTCTGGGCGCCGTTCCAGACGCTGGCCGAGTGGAAGGCGCGTCCGGCGCAGGCCGGCAATCCGTTCCTGGCACCGTGGGCCAACCGGATCGACCAGAACGCCTTCTTTTTCGGCGGGAAGAGGTACCTGCTCAATGCGGAACTGGGGAACTTCCGTCTCGACGGGAACAAGAAGCCCATCCACGGCCTTTTGGTCTATGCCGCCGACTGGAAGGTCGTCACGTTGTGGGCCGACGACAAGGGCGCCCAGGTCACGAGCCGCTTGGAATTCTGGAAGAATTCCGACTGGATGGCGCAGTTCCCGTTCGCCCACGCCATCGAAATGACCTATCTTTTGCGCGACGGCGTATTAGAGGTCCGCACGACCATCGAGAACCTCTCGAGCGGCCCTATGCCGGTGTCGATCGGCTACCACACCTATTACCAGGTCCCGGATGCGCCGCGCGACCGGTGGAAGGTCCACCTGCCGGCGCGCGATCATTATGTACTGTCGAAGGAGCTGATTCCGACCGGCGAGAAGCGTCCGGTCGCGCTGGCCGACCCGTTGCATCTCGCCGGAACCCAACTGGACGACGTATTCGGCGGCCTCGGGCGCGACTCCTCCGGCCGCGCGGCGTTCTGGGTGGAGGGCGCCAAGCAGAGGATCGCCGTGGAGTTCGGCCCGAAGTACACGGTCGGCGTGGTCTACGCGCCGCAGGGGCGCAACTTCATTTGCTTCGAGCCGATGACGGGGCCGACCAACGCCTTCAATCTGGCGCACCAGGGAATCGTGAAGGACCTGCAAACAGTGCGCTCGGGCGGACAATGGTCGGAGAGTTTCTGGATAAAACCCTCCGGGTTTTGAACCCCTATCTCACCGGAATCGTCACTCCGCCCTGGGTGGCAACGCCCCCGATCCGAATCTCCACCGGCACATCGCCCGCCGGTAGCGTCCGCGGCAGCCGCACGTTGAACTGGTAGAGTCCGCTGATCGATCCGGGCGCGGTGCCGCCGTAAAGCACGTCCTCGACAGGCAGGACCACGCCGCCGATCGCCACGCTGAACGGGTCGCGTAGCCGCGCGGCCGCCGGCGGCGCCAGCTCGCCGGCACGGAAGACCGGCTCGGTCGCCCCGAAGCCGGTCCCGAACAGGCTCACGAGGTCGCCGCCCTGCGCCGGACGCCCGCTCGGATGCACCGTCGGCTGCGCGACCGGCACGCCGCCCCCGGCGAAGACCGCGGCGGCGCTGGTTCCGTTAAAGGTGAACAGCGAAGGCGAGTACTCGCTCAGTACGATCTGCCCGACGTCGCTGCGCAGCTCGTTGGGACGGCCCGGGTTGACGACGATCCGCACCTGCACCGGCCCCAGGTTCACCGTAGTGGGGATCTGTGCGTTGATCTGGTCGGGCCGCACGTAGGTGATCGGCGCCATCTGCCCGTCGATCTCCACGGCCACGCAGACGAGCTGCGTCGGAAACTTGCCGTCGATAATCTCGGCACGCCCGGCCTCGCGGACCACTCCCGGCGACTGGAATCCGGTCCCGAACAGGCTCACCAGCGAGTTGAACGACACCGTCCTGTCGAACGAGCCGGCGTTGTTGACGCTGCGCAGGAAGGGCCGGACCGCCGAGTTGCAGGCCAGTTGGTCGATCTGGAGGAACGAGGTGTAGATGCGGTCGCCGGTGTTCAGGCCGTTGCCGTTGGCGGCGTTGCCCGCGACGCGGAAGATGACGTCGCCGGCCTCGAAGTTGGGCGGCGTCCACTCGATGTCCCACTCGCCGCGGTTGCGCTGTCCGGCCTGTGTTGACGCCGTGCGGTGGCTGGCGAACTCGATGCCGCCGTTGCAGGGCGCGTCGCGCCGGTTATCGCAGATGACGCGGACATTACTGTTCGGCGTAAACGTCCCTGCCTGACGGGATTCGTCGTTGACCAGGCGGGCCGTCAATTGGAAGCCCCAGCGGATCGCCTCCGGGTGCTCGACCACGACGCGGAGGTTCTGCCTAACGCCGGGTGTGTAGTCGATGGCCTCCACGAACACGCGTCCCCGCGTGTCGACGTTGGCCGGGCGGAAAGTCTGGTGGCAGTCGGTGCAGTCGATCCCTCCATCGATTGGCGCGCCCGTGCGGCGCGGGAGGGGGCCGGTGAGTTCAGCGAGTACGATCGAAACAAACGCGGCAGAGTGGGCGGCGATAACGAGGCGCGCAAAGGGCCGCGAGCCGAGATGCAGAACCTTCCGTGAGGAGCAGTTACCCACGCGGCGAGCAGGCTCCGTTTTGCGCGTTCAAGAGTCGCCCCGCGACAGAGGTTGTCGCCATCTCTTCGATTATCGCTGAACCGTCGTGAAAAGTGTCTGCCCGGTAGCGACGCCGTCGACGGTGGCGTCGATGCGGATGTCGCCGTCGGGCACGTTCGGTACGGTGACGTTGAACTGGCAGAGTCCGATCGCCTGCGCCGCGAGCACCGCCTGCGCCGACGCCACGGTGGTCCCGAACGTCACCTGGAAGGGCGCGGCCAGCGCCCGCGCGTCGGGGAAGAACTGTCCGGCGGGACTCGCCGGATTCGTCGCGCCGCAGCCCACCGCGAAGACGATAATCGTGCCGCCGGGCGCGGCGGGACGGAACGGGACGCCGGCGATCAGGCTCGGCCGTCCGACGAAGGTCACAAAGTCGGTGTGCAGCGCCGCGACGTACTGGGTGCCGTTCACGTTGAACGCCGGGGTCGTCAGCAGCGCCGGCGACGCGCGCGTCTTGGTGAGGCTGACCGCGGTGCTCGTGCCCGCCGGGTTAACCACTTCGATCTGCACCGGCCCGGTGGCCGCGTCGTCGGGCGCCTGGACGTTGACCTGCGTCGGACTGATGAACCGCACGAACGCCGGCCGGCCGTTGACGTTGACGCGCACGCCGCGCAGGCTGGTCGGCGCCGTGTTGCCGTTGAAGTCGGCGCCGCCCCATTCCTGCGAGACCGGCGCGAAGCCCGTGCCGTAGATCTCCAGCCATGTGCCCGACGAGAGTCCCGGCATCCCGCTGAAGGCCTGCAACACGGGTTGCTGCGCGCGGATCGCCGGCCGGTCGAAGGTGAGCTGACGCGGCTGGAGCACATACTCGTTGGTATAGATGCGATCGCCGGTGTTCATGCCGTTGGCGTTGGCCGCGTTGCCGGCGATGTAGACGTTAACCGGCCCGATGTCGGCCGCCGGCGGCGTCCACTCGAACTGGAACGTGCCGGCGTCGCCCGGAAAGCTGTGCTCGATGAACTCCAGCGGCGCCGCCGGGTTGCAGTTACCGGCGTTGGGCCGCAGGCGCCCGTCCTCGCACAGGACAAAGGTGCTGGCGTCGGTCGCGCGGAACCGGCCGGCCTGCGCGCTGCGCGAGTTGCTCGCCGGCCGCGCCGAGGCCTGGAATCCGAAGGCGCGCTGACCGGCGCCGGTTACCGTCACGCGCCACACCTGCGCTTCGCCGGGCGTGTAGGTCAGGCCGCTGGGGAATGTGATCTCGACGCTGCCCCGGCCGTCGTTGATCGGAGTGCCCACGTGGCAGTCGGTGCGCGAGCATGTCTGATCGCCGGGCGCGCCCGTGCTACGTGGATCGGGTCCATTATTGTTGCCGATGATGATCATGGGCACGGCGCTGAAAATGGCGGCGATCTTGCCGTACAGGATTCTGCGGTCGCGGGTCATTGTTGGTATCGGGCCTCGCCCCAGGGTTTTCTCTATCATAAACACCGCAGCGCTTTTCTCGTTGCCGTGGTGAGCGGGAGGCGCGTTAAATCTTCGCCGCCGATCCACTGGTACCCGCGCGGCGTCCCCCGTACTCCCGCCTCCGCCACCGCGACCCGGTAGTCGTGGTATGTGATCGCGTGGCGGAACTCGCCGAGGGCGCGGCTCAGGACGGCGCGCGGCAGGTCGCCCGCTTCGGGAAGCTCCCAGAAGCCGGCGAGGCGGCGCCCGGCCGCCGGGCGCTGGCGCATCAGGATCCCGCCGTTGCGGCGGACGATCAGCAGCGTCACGTCAACCCGGACCTTGCGGGTGTCGCGGCGCTTCACCGGAAGCTCGCGCTCGCGCCCTGCGCGCCGGGCCTCGCAGAATCGCGCCACCGGGCAGCCGCCGCACTGCGGATCGCGCGGCGTGCAGACGGTCGCTCCCAGCTCCATCATGGCCTGATTGAACGCGCCGGGACTCCGCCGGTCGAGCAGCGCCGACGCCGCCTCGCCCAGTCGGCGCCGCGTCACGCTCGACCCGATCTCGCCGCTGTCGCCGGTGAGCCGCGCCATCACCCGCAGCACGTTGCCGTCGACCGCCGCGCGCGGCTCGCCGAAGGCGATGCTCGCGACAGCGGCGGCGGTGTAGTCGCCCACGCCCGGCAGCGCGCGGATCTCGTCGTACTCGCCCGGGAAAGCTCCGCGCGCGGCGATCTCCCTGGCCGCGCGATGCAGGTTGCGGGCGCGCGAGTAATAGCCGAGTCCGGCCCAGGCGGCCAGGACCTCCTGCTCGGGCGCGCGCGCCAGCGCGCCGGCATTCGGGTACCGCCGCACGAACCTCTCGTAGTAAGGAATCACGGCGGCGACGCGCGTCTGCTGGAGCATGATCTCCGAGATCCAGATGCGATAGGGATCGGCGGTCGCCCGCCAGGGAAGATCGCGCTTCGCGCCGCTGTACCACGCCAACAGCGCGCGGCGGAATGCGCCCGTGCGAGCCGCTGTTATACTGAGTGGCAGACAGCCCTCCCGCGGTGCAAGAGTCCATTGTCATTCACGGCGCTCGCGTCAACAACCTCAAGAACGTCAGTCTGTCGATTCCGCACAACCAGTTGACGGTCGTCACCGGCGTCTCCGGATCGGGAAAATCGTCGCTGGTGTTCGACACCATCTACGCCGAGGGGCAGCGCCGGTACGTCGAATCGCTTTCGGCCTACGCGCGGCAGTTCCTGGAGCGCATGGAGAAGCCCGACGTCGACCAGATCGACGGCATCGCGCCGCCGGTGGCCATCCGGCAGAAGAACACCACGCGCAATCCGCGCTCGACCGTGGCCACCGCCACCGAGTTGCACGACTTCCTGCGGCTGCTCTACGCCCGCGCCGGGCGGACGTATTGCCCCTCGTGCGGCGAGCGCGTGGCGCGCGACACCGTCGACCACGTCGCCGCGCGATTGCTGGCGCTGCCGGAAGGCTCGCGGTGGTACGCGCTGTTCCCGCTGGCGCAGTCGAAGACCGCGGCGCTGCGCGATCGCCTCTTCGAGCTGCGCAAGAAGGGCTTCAACCGGCTCTTTCAGGAAGGCAGGACGTTCGAGTTCTCCACTCCCGAGTCGCTTCTGGAGATCGATTTCGCCAAGCCCCTGTTCGCGCTCGTCGATCGCCTGGCGATGCCGGCGCCGCGCGAGCGGCTGGTCGACACACTGGAGATTTGCTATCGCGAATCGGGGGAGGTGATTTTCGAGCCTGCCGCCGGCGCGCCGGGTCCCCTTACCGAGCCGCGACCGCAGGCGGACCCCGCCCGGCTCCGCTTCAGCGAAAAATTCTCCTGCAAACGCTGCGAGCGCGACTTCGCCGAGCCCGAGCCGCGCCTGTTCAGCTTCAACAATCCCTTCGGGGCCTGCCCGCGCTGCCAGGGCTTCGGCAACACCGTCGACTACGCGCCCGGCCTCATCATCCCCGACCCCTGGCGCACGCTCGACCAGAACGCCATCGCGCCCTGGTCGACTCCCCAGTACCGCCTCTATTACACCGAGTTCAAGAGGCGTCACCGCGGGCGCGTGCGCTTCCAGACGCCCTACGCCGACCTGCGCGACGACGAAAAGGAGATCGTTCAGCACGAAATCCGCGGCTTTTTCCGGTATCTCGATACCAAAAAGTACAAAGTCCACGTGCGCGTGTTCATGAGCCGCTTCCGCGGCTACTCGGAGTGCCCGGACTGCCGCGGCGGCCGCCTTCGTCCCGAGGCGCTCTGGGTCCGGGTCGGCGATAAGACGATCGCCGAGGCCTCGCGCCTGAACATCGCCGAGGCGCTCGCCTTCTTCGAGTCGCTCGACCTCGACACCCAGGAACGCGCCGTCGCCGGCAAGGTGCTGGTCGAAATCCGCCAGCGCCTGCGCTTCCTCAACGACGTGGGACTCGACTACCTCACGCTCGACCGCCTCTCGGCGACGCTCTCCGGCGGCGAGGCCCAGCGCATCCAGCTCGCGACCTGCCTGGGGTCGCGCCTGGTCGGCGCCTGCTACGTGCTCGACGAGCCGTCGATCGGCCTGCACAGCCGCGACACCGGCCGGCTCATCCGCATCCTGCACGAGCTGCGCGACCTGGGAAATACCATCGTCGTCGTCGAGCACGACGCCGAGGTGATGCGCGCCGCCGACCACATCGTCGACCTCGGCCCCGGCGCCGGCGAGAACGGCGGCCGCGTGACGTTCGAGGGATCGTACGAGGAGCTGCGCGGCGACGGCGCGGGGTCGCTCACGGGGCGCTATCTCAGCGGCACGCTGTCGACGGCGAAGCGCCACGTCCGCCGATCGCCGAACGACCGCCGCATGCTGCGCTTTCTCGGTTGCCGCGCGCACAACCTCCGCAACATCGACGTCGCCCTGCCCCTCGACATGATGGTGGTGATCACCGGCGTTTCGGGATCGGGCAAATCGACGCTGGTGCACGAGGTGATCGACCGCTCGCTGACGCGCGCGCTCGGCCAGTCGGGCGCGGAAAACCCCGCCGGCGACGAGGCGGTCGAAGCCGGCGAGAAGCTGACCTGCCGCAAGGTGGAAGGCGCGCGCATGGTGAAGCAGGTGGTGCTGGTCGATCAGTCGCCGATCGGCCGCACGCCGCGCTCGAATCCGGTGACCTACATCAAAGCCTTCGATCAAATCCGCGAACTATTCGCTTCGACGCCGGAGTCGAATCGGCGGGGCTACACGGCGGGTCACTTCTCGTTCAACATTCCCGGCGGACGCTGCGAGACCTGCCAGGGCGACGGCACTGTCACGGTCGAGATGCAGTTCCTGGCCGACGTTGAGCTGGTGTGCGAGGAGTGCCAGGGGACGCGCTTCAAGAGCGGCATTCTCGACGTTCGCTACCGCGGACTGAACGTGCACGAGGTGTTGCGGCTGAGCGTCGCCGAAGCCTTGCATTTCTTTGAGGACGCCCCGCGGCTGGCCGCGCGCCTGAAGCTGCTGGCCGAGGTGGGACTCGGGTATCTGCGCCTCGGCCAGTCGGCGACGACGCTCTCGGGCGGCGAGGCCCAGCGCGTGAAACTGGCCGCGCACCTGGCGGGCTCCGACTGCAAGCACACGCTGTTCCTGTTCGACGAGCCCACCACGGGGCTGCACTTCGACGACATCGCCAAGCTCCTCACGGCGTTTCAGCGGCTGATCGATTCCGGTGCCAGCGTGCTCATCATCGAGCACAATATCGACGTGATCCGCAACGCCGACTGGGTCATCGACCTCGGCCCCGAGGGCGGGGATCGCGGCGGTCAGGTGGTCGCCGAAGGGACGCCGGATCAGGTCGCCCGGGCGGCGGGGTCGCACACGGGGCGCTATTTGCGGGGCGGATAGGGGGCGAAGACTTCTCGGATTCGCGTTTACGCGGCGCTGCGCGGCAGGATTTCCCGAGCCACCACGCTTCCCAGTTGGTCCTCGGCAACCTCCAGCTCGTAGGAAGCTTGAAGATTCAGCCAGAATCTGGCTGTCGTGCCGAAATAGCGGGACAGGCGCAAGGCCGTGTCCGCCGTGATCCCGCGTTTCTCATTGACGATGTCGTTAATGCGGGTGGCGGGCACGCGGAGCGCGAGCGCCAGCGCGTTTGCGGACATCCCGAGTGGGGCCAGGAACTCCTCGCGGAGGACCTCTCCCGGATGGATTGGTGGAAGGCGATCCTTGACTGGCATCGCTGCACTTACCCCCTAATGGTAGTCGACAATCTCCAGGTCTTCCGCCGCGCCGTTCCGCCAGCGGAAACAGATCCGCCACTGGTCGTTGATCCGGATGCTGTGTTGACCCTTTCGATCCCCGACCAGAGGATCGAGCCGGTTTCCCGGAACCGCGGCGACATCCTCCAGCGTCTCGGCGTCATCGAGCATCCTGAGTTTCCGGCGCGCGACCTTCGCGATGTTGGCGAACTTGCGGCTGCGATGGCGGCGGAAAAGCTCCTCGGTCTCTCGACAACCGAAGGACCGAATCACCTGACCAGCGTATCATGGATGCCGTTAAACGCCGCTGGGGGGAATGACTGGCGGCCGTGAGCGTGAAACAAGAAACCGGGGTATGGCGGAGAGGGGGGGATTCGAACCCCCGGTAGAGGTTTAGGCCCCTACGACGGTTTAGCAAACCGCTGCTTTCGACCACTCAGCCACCTCTCCGGCGCCTGTTTGACGGTTCGCTGCTCAGATAGTAGCATACGCGCCGCGAGGCCCGCGATTACAATACTGGATTGAAGAAGCTGCTCCTGGCCGCCCTCCTGATCGCGGCGATCGGCGCGCCCGCCTGGTGGCTCGTGCGCCAGCGGAGCGCCCCGCCCGAGGTCGCCTTCGTCCGCGTCGTGCGCGAGACGCTGGTGAGTACGCTGGTCACCAACGGCAAGGTCGAGCCCGAGGAGTGGATGCCGGTGCGCGCCGCCGTCGAAGGCCCCATCGGGAAACTCTCCGTCGAGCGCGGAGCCACCGTGCGCAAGGGCGACATTCTCGCCGAGCTCGATACGCGCGACGCGCAGACCGCCCTCGCCGCCGCCGAGGCGCGCATCGCCCAGGCGCGCGCCGAAATCGAAGTCTACGACCGCGGCGGATCGGGCGCCGAGCTCGCCGAGATCGCCGCCGCCGCCGCCCGCGCGCGTCTCGACCGCGACATCGCGCGCCGCGATATCGCCTCCCTGCGGCGGCTCGTCGAAAAGAAAGCCGCCGCGCCCTCGGAAATCACCCCGCTCGAAGACCGCGTCAAGCGCGCCGACGCCGAGATCGCCGCGCTGGAGCGCAAGCGCACGGCTCTCACCTCCAAGGGCGACCGCGCCGCCTCGGAGGCGCGCCTGCGCGAAGCCACCGTCGCCGCCGAAGCCGCGCGAAGGCGCATCGACCTCGGGATCGTCCGCTCGCCCATGGACGGCGTGCTGTATCAGCTCGACGCGCGGCCCGGCGCCTGGCTGCGCGCCGGCGACCCGATCGGCGAGGTCGGGCGCCTGGAGCGCCTGCGCGTGATCGTCTACGTCGACGAGCCCGAGCTCGGCCGCGTCGGCCCCGGCATGCCTGTCGTCATCACCTGGGACGCGCGGCCCGGCCGCCGCTGGGAGGGTCGCGTGGCGGCCATGCCGTCGCGCATCGCGCCTCTGGGGACGCGCCAGGTCGGCGAGGTGATCTGCCGCATCGACAACCCCGGACGGGAGCTGCCGCCCGGCGCCAATATCGACGCCGAGGTCCGATCCCGCGAGGTCGCCGGCGCGCTCACCGTTCCCAAGGAGGCCCTGCGCCGCGAGGGCGACGCCACCGTCCTGTTCGTTCTCGAAGGCGATCGCGTGGCGCGGCGCGCCGTTCAGGTGGGCGTCACCAGCGTGACGCGCGCCGAGATCGTCCGCGGCGCCGCCGAGGGCGCGCTGGTGGCGCTGCCGGGAGACGCCGCCCTGGCCGACGGCGTGCGCGTGCGCGCGACCGTTCGCTGACACCGCGGCGGTAGAATAGGCACGGGATCGTCACTTGTACTTCGAGCAGTTCTACCTCACCTGTCTTTCGCACGCCTCGTACATGATCGGCTCGGAAGGCGTCGCCGCCGTGATCGACCCGCAGCGCGACGTCGGGATCTACATCGAGGAAGCCGCCAAACACGGACTGAAGATCGCACACGTGATCGAGACGCATCTGCATGCCGACTTCGTCTCCGGCCACGGCGAGCTGGCCGCGCGGACCGGGGCCGACATCTATCTCGGCTCGAGCGCCGGCGCCCGATTTCCGCACGTGCCCGTCAAGGACGGCGACGAGGTCCGCTTCGGCCGCTGCGTGCTGCGGTTCCTCGAAACTCCCGGCCACACGCTCGAAAGCGTCTCCATCCTGGTGACCGACCTCGACCGCGCGGCCTCTCCCTTCGCGGTGCTCACCGGCGACACCCTGTTCATCGGCGACGTCGGCCGTCCCGATCTCTCGCCCGGCCACACGCCGCAGCAGCTCGCCGGCATGCTCTTCGACAGCCTCCACACCAAGCTGCTGACGCTCGACGACGATGTCGAGGTGTATCCGGCGCATGGCGCCGGGTCGCTGTGCGGGCGGCAGATGAGCGCCGAGCGCAAGTCGACCATCGGCGTGCAGCGGCGCGTCAACTACGCGCTGCAACCCAAGGATCGCGACGAGTTCGTGCGGCTGCTGACCGCCGAGCTGCCCGAGCGGCCGGGCTATTTTGCGCAGGACGTGGAGATCAACCGCTCCGGCGCCGCCCCGCTCGCCGCCCTGCCGCCGCTTCCGGCGCTCGAGCCGCGCGAGGCGCTCGAAAGGCAGCGCGCCGGAGCGCTGGTGCTCGACACGCGTCCGCCGATGGAGTTCGGACCGGCGCACATTCCCGGGTCGATGCACATCGGCCTCTCGGGACAGTACGCCTCCTGGGCGGGCGCGCTGGTGGGCCTGGACCAGGAGATCGTGCTGGTCGCCGAGGACGAGGAGCACGCCGAGGAATCGAGAATGCGCCTGGCGCGTGTCGGCATCGAGAAGGTCGCCGGATACCTCAAGGGCGGAATCGTGGCCTGGGTGCGCGCCGGACTGGAAGCCGGCCACATCCCGCAGATCTCGGTGCAGGAGCTGAGCGAGTGGCTCGGCTCGGGCGACCCGATCCAGGTGGTCGACGTGCGCAAGCCCGGCGAGTGGAGCGAAGGCCACATCGGCGGCGCGGCCAATCTTCCGCTGAACAAGCTGCCGTCGGCTCTGACGGGACTCGACGCCGCCGCGCCGGTGTTTGTCTACTGCAAGGGCGGCTATCGCAGCTCGATCGGCGCCAGCATTCTGAAGCGCGCCGGAATCGGGCAGGTGGTCAACGTCACCGGGGGCTTCGACGCCTGGAAGGCCTGCGGCCTCCCCGTCGCGAACTGACGCGGGTTTCGGGCGGCCAGTCGAACGGCGGATTCGCGGGCGACCCGCTCCACTCTCCCGCCGCCTTGGCGATCGCCTCCCACCAGGAGGAGTCGCCGCCCTCCGGCGCCGCCCCTTTCCGAAGGTTCGCGATCCTCAGGCCCCCCAGTTGCAGGTGCGGCAGTTCGAAGCGGAGCGGCTCCAGGCCCTGCGCCTTGCCCAGCGCGATCATCCGGTTCCAATCCCGCATGCGGCCCCCGGCGGTCTCCCAACTCCACTTGCCGTTTTGGTAGAGCACGAAATCGACCGCCAGTCCGTACTGGTGATACGATTCCCAGGCCCGAGCCTTCGTCACGACGGCGCCGGGCCGCGTGCGGCCCTGCTGGTACAGCCAGTCCTGCCGCACCGGGGTGCGGAATCCCTCGAAGGGCCGGAACGGGAGGCCCTCGGCGGCCAGCGCCGCGATCAGCCGGTTGACCTTCTCGCGAAACGCCGGGTGCAGGCTCGCCGGGTCGAACGGCAAGTGATCGGCGGGCGACATAGCTCACCCCGAGCCTATGCACACACCCCCGGCGGCGCCGCACCGCAACCTGCCAAACCTCTGATTCGGAACTGCCCGGCCTCCTCGGAAGGGGCGTGACTCAATCTTCGCTTCGGAAAATGTTGGTGATCGAACCCAGCGGACCGCGCTCGTCGCCGCCGGTCAATCCCGGAGCCATGCCGCGGCGGAGCTTCTCGAGCGTCATGCTCTGCACGATCACGCGGCCGGGCCCGGTCAGCGTCGCCAGGAACAGGCCCTCGCCGCCGAATATCGCGGTCTTGATGCCGCCGACGAACTGGATGTCGTAGTCCACCGAGTCGTCGAACGCCACGATGCAGCCGGTGTCCACCTGGAGGCTCTCTCCGGGCTTCAAGGTGAACTCGATGTGGTCGCCGCCGGCGTGAATGAAGACCGTGCCGGGTCCGGTGAGCCGCTCCAGGATGAAACCTTCGCCGCCGAAAAAGCCCGCTCCGAGCTTCTTGGTGAAGGCGACGTTCAGCTCCGCCGAAGACTGCGCGCACAGGAAGCTGTCGCGCTGCACCAGAATGTTCTGCCCCGCCGCCAGATCGAACGCCTGGATGCGTCCCGGATAATCGCCCGCAAATCCGACTTCTCCGTCCGAGGAAGCCCGGAAATACGTCAGAAACAGCGACTCGCCGGCGACTTTTCGTTTAATCGCGCCCCAGATTTTCTCGCCCAGCGAGCTGCCGCTCATCTTGGTTTCCCAGGCCACGTTGGGCGTTTTGTACAGCATCTTCCCGGCTTCGGCGAAGACTTCCTGGCCGGGCTTCAGCTTGAGCCGCGCAACTTGCAGGTTGTCGCCGTGTATGGTGTAGGAGAGAGGTTCGGCGGCGGCGACCGCCGTCGCCACCGCGCTTCCGGCGCCGGCGGCTCGCCCGCATCCGGGACAGAACTTCGCGTCGGCGGCGATCTGCGAGCCGCAACCCGTGCAAAAAGCCATGATGAGGAAACCTCCATCGCCCGCGCGCCGAAACGGCGGGGCATCCAACCGCGTATCTTACAATAGGGGCGAGAGCCTCTTCAGCGTCGCCTCCATGCCTCGAATTACGCATTTTCTTCTGCTGTTGTTCCTCGCCGTCCCGGCCGGCGCGCGCGAGGACCTGCTGGTCTGCGGCAGTTATCCGGACCGGTGGAAGGAGGAGCTGCATCTTCACCGGCAGTCGCGCCTGCGCCCGGCGATCGCGCTCGAATCCGCGCGCCAGGCGTCGATTCCTTCGGTCGCCCGCGACATCGGTAATCTGACGATCCTCGAAGATCGCGACGGAGTGGTCGCGCGGCGCAACGATTTCAATCTCGACCGCCGCCTGCTGACGTTCACCCCGTCGAACGCGGCGGCGAGCGCCTACAAGTTCTCGATCGGCGATCTGCCCGCCGACCTCCCCACCGCCGCCAACGCCGGCACGCCCCTCAGCGGCCTGGGCGACGACGACGCGCGCGAAGTGGTGCTGCCCTTCCCGTTCCCGTTCTTCGGCGCCACCTACAACCGCGTCTTCGTCAACTCGGACGGCAACCTGACCTTTAACGCCGCCGACGCGGCCACCACGGAGCGCTCGCTCGGGCGAGTCACCGCCGGACCGCCGCGCATCGCAGGGCTCTTCCGCGACCTCGATCCGTCCATCGTCGCCGACAGCGTCCGCACCATCGCCGAAGCCGGGCGCTTCACCGTGACCTGGACCAACGTGCCGGAATACTCGGCGTCCGGCTTCGGCATCACGCAGACGTTCCACATCCGCCTGTACGCGGCCGGACGCATCGAGGTGGTCTACGAGCGCATCACCACGCGCACCGCCGTGGTCGGCGTGGCGCCGGGCGGCGTACTCGGCGCTACCGAGGTGGTGGCGTTCGCGCAGGGCGACGCGCGCGAGTTCACCGCGGCGGTCGTCGAGCGCTTCACCAACGTCGAGGAGATCGATATCGTTCTGGCCGCGCAGAAATTCTACGAGACCCACGACGACGCCTACGACTACCTGGCCATCTTCAACAACCTGGCCGTGGCCGCGAGTCCGGGCGCCGTGGCGTACGAGGTCACCGTACGCAACCAGCGCACCGGCTACGGCGACACCATCGTCGAGAGCGGCGCCGAGTTCGGTTCGCCGCGGCGGCTCCAGGCGGTGCTGAATTTCGGCCCCATCACGCAGTATCCGGCGGACCCCAACGCCGTGGTGCCTTCGCGCGCCACCAGCCGCGACACGCCGCTGACGATCCTCGGACACGAGGCCGGCCACCTGTTCCTGGCCTTCGCCAGCGTGCGCGATCCGTTCGACCCCAGCGCGCGCCCCATGCTCGGCCGCCAGACGGCGCACTGGAATTTCGTTTTCAATTCGGAAGCGTCGCTGCTCGAAGGCAACCGCATCCGCGACGACGGGCCGGGCGTCACGCCTCGCTTCACCACTGTCGGCACCGTGGAAGGCTACGCGCCGCTCGATCAATACCTCATGGGCTTCCGCGCGCCCGAGGAAGTCCCGCCGACATTCCTGGTCGAGAATCCGACGACCACCGGGGGCAGCCGCACCCCGCAGACCGGCGTGCGCTTTGACGGGCGGCGCCGCGACATCCAAATCGACGAGATCGTCGCCGCCGAAGGCAGGCGCGTGCCCGACCACACCGTCGCGCAGCGCCGCTATCGCATCGCGTTCATCCTGGTGACGGGGACGGGCGTGGAGCCGGCGGCGCAGCAGATTCAGCAGATCGAGACCTATCGGCAGGCGTTCGAGCCGTTCTTCGCCCGCGTCACCGACCAGCGGGCCGCGATCGACACGGCGCTGCGGCGCGCGGTGCGGCTCTCGACGGCCCCCGCGGCGGGCGTACTGGCCGGATCGGTCATCACGGCGTCGGTCAACATCGCCTCGCCCGCCGACACGGCGCTGACGTTCTTCCTCCGGAGCACGAGTGGCGCGGTCCAGACGCCGCCCTCGGCAACCATCGCCGCGGGGGCGACGCGCGCGACTTTCGAAGTGCGCGGCGTGCGCGCCGGCGTCGACGACCTGGTGGCCGAGTCCGCCGACACGCGCTACGACTCGGGCTACTCGCGCGTGCAGGTGCTGGCGTCGATCGGCGGAGTGAGGCTCGAAGTGGTTTCGGGCGACCGGCAGATCGCGACGCCGGGCGTGGTGTTGCCGAGCCCGGTGGTGTTTCGCGCGGTCGACTCCAACCGGCTCCCTTACGCCGGGCTGCGTGTGCAGGCGGCGGTCACGGCCGGCGGTGCGGTCGACGCCGCCTCGGTGGTCACCGACGAGGACGGGCTCGCGCGCTTCCGATGGACCCCCGCTTCGGGGCCTCTCAACGACCTGCGGGCGACGATCGAAGGCACGGCGATCGCCGCGCTGGCCACCGCGACGGGCCGCACGACGGTCACCGACGGGGCTGTAGTGAACGCGGCGTCCTTCGCGCCGGGCCTCGCCATCGGTGGAATCGGGACGGTTTTCGGATTGAATCTCACCGGCGGTTCGGCGCCCGAGTTCAGCGCGTCGCCGCGCGACCGCCTGGCCAACGCGCAGGTGCTGATCGACGGGCGCGCGATGCTGATCTTTTACGCCAGCGACCGGCAGATCAATTTCTATGTGCCGCCTTTCACGGCGACAGGGAATCCCGAGCTGGTGGTCGCGAATCCGCTCGGGAATTCGGCGGCGGTGCGGGTTTCGGTGGCGGCGACGCAGCCGGGAATCTTCTTCTATCCGGAGACCGGACAGGGCGCGGTGCTGCTCGGCGGCACGGGACGGCTGACCTTCGACGCACCGGCCGCGGCGGGCGACGCCATCGAGGTCTACACTACCGGCCTGGGGTCGACGCGGGTGTCCCCGACCACCGGGTTGCAGGTGACGGTGCTGGAACCGGGGGCCACCATCGGCGGCGTGCCGGCGACGGTCGTCTTCAGCGGCCTCGCGCCGGGATTCACGGGACTCTACCAGGTCAACCTGCGCGTGCCGGCGGGCGTGCCGCCGGGACGGGCCGCGCTGCGCCTCACGATCGACGGCAAATCGAGCAACGAGGTCGCCATCGGGGTGCGATAACGGGAAATCGGACCGGTTCCTGAATCCACGCGCCCGGCACGGGTAGCAGGCTCGCTCGATCCAGCCTTCCTCGCCTCGTGAAACAACTGTGGGCCGGGGCGCACGCGCCAGTGGGCGGTGCGGACGCCAGCGGGAAGCCTGCCGGGCCGAGCGCGGCCGCTAACTGGCGCGCGTGAGGTCCTCGCCAAGGATCGAGGGGCACCAGTTGGCCTCGATGTGTTCGACCACCAGCTCGGTGCCGCGCGTGTGGCTGACGAAGGGGCGCTTTCGCGGATCGTACATGGCGTCGGTGAGGTCGCGCGCCAGCACGACGTTGAATTTCAGCCGCGTCATCTGGCGCGCGCCGAACGAGCGATTCAGGATGCAGATGTTGGTGTGCACTCCCATCAACGCGATATTCGTGATGCCCTCGAGCCGGCAGAAGTTGTAGAGTTCCTGGCCGCTCTCGCTGACGCCGTCGAAGCCGAGAATGTCGATGGCCGGGTGCTGGCGGGTCCAGGGATACGGCCCCGTCCATTTCGTCACCATGGGATCGTCGCAGCCACCGCCGCTGTCGTCGATGGGGAAGCGGCGCGCTTCCTCAGGCTCGCGCGGGCAACTGCGCAGGATCGGCACGGGCGCCTGGGCCTTCGGCGCCTGCTGCATGCGCCGCCTCCAGGGCGTGCCCTCGTAGTACTTCATCGTGCCGCTCGGCGAGTGAACGATCATCACGCCGAGACTTCGCGCGGCGCTGACCACCTGGTTCATGCGCGGGGCCATGACGCCGACGCGCTGCGCCGAAAGGCGGCAGGTGTGCGTGTCCCACATATCGCAGATGACGATCGCCGTCTCCGCGGCCTTCCAGGAAAGGACCCGCTCGGTGGCCGCGGCGCCGACGCCGTCGCGACGACGCGCCCGCAGCGCCAGGGTCCCGGGGCCCTTGGGTCGGTTGGGGAGAGGGCGGGGGGCGGGCGGCAGCGCGGCCGCGAGCGCTCCGGGAAGGGCCGCCAGGAGAACTCTCCGTTTCATAGCCATATGTTAGTATCGCAGCGTGAGAATATCCAGTTATTCACTCCATCCCAGGGCGTCGGTTCTCTGATGTCGCCAGATCGGCTCCGAGTCGTCTTCGAGCCGGTGCCCGGCCACAGCGACGAGGAGATCTTCGCGGTTTTCGAACGCTCCGGCGCCACGCTTCCTGAGCGGGACTGTGCCGCGCCACCTGCGCCAGGGCGTGCGCCGCGTCGCAACCGTCCAGCGAAAAGCCCGCAAGCGCATGCACTGAGCGTTTCCTGAATCCACGCGCCGCCCAAAACCGTTATATAGGTAGAAGAGGACCGCATGAGGATGCTAGCCGCCGCTCTATTCGTCTTTCTCGCCACCGCCCCGGCCGCCGAGGTGGAACTGAGGCTGGACCGCCTGACGCCGTCGCTCAAGCTGCTGAACGACCAGGACCGCCGCATCGTCGACCAGGCCATCCAGCTCATCCAGCGCGGCGACGGGAAGCTGGCGCTGGCCCAGTTGTCGGCGCTTTCGAAGTCCAACCCGAAGAACTCGTCGGTGCGCATCCTGGCGGCCTATGTGATGCTCGAAGCCGGCAATCTCCTGGGCGCCTTCAACGAGGCGAAGAAGGCCGAATCGAGCGAGCCAAACAGCTACCTGTGCTGGTTCCTCGCCAAGGTCGCCTTCCTGAGCGGCAAGAAGGACGCCTGCGAGCGCGAGGTGAAGCATCTCAAGAAGGTCGGCGACATGCCCGCCGAAGTTCAGGCGCTCGAGAAGCAGATGAAGGAGATCAGCCGCCGGTGATCTTCTCCTCCGATCTCGACAAGCCCCAGGATGCCGAACTCCGCACGCCCGAAGGCCTTCCCGAAGGCGTGATCGTCAGCCCCGATACGCGCCGGGAGAACCGCGTGCCGCCGGGCCAGTCGCGTACGCGCAAGTGGCCGGTGCTGGACGCGAGCGGCGCGCCTGCCATCGACATGGCGAAGTGGAAGTTGAAGGTGTTCGGCTTCGTGCGGCAGCCGGTGGAATGGAGCTGGGAGGAGTTTCAGAAGCTGCCGCGCGTGCGCGTCTTCTCGGATTTTCATTGCGTGACGCGCTGGTCGCGGCTCGGCAACGTGTGGGAGGGCGTCTCCGCGCGCGAGATCGTCGAACGCGCGGGCGGCCTGATGCAGAGCGCGAAGTTCGTCCTGGCGCACGGCTACGACTACGGCTGGACGACGAACCTGCCGCTCGAGCACTTCCTCGCGGAAGATGTGCTGGTGGCGATTCTGCACGACGGCGAACCGATCGCGCACGAGCACGGCGGCCCGGCGCGGCTGATCGTGCCGCAGCTGTATGCCTGGAAAAGCGCTAAGTGGGTCGGCGGCATCGAGTTTCTGGATCGCGACGTGGCCGGGTTTTGGGAACGGAACGGCTATCACATGCGCGGGGACCCGTGGAAGGATGAGCGCTACGGCTTCTAACCGCTTGCGCGGGCTGGCGCGCCTCCGGCGCAGCCGCAGTGGGACGCCATGGTAGAGCGCGTTCAAGGAATGGCTCGCACGAAGTTATCGCGACGCCTCTGGATCGGCGGCGGCATCGCGGGCGCCGCGGGGGCCGCTCTCGCCGCGCGGGCTGTATATCGTGTCGCGCCGCACTACTGGAAGCAGCTTCCCTCCGAGGTCCGCCGCGAGGTGCTCCCGCCGCCGCGCGTGCCCGACATCTCGAAGTGGACCGATCGCGGACTGCACCTCGCCTGGCTGGGCCACGCCACCGTGCTGATGCGCATCGACGGCTACACCATCCTCACCGACCCGGTGCTCGGCCGCCGCGCCGGCCCCGACCTGGGGTTCTTCCAGTTCGGTTTGAAACGCCTGGTGGCGCCCGCATTGACGGTGGAGCAGCTCCCGCCGATCGACCTGGTGCTGGTGTCGCACGCCCACATGGACCACCTCGACACGCCGACTCTGGGCGCGCTCGAAAGCAAGCGCACCGACATCGTGATGGCGCGCGCGACTTCCGACCTGGTCCGTGGCGATCGCTGGCGGACTCTGCGCGAGATGCGCTGGCGCGAGGAAGCGCGCGTGGGGCCGGTCTCGCTGCGAGCGATCGAAGTGAAGCACTGGGGCGCGCGAGTGCGCGCCGACAACTGGCGCGGCTACACCGGTTACGTCATCGAATGCGGCCGCTGGCGGGTGCTTTTTCCGGGCGACACCGGCAATACTCCCCTGTTCCGGGAGCTGAAATCGAGCCGTCCGTTCCACGTGGCACTGATGCCGATCGGGGCCTACAATCCGTGGATCTTCAATCATTGCAATCCGGAGCAGGCCTGGAACATGATCCAAGATGCCGGAGTCGAGCGGGTTGTGCCCGTGCACCACAAGACATTCCACCTCAGCCGGGAGCCGGTGATGGAACCGATCGAGCGCCTGCGCGCGGCGGCGGGCGCGTCGCAGGACCGGATCGCGCTCGACGGAATCGGCGAGGAACTGCATTTCACCTGAGCCGCCATTGTCCACTCCACTTCTGGAACTCTCCAACGTCAGCGTCGCTCGCGGGGCGACGCGGGTGCTCGACGCGATCAGCTTCACGATCGCGCAGGGCGAGCACGTCGCCATTCTCGGGCCGAACGGCTCGGGCAAGTCGACGCTGGTCCGCACCATCACGCGCGACTTCTACCCACTCCAGACGGGCGCGCCGGCGCGCCTGGCGATCCTGGGGCGCGAACGCTGGAACATCTTCGACCTGCGGCCGCTGCTCGGCATCGTCTCCGACAACCTGATGGAGGCCTGCCGGCGCGACGTCACCGGCCGCGAGGCGGTGCTCTCCGGGTTCTTCTCGAGCATCGGGCTGTGGCGCAACCACGAGGTGGCGCCGGAGATGGCGCGCAAGGCGGACGCGGTGCTCGACACTCTGGAGATCGCGCACCTGGCGGACCGGCGGGTCGACGAAATGTCGGCGGGCGAGAGCCGGCGCGTGCTGATCGGCCGCGCGCTGGTGCACGATCCCAAGGCGCTGGTGCTGGACGAGCCGTCGAGCAGCCTGGACCTGCGGGCGACGGTCGAGTTGCGGGAGATTCTGCGGAAGCTGGCGGGATCGGGGATCAGCATCCTGCTGGTGACGCATCACCTGCCGGACATCATTCCGGAGATCGGGCGAGTGATCGTGCTGCGGCGGGGGCGCGTGCTTCGCGACGGCCCAAAGGACGAAGTGCTGCGGTCCGAGGTGCTGTCGGAGCTGTACGGCATGCCGGTCGAGGTGCTCCGGAGGGACGCGTACTATCAGGCCTGGTAAGGCGGCCCCACCGATGAAACCGGGGCGGCCCGGCGCGCGTCCGTTCAGGTTGATATACTGTAGTAACTTCCTCGCATCCATGAAGATTCGTCTCCTGTTCGGCCTCGTGTGCGCCACGCTGCCGGCCGCCGAGTTCACCACCGGCCAGGCCGCGCGGCTGGTCATCGGGCAGCGTCACTTCACGTCCCAGGACTCGGGCGCGTCGCGCGAGCTGCTGGGGGCGGTAGGCGGCGTCGCTTTCGGCGGCGACACGCTGATCCTGGCCGATTCCAATCGGCTGAACGCGTCGCCGGTGAACAATCGCGTGCTCATCTTCACCGGGGCGTCCATCAAGCTGCCGGCGCCGACCGACGAACTTTTCCAGGACCAGGGCAAGCGCTGCCCGGTTTGCGTCGCGGCCGCCGACATCGTGCTCGGGCAGCCCGATTTCAGCCAGTCCGACTACAAGGCCGCGGCCCGCAACACGCTGCGCGTGCCGACCCACGTCGCCACCGACGGGCGGGTTCTGGCGGTCTCGGACACCGACAACAACCGCGTCCTCATCTGGAACAACATCCCGACGCAGAACCAGCAGAACGCCGACATCGTGCTCGGGCAGCCCGATTTCACGCGGGTGGTTCCCAACGACGGCCAGCAGTTCTCGCCGACCAACCGGTCCTTCAAAGGCCCGCAGGGGCTGTGGATCCGGGACGGGCGGCTGTACGTGGCCGATACCGGCAACAACCGGGTCCTGATCTGGAACCGCATTCCCACCGCCAACTACACGCCAGCCGACCTGGTGCTGGGCGCGCCCGACTTCAACACCTTCGTCCAGCAGGACCTGACCAAGGCCGTCATCGACGCGCAGGCGACCACGATGCTGACGCCGGTCTCGGTCACCACCGACGGCACGCGCCTGTTCGTGACCGACCTCGGCCACAACCGCGTGCTCATCTGGAATTCGCTGCCGACGCGGAATCAGCAGCCGGCCGACGTGGTGGTCGGGCAGCCGGACTTTACCAGCGCCTTCGCAAATTATTCGTTCAAGCTCGACACGGCCGACACCACCGGAAAGACGCGCATCCCCGTTCTGTGCGAGCCCACCGGGGCCAAGGACGATAACGGAATTGACATCTACCCGGCGCGCTGCAAGAAGACGCTCGAGTTTCCACGCTTCGCGCTCTCCGACGGCACGCGCCTCTACATCGCCGACAGCGGCAACGACCGCGTGCTGATCTTCAACACGATTCCGACCTCCAACGGCGCCGCCGCCGACGTGATCCTCGGGCAGATCGTCGAGGACCTGAACCTGGTCTCCGACAGCGCCGATCCGGACGGCATCGCCGCCGCCGGCACCATTCGCACGCCGCTGGCGCTGGCCTGGGACGGCGGGAACCTGTACGTGACCGACCCGTTCAATCGCCGGGTGATGGTGTTCACGCCGGCCGAGCGTCTGATCCCCAACACGGGCGTGCGCAACGCCGCCAGCCGCGACGTGTTCGCCGTCGGCGATATTTCGTTCTCCGGGCAAACCAAGGAGAACGACGAGGTCACCCTCAAGATAACCGGGGTCGTCGGCGGTGAGAGCAAGGTGCGCGAGTACAAATACAAGATCCTGGCGACCGACACGTTCGACGAGGTGATCAACGCGCTGGTGGGGAAGATCAACGCGGCGCCCGGCGATCCGCAGGTGTTCGCGACACCCAACCCGGTGTTCAACTCGATCATTCTGACCAGCCGCATCGGGGGAATCGACGGCAACAACATCGAGTACAGCGTGACGACTTCGGCTGACGCCGTGATCGTCGCGACTCCTTCGGGCGTACGGCTGGCCGGCGGGCAGGACGCCGCCAAGATCGCGCCGGGCACGATCGTGGCGCTGCTGGGCGAGAATCTCGCCTCGGCCACCGAATCGGCGCCGGCGGACGCGACCGTGCTTCCCACAGAGCTGGCTCGCACGCAGGTCTATTTCGACGGCATTCGCGCGCCGTTGTTCATGGTGTCGCCCTCGGAGGTCCGCGCACAGGTGCCGGTGGAGGTGCTCGACACCAAGAGCATCAACGCCTACGTGCGCACGGTGCGCCCGAACGGCCAGGTCACGGTGACCACGGCGATCGCGGTGCCGATCATTCCGCAGAACCCGGGCATCTTCGCGCAGGAAGGCGGAGTGGATCCGCGGCCGGGGATGGTGTACCACTTCTCCAGCCACGCCACCGGGACGGTGTCGGTGGACGGACCGACGGGCGCGCTGACGGCGGGCACGGTCTGCAACATCACGATCGAGGACCGCACCTACACCTACACGACGGTGGAGGGCGACGAGATCGACATCGTGCGCAACAAGCTGATCGCGCTGATCAACGAGCTGGACCCGAAGGTGGAGGCTTTTCAGGCGGGGCTGTTCCACCGCATCCGGCTGCGGGCGCGCGTTCCGGGGCCGGAGGGCAACGGCATCCTCTACCGGGCGTCGAACAACGAAGGCGGAAGTCTGACGATGACGGCCACGACGCCGGCGCTGTGCTGCGCCAACCAGGCGGGCGCGCTGGTGACCGAGCAGAATCCGGCGCTGCCCGGTGAAACGATCGTCGTGTTCGCGACGGGGCTGGGGATCGTGAAGCCGGACCCGGCGCGGCAGTCGCAGTTCACGGGCCGCAGCTACGACGGGCCGGAACTGAACGAGCCGGTGGAATTCGTCTCCTCGCTTTCGGGCGGCAAGACGGCCAACGTGCTGTTCGCGGGGCTGCGGCGCGGGGCGGTGGGTCTCTACGAGGTGCACCTGGAGCTGAACTCGGACATTCCGACGAATCCGTTCACGCAGGTGACTATCGCGCAGAGCTTCTTCGTGAGCAACATCGTCACGTTCCCAGTGTTCAACCCGGCGCAGCCGGTCGAGTAGCCGGTTGCGGAACCCGTCCACAGTGTCGACGTAATCCTCGGGGATATTCTCCACATATCATTAAAGTCCGAAAAACGATTGACTTCGCGGATCCGAGAGTTCATACTACCGAGCGAAAGGCAGAGTCGAACATGCTGCGCATCGTCGTCATCGCGGCGCTCTTCCTGATTTTCGCCCGGCCGGTCTACTCGTGAGCGCGGGACACATATTCAGCAGCCGATGAACGCAGATTAACGCAGATAAGCGCAGTCGGTGCGCACAACGAGAAACCCTCCGGGCCGCATCGGAGGCGGGGCCGAGAGGTCCCGCGCGGTCCCGGAGGGTAGCTCCGCTACTAGCGCCCGCTGAAGTCGATGCTGAGGTGGCGGCTCACGCCGTCCTTGACCTCGACGGATTCCTCGTAGGGCGGGTGCCCCTGCAAATTCAACTGGATCTTGTGACTGCCCGCGGGCAGCGTGAGGATAGCGGGCGTCTTCTGGCTCCAGGTCTGTCCGTTGACGACGATGGTCGCGCCGGCCGGCGTGCTGCTCACCATGACGGTGCCCGACTGCCGCTCCAGCGTCACCGCCTGCTGGCTCTCCTTCGGCAGCTCGAAGATGCGCGTCGTCGGCCGGTAGCCGGCGAGCGACGTCGTGTAGACGTGGCGGCCGGGCGCGAGCGGAATGCTGCACGGCGACGTGCAGGTCTTGGCGGCGTCGCGGTCGAACACGATGGTCGCGCCGGGCGGCGTGGTGGCGATCTCGGCGGTGACTTCCTTGGCGGCGGCGGCGACGGGCGGCTTCGTTGCCGGAACGGCCGCGGGTGGATTGGTGGCGACCGGCGGCGGAGCCGCGGCGGGTTTCGGCGGCTCCGTGGCCACCGGCTCGGCGGGCTTGGGCTGCTCGGGTGACGGAGTGGCCGCCGGTGGCGCCGAGGGAGTGGTGGCGGCCTGGTCGGGAGGCGCGGCGGACTGTCCGCCCGCGAAGAACTCCTGCCAGGCGAAGAATCCCGCGCCGATCAGGACCAGGGCCGCGATTCCCATGACGGCGTACCGCGTCTTTCCGGGCGACGCCGGCGCGGCTTCCTTTTCATGACGGACGCCGAGCTTGGGAGGTTCGGGCAGCGCCTCGGCCGCGGGTCGGGCAGGCTCGGACTTCTTGGTCTGCGGCGGCGTGGCTGCCTTGGCGGGCGCCGGCTCCGGTTTCTTCGCCACGGGGGTCTCGACCGGCTTGGGCGGGGGCGCCTTCGTCTCCAGAGCGGCGGGCGGGGCTGCGGCGGCCTGGGCCGGCGGGGCCGGGGTCAACGGAAGGATGTCGGCTTCGGGATTGCGCCTCTTCGGCGACGACGGAACGAAGGTCACGGCGTCGGGGTCGAGCGGCGGAATATCGAGCTTCGGCGGCGCTGCCTTGGGAGGTTCGACGGCGGGGGCGGGCTCGTTCTCCGGGGTCAGCGTCACCACGGTGGCCATGCTCTGCACGGCGCCCTTGGACTGCGGCATCCAGCCCGGTTTGTCGATCAACGCCGCTTCGAGGGCGGCGGCGAACTCGGTGCAAGTCGCGAAGCGCTGGTCCCTGGGCTTGGAGAGCGCCTTGCGGATGACGTCGCCCACCTCGCCGCCGATGGTGGGGTTCAGGTGCTGCGGCGCCAGCGGCTCCTCGCGCACGATCTTGAAGATCAGCGTCGGCAGTGAATCGGCCACGAAGGGTTTCTCGCCGGTCAGCAGCTCATAGGCGATGACGGCGAGGGCGAACTGGTCCGAGCGCCCGTCGAGTCCCTTGGCCTCGATCTGCTCGGGCGACATGTAGTTGGGCGTTCCGAGGATGGTGTCGGCCTGCGTGAGGTTGTGCGACAGGATCTTGGCGACGCCGAAGTCGGTGATCTTCACCGATCCCGCCTCGTTGATCATGATGTTGGCGGGTTTGATGTCGCGGTGAATGATGCCCTTCTGATGTGCGTAGTCGAGCGCGCCGGCGGTTTCGCGCAGCATGCGCAGCACCTGCTGCTGTGTCGGCGGCGGCACCGAGAGCATGACTTTCTCGAGGGTCGCGCCGTTGACGTACTCCATGGCGATGTACGCCAGGTCGCCTTCCTCGGCGATGTCGTAGATGGTGACGATGCCGGGATGCGAGAGGATACCGGCCGAGTGGGCTTCGCGGAACAGGCGCCCGTGAATCTTCTCGCGCTCGGTGGGATCGGCCAGCTCGCTCAGCTTGAAGGTCTTGATGGCTACCGTGCGGCCGATGGCGGGGTCGAGCGCGCGGAAGACCACGCCCATCGCGCCGCGTCCCAACTCGTTGACGATTTTGTAGCGGCCGATTTGCTGCATGCCGAATTGTACCGCCAACGAGCGGCGCGGGCAATATCGGCGGGGCCACCGAAGAATCGGCGGCTGCCGCATGGCGGCCCGCGGCTATGCGGCGCCGGGTGCAGTCAGCGGGCCGGCACCGGGTCAATCGTCCCCAAGGGAACCGACGTCCGGCACGACGCGACCCGCCGCGCCGTCAGCCGCAATCCGCGCGCGAGGCCGTGCCGCTCGACGGCCTGAATCGAGTACTCCGAGCAAACCGGCACATACCGGCACCGCACCCGCCCGCGCAGCGCCGGGCTGACGTGCGCCTGGTACATCCGGACGCCGCCGATCCACATGGGTGCGAGCGCCTGCCGCGACGGGTCGCGCAGCATGTCGGCCACGGCCAGCGACCAAGTCGCCAGCGCCAGGATGAGCCAGGTTCCGGGCCGCGTCAGGCGTTGCCGCAGTGCGGACACTTGGCGCTGGCCTGCATCCGATTATTGCCGCAATGCTGGCATCGAATCAGATTTCCCTGCGGCCGCGAGAATATGTAGATAATCAATCCGATAATGCTGGTAAAAAACACCAGCAGCATCCAGACCACCGCGCTGTCCATGCCGCGCGACTTGGCGTCGCGCGCCACCCAGACCAGCAGCGCGATATTCAGCGCGATCAGGATCAGCGGGATCATCAGGATGCCGCTGCACGCCGTACAGGCAAACAGATCGTCCATGGAAGCTCCTCCTGGTTGAACCGGTAGCCTGAGATGCTATCAGATCGCGCGTCCGCGCGGGTGTGTGGAATGCGCCCACTACCCGCGGGCGGCGCCGATCGTGCTTACATGGACAGGTGAAGCATCCGCCCCTGCCGCCCATCGAGCTCCGCATCGAGAAACTGGTCTACGGCGGCGACGGGCTGGCCCGCGACAACGGCCGCGTCGTCTTCGTTCCCATGGTGCTGCCGGGCGAGCGCGTCATGGCGCAGGTGGCGCGCCAGTCGAAAGACCTGCTGCGCGCGCGCGCCGTCGAGATACTCGAATCGGCCCCGGAGCGCATCGCGGCCGAGTGCCCGCACTTCGGCCGGTGCGGCGGATGCCAGCACCAGCACGCCGGCTACGGCGATCAACTCCGATGGAAGCGCGACATCCTCGCCGAGGTGCTGAAGCGTGTCGGGAAGATCGACGCCGGCGAGATCGAGGTGGTGGCGGGGCCGGCCTGGGGATACCGGAATCGCGTGCAGGTGCAGGTGGAGCGCGGCTCGGTGGGGTATTACGAGGCCGGGTCGCACCGCTGCGTGGCGATCGAGCGCTGTCCGGTGGCGTCGCCGGTGCTGGAGCGGGCGGTGGTGGCGCTCGGGAGGATGAGCCGCGAGCGCTGGTTTCCGCAGTTCATCCGGACGCTCGAAGTGTTCACCGACGAAGAACGCTTCCAGGTCAACGTGCGCGAGACGGCAGGCCCGCGGCCCGCGCGCCGGTTCTTCGAGCGCCTGGCCGAGACGATGCCGGGCGCGGATCGGGGCGCGATCGAGTACCCGGCCGCCGGCGAGCGCTTCCGCGTCAGCCCGCGATCGTTCTTCCAGGTGAACCGGTTTCTCATCGACCGCCTGGTGGAAATCGCGCTCGATGGCGCCGAGGGCGAGTCTGCGCTCGACCTGCACGCCGGCGCGGGTCTGTTCACGCTGCCCCTGGCGCGGCGGTTCGGCGCCGTGTCGGCGGTGGAGAACAACTCGAGCGCGCACGCCGACGTGGTGTTCAACGCGCGCCGCGCGGGTCTGGACGTTCGCGCGGAGCATCGCACGGCCGAAGCGGCGCTCGAAGGTCTCTCGCGGGCGCCCGACTTCGTGCTCGCCGATCCGCCGCGGGCGGGACTGGGCAAGGGGGTTGTCGAGCAACTGGTCCGGCTACGGCCACCGCGCGTGACGATCGTCTCCTGCGAGCCGCCGACGCTGGCGCGGGACCTGGCGCCGCTGGCGGCCGCCGGCTATCGCCTGGAGCGGCTCACGATGATCGACCTGTTCCCGCAGACGGCGCACATCGAAGCGGTGGCGCGGCTGGCCGCGGCATCGTAGTCAGGCGATCGCAACCGCGTTACGGGGTGGCGAAACAGGGCCGCCGCGGTAGAATGAGGTTTCCCATGTCTCCGCGCTACCTGGCGACCGTTCTGCGCAACTTTCTGTGGACCGCGCCGCAGGTGTTCCTGGCGACCGCGATCATGGGATCGGCGTCGCTGGCAGTCTCGCTGTTTTCGTCGACGGGGCGCACGCAGCATCGGCTCGCGAAGCAATGGTCGCGCATGCTGCTCGGAGCGGCGCGCGTGAAGGTGATCGTCGAGGGGCTGGAGAAGATCGCGCCGGGGGGCAGCTACGTTTTCGTCGCCAATCACCGCAGCTACTACGACGTGCCCGTGATCCTGCCGCACATTTCCGTGCAGTTCCGTTTTCTGGCATTCAAGGGACTCTTCAAGATTCCGTTCATCGGCTACCATCTCTCGCGCGCCGGGCATTTTCCCGTGCCCTCGGACAATGCGCGCGAGTCGCTCAAGAGCATGTCTGACGCGGCGCGGCTGATCCGCAAGCGCGGCATCTCGATTCTGCTGTTTCCCGAAGGCGAGCGCACGCACGGCGAGATGCTGCCGTTCAAGGACGGCGCCGCTTACATCGCCATCCGCGCCGGGGTGCCGATCGTGCCGATCGGGCTGATCGGCGTGCGCGACGTGATGCCGGTGGGCTCGACCATCGTGCGCGGCGGCGTGGTGCGCATGGTGATCGGCGACCCGGTGCCGACGCTCGAGATCGGGCTGAACGAGCGCGCGCGGCTGACGCGCGAGGTCGAACGGCGCGTGGCGGAGTTGTGCGGTCAGGCGACTCGCGCCGCGGCGTGAGGGGCGCGGGCGTTACGCTTTGATCCAGGCGTGACGCGGATCGTCGCGCCAGGCGCCGTAGGTACGGCCCTCGCCGGCGAGAATCCAGGTGTAGTTCAGCGTGTAACCGGGACAGGCGCTCACGGGGTGATAGCCGCGCGGGATGAGCACCGTGTCGCCGTGCTCGACGGCGTAGGCGAGGTCGAACTGCTCGCCGTCGGCCGGGTCGCTGTAGACGCGCATGAAGCCGAAGCCCTGTCGCGGCTCTAGCTGGAAGTAGTAGACCTCCTCCATCGGGACTTCCGAGGCCTCGAAGCGATCGTGCTTGTGCGGCGGGCACGACGACCAGCCGCCGGGTCGATTCACGGTCTCGCCGCAGATCAGGTGCGCGGCGTCAACGTTGTCGGCGATGTGCGTGTGCACCGACCGAGTCCAGTTGTCCTTGCCGACGCCGCGCGTGACGATGTCGCCGCCCGAGACGAGCACGGGCGCGCCGCCCGGTTTTCCCGCCGCCCCGCCGATCGAAACGCGCGCCGAGCCGTTGGCCGCGCGCAGCCGCACGCGCGCGCCCGCCGGGATGTAGACCATCGGATGCGGGTCGGCGATCGATCGCCGCTCACCGACGTCGGCGGACCAACGTCCCCAGGCGCCCTCGGCTTCCACGGTGACGGGCCCGGTGTAGAAATCGAGGGAGACTTCTTCGGGTCCCGTCTCGAAGGCGTGGTCGCGCAGGCTTCCGCCGAGCTCGACGATGGTGAAGGAGAGGTGCTTCAGATCGACGCCCCGGCGGGCGATGGGATACACGCCAGGTTTCTCGCCCGGCGACTTAATCAGCAGATTCATTTCTTCGCGCTCCGTTTCAGGAACTCGACGCCGGCGAAGGCGATTTCGTCGGTGGTCGGCGCCAAGTCGCGCCAGATGGCGGCGGCGTTGGCGATTTCGGCGATGGTGGAGCCGAAGCTCTCGATGGTCAGCCAGCCGTCGTAGCCGATCTCGCCGAGAGCGCCGAAGACCGCGGCCCACTCCACGTGGCCGCTGCCCGGCGTGCCGCGATCGTTCTCGCAGGCGTGCACGTGCTTGAGGTGCGGCGCCACGCGGCGGTATCCGGCGGCGATATCCTTCTCCTCGATGTTGGCGTGGAAGGTGTCGAACAGCACGCCCACGTTGGGGTGGCCGACCTCGCCGCACAGCCGCGCGGCGTCCTCGGCGGTGTTCAGGAAGTAGGTCTCGAAGCGGTTGAGCGGCTCGATCGCCAGCGTGACGCCGTGCGACGCCGCAACGGGTCCCAGCTCCCGATACGACTCCACCGCGCGGCGCCATTCGTCGGCCGTGCGGCGGCGTCCGGGCAGCCATCCGACCGGAGTGTACAACGGCCCGGCGAGTATGCGCGCTCCGGCCTCGGCCACGGCGGCGATGCAGTCCTTGACGTGCGAGAGCGTCGCGCGGCGCACCTCGGGGTCCTCGCTGGCGACGCTCATGCCGTTCGGGATGACCGAGCAGACGGTGCATTCGAGGCCGTTGTCGGCGCAGCCCCGGCGGATATCGGCGGCCGCGAAGGAGGAGGCCGAGAAGATGGCGGGCTCGAAGCCGTCGAAGCCGGCCTGTTTCAGGCGCGGGAGCAGGGGGAGGTCGGCGGCGCTGAACTGCACCGTCCAAAGAAAGGTGTTGACTCCGAATTTCATCGCCGCTCCCATCCTACTTGATCGTTGGCCGGTGGCGGCAGGATCGACGGCCGACGGCGGTGGGATCGTCGGCGGGTGGCGGTGGGATCGACGGGCGGGGGCGGCAGGATCGACGGGCGGCGGCGGGTCGGCCGGCACGCGCCAGGATCCCGACCGGGGCGGGCCGGCTGGCGCACGACGCGTGAGGGGCCGCGCCGCGTTATAGAATGTTGGTCTCCATGCCGCGAACGCCCGTTCGACTGCTCCTGGCGCTGCCGCTGGTCGCCGCGCAACTCGCCTGCCGGCAGGCCGCGCCCACCAACGTGGCCGCGACCGTCAACAGCCGGCCGATCACCTTCGACGAACTGGATAAGAACTATCGCATCGAGTTTCCGACGCCCTCGTCGCAGGCCAGCGAGGACCAGACGCAGGTGCAGAAGCTGGAGCTGTTGCGGGCCCTGATCGACAAGGAAATCCTGCTCCAGCGCGCCGAAAAGCTGGGGCTGATGGCGGTGGACGCCGACGTCGAAGCCAAGCTCAACGAAATGAAGGCGCCCTACACGCAGGAGGAGTTCCAGCGCCGCCTGGGCGAGCGCAAGCTGTCGCTCGACGAGCTGAAGGCGCAGCTGCGGCGCGAGCTGAGCATTCAGAAGCTGATGAACAAGGAGATCACTTCGCGCATCTCGATCACCGACCGCGACGTGACCGACTTCTACACCTCCAACAAAGCCGCCTTCAACCTCGCCGAGCCGCAGGTGCACCTGGCGCAGATCCTGGTGACCTCGGCGCCCGATCCCAACGTGCGCAACCTGAAGAGCGACAAAGCGCAGACCGAGGAGCAGGCCAAGAAAAAGATCGACATGCTGGAGTCGCGCCTCAAGGCGGGTGAGGATTTCGCGATGCTCGCGCAGAACTACTCGGAGGACTCCAACACGTCGCCGAACGGCGGCGATCTGGGCTTCGTTCCCGAGTCGTCGCTCGAAAAGGCCCACGTGGAACTGCGCAAGATGGTGATGGCGATGCAGGCCGGCCAGTTGTCGCCGACCATCCGCACGCCGGAGGGCTACCGCATCCTCAAGGTCATCTCGAAGGAGCCTTCCGGCCAGCGCGAGCTGAACGATCCGCGCGTGCAGCAGTCGATCCGCGAGACGCTGCTCAATCGCAAGGACCAGCTTCTGCGCGCCAGCTACTACGAGGTGGCGCGCAACGAGGCCAAGGTGGTCAACTACTACGCCGCGGGCATACTCGGAAAGGCCGGCGGCAAGAAGTAGCGGATGGAGAAGGCCCGCGTTCACTTTGAGCACTGCCAGCCGATCCTGCGGGTCGAAGATATGCAGGCCGCGCTGCGCTTCTACGTCGGCCTGCTGGGCTTCACCAACGCCGAGTGGGGCGACGACGATTTCACCAACATCGAGCGCGACGGCGCGTCGATCTACCTGTGCCGCGGCGATCAGGGCCGCGGGGCGGCCTGGGTGTGGGTGGGCGTGGAGGACGCCGACCGGCTGCACGCGGAGCTGGCCGCGCGCGGCGTACCGATTCGCATGGCGCCGGTGACTTACCCTTGGGCGCGCGAGATGCACGTGGAGGATCCCGACGGGAACGTGCTGCGGTTGGGATCGGACCCGGAAGGCGCTGCGGCATAGGGCGGTGCTGCGGCTACGTGCGATTTCACGCCGAGAGACGTTCTCTATCGAGCGCCTGGTGCAGCAGCATCTTGATATAGGTCTGGTACGGTAAGCCCTTCTTTTCTGCGAGGCGACGAGCGACTTCCAGGTCCCGGAGCCCGATCCGAATCGTCACGCTCCTGGATCGGGGAATGCCGCGAACCAACCGGCCCTCCCTTGCCGCCTTCTCGAATTGGTCGGCGAGGAACTCGGGGTGAGCGTCCCACCAGGCGGCCTCCTCGGCTTCCGTCCGGAATCGCGGAATGGCGACCGGTTTGGCGTTCTTCTTGGCCATGGCTATCGCTCCGTAAAATAAATCTCCCGCTGGCGGGCGCTCATCGGATACGCCGTAACAACGCGGATCGCGCGCGGACGCTCCCGATAGACGACAGCGAGAAGCTTTCCCAGGTCGGATTGTCCCAGGCAGAGCACGCGCTCCTCGATGACGTGGTTCTGAAACTGCACCACCAGCGGGTCGTTGCGCAACACCTGCTCGGCCTCATCCGGGGTCACCCCATGCCTGGCGATGTGACGCCGGTTGTGAGCATCCCGCTCAAACCTCAACCCACATCGTACATACAGTGTAGCTGACCGGTCAACGGCGCCGGCCGCCCCACCGGCCGAGGATTCGAGGGACTACACTGAGCTACATGCTCACTCGCCGACTGCTGCTCCTGATCCCTCTCGCCGCCGCGGCCGCCACCAAGCCGACCGCGCTCGACCGCTACGTCGCCGCGCCCGACCCGAGCTACAAGTACTCGCTGGTGCGCGAGATTTCGGCCGACGGATTGAAGGCCGCCGTGCTCGACATGACGTCGCAGAACTGGCGCAAGCCCGAGGAGATCAGCCGTACGGAGTGGCGCCACTGGGTGACCATCATCCGGCCGGAGAAAGTGCAGTCGACCACCGGGTTCCTCTTCATCGGCGGCGGCAACAATCTTTCGAAGCCGCCTGAGCGCATCGACCCGATGCTGGGGCGCATCGCGCGCGAGGCCGGCGTCGTGGTCGCCGAGCTGCGCATGGTGCCGAATCAGCCGCTCAGCCTCCCGGGCGACACCATGAAGCAGCGCACCGAGGACGAGTTCATCGCCTACACCTGGGACAAGTACCTGCGCGGCGGCGACGAGACCTGGCTGGCGCGCCTGCCGATGACCAAGGCGGCGGTGCGCGCGCTCGACACCATGACGTCGTTCTCGAAGTCGGCCGAGGGCGGCGGGCTGACGGTCGACAAGTTCATCGTGGCGGGCGGATCCAAGCGCGGCTGGACGACGTGGACCACGGCGGCGGTCGACCAGCGCGTGGTCGCCATCGCGCCGCTGGTGATCGACATGCTTAACGTGGAGCCGTCGTTCGTGCACCACTGGCGGGCGTACGGATTCTGGTCGCCGGCGATCAAGGATTACACGGACCTGAAGATCACCGAGTGGTCGGGGTCGCCCGAGTACCGCGCGCTGATGAAGATCGAGGAGCCCTACGAGTATCGCGACCGGCTGACGATTCCCAAGATGATCATCAACGCCTCGGGCGACGAGTTCTTCCTGCCCGACTCCTCGCAGTTCTACTTCGACGACCTTAAGGGCGAATCGCACCTGCGCTACGTGCCGAACGCCGGACACTCGCTGCGCAATTCCGACGCGCCGGACACGCTGCTGGCGTTCATCCAGATGGTGCTGGCCGGGAAGCCGCGGCCGCGCTTTTCGTTCCGCATCGACAAGTCGGCGGGGCGCATTCACGTGAAGACCACCGATAAGCCCGCCGAGGTGAAGGTCTGGCAGGCGACCAACGCCAACGCGCGCGACTTCCGGTTCAACATCTCAGGCGCGACCTACGCAAGCTCGCCGCTCGCCGAAGAGCGCGCGGGACTCTACGTCGCGAGCATTCCGAAGCCCGAGAAGGGCTGGACCGCGGCGTTCGTCGAGCTGACGTATCCGGGCGTGGGCGCCGTGCCGCTCAAGATGACGTCGGGTGTGCTGGTGGCGCCCGACGTCTATCCGTTCCCCGCGCCGAAGCCGGTGAAACCCGTCGGCAGCGCGCGGTGAAGCGGGTCGCCATAGCGCTGGCGGCCGTCGCTGGGATCTACGCGGCGGCGGTGGCGGGATTCTACGTCGCGATGCTCCAGCCGCCGGCGCGATTCGGCGCCATCATGTCGCGCGTGCCGATGCCGGCGATGATGGTGTTGCCGTTCCGCCCGCTTTGGATGTCGGCGCGCGCGGGGTCGGTGAAGGCCGGCGACGCGGCGCCCGATTTCGAGATGTCGACGCTCGATCGCCGTGGAAGGGAGCGCCTCTCGGAGCTGTGGCGGGAGCGGCCCGTCGCGCTGATCTTCGGCAGCTATACTTGACCGCCGTTTCGCCGGGAGGTTCCCGAGCTCAATCGGCTGTACAAGACCTACGGCGACCGCGTGGCGTTCCGCGTGGTCTACATTCAGGAGGCGCATCCGACGGACTTGTGGCAACTGCCGTCGAACGTGCGCGACAAGGTGCTGTTCGCCTCGGCGAAATCGAACGAGGACCGCACGTCGACCGCGTCGGCGTGCGTGCGCAAGCTCGGCATCGAGATCCCGGCGCTGGTGGATGACATCGACGATCATGCGGAGCGGGCCTACACGGCCTGGCCCGATCGCCTCTATGCGATCGGCAAGGGCGGCCGGGTGGCGTTCAAGAGCGCGCCGGGTCCGTTCGGCTTCTCGACGCGCGAGCTGTAGCGCTCGCTGCGCGAGATCACGCATTAGCGAATCGGGGGCGGTCCGGACACAGGGAGAGTGGAGCCACCCGTCGGACTTGAACCGACGACCTGCGGTTTACGAAACCGCTGCTCTACCAACTGAGCTAGGGTGGCCTTCCTCGATATTACCGCGATCGGAAACGCTCGTCGATCTCCACCTGGTAGCCGCTGGCCAGACGGTTGGTCT
>CAZEVY010000041.1:0-40144 GCA_964515555.1 uncultured Solibacteraceae bacterium | reverse complement strand
AAAGGGGCGCGTTACGATGTCCAATCCCCTGACCGGCGATTTCGAAGCGGTACTTCAGATCAGCGGTTCCACGATCAACCGGCTTCTGGCGAGCATGCACCAGAACGCCGGCGGCAAGCCGAGCCTGCCGAGCTTTCCCCACACGATCTACCTTCGCATCGGCGACGACCGCGCCATCGAAGGAGTCCGCGGCGCCGTGCGCGCCCAGATCGGCGTGCCGCGCATCGAGCTGATCCACGGGGTGAGCGACCGCTTCCTCCTCGAGGTGGGCGTGCGCGCGCGCTACAACGCCGACCCCGGCACGACGCCGCTGGCCGAGTTCATCCACGGAACCGTGCGCGCCGAGTACCGCATCCAGAACGTCGATCCCAACTGCCACGGATGGGCGAATATCGCCGGCGATTACATCTGGATCCGCGTCGTCCGGGGATCAGTGACGTTCACCGGCACGGCATTCGACGACCGCGACACTCCCATCGTGGCCGGCCCCGATGAGGAGACCATCCGCTCGCGCATCACCCGCCAGATCGCGGCGCTGCTGGCGACGCGCTACGAGGCGGCTCCGCACAAAGTCTCCCGGCGGTTTCGCCCCTCCACCATGCGGAGTCTCTCGGCCGCGATCGGCGGCTCGGCGGTGGCGACGCCGGCCGGGCTGACCGGCGATCCGAGCGGCAATATCGCCAGCCTGAACAACCTGCTGCTGGAGGGCGCGGACTTCGCCGTCGGCATCCGGCTCGAATACCTGATGGCGCAGGTCGATCCCATTCTGGATGACATTCGCTCCTACCACGAGGTATTCAAGACGGTCGTCAAATCGCTCACCACGCTGACGGTCTATCACGTGGCGGGCGTCACCTCGGCGACCGCCGCCTGGGAGGCGCACGGCACGCACGCGCTTCTCAAGATCCACGTCAAGGGACGGGCGGAAACGGAGTCGGTGTTCACCGACCTGAGCTTCTCGGTCGACCAGACGCTGATGATCTCCTTCGACGCCGGCGCCGAGACGCTCCGGCTCTCGCACGTCTCGCGCGTTGTCTCGGTCACGGCGGACGGCGTGGGCGCCACCAAGGACCTGACCGACCGGGTGTGGAAGAAAATCAACGAGGTGGTCGGCAAGAAGGTGGAAGCGGCGACGGCGTCGGTGGCGCCTTCGCTCGCCGGACCGAAGGCCGAACTCGCCAAACAGCTTCAGACCTTCGACGATCAGGCGGGCGCGGCCTTCCACACCGGCGTCTTCACGCCCGACGGCGTGATCCTGCGGGGCGCGATCGGCCTGGCGCCGCGGCGCGCTCCGGTCATCCAGTTCACCAGGACCGCCGAGGAGGACGGCTACAGCGCGCTCACGAGCTGGATTCCGGGCGGGCGCATCGATTACTTTTCCTGGTCGTGGTCGTGGTTCACCTCGCAGGCGCCGGGCGCGGCCACGCACGACGATCGCTTCGTGCTGCGGCGGCCGCGGGTGCGGCGCACGCGCTGGGGCGGCATCGACTACGGCTTCGGCGAGACCACGCCGCTGCCCGGCCTGGACGGCTGGGGCATCCTGTGCCTCAAGCTGAAGGGCGTCTACGTGGACCCGGTGAGCGGGCAATGGGTGGGCTTCGAGACCCGCAAGCAGTGCGTGCGATTCGGATTCCCGATCCAGCTCGCCGTGGACGGAAAGCTCTTCTGGCGCACGTCGGAGCCGCCGGAGCTGTCGCGGAACGTGCCGTTTCCCGAGCTGGCGCTGATGAACATGGCGACGCGCCCGCGGGCGGGCGGGGCCAACACCCTGGTGCTGTTCGCCGGCGAGCGCTGGGACCCGGAGACCGCGGCGATGCTGCGCCAGGGAGTGACGGCTTCGCGCCGCCGCGACGCGGGCCTGGCCGTGGTGGTGCTGATGCGCGACGGGCAACTGGGGCAGCCGTCCGGCCGCCGGGTGCTGGCCGAGGCCGAGGAGCTGACGCGCGCCATCGGCGCCCCGGTGCTGGTGAACGAGGATGTGCGGGGCGGCTGGTCGGCGGCCTACGCGGTGCGCGGCGCGGGGCCGGCCTGGCGGCTGCTGAGTCCGGGCGGCGGCGTGACCTGGATGCACGAGGGACGGATCGCCGCCGAGCAGTTGGGGAACGTTCTCGATCGCCATCTGCTGCCGAGTCCTCCGCCTACCGCCGAGGTGGTGCGCCCGCATTTCGAGACGGGCTCGCGTCTCTCAGCGGTGGCGCTGCATCCGGGATTCTATTACGTCGACGAGATGGAGTCGCGCTGTCCGCCGCCGCCGCTGAGCCGCTTCGAGGCCGGCGCGGTGGTGACGTTCGTGCAGCGCGGGTCGGCGTCCTCGGAGGCGCAGCTGCGCGAGCTGGCGGGCCGTTATCGCGCGGCGCCCGGCGATCAGCCGTACGTGGTGGTGGTGGTGGACGGCAACGCGCGCGAGGCGGCAGCCGCGCAGAACGAGCTGGGACTGGACTTCTTCGCCGCCATTCCCGATCCGCAAGGCGCCATCGCGGGCCGCTTCGGGATTCGCTTCTGGCCGACGACGCTGACCATCGACGGAGAAGGGGCGGTGACCGACGTGGAGATCGGCCACAGCGCACGGCGCGCCGAACCGGACGGCTGCGCGCGCCCGGAGAGGTAGGGACGATGACCGAATCGCTGGTATTGACGATCGCGCTGCTGGCGCTCCCGGTGATCCTGCTGCTGGCCTTCGCCGGATGCGTCGGCGAGGATCCGGCCCCGTCCGGCGCGCCGCCTCCGCCGCCCGACACCAAGGAGGCGCCGCTTCCCGCCCCCGCCGCTCCGCCGCCGGCCGTGACTCCGCCTCCGCCGAAGCCTCCGAAGTATCGCGAGATCATCGCCGCCGAACCCAACCTGGTGAGCTTCTGGCGGCTGGACGACGGCGTGCCGGAGACCGGCGACACCACGGCGGTCGACAGCGCTCCGGTGGGGCCGCGCAACGGGACGTATCAGAACCTGGCGGCGGTGTCGCGCGGTCAGACGGGAGCGCTGAAGAGCGACCTGGACAACAAGTGCGTCGAGTTCCTGGGGACCACCGGGTTGATCGACGTGGCCTACGATCCGCTGCGCAATCCGCCGCTGGCCTTCAGCGTGGAGGTGTGGCTGAAACCGGCCCCGAGCGCCGCGGAGCCGCAGACGATCGTCGGGTCGTACGAGCTCGACGCCGCCGGAGAGATGCAGCGCGGCTTCGCGCTGGAGATTCTGCAAACGCCCGCCTTGCGGGTGCGCGCGCGCCTGGGCAACGAGAGCGCCACGCCCACCGAAATCGAGACCAGCCTGGGCGACGGATCGCAGCACGACGGCTGGCGCCACGTGGTGATGACCTACAACGGAGCGTCGCTGACGCTGACGCTGTACGTGAACGCCGACGACGGAAAGGCCGACGCCCAGATTAACGGCGCCTACAAGCCCGTGACGGCGCTCACGCCGCCGGGTCCGCCGCTGCGGATCGGCGCGGGACTGCTGGGCGGCTCCTATGCGGGCCGTCTGGACGACGTGGCGCTGTATCGCGTGGCGCTCGACGGCCCGACGGTGCGGAAGCACTTCCTGGCGGGAATCACGCCTCCGGCCTGATCAGCGAAACCGCCATAGGGCCGCGAGCGACGCCGCCAGCGACACGACGGAGAACACAGCGTTGGCCCCGCGAAGGCTTCCGCCCTCCCGGGTCCGCTCCAGCACCAGCCGGCCGGCGGCGTACCCGGCGACCACCCCGGCGAATCGGCCTCCGGGAAACGGCGGGGCCCCGGAGAGCGCGGCCATCAGCAGGATCGCGCCCCAGGCGGCCTCGAGGACGGGCGTGGGAAACCGCCGGCGCCACTCGCCACGATGATTGGGAAGCATGACGCCGAGCGGCCCGGCCGTCTCGCGGCCGGCGCAACAGCCGTTCATCAGGCAGCCGACCCGGGTGACGATCAGCCCGACGAGCATCGTCACGGCGGCCGCGTCCCAGAAAGCGCCGAAGGGAATGCCCAGGATTGGGAGCAGGGGAATCGACGCCGCCACGCCTGCCACCAGGCCGCCGTAGAGGGCCGCGCCGCCGTCGCCGCGCCGCCCGATGCGCCGGGGTTCGGCACGATACGCATCCCGGTTCTGGGCGACGTACCAGAGCCGCGCGCCCGCCAGGGCCGGGGCCAGCAGCCCGATCGCCGTGTAGGCGAAGCGCGATTCGCCGATGCCGGAAGCGCCCGCCGCCGCCGCGCCGGCGATCGCGCCAGCGACGACGCCGAGGTAGAGCATGGCCGTGTAGCTGGGAATCCGCAGTCCGCCGACGGTGGCGAGCGTGCGCCGGCCGGCGATGGTCACAGCGCGCTCAGCACCGCCAGCACGGCGCCGGCGACGAGGGCGGCGTCGGCGAAGTTAAACGCCGGCCAGCGCCCGATGGCGATGAAGTCGACCACGCCGCCGCGGGCGAGGCGGTCGCAGAGGTTGCCGGTGGCGCCGCCAAGCGCGAGTCCCAGGGCGATGGCCAGGCTGGGGGTGAGGTATCGCGCGGGAACCAGGAGCAGGAACGCGACCGCGGCGATCCACAGGATCGCGGCCGCCGCCAGGGGCACGCGGGCGCCGCCGGGGGTGATGCGCGGCGCGAGACGGCGGATCGCCAGGGCCTTGATGGCCTGGTCGGCCGCCGCGACGGTGGCGGCGCAGAGAAATAATGTTGCGGTCATTGCCGGAAAACGCTGGCCGATTATAACAACCGGGGAGGAGGCGGGGCCGGAGGGCGGCGGTTCGGGGAAAAGTTTACTTTGTACTGGTACTTTGGTATGCTGCGTGCGGCGGTCGGCGTCTTAATTCGCCCTAAGGGGAAAACCTTTCCCAACTAAGGGTTACCTCAATTGACCCAGTACTAGAACCGAACCTAGAATGATCGTAGAGTTAACTCCGGCCCAACGGCCGGCAGATGAGGGAAAAATGGAAAGCAACGTCTCGACCCTGGAGGAGCCGCGCGAGCTGGCACCCCCGCCGGCGCGCATCCGCGTGCTGGTGGTGGACGACCATCCGATCGTGCGGGAGGGTATTCGAAAACTCCTGGAAATGGAAGCCGACATCGACGTGGTAGGCGAAGCCGACAACGGACGGCGCGCGCTGGAGCTGGTAGAGGAGCGCCATCCCGACGTGGTGCTGCTCGACCTGAAGATGCCCGGCATGGACGGCCTGTCGGCGCTTCAGGCGATGCAGAGCGGCCTGAACCGGACGCGCGTGATCGTGCTGACGGCGTCGGAGGACAAGAACGAGTGGGTGCAGGCGATGAAGCTGGGCTGCCAGGGCATCGTCGTGAAGCAGACGTCGCCGGACCTGATCGTAAAGAGCATCCGCAAGGTGCATGGCGGCGAGATCTGGCTGGACTCGCACACCACCGCGGCGGTGATGCGGCAGTTCGCCTCGCCGTCGGACCACGGGTCGATCAACGGCGGCGGCAAGGGGCGTGAGCGTTCGCCGCTCAGCACGCGGGAGCGCGAGATCGTGGCGCTGGTGGCGCAGGGCTACAAGAACAAAGAGATGGCCGAGAAGATGTTCATCAGCGAGCAGACGGTGAAGAATCATCTGCACAACATCTTCGACAAGCTGGGCGTCTCGGATCGCCTGGAGCTGGCCCTCTACGCGATCCACAAGGGCCTGCATCTGAACACGGAGAACTAACGCGGCGGCGTCCGCCGAGGTCGGCTCCCGGTCAAGATCCCGCGCACTACAGCGGGGCGCGATAGAATGCGCGGTGTGAATGCATCGCGCCTGACCGTGCGCCGCGTGCCGGCTTGGATCATGTCGGCCCTCGAGGCGGAGCGCAGACGGCGCGGCCAATCGCTGAATCAAACGGTGATCGATCTGCTGGGCCAGGCGCTGCGCGCAACTGGCCGACGGGGCAGTGGTCTGTCGCGGTTCGCCGGCGGCTGGAGCGAAGCCGAGTTCCGCGAATTCGAGGAAGAAAAGGCGCCGTTCGAGCAAGTCGATCCGGTGCTGTGGCGTTAAGCCGATGGGCCCAAACCTGTGAGGCGATGATCGGTCAGGCGATCTTCATCCGCGGCAGCAGCGCCGCCAGGTCGACCTTAGCCGGAGCGGCGCTGGGGCCGTTCGCCGCATTGGCCTGCCGCTGAATCCGAATACGCCCGATGCGCTGCGTGCGCACCGAGCCGACCTGCGCGGTGACGGCGTGGTCGCCGTCGGCGAGGTCGGGAATCGTCACGTTGAACTGGTAGACACCGGGGCTGACCAGCCCGGCGAAGCCGACGGCGGCGATGGTGTTGTCGATCTGAATCGTCGCGGTGCCGGCGAGCGGATAGGCGCCCTGAAAGGCTTCGCCCGGGGGCGAAGCGGGATTGGTGGCGCCGAATCCGGTGCCGAACAGCAGCGCCGTATCGCCGGGCTGCGCCGGAACCGTCGTCACGCCCTCGATCAGACCGGACGGGCCCAGATACGCGCCGTCGGGGCGCACGGCGGCGACGTAGTCGGAGGCGAACTGGAAGAAGCCGGGCAGCAGGGCCTGCACGTCGACGTTCACCGGATCGGAGGCGCCGTTGGCGTTGGTGACGGTGGCCTGGACGCTGCCGGTGGCGGTGTCGGCGGGGGCGAGCACGTTGATCTGCCTGCGGCTGACGTAGTACACCGCCGCAGGGCGGCCGCCGATGCGCACGCTGACGCCGTCGAGGCTCTCCGGCAGGCGGTTGTTGACGAAATCCGAGGATTGCCAAGTGCGTTCGGTCGCCGCGAGGCCGTCGCCGAATAACGTCAGCCAGGCGCCCGGCGCGCCGCCCGGATATCCGGTGGCGCCCTGGACCACGCCGCTCATCGAGACCAGCGTGGGCCGCGCGGGCGCGGCCGAATCGGCGGCGGTGAATCCCATCACGATGTCGAAGGCCGCCGCCACCTCACCGATGCGCGAGCCGCTCACCGCGCTCCAGGGCACGATGACCGAGGCGCGCTGCGCGGCGTTCTGAATGCCGTTGAGCACGCCGTCGGTCGCGTTCTGCGCCTCGCCCTGCACGTAGAGCTGGGTGGTAAATCGCGCGCGGCCGGGCGCCGTCACCGCATAGTGGACGTGGCGGGTGCGGCCGGGATAGAGTCCGGGGCGCACAGTGCGGAACAGGTATCGTCCGTCGGAGCCGGTGAGGAACCGCCCGTAACCCTGAAAATTCGGGTCGCGGCCGGCGATGGGACTGGCCGAGTGGATGTAGGCGCCGCCGTTGTCGGCCTGCCAGATCTCGACCAGGGCGGCGCGCACCGGCTGGCCGCGGTTGTCGAGCACGCGGCCGGCGATCCAACTGATGACGCCCACGGCCGGGGTGATGTTGTCGTTGATCACGAGCAGATCGTTGTCCTGGTCGAGCGGAAGGCGGTCGGGATAGAACGGCCCAAGCGTCTGCTCAGGCGTGAGCGTGAGGGCCTGCGCGAAGGCGCCGCGCTGCGTGAAGTACAGGCCGCCGAGACCGAGGGTCGCCAGAAACCGGCGGCGGTCCGGGAGCGAATCGAATCGCCGGTCGCGGAAATGGAGGGGCAGTTCATTCGAGAATCCGTCGGACACGAGTCGAAATCTCCTTGTTGAGCGGGTGGGCGTGACGGCGCGGTCACGCTGGCAATCGGGCGCGGGCGGAAGGAGCCCGGTCGCGGCGCCGGAAGGCGCCCTGCATCGGTTACAACCCGGCTTTCGCGCCGCGGTTGCGCCCGCCCGCGCACGCCGCTCACTTGACATCGCTCCACTACAGGCGGGAGACTTTTTGTTTGGACGGCGCTCCGCGGCCTCAGGTTGCGGATGGTCGGGAGGAGCGAGGAGGTTCTTTGCTGTCAACCAGAAAGTGCCTGGCGATGATGCTGGCCTGCGGGAGCGCGTGCTTCGCTCAGGCCATGGGAGGCGGCATGCGCGGCTTCCAGGGACCGTCGATTCTGAGCCGCGGATTCGGCACCGTCGGCCGCGGCGGCAGCGCTCCGCTCTCGTTCACTCCCTACATCAGCGCCTCCAGTTACTTTCGGAGCGGCCTGACGGCGGCGGCGACCGACGGCAACGGCCAGTTCCTGGACCAATCCGACTGGGGCATGCAGGCCTCGCTGGGGGCCTATCTGCGGCACCTCGGCAACCACAGGACGGTGAGCGTCGACTACCGGACTCATATGCGCTACCATGCCCGCCGCAGCTACCATTTCGGCAACGATCACTTCCTGGGCGTGGGTTACATGCAGCAGGTGTCTCCGAGGATCTCCTATTTCCTCCGGCAGAGCGCCTCGACCTTCAGCGCCGGTTTCGGGAACGGCTTCAATTCCGTGGACGGTTCGATCGACAACAGCCTCGGATTCGGATTCGCCAACCAGGGTTTCCTCTTGAACGACCCGCTCGACCAGGTGTTCGATTCGCGCATCTACGGCCTCTCGAGCACCGTCGGCATGGTCTACCAGAAGAGCGCGCGCCTCAGCATGGGGATGGCCGGGGGCTACCATATGACGCGCTATCACAGCAACGCGCTGGTGGGCTCGCAAGGCGCTCGCGCGTCGGGCAACATTTCCTATAGCCTGAGCGAACGATCGGTCATTGGAGTGCATTACGGCTTCGCCCGCACCCGTTTCCGGACAGCCTACGGAGGCATCGACTCGCACCAGACCGGAGTCCACTTCGGCAGGTCGCTCAGCGCGCGCTGGCATTTCTCGATGTCCGGGGGGATCTTCCGGGCGGAAGTGAACCGGCTGACGACGGCGGCGCTCGACCCGTTGGCCGCTCTGTTGCTCGGTCAGTCCACCCAGTTGCTGCCGTTCTACTCCGAGCGCTACGGGTTCGGCGGTTCGGCTACTTTGGGCAGCAGCTGGGAACGCCATTCCTTTGGGATTCACTACGGGCGCGGCACCACGCCCGGAAACGGAGTCGTATTCGGAGCCCAGTCGGAGCGGGTGGGCTTGAACCACTCCTTCATAGCGCTGCGGGATCTCAGCCTGGGCAGCCATCTTTACTACTCCCAGCACAAGTCAATGTTCAACAGCACGCGGTTTACCAGCTACGGCGTCGGCACGGGCACCACCTACCGGCTATTCTCGATCGTGGGCGTCAGCGTCCGCGCCGACTACCGGCATTCCGAGCTGCGTGGCACCTCCTTCAGCCGCCGCCAGCTCCATGTCAGCGGTGGCCTGACGCTGGCCTACTCTCCCGGCGCCATTCCGGTCTCGCTCTGGTGATGCCGGCCCCGGGACCCCGGATTCTGCTGATCGAAGACGAGGAGTCCCTGGCGCGCTGGATCGTGCGCTACCTGGAGCGCTGCGGCTATTCAGTCGACGTCTGCCCGACCGGACGCGGCGCCCTGGCGCGGCTGGAAGCCTCCGGCTACGACGCCGTCGTCGCCGACTGGAGCCTCCCCGACCTCTCCGGCGGCGAGCTCATCGCGGGCATAGCGCGCCTCCGCCCGGCGCTGCCGCTCGTGGTGGCCAGCGGACATCCGCGGTCGGCGCTGGAGGTGCCGCCGCACGCCGAATTCCTGCAAAAGCCATTTGGACCGGACCGGCTGGCGGCGGCGCTCAGCCGGGTCGCGCGGGCCTCCCCCGCCGCTTGAGTCATAATTGAAGCCGGAGGTCCGACCGCGATGCTCGCCGAGGCGCCCACCGCCCTCGACCTGGAACTGAATCCCTGGCGGGCCGCCGAAACCCGCTTCAACGAAGCCGCCGAGCGGCTGGGCCTGGACGACGGCCTCCGCAAGGTGCTGCGCACGCCCTCGCGCGAGATCACCGTCTACATCCCGGTGATGCTCGACGACGGGCGCATCGAGGTCTTCACCGGCCATCGCGTGCAGCATTCCATCGCGCGCGGCCCGGCCAAGGGCGGCATCCGCTTCGCCCCCGACGTAACGCTCGACGAAGTTCGCGCGCTGGCGAGCTGGATGACCTGGAAGTGCGCCGTCGTCAACATTCCCTTCGGAGGCGGCAAGGGCGGCGTGGTCTGCGACCCCTTCCAGCTCAGCAAGAACGAACTGGAGCGGATCACGCGGCGTTACACCGCCGACCTGATCGATTTCATCGGCCCGGAGAGCGACGTCCCCGCCCCCGACATGAACACCAACGAGCAGGTGATGGCCTGGATCATGGACACCTACTCCATGCACAAGCGCCACACCGTCACGGCTGTGGTCACGGGCAAGCCGCTCGATCTAGGTGGATCGCGCGGGCGCACGGAGGCCACCGGGCGCGGCTGCATGTTCGTCGCGCAGCAGGCGCTGAAGAAACTCGGCCTGTTCCCGGCGCGCTCGCGCGTGGTGATTCAGGGATTCGGCAACGTCGGCGGCATGGCGGGACGGCTGATGGCGAAGGCGGGCTTCAATCTCATCGCCATCGTCGAGTCGGACGGGGCGATCTTCAACCCGGAGGGCCTGGACGTCGCCGCGGTGATGCAGCATCGCCGCGAGACGGGGTCGATTCTCGACTTCCCCGGGGCCGAGAACATGGACCGCGACGAGGCGCTGTTCCTCGAATGCGACGTGCTGCTGCCGGCTGCCAAGGAGAACGTCATCACGTCGCAGAACGCCGCCCGGCTGCGCTGTAAGATCCTGTGCGAAGGCGCCAACGGACCGACCACCGCCGCCGCCGACTCCATTCTCGCCGAGAAGGGCGTGTTCGTGATTCCCGACATCCTCGCCAACGCCGGTGGCGTGACGGTGTCGTACTTCGAGTGGGTGCAGGATCGCCAGGGCTACTTCTGGAACGAGCAGCTGGTGAACCAGCGCCTGGAAGAGATCATGGTGAACAGCTTCCACGACGTGGTCGGCTACGCCGAGAAGCACAAGGTGAACAACCGCACGGCGGCTTACATGCTGGCGCTCGACCGCGTGGCGTTCGCGATCAAGTTGCGCGGGCTGTACGCCTGATGCCCGAGCCCTCGACGCCGCTCATGCGGCAGTATCACGCCCTCAAGCAGCAGGTCCCTCACGCGCTCCTTCTGTTCCGCCTGGGCGATTTCTACGAGCTCTTCTACGACGACGCCGTCACCGCCGCGCGCGACCTCGAAATCACGCTCACCGCGCGCAACAAGGAGAAGGGCGAGCCGATCCCGATGTGCGGCGTTCCGTTCCACGCCATCGAGTCGTACCTGGCGAAGCTCGTGCAGAAGGGCCACCGCGTCGCCATCTGCGAGCAGATGGAGGACCCGCGCTTCGCCAAGAAGCTCGTGCAGCGCGACATCACACGCATCGTCACGCCCGGCACCGCCACCGAATCCAATCTTCTGCGCACCCGCGAGAACAATTACCTCGCGGCCTTTACTTACGGTGGCGCGCGCGACGGCGATCGCGCCGGGCTCGCCCACGTCGACGTCTCCACCGGCGAGTTCCGCGCCACCGAGATCGACGCCGCCGACCTCGCCGCCGCCATCGAGAGTCTCAACGCGCGCGAGGTGCTCGCCCCGCCCGGCGCTCCCGTGACACCGGGCCTGCGCACCGAAGTCGAAGCCTGGGTCTTCGACCACGATTACGCCGCGCGCCTCCTCCGCGAGCACTTCCGGCTGCTCACGCTCGACGGCTGCGGACTGGCCGCGAAACCGCTGGCCGCCGGCGCCGCCGGGGCCATCCTGCACTACCTGCGCGACACGCAGCGCTCGGCGCTCGATCATCTCGACCGCCCCGCTTACTTCGAGCGCGCCTCGGCCATGCTGCTCGACGCCGTCACGGTTCGCAACCTCGAACTCACGGAGCCTCTTTTCTCCGGCGAATCGCGGGAAGTGACTTTACTCGACGCCGTCGACCGCACCGCCACCGGCATGGGCGCGCGCCTGCTTCGCCAGCGCATTCTGAGGCCGTCGATCGAGCTCCCCGAAATCGAGGCCCGCCTCGACGCCGTCGACGAGCTGGCGCGCGCCACCATTCTGCGGGCAGACATCCGCAAGTCGCTCGGCGGCGTCCTCGATATCGAGCGCCTGCTAGCCAAGGTCACGCTGAACACCGCAGGTCCGCGCGAGCTTCTGGGACTCGCGCGGTCGCTCGCCGGCCTCCCTGGACTGCGGAGCGCGACCGTCTCGCTGGTCTCGGCCCGCCTCGCCGAAACCGGGAGCGCGCTCGACGACGTCCCCGAAGCCTCGGGGCCGATCCTGGCCGCGCTCGCCGACACCCCGCCCCCCACGCTCGCCGACGGCGGCGTCATCCGCGACGGCTTCGACCCGGCGCTCGACGAGCTGCGAGACATCAGCCGCAACAGCAAACGCTACCTCGCCGAAATCGAAACGCGCGAGAGGGCGCGCACCGGCATCGCCTCGCTCAAGGTGCGCTTCAATAACGTCTTCGGCTACTACATCGAAATCTCCAAGGCGAACCTCCACCTCGCGCCCGCCGACTACGACCGCAAGCAGACCCTGGTCAACGCCGAGCGCTTCACCACGCCCGAATTGAAGGACCTCGAAAGCAAAATCCTCGACGCTCAAGAGAAAATCATCGCGATCGAGAGGGAAATCTTCGCGCGCCTTCGCGCCCTCGCCTCCGAACACGCCGCGCCCATCCGCGCGACCGCCTCCGCCGTGGCCGAGCTCGACGCCGCCGCCGCGCTGGCCGAGACCGCCGTAGCGGCCCGCTTCACGCGGCCGCGATTCTCCGAATCCGGCGAGATGCGCATCGCCGGCGGCCGCCACCCCGTTGTCGAACGGCTCGCCGCGCGCGAAGCCTCGCGATTCATCCCCAACGACCTCCACCTCGACCCCGCCGCCGACTTCATCGCGGTCATCACCGGCCCCAACATGGGCGGCAAGTCGACGTACCTGCGCCAGACCGCGCTCATCGCGATCCTCGCGCAGGCCGGCTCCTTCGTTCCCGCCGAAGCCGCGCTGCTGCCGGTGATCGACCGTGTCTTCACGCGCATCGGCGCCGCCGACAACCTGGCGCGCGGCCGGTCGACCTTCATGGTCGAGATGACCGAGACGGCCGCCATCCTCGCCTCGGCCACCTCGCGCAGCCTGGTGGTGCTCGACGAGATCGGGCGCGGCACGGCCACCTACGACGGCCTCGCGCTCGCCTGGGCGGTACTCGAGCACATCCACGACCGCGTGCGCGCCATGACACTCTTCGCCACGCACTATCACGAGCTCACGGAGCTGGCCGCGCGCCTCGACGGCGTGCGCAACCTGCACGTCTCGGTGAAGGAGGCCGGCGACCAGATTATTTTCCTGCGACAGGTCGAGCCGGGTGCCGCCGACCGCAGCTACGGCATCGAGGTCGCTCGACTCGCCGGACTGCCCGCCGGCGTCGTGGAGCGCGCGCGGGAGATTCTCGCGCTGCACGAGCGCGCCGAGCACGAAGTCAGCGAGGAGCTGGCGCCCCGAGCGGAGGCCGCGCATGGGCCGATGCAGATACGGCTGTTCGAGCCGGTGAACCACGACATCGCCGAACGCATCCGCCGTGTCAACGTCGACGAGCTGCGCCCGGTGGAGGCGCTGCGGCTGTTGAGCGACTTGCAGGAGGAGCTGAAGAAATCGTGATCGTCGCCGGCGTGATGAGCGGGACGTCGCTCGACGGTATCGACGTCGCCGTGGTCGAGATCACGGGCGCGGGCTGGCGCACGCGCGTGCGCCCCATCGCATTCCGGCCGGCGTCGTATCCACGGCAGGTGCGCGCGGCGATCCTCGCTGTGTCGAACGCCGCCACGCACACGCGTGAAATCGCGCGCCTGAATTTCCTGCTCGCCGAGCTCTACGCCGAAGCCGTGCTCGAAGCAGCGAAGGCCGCCGGGGTCACCCCCGCGCTGATCGGCTGTCACGGCCAGACCATCTATCACGAGGGCGCGCCCGCGCGATACCTCGGCCGCCGCGTCGCGTGCACCTTGCAGATCGGCGACGGCAGCGTCCTGGCCGAACGCACCGGCATCCCCGTGATCTCCGATTTCCGTCCGCGCGATATGGCCGCCGGCGGGCGCGGCGCGCCACTGGTCCCCTTCGTCGACTACCTGCTGTTCCGCGACCCGCGCGCCGCACGCATCGCCGTCAACATCGGCGGCATCGCGAATCTCACGGCGATCCCGCCCGGCGCCGCGCCCGGGGAGGTGGTCGCCTTCGACACCGGACCCGGCAACATGGCGATCGACGCGCTCGTGACCCGGCGCACCAACGGCCGCCGCGGCTTCGACAGGGACGGCCGTTTCGCCTCGCGCGGCACGCCGTCGAAGAAGCTGCTGGCGCGGCTCCTCGCCGATCCTTATTACACCGCCGCTCCGCCCAAGACCGCCGGTCGCGAGCAGTACGGCCGGGAGTTCGTCGAACGACTCGTCGCCACACGCCTTCCGATCGACGATCTCATCGCCACCGCGACGGTGTTGACCGCTGCGACGATCGCGGAGGGCATCGCGAGATTCGCCGGCGCGGAGGCCGAGGTGATCGTCTCCGGCGGCGGCGCGCACAATCCCGTCATCATGCGGCACCTGGCGGCGCTGCTCCCGCGCGCGGCGGTCGCGCCGTCGAGCGCGTTCGGCATCGACCCCGACGCCAAGGAGGCCATCGCCTTCGCGGTGCTGGCGAACGAGTCGTGGCATCGGCGGCCTGCGAATCTGTCGTCGGCGACCGGCGCGCGCCGCGCGGTCGTGTTGGGAAAACTGTCGCCCTAGCAATCCCGTTCCCGGCCGCGACCGCCCGTGGCGACTGAGCTAGAATCAACGCACGATGCCGTTGTCCCCCGGGACTCGCCTGGGACCATACGAAATCCTGGCGCCGCTGGGCGCCGGCGGCATGGGCGAAGTCTATCGCGCGCGCGACACACGCCTCGACCGCGACGTTGCCGTAAAGGTGCTCCCCGAGCATCTGTCGCAGAACTCCAGCGCGCTGGCCCGCCTCGAACGCGAAGCCAAGGCGGTGGCCGCGCTCTCGCACCCCAACATCCTGGCCCTCTTCGACGTCGGCGCCGACCAGGGGATCTACTTCGTGGTCACCGAGCTGCTCGAAGGCGAGACCCTGCGGCGGCGGCTGGAGAATGCGGCGCTCCCGTGGCGGGAGGCCGCCGGCATCGCCATCACGGTCGCCGAGGCGCTGGCGGCCGCGCACGCCAAAGGCGTGATTCATCGCGACCTGAAACCCGACAATATCTTCCTCACCTCCGACGGCCGCGTGAAGATTCTCGACTTCGGCCTGGCGCGCGTGAAGCCCCTTTCGTCGAGTGAGTCGGCGGCGCCGACGGCGACCGAAGCGGGAACCGTCATGGGCACCGTCGGCTACATGTCGCCCGAACAGGTGCGCGGCGAGACCGCCGACGCGCCCAGCGACGTCTTCTCGTTCGGCTGCGTCCTCTACGAAATGCTGGCCCGCCGCGGCCCGTTCTCCCGCCCCACGGCCGCGCAGACCATGGCCGCCATACTCGACGTGGAACCGGCCGCCCTGGCCGAGGAACTCCCCGCCGAGCTGCGGCGCGTGGTGGCGCACTGCCTCGAGAAGGATGCGCGGCGGCGATTCCAGTCCGCGCAGGACCTGGCATTCGCGCTGCGGGCCGTTCACGACTCCGGCCCCGCGCCGCCAGCGCCCGCCCGGCGGCGCCCCGGTCTCGCGTGGATCGCGGTCGCGCTGGCCGTCCTGCTCGCTGCCGCGACGTACTTCTACTGGCGGAGCCGAACCGGCGGGCCGGTCGACTCCCTGGCCGTGCTCCCCTTCGCCAACGCCGGCGGCGACGCGAACAAGGAATACCTCAGCGACGGCGTCACCGAGAACCTCACGAACGCCCTCTCGCAGTTGCCCGGCCTGCGCGTCACGGCCCGCAGCCTGGCCTTCCGGTACAAAGGTCCGCGCGTCGATCCGCAACAGGCGGGCCGCGATCTCGGCGTGCGCGCCGTGCTCACCGGCCGCGTCGCCGAACGCGACGGCGCTCTCAACATCCAGGCCGAACTGATGAACGTCGACAACGGCGCGCAACTCTGGGGCGGTCAGTACAGCCGCACGTTCTCCGAGATCCTGGCGCTCCAGCGGGAAATCGCCGAGGCCGTCGCGGCGCGGCTGGAGCGCAAGCCGACCGAGGAGCAGAGGAAGCGGCTGGCGAAGCGGTCGACCGAGAACCCCGAGGCGTTTCAGTTGTACATCAACGGCCGCTACCATTGGAATCGCCGGACGGAGGAGAATCTTCGCCGCGCGGTGGAATACTTCCGCCAGGCGATCGACAAGGACCCCGGCTACGCGCTCGCCTGGGCCGGCCTGGCCGACTGCTACGGGCTCTATAACAGCTACCAGGTGGAGTTGCCGCGCGAGTCGGGGCCGAAAGCCGCCGCCGCGGCCGCCAAGGCCCTCGAGATCGACGACACCCTGGCGCAGGCGCACGCCTCTCTCGGCATGATCCGGTTCAGCTACGAGTGGGACTGGGCCGGCGCGGAGCGCGAATTCCGCCGCGCCATCGAACTCGACAACAACTACGCCACCGCTCATCACTGGTTCGGCGTGTTTCTCTCGGCCATGGGCCGGAGCGGCGAGGCGGTCGCCTCGCTGAAGCGCGCCCGGCAGCTTGACCCGCTCTCGGTGATCATCAACGCCGACGTGGGACTGCTGCTGCACTTCGCGCGGCGCTACGATGACGCCATCGAGCAGGTGCGAAAAGCGTTGGAGATGGATACCAACTTCGTCGCCGGCCATCGCCCGCTGGGGCTGGCGTACGAGCAGAAGGGGATGCACGCCGAAGCCGTCGCCGAGCTTCAGAAGGCGCTCGAAGTCTCGCGCGGGCACCCGTTCATATTGGGGTCGCTCGGTCACGCCTACGCGCGGGCGGGCCGCCGCGAAAAGGCTCTCGCGACGATCTCCGACCTGGAGGCGCTCTCGAAGCGGCGGTACGTCGCGCCCTTCAACACGGCGGTGATCTACACCGGCCTCGGCGACAGCGGGCGAGCGTTCGAGTGGCTGCAAAAGGCCTTCAACGATCGCTCGCTCGACATGACGTTCCTCAAGGTCGACCCGCGCTTCGACGCGCTGCGCGCCGACCCGCGCTTCGGCGATCTCATCGGTCGCATGAAACTGCCGTGAATCCCCGCCGGGCTTGCTTCCGATGCCCGGACGTGCGATAAAGAACCCCAGACAGAGGAGGCCACATCATGAACTGCCCCGATTGCGGACCCGAGCGCGAAACACTCACGACCCTCGACCGCCGCGAGTTTCTCCGAACCGTCGCCGCCGCCGGACTCGCGGGGAGCGCCGCTCTCAGCGCCGCGCCGTCGGCGGATTCCGAGACCCTCGTCGCGAACCTCTTCAACAGCCTCAACGAGACGCAGAAGCAGAAGATCTGCTTCCCGTTCGATCACGCCCTGCGCTCCAAGGTCGACGCCAACTGGCGCATCACGCCGTTCAAGATCTCCGAGTTCTTCACGCCGGACCAGCAGGCCATGGTCGGCGAGATCTTCCGCGGCCTCTACAAGCCCGAGTTCGCCGGCACCGTCATGGGACAGCTCCAGGAGGACGCCGGAGGCCTGGGCAACTACTCGGTGGCGCTGTTCGGCGAGCCCAAAACAAAATCCTTCGAGTTTGTTTTATCCGGACGCCATTGCACCGTCCGCTGCGACGGCGATTCGGTCCCCGGCGCCGCCTTCGGCGGACCCATCTTCTACGGCCACCAGTCCGGTCCCAGCGGCACCGAGCCGGCCGACCATCCCGGCAACGTCTACTGGTACCAGGGCAAGCGCGCCAACGAGGTCTTCCAGTCGCTCACCGGCAAGCAGCGCGAGATGGCGCTCGTCGCCGGCGAGCCGCGCGCCGAGAAATCCAACGAGACCGTGCGCCTCGGCGCCAAGGGCGAGCAGGCCGGGCTTCCGGTCGCCGACATGTCGCGCGACCAGCGCCAGCTTGTCGAAAAGGTGATGGCCGATCTGCTCCTTCCCTATCGCCAGAAGGACGTCGACGAAGCCATCAAGCTCATCCGCGCGCAGGGGGGCGTCGCTTCCATGCACATGAGCTTCTACAAATCGCTCGACCTCGGCAACGACGGCGTCTGGGACGTGTGGCAGCTCGAGAGTCCCAACATGATCTGGTATTTCCGCGGCCACCCGCACGTGCACGTCTGGGTGAACATTCGTGCGTAGAGGCCTCGGCCTCGCGCTCCTCATCATCCCGCCGTCCGCCTCTTCCCTCCTCGCCGAGGACTGGCCCGAATGGCGCGGCAAGGGACGCCGCGGCGAATGGACCGAAACCGGCATCGTCGAAACCTTCCCGGCGGGCGGCTTGAAGGTCGCCTGGCGCGCGCCGCTGCGAACCGGATACGCCGGTCCCGCGGTCGCGGGCGGGCGCGTCTTCGTCGCCGATTTCCAGGCCGGCGATAATCCCCGCGGCGTCGAACGCGCCCTGGCCCTCGACGAGAAGACCGGCAAAGTCCTCTGGACGCGCGAGTGGACCGCCGACTACACGGGCCTCATGCGCCTCTACGCCACCGGACCGCGCGCCACGCCGACCGTCGACGGCGATCGCGTCTACGTGCAGGGCGGCAAGGGCGAGCTGGCGTGTCTCAGCGCGTCGACCGGCGAAGTCCTCTGGCGAAAGGATTACGTAAAGGATTACGGCGCCGAAGTCCCGGTGTGGGGCATGGTCGCCGCGCCGCTGGCCGACGGCCCGCGGCTGATCGCGGTGGTGGGCGGGAGGCCGGACGCCAAGATCGTCGCCTTGGACAAGCTGACCGGCAAGGAGCTGTGGCGCGCGCTCTCGAGCGAGAAGAGCGAGCCGGGCTACTCGCCGCCGGTCATCGTCGAGGCGGGCGGCGTGCGGCAGTTGATCTACTGGAACCCGGAGGCGGTAGTCTCGCTCGATCCCGCGACCGGAAAGATTCACTGGCAGCAGCCCTTCCCGATTCGCATGGGACTCAACGCCGCCACGCCCGTCTTCGCCGGCGGACGTCTGTTCGTGACGGCCTTCTACAACGGGCCGATGATGCTCGCGCTCGGCGCCGAATCGCCCACCGCGGCCATGCTGTGGAAGGGGTCGAGCGAGAGCGAGATCGAGACCGACAAGATCCACTCCATCTTCTCGACGCCGGCGATCGACGGGGACTACATCTACGGCTTCGACAGCTACGGCCAGTTCCGGTGTCTCAACGCGCGCACCGGCGACCGCGTCTGGGAGTCGCTCGAGCCGGCGCGGGAGCGCGCGCGCTGGGCCTCGGGGCTGCTGGTGCGCAACGGCGGCCGCTACTTTATCAATAACGATCGCGGCGAGCTGATCGTCGCGCGCCTGTCGCCCGAAGGGTATCGCGAGGTGTCGCGCACGCCGCTCATCAAGCCGACGTCGAATCCGGGGAATCGGCGCGAGGCGGGCGCCGTGCACTGGTCGCATCCGGCGTACGCGAACCGCCACATCTACGTGCGGAACGACGAGGAGATTCTGGCCGCCTCGCTCGCGCGCTGACGGCTTCAGGGCAGTTCGGCCGGCGACGTCCTTTCAGGGAACATGCGAGAACGTTCCCTGGAATCTCATGACGTGCAGTCTGGTCGCCGGAGGCGGATGCCGCACGGCAGTGCTCAGAAATCCAGGCGCAGCCCCATGCGGAAGCCGCGCGGACCCGCCGAATCGAGATCCTGCTCGCCGCCGGCCGCCGAGATCACGCCCACGCTCGCCAAGGTCGAGATATTTACGCCCGGGTTGTTGTAGTTCGGCGTGTTGAAAAAATTCGTCGCCGTCATCTCCCACCGCAAGCGGAAGCGTTCGGCGACCAGGAAGTTCTTCGCCAGCCCGGCGTTGACGATCTGCGATCCCGGTCCCTTGATGACGCCCTTGGCGGCCGTACCGTAGAATCCCGGCGTTGGCCCCGCGAAGGCCGCGGGATCGAACCAGCGCGCAGTCGAGCGCTGACTCGTGGGAATGTTGGCGTCCCTGAGGTGATTCGGACGAATGGTCACCTGCGCGGGAGTCCGCGAGGATGTGAAGGCCGTGCCGGTCGGGTCCGTACCCGTCCACTGCGGCGTCAGGAACTCGCCCGAGAAGAAGCTGAACACCGAGCTCCATTCCCACCCGTGGAGCAGCGTCCGCTTCACCCCCCGGCTCGATTTGCCGAACGGCAGTTCGTAAATCAGGTTGCCCGTCACCCGGTGCATCGGAATATCAAGCCACACGGCGCGCTCGCGCACCCGGTCGTAGGCGTTCTCCGGCGTTTCGCCGCGCTCGAGGTCGCCGATGTCGCGCGCCCACACCCACGACACCTGGTAGGCCAGGCCGCGCGCGAACCGCCGCTCGGCCTCCATCGTCAACGAATGATACTGGTGACCCGCGCCATTGCTGAAGTAGTTGATCGCCGGGTACGTCGGAAACCGGCGGGTCTTGTCGGCGTAGAGGCGGTTGTCGGGAAGCGGCTGGTTGATGTTGTAGCCCCATTCGCCCTGACGGGTGTTGGTGCCGATGTACGACACGCGAAATCCGGTGTCCCATCGCTGATGCTCGATGGTCAGGTTGTACTGCATCGAGTAGGGATCGCGCAGATCCTTGCGGTAGGCGCCCGGCAGCGTGATGGTCGTGGGTCCGGCGACGGAGGTCGGGAAGACCACCGGGAGGATCACCGTCGGAGTCGGAGTCGGATTGGTGAAGTTCGGTTCGTTGATGACGAACGGCGCGCTGGCGGCCGAGACCGCGCGCGGCACGATGTCATAGAAGATACCGAAGCCGCCGCGGAACACCGTGCGCACTCCGAACGGCCGCCACGCCAGCCCGATGCGCGGCGCCATGTTGTTGTACTCGTTGCGGATCAGCTTGCGCGAGTCGTAGCCCAGCGTCGACGCCTCCACGATGTCGACGTAGCCGCGCGGCATCAGCGGGCTCACACGCGCCAACCCGCCGTCGGGAACCACGATCTTACCCGAGTCGATGTCGAAATTCGCTTGCAGATTGGTGTTTTCCGTCCACGCCGGGTGGATTTCGTATCGGAGGCCGATGTTCATTGTCAGATCGGGCCGCACCTTCCATTCGTCGGTGACGAAGAAGTCCCAGTTCCAGCGGGTTCGCTTGGTGAACAGCGTCGCCGCGGCGCGGGCCGCCGTCGTCGGAATGCCCAGCAGGAAGTCGCCGTAGGGATGACCCGTGAAGCGGTTCGAAAAGCTGCCGTTGCCGAACAGGTTGGCCGACTGGTTCTGGTCCTCGAACTCGGTGTGGCCGAGAATCAGGCCCATCTTGAAATTGTGACGGCCCCGGAACCAGCTCAAGTGCTCCTGAAACTGCTCGGCGAAATTCTTGAAGCCCGGATGCCGCCACGGCGTCTGCGTGATGGTCGTGATGCCGAGACCCGAAAACGATACCTGGTAGACGCCGTTGATATCCGGCAGATTCGGCGACAGGCCCGTCAGCCCGAGGTCGCGGACGACTTCCAGTCCCAGGAGCGGGCCGTTCCGCGGATTGTCGTTGTAGGCATAGCCCCAGCGGAATTCGTTCACCAGGTTGGCGCGCAGCGTGGCGGTGTAAGAGGCGTTGACGGCGCGGGTGTCGCGCGTCTGCCACCGCCGGCCAATGGTGGGCAGCGCGTTATCGTAATCGCGCGAATGCGAACGGTTCCAGATGTAGCGCCCGTATACCGTATGCCGGTCCGTGAAGCGATGGTCGAGCCGTGTCGTCCAGTAGGTGTTGGGGTCGAAGGGGCGAGGGAGCTGCACGCGGTGGTTGCTGGTGGCGAACGCGTTGACGTTGCCGAAATTCGGCAGCGGATAGAACCGCTGCTGGATCTTGGACGACACCGCGTTGATGCGGTTGGCCGGAATGCGCCCGCCGGCGAAGGGCGCGTTGTTGGCGAACGGGTCGCGGATCGCCGTGGTCTCCGCCGAGAAGTCCCCCACGCGCCACGGCGCGATCGGCACCGAGGAGTTCAGGTTCGAGAGAATCTGCGAGCCACGCGAGGTTTCGAACGAATAGTAGAAGAAGGTGCGGTCGCGCCCGTTGTACACACCCGGAATTACGATCGGGCCGCCAATGGTCGCTCCCGGGTTGTGACGCACGCCCGTGCCGCGCTGCGCGGCGAACGTGTTTCGCGCCCGGAACCACGGCGTCGAGTAGTAGTCCGCCGCCGAGCCGTGAATCTGGTTGCTTCCGCCTTTGGAGATGATGGTGACCTGCCCGATGCCTCCGAACTCGGCGGTGTTGTTTGCCAGGTCAACCCGGATCTCCTCGAAGCTCTCGATCTGCGACGTCAGCGGGCTGATCTGCGTCCCGTCGAACTGGTTCGAAAGCGTGATGCCGTCGATGGAGGCGTCCGACTGGTTGGCGCGCGATCCGGCGAATCGCCGCGTGGCCGAGCCGGCGCCCGCCTGGACGACACCCGGCGACAGGCCCACGAAGTCCCACAGCGCGCGCGTGTTTAGCGGCAGGGCGTTCAACTGCCGCGACGACTTGGAGTCGGAGATGCGCGCCGTCTCCGTCTCGATCAGCGTCGCGCCCGCCGTCACCTCCACCACCGTTTCCACGGCGCCCACTTCGAGCTTGACGTCGACGCGGCGGTTATCGAGCGCCACCAGTTGGAGGTCCTGTACCACGAATTCCTTGAACCCGGACGACTGCACGCGCACCGTGTAGACGCCTTCGCGCAACTGCGGCAACGTATAGTTGCCCGCCTCGTTCGATTGCGCGGTGTAGCGATAGTTGCTCGCGCGGTGGGTCGCGGCGATACTGGCGCCGGCGACCACGGCGCCGGACCGGTCGGTGACCGTGCCCGTGATCGTCGCGTAAGTGGTCTGCGCCGGCGACGGAACGGCGGCGAGCCCCGCCAGGAACAACCCGAATCCCAGTCTCATGAGTACCCCCTGTCAAGCCTTACGAGCGGCTGGCAACAGCGTAGCAAGCGCATTCAGCCACTGTCAAAACCATACTCAAGCCGGGCGCGGGCTCCGGCCCTTACATCCCCGCCAGCGCCGCGATGATCGCGTCCAAGAGCGGCCCGCGCTCGCCGATCGGACGCCGGCGCATGTCGTTCATCATCGACTGCACGCGCGCCAGGTCCGCCTCGCGAATGCCGATCTGCGGAGCCAGTTGCAGCACCTGCCGCACGATGCGCACCCGCCGCGGGTGGCGCTCGGCGTCGGTCGGATGCCGCGCGATCTCCTCGCGCATCTCGCGAATCCGCGCGCGCAGCGCCGCCGTGGCCGAACGGATCGCCGCCTGGCGCAGCGGCTCCCACTCCTCCTGGGGCGGCGCCGTGCGCTCTTCCGCCGGGCGCATGACGAAAAAGTCGCGAGCGCCCGGCAGCGCGTACCAATACGCGACGCTGGCGTAGTCGTTGGTGAGATTGTTCTCGGTGCCGTGCTCGATGGTCACGCGAATGCGCTCGCGGAACGGAATGGAATCGGCCAGGTGCAGCGAGACGATCGCGTTCGGCCCGAAGCAGCGCCCCGGCGAGCTGAGTCCCGCCAGCAAGACCGCCGACACCGGCGAGATGGCGCGGTCGCGCGAGCCCTCGGTGGTTTCGTGAAATCCCCAGGCGTCGTTGAAGAACTCTTCGGTCCCGGTGCCGTGAATGGAGGGCGGCCAGGTGTCGCCGTCGACGAAGATCATCGGGTCGCCCTCGCCCCACCACAGCATGTGCCGGTTCCAGACGTTCAGCGTCGCGCCGATGAAGCGCCCGCGCCCCTCCGCTTCGAGGATCGAGTAGTTGTCCGCGCCCCCGATGTTGCGCTCGTGCCGCTCGACGGCGGCCGTCTCCTCGCGCCTCCACTTGGCGTGGAAGCGGCCCACGTTCGCCGCGAGCGATCCCCTTCTCCGCCACAGGACGCGGCCGCTCACGGTGACGGGCTTCGCGCCCTGATTGAGGATGCGGATCGACGCGCGCCTGGCGAACGGCATCCGGAAGCGCGAATAGTAGCCTTCGCTGTCGAGTCCGAGCGGCAGCGTCTGGAACGGCACCATGCTGAAGCCGTTGCCAAAGAAATCGCCGATGGGCGCATCGACGGCGTCTCTCTCGTCGTCGTCCCATCGCATGCGTAGCAGGGTGGAGCGCAGCGCCGGCGGATCGATCTTCAGCCGGAGCTCCTCGACGACGCCCGCGCCGCCCAGCGCCGCGATCGTCGCCTCCTCGCCGGGCGCGACCACGTTATTGAACACGGCCTGTTGGGGCGGCGGGGTCGAGGGCGCTCCCTCGCCGCGCGCGGCCTCCAGGCCCCGCCTCGTCAACGACTGCACCCTGGTCCTCGGCGAGAACGCCTGATAGGTGACCTGGTAGTATCCGCCGAAGGCGCCGTCGCCTTCGCCCGCCGCCGATATCGTAATCTTCAGCGACTTGGCGTACGGAATCGGGAAGTACGAATAGAAGCCCCCGCCGAGCGGCGAGACGGTCGGCTTCACGAACGGCGGCTTCGTGCCGCTGAAGAAATCCGCGCACGGCATCTCGACCACGGTCGCGCCGTCGACGGCGATGCGTAGCGTCCCGCCGGGCCGCGCCGAATAGAATCGCCGCACGACGCCGGGTCCGGTCAGGTCGGCGATGGTGTAGACGCCGGCCTTCACCCACTCGGGGCGGAAGCCGTCGGCGTTGGCGCCGGTGCGGTCCCAGGTGGAGTGCATGCGCACGGGCGCGTCCTCGACGATCGTCAGGCGATCGAGGTCCGCGAGGTCGTCGAGGAAGCGCGAGAGCGTCAGCTCCTGCGCCGCGAGCAGCAGCAGCAGGGGAATCATGTCAGGAGCCGCATCACTCTTGAAGCCGCTCGGCGAAGTCTCTCAATTGGAGAGAGTCCTTTCGGCGCGCGCCTCGGCGCGGAGGTTTTCATAGGAGCGTCGCGCGGCGGCGACGCGCTCACGTAGAGCGGCGGCGTTTTTGCGAAGAACATCGGGATTGTTCCAGGTGCCCTCCCGGCCGAGGGCGGTACCGTTCTTCAGCAGCGTCTCGATGTCGTCGAGCTGGCGCAGGCGATTCTCGATCAGCTCATCGACCTGCGAGATCTTCCAGAACTTCTTCCCGCCCGAGGAGATGTAGACGGGACTGGTGTGCGCGCCCGCGGCGCGCGCGGCGATCCAGGTGCTTCCGGCGACGGGCATGGTGAAATCGAGAGTCAGCTCGCGGCCGCCGCCGGTGACCGCGCGGACGACATCGCCCTGCGCGACGATTTCGAGATACCGCGGCAGCACGCGATCACCGAACGCGCGGGCGGTGATGCGCACGGTCTCGCCGGCCTTGGCGGAAATGCGCGCGCCGGGAAGCTGGCCGTTCACGGCGAGCTCGATCATCGGGCCGATGGTGATGAAGGTCCGGCCGTTCTTCACGGCGTCGAACCAGGCATCCGGCGCGAAGGCCGCGCCGGTGTGAGCCCCAATGTGGGCATAGACGCGCGACGTCCCGATGCTGTGTCCCCAGGGCACGTCGCTGCCGGCCGAGGCGGTGAGCGGGAATCCGAGATTGAGAAACTCGTAATAGAGCTTCATATCCATTTCGCCGAATTCGGAGATTTCGACGAAGTCGATGCGCCCGGCGGGGACGTTGAGAGTCATGTCCTGGCGGACGAGGAAGCCCATGGCGGGCGGCTGGTAGACGTGGGCGTAGCCGGTGAGCGCACCCTGGCGGCGCATTTCCTCGAACACCAGATCATATAAGTAATAATCGTCCGGTTTTCGCAGCGGCGCGGCGATATTCATGTGCAGCGTGTGGCCCATGCCGATGGTGCGCGGGTCCTCCTGTCCGGGGACGAGCGCGTAAGCGCCCGCGGCGTGGCGCCCGGAGCGGCCGTAGGCGTACTGCTCGAAGTAGGTTTGCAGAGCGTCACCCATGCGCATGACGCTCGCCAGGTGAACGTCCTCGGCCTGGGTCCAGAGCATGAGATCGCGATTGGCCTCGGGGGTGCGCCGCTCGAAGTGCACGTGTCCGTCGCCCGAATACCAGCCGCGCGCGGGCATGTCGACCCAACGCTTCAGGTTGACGCGCTCGGTGCGTGCTGCCGCGGAGGAGACGCGAATGGTCCGCACCTCGGGCGTGTACTCGAAGCCCTTGCCGACGATGAGGGTGTAATCGCCCTCGGGGACAGTGGCCTCGAAGCCGCCATCGACGAAGAAAGCCTTGTCCATGCCGGGGCCGCCGGGCCAGTAATGCGACTGCTCGTAGGCGCGCGCCTTGGCCTGCTTCTGGCGGTAAGGCGGTTCGTTGTAGCGGAAGCCGGCGCGCTCGAACGAGAGCGCCTGCGGCGGAATCTGCAACTGGCTGTCGGCGGAGTAGAGGCCGACAACGGCGGGCGTGGGACGTCCGGGAGAGGCGGCGTCGGCGATTTCGACCTTGAGGCGCGCGGGCGGCGGCACGGCGATCTCGAGCGCGAGCGTGGCGAGGGTGGCGGCGCCGGAGCGGAGCTCGATGGGTCGCGCGCCGGAGGCGGCGTTCTCGACGAAGACGAGCGCGTAGAGGGTGGCGGCCGTGCCAATGTCGAGTGTGATGGGGCCGGCGGAGGCGGCGAGGTCGGCTTCATGGACGAGGAAATCGGGGATGGTGTCGGCGACGGCGCCGGGCCGCGAGACGCGGAGGAGCACGACGCCGGCGCCGGAGGCCCATCGCTGGGCGGGGAGCGCGGCGGCGGCGGGGAGCGAGACGCGATGGAGGATGGGCGAGTTGTCGAGGACGGCGAGCGCGCGCATGAGGGCGCCTTCGGCGGAGGATCGGGCGCGAGTGATGATGGCGGCGTCGTTGTCGGCGGCGAGGGTCCAGTAGCCGGCGGCGGCCTGGAGTTGCTGGAAGGATTCGATGAGGCGCTCGCGCTGGAGGGTGGGGAAGGCGGCGGGGTAGCGGTCGACGAGGGCGCGGAGGGCGCCGCGGGCGCGGTCGTAGCGTCGGAGCTCGGGGGAGTCGGCGGCGGTGATGAGGAGGAGGGCGAGGGCGAAGGGGAGTGCGAGGAGGGCGCGTCGCTGGAACATGTTCACTTATAGCAATCGGGGGAGGGCGAGTCAATCAGGGGAGTCGGGAGGGCGGGTTGGCGAGGCAAAGTGCCGCCGCTTCCGCTGCCAATATTGGACTATTTTGAGAGACTATTTTGTGGGATTGACACGATGAAACTGTCGTGATACTGTATTGTCCAACAAGGAGGACGGTCATGCTCGTGAAACTGCTCACAGCAATCGGAGTTTTGTCCGTAATTGCGCCTTCTACGCCCCCCCCAACGCACACACAAACCGGCGGTAATTGATTCCATTACCGGCAGATTCGTGCCCTCAATGTATTCCGGCTTGCGATCATTCCGAACCCTCCAGGGACTGCCAACGCGGCGAGGCTCGCCGGGCGCCGTCGGCCGAATCGGGAACTGCCCGGCTCCAACGCTTGGGAGCGGCGCAACCAGCGGCCCGTCCCGAGGGGGCGTGGCTCTTAAGCCGGCACTGATGTTTCAAGCCGATTGCGGGGACTGTGGTGTGCATTGGGGCATGTACACGGAGCCATACGACTGCGGCGAGTGTCCAGAGGAGGATGTAGCCCGCTGCATTGTCACGCAAACGGAGATTTCCTGCCAGTTTTGCTATTGCCACTGCTCAGGCGCATGCCAATGCGACCGCGATTGTCTTTGATGAAACGGGAGGTAAGTATGTGCCGCCGATGGTTATTGCCGCTCGCTCCGATTCTCGGAGCCGCGGTTTTTCCGGGGGAGTTCGCCGCGAAAGCCCAGTCCACCGTACGTAAGGAAATCCGATTAGACGCCCCGCACAACGTGGCGGCGGAAGCGAAGTTTGAGTACGGGCACTTCGTACTGATTCATCGCACCGGCGGCCGGGAGCCGGGCCTGGGCGATGTATGGGTCGCCGTATTGAACGCCGAAGGCAAGGAAGTTTTTGCCGTTTCGCCGGGGCCGTTGGTTCCCGACACCAGGATGATTCGCGTTGCAGATGCGGCGTACGACGGGCGCGGCTTGCTCGTCGCCGCAGGGGAAGTCTGGAGCACCGCCGGACAGGCCGCCAGCGTGCTGCTGACGTTCGATACCACCGCAAGGCCCCCGAAGACCGCTCGAATTGTGCGCACGAGCCCGGTTCTCTGTAATCGCGTCACATTCGACGCCAAAGGAACGATTTGGTGCGCGGGCCCGAACCTGGAAAAGCGGCAGGTTCTGAAGCAGGACGACTATGAGATTGTTTATCGATATTCGCCGGCGGGGCAACTGTTATCGAGGCACCTTCCGCGCAACCTCCTGCCGGGGAAGGATCTCGAGGCGCTGTTGAATCGAGGAGCCGGCTTTCCTCGCCTTTTTCCCTGCGGCGAGGGAGCGTGCTTCTGGGCTCCCGGCGTGAACGCCCTGCTGCAATTCGACCAGGATGGCCAACTCACGAGCCGACTTGATGTTCCCTTGAACCGATCAGGCCGTTTCAGCAGTTCCGTGGCGGCCACGGGAGACGGTGTTCTTTTTGGCGTTTTTCCTGTAGGTTTTGACCAGCCTGACGCGGCAGGTTCCTTGAGATACGGGGTTTACAGCCTGGATCGGCTGACCGGATGGAAACTCGAGTCGGATCAGCACGGCGACAGCCTCACGGTCGGCGCGGATGGGTCAGAACTCGTCACCTGGAACAGGAGGGACCGGGTGTTTCGGTGGTGGAGCCGCGGCCTGTAGCCGGCACGCCGCACCAAGAGCGATACGGCTGCCGATGTAGAGAATGCGATTTCCCCTCAGGGTAGCGATGTGCCCGAAGTTGGGGTGTTGATGTCGGTGTTAGGATCGCCGAACTGAGGACTGTTGGTTGAGTCTACGGCGGTCGAGGCGCATACGTCGTGACAGCCTCGGGAGAAGGTTTCGCGCCAGAGTCGATTCCGACGTTCGTCTCGGTCATGTTCAAGAGTGGATGCCGCTGTTGGCAGCGGAGCGTCGCGGCCGATTCCAGCGGGGCGGCATGATATCATCGTCGAATGGAGACGCGTGGGCGCAGCATCGCCAAGGCGCTCAGCTACCGCTTCTTCGGGTCGCTTTCGACGGTCGCGGTGATCTTCTTCCTGACCGGCGACATCAAGGTGTCGTCGCTCGGCGGCGCGCTGGACGCGATCGTGAAGATCGGGCTCTACTTCTTTCATGAGCGCCTGTGGGCGAAGATTCCGTTCGGCCGCCTGAAGGGCGCCGAGTTCGAGTCGTAGCCGGACCTCCCGTGTTTCATCAACTGGAAAAACAAGTCGAAGCGGCGGTGTCGGCGTACGTCCGCGAGGAGCTCGGCGCGGACGCACCCGTGGTGGTCGAGCAGCCGCGCGACGCGGCCTTCGGCGAGCTGGCGCTGCCGGTCGCGTTTCAACTCGCCAAGCAACTCCGCCAGGCGCCCAAGGCCATCGCCGCGCGCATCGCCGCGGGCCTCGCGAAGCCCGACGGGATCGCCTCGCTCGAGGTGGCCGGCAACGGCTACATTAACGTGCGCTTCGACCGCGGCCGCTACGGGCGCGCGCTGCTGGAAGGGGCCGCGGACGCCAGAAGCGCGGGCGGCGGCAAGATCATCGTCGAGCACACCAACATCAATCCCAACAAGGCGGCCCACATCGGCCACCTGCGCAACGCCGTCCTGGGCGACACCTTCGTGCGGATGCTGCGCGCGGCGGGCCACACGGTGGAGGTGCAGAACTACATCGACAACACCGGAGTCCAGGTGGCCGACGTGGTGGTGGGATTTCACTGGCTGGAGAAGAAGACCGAGGAGGAGGTCGCGGCGCTGGCGGCGGGCGACCGCTTCGACTACTACTGCTGGGATCTCTACGCGCGCGTCTCGGCCTACTACGACGAGCACCCCGAGGCCAAGGCCTGGCGCGCCGAGACGCTGCACGCCGTCGAGGCGGGCGAAGGGGAGCTGGCGCGCATCGGGCACCTGGTCGCGGACGCGACGATGAAGGCGCACCTGCGGACGATGGCGCGCATCGGCGTGGGATACGACGTGTTGCCGCGCGAGAGCGAGATCCTGCACCTGAAGTTCTGGGCGGCGGCGTTCGAGCTGCTCAAGCAGCGCCAGGGAATTCACTTCGAGACCGAAGGCAAAAACAAGGGCTGCTGGGTGATGCCGTCGAGCGCCTTCTCCGACTCCGCCGCCGAGGAGGACAGCAAGGTCATCGTGCGCTCCAACGGCACCGTGACCTACGTGGGCAAGGACATCGCCTACCAGCTCTGGAAGTTCGGACTGCTGGGGCGCGACTTCCACTACCGCCCGCTGATGGAGCGTGACGGGCGCACGGTGTGGGTCTCGACGGCAACGCCCGCGGGCGCCACGGCGCCGGGCTTCGGCCGAGGGTGGAAGGTCTACAACGTGATCGACTCGCGCCAGTCGTACTTGCAGGACGTGGTGGCAGCGGGACTGCGCGCGCTCTCCTTTCACGAGCAGGCGGAGCGGTCGATTCACTTTTCCTACGAGATGGTGGCGCTGTCGCCGCGCACCTGCGTCGAACTGGGGATCGAGCTGAGCGAGGAGGACCGCCAGCGGCCCTACGTCGAGGTATCGGGACGCAAGGGGCTGGGCGTCAAGGCCGACGACCTGCTCGACAAGACCATCGAGAAGGCGCTGGACGAGGTCGATTCGCGTCATCCGGAGGCGCCGGAGGCCGAGCGCCGCCAGGTGGCCGGGGCCATCGCCGTCGGCGCGCTGCGTTATTTCATGCTGAAGTTCACGCGCAACACGGTGATCGCCTTCGATCTCCAGGAGGCGCTGAGCTTCGAGGGCGAGACGGGACCCTACGTGCAGTACGCGGCAGTGCGGTCGCGCAACATTCTGCGCAAGCTGGAAGAGCGGGGCGAGCGGCTTCCGGACTTCGCCTCGGCGCTGGACGAGGCCGCCATGCGGCGCCAGCTCGCGGCGGAGGATTTCTGGCAACTGCTGCTGAGCGCGTCGAAATCGGGGGCGTTTGTCGAGCGCGCCATCGCCAGCGGCGAGCCGTCGCACGTGGCGCGCTATGCGTTCCAGCTCGCGCAGTCGTTCAATGCGTTCTATCACGACTACCCGGTGATTCACGAGCGCGATCCGGAGAAGCGCACCTTCCTGCTGTGGATGACCGATTACTTCCGCGCCCAACTGGAGCAGACTCTGGACGTGCTGGGCATTCCCGTTCCGCCGTACATGTAGCGCCGCGCCGATGGGGCCACCAGGCGCGGTAAACCTTGGACCCGCAATTGCACTACGGACCGCGAGGATGCCCCGATGATGCCACACACGGTTCACGGTCCCCGGCTGGTCTTCTGGGAGTTGACCACCGGCTGCAATCTAAGGTGCCAGCACTGTCGCGCCAACGCCACGGAGCTGCAACATCCCAACGACCTGACGTACGAAGAGTCGCTGCGCGTTATCGACCAACTTGGGGCATATGCCCCACTCATCCTGGTCCTTAGCGGGGGGGAGCCCCTGATGCGGCGGGACGTGTTCGACATCGCCCGTCACGCGCAGCATCGCGGCCTGCGTACGGCGCTGGCGACTAACGGGACAATGATCGACGCGGCGATGGCGCGCCGCATCCAGATGGCCGGCATCGAGCGCGTGGCCATCAGCCTGGACGGCACCGACCCCGCCACTCACGACAACTTTCGCGGGCAGCCCGGCGCCTGGGCGGCCGCGGTCAACGGACTCAATCTTCTGCGCGATCTCGGCGTTCCCACGCAGATCAACACCACGGTGACGCGCCACAACGCCTCGCAACTCCCCCACATGCTGCGGCTGGCGGGCAAGCTCGGCGTCCAGGCGTTCCACCTGTTTCTGCTGGTGCCGGTCGGCTGCGGCCTGGAGATTCACGACGACCAGGCGGTTTCCAGCGAGGTCGCCGAGGGCCTGCTGGAGTGGTTCTACGACCGGTCGCTGGAGACACCGATGGAGCTGAAGGCCACCTGCGCGCCGCAGTATTACCGCATCGCCCGCCAGCGCCGCGCCGCGCTGCGCGCCGGCGGCCGCGAGCTCCCGCCGATGGCCGGGCACGGAATGCACGCCATGACCAAGGGCTGCCTGGCCGGTTCGGGCGTGTGCTTCCTCTCGCACCTCGGGCAGGTGTTCCCGTGCGGCTATCTGCCGCTGGAGGCCGGCGATCTCCGCCGCCAGAGCTTTCGCGACGTGTGGGAGAATTCCGAGCTGTTCGCCGTCCTGCGCGACACCGGAAACCTGGAGGGCCGCTGCGGCGTTTGCGAGTTCCAGAAGGTGTGCAGCGGGTGCCGCGCCCGCGCCTACGGCGCGACGGGCAACTACCTGGGCGAGGAGCCGACCTGCGACTGGCAGCCGGCCGCCTGGGTCCGCGAGATCGCACCGGCGGCCACCGTCCACTAGCCCGGCCCTGAGCGGACACGAATTGGCCCCCCGCGTGCCGTACGATCCTGGGGGTGGTCATGGACCGAGTTGTTGTTCTGATCGGCCTCGGAGCGCTGGCGGTGTTCGCCGCGCTGGCGTTCGTGTTCTGGTGGAGGAACCGGGGCACGCGAGTGGTGACCTGCCCGGAGAATCACGAGCCGGTCGGAGTCGAAGTGGATGGACTGCGCCTGGCGTTGAGCTCGGCGTTCGGGCTTCCCCACCTGCGGTTGTCGGACTGCACGCGGTGGCCGGAGAAGCGGGGCTGCGGCCAGGAATGTCTCAGCCAGGTGGAAGCCGCGCCGCGGGACTGCCTGGTGCGGTCCATGGTGGCCCGCTGGTATCGCGGCAAGGTCTGCGTCTTCTGCCGCAAGCCACTCGACGAACACGAGCTGTGGCAGCACAAGCCCTGCCTGATGTCGCCCGCCAAAGAGACGCTGGAATGGGCGCAGGTTCCGCCGGAGACTCTGCCGCGAGTGCTCGAGACACACAAGCCGGTCTGCTGGAACTGCCACCTCGCCGAGACTTTCCGGCGAAGGTTCGCCGACCTGGTCGTCGACCGGTGAGGGAGCTCGCGGCCGGTTATTTCTGCTTGCTCAAGCGGCGGCGATAGTCGGCCACCGCGTCCTGGTAGCCGGACGGAATCGGCAGGGAGGCGCCGTTGCGCACCTGGCCGGACTGCTGATCGTCGAGCTTGCGGCGAAGCTGCAACTCGAGCCGCTCGAGACCGCCGAGCAGCTCGACGCGGAGCTTCTCGACCATCTCCGGATTGCCCGGGAAGCGGCTCAGATCGAGGCGCTGCATCTCCTTCATGAGATCCTGCACGTCGCGCTGGGTCTCGGGGCTTTCCCCGGCGAGCGAGGAGCGCAACTGAGAGAGGTCGCGCATGGCGTCGTTGTAGAGCTGCTGGACGGCGGCGGGATCGGGGCGCTCGCCGGCGCGAATGGGGCCGGGGCCGTCCGGGCGCCAGTCGCCGCGATTTCCGCGCCATTCGCTCCCGCGAGGACCGCCGGCGCCGCGCTGGAAGGGCCCGGTGGCGCCTTCGCCGAAGCGGTCGCCGCGAGCGCCGTCGCCACGCTGTCCGCCCTGCTGTCCGCCGGCCTGCTGGCCGCCTTGTCCCTGCTGCCCGCCCTGACCTTGCTGTCCGCCTTGTCCCTGCTGTCCCTGCTGACCGGCCTGCTGGCCGCCTTGCTGTCCCTGGCCCTGTTGGCCCTGTCCCTGCTGACCGGCCTGCTGGCCGCCTTGCTGTCCCTGGCCCTGTTGGCCCTGTCCCTGCTGGCGGCCGCCCTGCTGCTGGCCCTGGCGATCGCCGGATAGCGCGCGGTCCATCTGCTGGCGCATGCGTTCCAGGCGCGAGAGCGCGCTCTCGATTCCCTGCGTGCCCTTGTTCTCGCCGGTGAGGGCGCTGCGGGCCTCCTTGAGTTTCTCGGCGAGATCGTCGAGCCCCTTGGTGACGATGGGATCGCGCGGGACGGCGTACATGCCCATGCCGCGGCGCACCCAGTCCGACATGAACTTCATGCGGAGTCCGAGCTCCTGCTGTTGCGAATTGCCGACCGCCTCACGCACCTTCGACGAGGCGGCGCGCTCGGACTGAGCGAGCTCGCGCGCGGCGTCCTGCATGGCCTTCTCCAGACGCTGGAGCTCCTCGGTCATCTGCTGGCGATCGTCGGCGAGCTTTTCGAGCTCCTGGCGATTCACGTTGGGCATCGCCTGGGGATTCTGCGGATTCTCGCCCGAGCCGTAGAGCTGGCGGAGGCGGCCGCTGTTGGCACGCTGCTGCGAGGCCAGCCGTTCGGCGCGATTGACGAGCTCGTCCATGCGCCCGGAGGATTCCTGGCGGCGCATGCCGCCCATGAGGTCGGCGGCTTCCTTGAGGCGCTCGGCGGCGCGGCGCGCTTCGGCCTCGGAGGCCTGCGAGCCGGCGGCCTGCGAGGAGGCGGCTCGGCGCATGTCCTCGGTCGCCTGACGGATCTGGTCGAGCGCTTTCTCGACGCGCGGGTCGATGTCACGGCCGCGATTTCCCGGCCGCGGCCGCTGCTGCTGCGCCTGCTGCTGGCCCTGTTTGCCCTGCTGACCGGGCTGACCGCTTTGCTGCTGGCCCTGCTGGCCGGACTGTCCCGATTGTCCCGACTGGCCCGACTGTCCGCTCTGCGACGACTGCTGATCGGACGACTGTCCCTGCTGTCCGCGCGAAAGCTGTTCCATCTGGCGGCGCAACTGCTCGGCCTCGCGCCGCAGCAGCTCCTGCTGCCAGCGCTGCTGGAAGGACTGCTGGTTGCGATTGTTCTGCTGCTGCGCCAGTTCCTGCTGCCGCCGCGCCAGTTGTTCGAGCTTCTGGAGGGCTTCGTCGATCTCCTTGGCCTGCTGCTCGGCGCTCTGGCCGCCGCTCTGGCCGGTCTCGTACTGGTTCTTCTCGGTGTCGAGCTCCAGGTCGAAGAGATTCTCGAGATCGCGTCCGGCCCCGCGCCCGCCGCCACCCCCGCCGCCACCGCGGCGGCCGAAGGCGACCTGGATGTCGCGGAAGATGGACTCGGCGCGCATCAGGTGCTGGAGCGCTTTCTGCTCGGGCGAGAGCGCGTCCTGGAATTTCTTTCCGCCGAGCTGGCCGACGGCCTGCCCCATGGCCTCGGCGGCGGCTTCCATCTCCTTGGCGAAAGTCGCGAACTCCTGCGACGTTCCAGCCAGCTCGCGGCTGCGCATGCGCTTGGCGAGCGAGAGCGCCTGCTCCTTGAGCTTGCCCTGGGTGTCGGCCAGGAACTTGGCGTTCTCGGCGACCTCGGAGGGCTTGGGGTTCTTCTCGCGGATCTGGTTCCAGGTGGCGGCGATGATTTCCTTCTGGCGCTCGGAGATGCGGTTCTGCTCCTCCTCGCCGCCCCCACCGCCCTCGCCGCCGCCCTGCTGCGACTGCGTGTAGTTCTTCTCGAACGGCTGCGCCTCGATGAAGAAGACGTCGGTCTGCGTGACGGTGCGGGCGTCGCGCGCCACGGCGTACATCGACACGATGTCGCCGGGAACCATCTTGTAGTCTTCGAGCGCGATGGTATGGGTTCCGCCGCCGTCCTTGCCGCCCTTCTGCTTGAGCAGCGCGACCGCCTTCTCCGGTCCGCCGTTGACCGAGTACTTCAGCGCGACCTCGTGGAGGCCGAAATCGTCGTTGGCGGTGACTTCGATGGTCACTTCCTCGATGGGCGAGGCGCGATAGTCGCGGCCCGGCCGCGCGATCTTCACCTGCGGCTCGTTTTCCTTCTGCGCTTCGATGAAATAGTCGTCGCCGAGGCGCACGCGCTGGCCTTCGTCGATTACGGCGACGTGGTAGATGCCGTCCTTTTCGATGCGCACGCGCCCGGAGGCCCAGTGCTTGCCGCCGTTGGTGAAGCCCTTCACCGGAATCTCACGCTCGTTGTCGATGACGAGCCGGCCCTCGGTCATGGGGCGGTCGAGCTCGAGGAGGAGGTCGGCTTCCGTCCCTTCGACGGCGCGCAGATCGCCGCCGTGCTTTTCGACGACTTTGGTGAGCCCGGTCCATGCCGGATAGTTGTAGGCGACCTCGATGCGCTTGACCAGCGGCAGGTCCTTCACCTTCAGGTTGAAATGCTTCGATCGCACGCCGCCGGCGTCGACGTAATACTCGACGCTCTCGGGCAGCGCGGCCAGCAGGAATTCGTAGCCAGCGCCGCCGGGCTGCGGCTGCATCTGCACCTGGTCCCAGCGCGAGGTGCTGTGGTAGCGGGCGAACAGCCGCACGCGCTGCGGCAGGAATCCGACCGCGCGCGCCACCACGAGCTGGTCGGCGCGGCGGCGAACGGTGCGGTCGCCGGGCTCCACCTGGACGTCGTAAAAGGCCTTGGCGCCCTCGCGCGGAGGACCGGCCCACAGCAGCATCGACCCGTAGCCGAGGAATCCAGGGCCGGAGAAGACCATCCACAGCAGCCCGACGGCGGCGGCGGCGGCGCCGGAAGCGAATCCGACCAGCCAGCTCCGCGGCACGACGCCGGCGGGCTCGCTCTTATCGGCGACCTTCAAGGTGTCGGCGGCCAGCAGTTCGAGGAAGGGATTGGCGGGGTCGCCCTCGGTGCGCTCGGTCCAGGTCGTCAGGCGCTGCCCGAACTGCGGCCAGACTTTTTCGGCGCGGCGAGCGGCGTTGCGGCGGTTGAGGCGGCGCAGCGGAATCACCACACCCAGCACGATCGCCAGGATCACGCTGACGTAGAGGGCGATGCGCGAAGCCATCACTACGCTGTCGGAGAACGCCAGGTAGTTGGCGAGCAGCACCAGCGAGAGCGTCGCGCCGAAGGCGGCGGCGGCGAGTATGGCCGCGCCGCGCGCGATGGTTCCCGTTCGAAGGCGTCCCTCCACCTGCCGGAGGTAATCGTTCAAGCGATCCAAAGCGTTCACGCCGCTTCCTCCTCTGCCCTCAGATAACGGCTCGCGAGCAGCGACTCGACGACAGCCGCCCCCAACACTAACAGCATTACATACCACCACAAGGATCGGGGCTGCCGCTCGCGGGCCGCCGCGCCGTTGGACTGCGCCGTCCCTTCGCCGGTTCTTTGCCACAGGGCCAGCGTGTCGTCGGCCGCCGGTGCGAGATCGGATTCATGACGATCCGCGTTGACGGCGACCATCTCATGCCGCCCGTTGGCGCGCCGGACTTCGTAGAATCCCTCGCGGTCGACCTGGTAGGTTTCGGCGGTGGCGGCTTCCTTCAGAGAGAAAGGACGCTTTCCATCGGGGTCCACCACTTCGACGGCGATGCCACGCTCGCGATTGGATCGCAGCTCGACGAAACCGGCCACCGTCAGCACGGAGGCGCGGTCCTGGAGGCCGGCGAGATGCCGCGCGGTCTGCTCGACGAAGGGAACGAAGGCCGGCGCCAGCGGGAAGTCGTTCGAGATGTTGTCGAAAGTGGAGGCGAAGTAGAGGACGCGGCCCTCGCCCATGGGCTTCTCGACCAGCAGAGGCGTCTGGTCGGTGAGGCGCGCGAGCACGCGATTCTTCGCGCCGTCGACGCGCACCACGTGGTAGAACTTGACACCCTCCCAGCGGCCGGCTCGGCTGATGGAGGGATGCGCGGGGTCGACCCAGCCGGTCGTCTGGAAGCGCTCGCCGTCGCGCGAATAGTATTTCGATTCGAGCACCGGCTCGTCGAAGACGGGCACGCGCGGACGACGGCCGATGGAGGGACCGGCGGCCACGAGGACGGAGCCTCCGGCGCGGACGTATTTTTTCAGCTCCTCCTCGAAGGCAGTCGGCAGCGAAGCGTCGGAGACCACCACGAAGGCGAAGCGCGTGGGCTGCGCGGCGAGCGTCTGCTCGGAGGTCATGGACTCCAGCGTGAAGGACGACTCGGCGGCGGCGGCCAGGGCGGCGCGGAAATAGAGCAGCGAGCGCGACTCGCGGGCGTCGTTGACGAACAGGATGCGGCGCGGGTCGGCGCGCTCGACGGCAAACTGGAAGCGGTCGTCTTCGCGGAGCTTGTCGGCCGAGTCGATGCGCACCTCGCATCGGCTGAAGCCGTAGGGCGCCTCGAGCGAGGTGAACTCGACCGTCGCGCGGCCGAGCGCGGGGATCTTCACCGGGCGCGTGGCGACCACCTTGTTATTGACGGCCAGGGAGACGGTTCGTTCCGCTTCCCGCGTGCCGTATCCGGCGACGGTGGCCAGGATGCGGACCTTCTTGGGGTCGGCGATGCCGGCCGGGGCGGTGACGCCTTCGACGGCGAAGTTGGGCTCTTCGCCCGACTGCGCCGGATGGAGGTTGAGTCGCGCGCCGGCGGGCATCTCGAGATCGGTGAATCCGGCGGGGACGCCCGATTTCTGCATGTCGCTGAACAGGTGGACGTCGAGCGGCAGGCGCGAGGAGGAGGCCATGGAGCGCAGCGTGCGGGCGAAGTCGCCGTAGGAGGTGCGGCCGTCGCCGGGCTTGAGCGACTGCACGGCGGCGCGCAGCTCGGCGGCGTCTTCGGTGACCTGGGTGAGGAACTTCACGGGCGTCGAGGCGGCGACCACCTGAGCGGAGTCGCCGGGGCGGAGTCCGCCGATGAGGGCGAGGGCTTCCGAGCGGGCGCGCTCCATGCGGCCGGCGGCGCGCATGCTGAAGGAATCGTCGAGTGCGACGATGAGGAGCCGCTTGCCGGCGCCGGGGGCCTGGTCGCGGGTGACGAAGGGGTTGGCGAAGGCGAGCGCGAGGAGGAGCAGCAGCGCCAGTCGCAGCGCGAGCAGGAGGAGATAGCGCAGGCGGCGGTGCTTGATGGAGGATTGCGTGGAGCGCTCGAAGAACATGAGCGAGCTGAACAGGCGCGGGGTGGAGGTCTGCTGGCGGAGGAGGTGGAGATAGATGGGGAGTCCGACCAGGAGCGCGCCGCCGAGGAACCAGGGAGCGAGGAGACCCACCGCTTACAACCTCCCCAGGCGGACGCTGAGATACTCGCGCAGTCCGCTGTCGAGCGGGCGGTCGCTCGGCATCAGAAAATAATCCAGGCCCGATTTCCGGCACTCGTCGCGCAGCGCCGTGACATGCGCGTCGATCTTGCCGCGATAGGTCAGCGTCGCGTAGTCGGGCGACACTTCCATGCGGTCCTCGGTCTCCATGTCGACCAGAATCACCGGGTCGCGGAACGTGGGACGGATCTCCTGCGGATCGAGTACGTGGAACAGCACGACGTCGTTGCCTCGATACCGCAGCGGCTCGACGGTCTCGACCACCTTCCTGGGGTCCTCGTAGAAATCGGACACGACGACCACGATGCCGGGCTTTTTCAGCCAGTCCTGGAATCGGAAGAAGGGCTTGGCGTAGTCGGTGCGCGCGCGCGGCTCGGCCTCGTTGATGGCGTGCAGCAGGCGCATCAACTGGCCCTGGCGTGAGGACGGATGAATCCAGGTGCGGACCTCGTCGTCGAAGACGATCAGTCCGGCGGCGTCGCGCTGCTGGTTAGCGAGATAGACCAGGGACGCGGCCAGGTAGCGCGCGTAGTCGATCTTGGGAATCTGCGCCGACTTGTAGCCCATGGACGCGCTGGCGTCGAGCAGCAAGGTGATGAGCGTGTTGGTCTCGCCGCGATAGCGCTTGAGGAAGGCGCGCTCGGTGCGCGCGTAGACGTTCCAATCGACGTGGCGCAGGTCGTCGCCCGGCGTGTAGGCGCGGTACTCGGCGAACTCCTGGGAGAAGCCGAAATCGGGCGACTTGTGGAGTCCGGCGATGAAGCCTTGCACCACGGTCTTGGCGACCAGGTCGAGCCCCGAGATGCCGGCCAGAACCGCGGGGTCGAGGAACCGCTGGAGCATTACGCTCCCCGTCCCCCGGACGCCTCTAAACACGGCGTCGAATTCGTTTGCGGATGACCGCTCGCTAACGCGCGCGGCTCCGTAACAGAGCCGCGACCGTGAGGGAGTGGATACGAAACGACTTCTGCCGCCGCCAGCAGATTCCTCATTACGCCCCCCGCGGCCCGGGCCGCTCTTCGAGCAGCTTCTTGAGGATATCGTCGGCCGACAGGCGGTCCGACTCGGCGTGGAAGTTCAGCAGGATGCGATGCCGCAGCACCGGCGCCGCCAGCGCGACGATGTCTTCGACGGCGACGTGGTAGCGGTGGCGCATCAGCGCGCGCGCCTTGGAGGCCAGCACCAGGAACTGCGCGGCGCGCACGCTGGCGCCGTAGTTGACGTACTTGCGGATAATCTCGGGCGCGGTGGGGTCCTTGGGCCGCGTGGCGCGCACCAGTTCGATGGCGTAGCGCGCGACGGTCTCGCCGATCGGCACCATGCGGACGAGACGCTGAAAGTCGACGATCTCCTCGGCGGTGGTCACGGCGTCGACCTGCGCGGACTTGGTGGTTGTGGTCAGGTCGATGACCTTGAGCTCCTCCTCGGCGGTGAGGTAGTCGAGCATGGTGTTGAACAGGAAGCGGTCGAGCTGCGCTTCCGGGAGCGGGTAAGTGCCTTCCAGCTCGATGGGGTTCTGCGTGGCGAGCACGAAGAAGGGCGAGGGCAGCTTGTAGTGGTTGCCGCGCACCGTGCACGAAAGCTCCTGCATGGCTTCCAGCAGCGCCGACTGCGTCTTGGGCGGCGTGCGGTTGATCTCGTCGGCCAG
>CAZEVY010000040.1:0-40654 GCA_964515555.1 uncultured Solibacteraceae bacterium | reverse complement strand
CGCCGCCGCGCCCGCCGCCGACAGCGCGATGCTGGAGACGTTGAACAACACCTGCGCGTGCGAAGGCCGCTGCCGGGAATGCCAGTACGACTGGATCAGCGTCGCCTGCGTGGCGATCGCCAGCGTCTCGGCCAGGCTCAGTTCCATCAGCCCCAGCAGGATGAAAACGTAGTTGACCGACATCGTTCCGGTAATGCCGGGCAGGGAAACCTTGAGGCCGCCTCCGAGAGCGGCCAGGACCATGTAGAAACCGAACTTGATGGGATCGTCGCAGCGCCACTGGCCGATGCTGGACCCGAGTACGTAAGCCCCGGCCAGGGTCATCGCCGCGATGTAGAGTCTGGCCGTCGCCGGTAGCTTCTTCAAGTCCTCTCCGTGGGCAGGGGCTGGACGCCTGGGCTGGACTGCGCCGGCCGGCGCCTTACTGATCACCCTGTTTATCGGCGGATAGCGCCGATGGCTTCAGGGCAATCCCTGGTCCGGGAGCTCGGGTGTTTCACCGAGACCAGCTCGACTCCAGGGGCGCGCGCGGCAGCGCCTCGATCAGCCGCCGCGTATACGGGTGCTCCGGCGACTGGAAGATCCGCTCCGACGGGCCGCACTCGACGATCGCCCCTTCCTCGAGGATCGCCACGCGGTGGCAGATCGAGGCCACCGACAGCAGGTCGTGCGAGATGTAGAGAATCGCGAGGCCAAGGCGCCGATTCAGATCCGCGAACAGCCGCAGAATCTCGCTCTGCGTGATGGCGTCGAGCGCGCTGGTGGCCTCGTCGGCGATCAGCAGCGAAGGCCGGTGCAGCAGCGCCATGGCGATCACCACGCGCTGCGCCAGCCCCACGCTCAGCTCCCCCGGATAACGTCGCAGGAAGTCCTCCTCCGCCGGCAGACTCACCGAGGCCAGCGTCTCGAGAACCGGTCCCCGCCAGCCGCGCGAATCGCTGTGCGCGCGCCAGGCCTCCCGAAGCTGCGTGCCGATGCGCAGCGCCGGGTTCAGCGCCGCCACCGGCGATTGCCACACCAGCGCGATCTCGCGCCCGCGAATCGCGCGCAGCTCCCGCTCGCCGAGCGCCGTGAGCTCCCGGCCCCGGTAGACGATCGACCCGCGCGTGCGGGCGTTGCGCCAGGCGAGCAGCCGCGGAATCGCCAGCGCCAGCGTGCTCTTGCCGCATCCGCTGCGCCCCGCCAGCCCCACGATCTCGCCCGCGCCCACCGTCAGGTCGACGCCCGCCAGCACCCGCGCGCGGCCCGGGTAGTCGGCCTCCAGGCGCGAGATGACGAGCAGAGGATTCACTTCCGCGCCAATCCCGAGCGCACAGCGCGGGGCGCGCTCCACGCGGGCAGTCGACGCTCGCGCCCCGCTGGGTTGTGCGCCGTGTCACCGGAAGACGCCAGGTAAAGCCGGTCGGCGTTCCAGAACACCTGCGGATGCAGCACCGCCATCTGCGCGTTGCGCAGTGCCGGTCCCACCGCCGCCAGCGCGTTCTTCTGCACCAGGTAGAGAAACGGCGCCTCCTCCCAGACGATCTCCTGCACGCGGTCGAAATGCCGCTTGCGGTGCCCCGCGTTGGTGGCCGACGCCTGGGCCTTCATCAGGCGGTCGATCTCCGCCTCCCACGGCGTCTCGGGCGACTTCTGGCTCGGGTTCCACTGGTGATTCGGCGCCGAGCTCAGCCACACGTTCATCTGGCCGTTCGGATCCAGGTCGACGTTGACCAGTCCCAGCAGACACGCCTCGTAGTTGGCCGTCCGCGTGATGCGCTCGATCAGCGACGGAAAGTCCAGCGTCACCACGTTGACCCGGATGCCGATCTGCGCCAGGTCCTGCTGGATCATGGCCGCCATGCGCTCGCGCGTCTTGTTGCCGGCGTTGGTGATCAGCGAGAACTCCACGCGGTTGCCGGCCCGGTCCACCAGCCCATCGCCCTGCCGCCGGAAGCCCTCGGCTGTCAGGCTGCCGAGCGCAGCCTTGGGGTCGTAGGCGTGCGGCTTCAGCTTCGCGTTGAACCAGAACCTGTTCGCGGGCGCGACCGGGCCCACCGCCGGCGCCGCCAGGCCCTTGAACACCACTCGCGCCAGGTCGGCGCGATGGATCGCCGACGAAACCGCGCGCCGGAACGTCTTCGACCGGAACCAGGCCTTCCGGTAGTCGGGAATCGGCGCCGATGCCACCTGGTTAAACCACATCTGCTCGGCTTCGAGCGACGGCCCCGCGTCCCGGATGCGCTCCGGCGCCTCGGCCGCCAGGCGCTCGTGCATCTCCGCGTCCAGCCGGGCGATCAGGTGCAGCTCGCCCCGCCGGAACCGCAGCAGCTCCATCTCGCGATTCTGCTGGACGTCCAGGCGCACGCCGTCCGCGTACGGCAGCCGCCGCCCGCCCGCGTCGCGCTTCCAGTAATTGGGATTGCGCGCCAGTTGCACGTAGACTCCCGGGCGATGCTCCTGAAGCTGAAACGGTCCCAGCGTCGCCCCTTCCTTCTTCGGCGACCGCGCCGAGAGAATCGCCAGTTGATCGAACAGCCGCTCCACTCCCGCCATCGGCGTGCGGAAGCGCACCTCGACGCGGTCCGGCGCCAGCGCGCGCGCCGTCGCCCCGCCCGGTCCGCCCAGAGCGTCGGCCTGGGGCGACTTCAGCGCCGGGTCGGCCAGCAGCCCGATGGTGTGCACCACGTCCTCGGCCGTGAACGGCGTGCCGTCGGAGAACTGTACGCCTTTGCGCAGTTGAAACAGAATCGCGCGGCTGCCTTCCAGGACTTTCCACGACGCCGCCAGCTCCGGCTCGAGCGCCTGCGTGTAGCGGTTCGAGCGCACCAGCACTCCCGAGGTCAGGTACCGGACCGTCTCGGAAGCCTCGTCGGCCACCTGGAGGGGATGGAATGTCTTGGGCTCGGCGCGGATGCAGAAGCGGATCGTGCCGCCCCACTGCGCCGTCGCCGCGGCGGGCGCCAGAATATTCAGGAATAGGACTGCAATTCTACGGGAAATCATGCGGATATCTCTCTTTTGTCGATCGCCAGGTGAAAACAGCACACTACAAGCACCAGCAGCGCCGCCGGCGCCGCGACCCACGGATTACGCGTCAGCGCGCCCAGGTTCGTCATCTCCCCGATCAGCGTTCCCCAGCTCGGCAGCGGCTCGGCCACCCCCAACCCGAGTACGCTCAGGTTGGCCTCGCTCAGGATGAACGCCGGGACCGCCAGCCAGAACTGCGCCGCCAACACCGGGCGCAGGTTCGACGCCAGGTGCAGGCCGAGCACCCGCCCCGCCGGCTGGCCGCAGGCGCGCGCGTGCAGCAGGAAATCGGATTCGCGCAGCGACCGCGCCGCCGCCCGCACCACCCGCACCGGCTGCGCCCATCCGAGCGAGCCCAGCAGCGCGAAGGTGATCGCCAGCGACATCGCCGGGGCCACGTTCAAGGGCAGCGCCGCGCGCACCGCCAGCAGCAGGAACAGCAGCGGCAGCGACTGGAGCACGTCGGCGGCGGCCAGAATCGCCCGCTCCAGCCATCCGCCGCGCCAGCCGGCGAGAATCCCGAACAGCGCCGCCAGCGACGTGGCCAGCAGCGCCGCCGCCGGCGCCAGCGTCAGCGATATGCGCGTGCCGTGCAGCAGGCGCGAGAGGCGGTCGCGGCCGAGATCGTCGGCCCCGAGCGGAAAGCGCTCGCCGGGCGGCGCCGAAGGCGCGTCGCGGAACTGCCGGTCGTAGGGCGCCGGGGCGATGTAGTCGGCCAGCAGCGCCGCCGCGAACACGGCGCCCAGAACGGCGAGTGCGGCTCGACGGAGTGTCCTCATCGTTGGCCCAAAGCTTCCATCAGCAGGTCGGCGGCGGCGTTGGCGGCCATCGTCAGAAGCCCCACCAGCAGCGTCAGCGTGACCAGCACCGGTAGGTCGCGACCCTGCGCCGCCTGCCAGGCGAGGTGGCTCAGCCCCGGGACGTCGCAGATCACCTCCACCGGAATGGCCGCGTCCACGCTCTGGCTCGCCGAAACGCCCGCCAGCGCCACCAGCGGCGGAAACGCGCCCGGCAGGACGTGGCGGAGCCACAGCGAGGGCGCCGCGACACCGCGCGCGCGCGCGGCCATCACGTGCGGGGAGTCATACGACTTGCGCAGCACGTTGCGGGAATACTGAAACACCCGCGGCGCGACGATCAGCGCCAGCGCCGGCCACACCGGTCCGCCCGCGATCAGAAACACCAGCGCCACCAGCGCCGCCGGCACGGCCAGCAGCGCGCCGCCCCAGGCGCTCGCCGCCAGGTCCCACCACGGCCGGCGCAGCGCCACCGCGGCGATCGCGGCCGCCAGACCGATCAGCCACGCCGCCGCCAGTCCGCGCGCCGCGAGGCGCAGGGTCACCGGACCGCGTTCGGCCACCAGCTCGGCGACCGGCCGGTTGAGCGACCGCGACGTGCCCAGGTCGCCCGCCAGCATGCGTTTCAGATAGCCGGCGTAATAGCCGAGGACGTCCCGCTCGCCGGCCCGCTCCTGCCGCAGCGCCCGCCGCGTGGCGTCGCTGAGCGTGGGGTCGAACTCCCGCTGGTCGGCGTCGAAGCCCGGGGCGAATCGGACCAGGGTCGCGCCTAGAAATCCGGCGAGCAGCACCAGCCCAGCCAGGCGTGCGACGCGGCCCGCGATTCTCCCGAGCATCCGAGGGTTCCCTCTGGAAACCATCGGCTTGTAAGGTCAATACTTTAGCCGGGCCGCGCCCCGGAGGGAGAGCCCCCGGCGGGCGCGCACACCACTGGCGTGGCTTTGGGTGTGAGGAGGAGGCCACGCCAGAGTGCGCCCAGGAACCGAAATCGTCAGCGGAGCGCGCGGCGCCGCACCAGCAGGGCGCCGTCAAGGACGGCGGCCGTGCCCGTCATCGCCGCCGGCGAGGGCTGTCCGGCCGGGGGGCGCGGCGAGGAGAAAACAAAACGGCATCGAAGTGTTTTGGGCCTCTTCCTGCGAGATTAGCGGCCTAAGGCCCCCGCCGCCGATAGCCGGACGGTACCGGGCGGTACCGCTGGAGAGTACCATCGCGGCTCGTGATATGCTCGAAAATTCGTCCAAAACACCCCAAGGAGACCTCCAAACTTATGCCCGACGCTCCCCTCACCGGCGCCGAATTCAAAAAGCAGCTTCGCGCCGGCTCGCCGAAACTCGGTATCTTCGTCAACTCGCACAGTCCCACCGTCGCCGAACAGCTCGCCCACAGCGGTTACGACTGGCTGCTGGTCGATTCCCAGCACGGCCCCATGGGCTACGAGCAGCTCTCGGCGATGATCTGCGGCATCTCCAGCGGCGGCGCCGCCTCCATGGTGCGCGTCACCGGTTACGGCGACCGCGCCGGCATTCAGCAGGCGCTCGACATCGGCGCCGACGGCGTGCTCGTCCCCTACATCAACAACGCCGGCGAGGCCCGCCAGGCGGTGAGCTGCGCGCGCTACCCCACCGCCGGCACGCGCTCGGTCTATTTTCCGCAGCGCAGCATGAACAAGGGCGGATTGCTCGGCTACGCCGGCGCTGCCAACGCCAACGTCATCGTCGCGCTCCAGGTGGAGACGGCCTCCTGCATCGAGAACATGGCCGAGATCGCGGCCGTGCCGGGCGTCGACATCCTGTTTCTCGGCCAGAACGACCTCTGCATGTCGATGGGCCTCTACGAGAAGTACGAGTTCCCGCACATGTACACCTCGCCGGAGCTCCAGGCCGCCACCGCCAAGCTGATCGCCGAGGCGCGCCGCAACAACGTCATCCTCGGCCTGTTCCTGTTCGGGACCTCGCGCGTCGGCGAGTTCCTCGACCACGGCTTCACGTTCATCAGCGTCGGCAATGACCTGCATCACGTGCTGACCCAGTCGGCCGCCTACGTCAAGGATGTCGAGGGCATCGCGGCGGAGAAGGGGAAGAGCTGGAAGCGGCGCTCGTCGGCGCTTTTCTAGAAATGGAGATTCGTCCTTTGCCGCGGCACGCCGTCCTGCATCGTGTTCCGCCGAGCTACCTCGTCAACGACGCGCGGGCGGCCTCCATCGGCGTCCGCCGCTGGCAGGTGGACCATATCCGCCAGGGCCTGCGCGAGACGAAGGCGGGTAAGTTCGTCGGCCAAGCCAAGGTGCGGCGCACTCTCGCCCGCCTGACACACAAGTAACCGTCCGCTGGAACGCGGCGCCTCTCCGTGACATCGAGGCGCTGCACGCCCATGTCACCAACCCTCACCCCCGCAAATCCCGCACCGTGATGCTCACCAGCGCCAGCGTCAGCCCGATCATCACCACCACCGCAATCCAGGCGACTGCGTTGTACGCCCGCGAGTTCACCCACTCCTTCATGACCCGCTTCTTATTCACCAGCAGGATCATGAAGATCAGCACCAGCGGCAGCAGCATCCCGTTGATCACCTGCGAGAGCAGAATCATCCGCACCAGCGGGAACCCCGGCAGCAGCACCACCCCGCCGCCCACCACGATCAGAAACGTGAACAGCCAGTAAAATATCGGCGCCTCGCGAAACTTGCGATTCACCCCGCTCTCGAACCCCAGCCCCTCGCACACCGTGTACGAGGTCGAGAGCGGCAGAATGCACGCCGCGAACAGCGACGCGTTGAACAGCCCCGCCGAAAACAGCAGATACGCGTATTGACCGAACGGCTTCAGCGCCACGGCGGCGTCGGTCGCATTCGCGATGTCGCGCGGCCCCTGCGTCCAGATCGCCCCCGCGCACGCCACGATGATGAAGAACGCGATCACGCTCATCACCACGCAGCCCACGATCACCTCGATCCGCGACTCCGCGTAGTCGCGCGCCGACACCCCCTTCTCCACCACCGCCGCCTGCAAATAGAACTGCATCCACGGCGCCACCGACGTGCCCACCATGCCGATCAGCATCGTCACGTATCCGGGATCGAGCATCAGCACCGGCCGTACGCTGTAGATCGCCGCCTCCTTCCAGTCCGGCTTCACCAGAATCCCGGAGACGATGTAGCAGACATAGAGCGAGCAGGCGAACAGGAACACCTTCTCGACGCTCTGGTAGCTTCCCTTCACGATCAGCATCCACACCGCGATCGCCGCCAGCGGCACCGAGATGTAGCGGCTCACGTGGAACAGCTCCAGTGAGCTCGCGATGCCGGCGAAGTTCGCCATCACGTTGGTCAGGTTCGCCGCCACCAGCAGCGCCATCATGACGAAAGTGGTGCGAAGACCGAACTCCTCGCGGATCAGATCGGAGAGGCCCTTTCCCGTGACCGCCCCCATGCGCGAGCACATCTCCTGCGTGACGATCAGCAGCAGCATGATCGGCAGCAGTGTCCACAGCGGCAGGTAGCCGTAGCGCGCGCCCGCCTGCGAATAGGTGAAGATGCCGCCGGCGTCGTTATCGACGACCGCGGTGATGAAGCCCGGTCCGATCACCGCGAAGAAGACCGTGATGTGGTGGCGGAAGCGATGCAGCATGAGGAGGCTCTGCGGATTCGGTCATCGGTTTCGCAACACGGTAATGATATCGTCGGCGGTGATCACCCCGGCCAGCCTGCCGTCCGCGTCGACCACTGGCAGGCTCAGCAGGTTGTACTTGTCGAACAGCTCCGTGACGCGGTCCCGCTTCTCAGCCGACGCGGCCTGAATCAGAGGCTCGGCCGCGAGCGTCTGAAGCCCGGCGGCCGCCGGCGCCAGAAACAGCCGCGCCAGCGGCACCGCGCCCGCCAGACGACCGTCCTCGTCGACCAGGAACAGCGTCGTGAGCCCGTCGAGCAGCTCCTCGTTGCCCTTGAGCGCCGCCAGCGCGTCGCCCACCGTCGCCCCGAGGTGCAGCGCGATGTATTCGGTATTCATCAGCCCGCCGGCCGTGTCTTCGCCGAATTCGAGCAGCTCGCGCACCTCGGTCTTGGGCTCCGATTCCATCTCGGCCAGGATGTCCCGGCTGGTCTCGGCTTCCAGCTCCGCCAGCGCGTCGGCCGCCTGGTCCGGCGCCATCTCCTCGATGATGTCGGCCGCCATCTCCGTTTCGAGCGATTCGAGAATGCTCGCCTGGATCTCGGGCTCCACCTCCGAGAGCGCCTCGGCGGCGGCTTCGCTCGTCAGACTCTCGATGATCGCCTCGCGGTCCTCCGGCCCCAGGCTCTCGACGATGTCGGCCAGATCCGCCGGATGCATCGCCTCCAGCGGCTTCGCGCTGATGTTCAGCCGCAGCCGCCGCTGCGGGTCCGGCTCCACGATGTTGCAGAACTCCCAACGGATCGAGTTCGGCGAAATCGGCCGCTGGAGCCGGCGAATCCAGCGCCGCGGCAGCACGCCCTCGAACAGCCGCCGGAACACGCTCCGCAGCCCGACGTCGACTTCGAGCACCCACAGCTCGTCGCGATCCTCCCGGCGCCGCACCTCGAACGTCACGTCGGTCACGCGCACCACTTTGCGCCCGTGGCGGTCGATGATCTGCTGGTCGAGCAGATCGCGCACCAGCCGCAGCATGTACTCGTCGGCGTGGTACGGCGTCAGTTGCTCCTCGCGCAGGTGGATGCCGTCGAGCGAGATCGAGCGGATCTGGTCGAAGCGGATGCTCAGCCAGGCCGGGCCCCCGCCCACCAGGAAGCGGTCGACGCGCACCGGGTCCACCAGCGGCACCAGCGCCGCGTCGCGGATGCGCCCTATGCTGCGGCGCTTGATGTCGAAGACACGAAGGCCCACCAGCTCGGTGAGGAAGAGCAGCTCGTGCGCCATCGACTGGGCCCTGTGTCCATCGCCGGTGAACTCGCGCCTACAGGCCTTTCTTCGCCAGAAAATCGACCAGGTCGACCACGCGGCACGAATATCCCCACTCGTTGTCGTACCACGAAACCACCTTGACGAGGTTGCCCCCGAGCACCTTGGTCAGCCCCGCGTCGACGATCGAGCTGTTGGGATTCCGCAGCATGTCGGTCGAGACCACCGGGTCCTCCGTGTACGCCAGGATGCCATTCAGCGGTCCTTCGGCGGCCGCCTTCAGCGCGGCGTTGACATCGGCGGCGGTGGTCGTCTTCGAGGTCACGCAGACCAGGTCGACCACCGAGACGTTCGGCGTCGGCACACGCATCGCGTAGCCGTCGAGCTTGCCCTTGAGCGACGGGATCACCAGGCCGATCGCCTTGGCCGCCCCCGTCGACGTCGGGATCATGTTGAGCGCCGCCGCGCGCGCCCGCCGCAGGTCCTTGTGCGGAAGGTCCAGCACGTTCTGGTCGTTCGTGTAGCTGTGGATGGTCGTCATCGAGCCTTTCTCGACGCCGAACGTGTCGGCCAGCACCTTGACCACCGGCGCCAGGCAATTGGTCGTGCAGGAGGCGTTCGAGACGACGTTGTGCTTCGCCGCCTCGTAGGCCGAGTCGTTGACGCCCAGCACCAGCGTCACGTCTTCGTTCGACGCCGGCGCCGAGATGATGACCTTCTTCACGCTGCCACGCAGGTGCGCGGCGGCGGCCTTGGCGTCGGTGAAGCGGCCCGTGGATTCCACCACCACCTGGACGCCGAGCGACGGCCAGTCGATCTGCGACGGTTCCTTGGTGGCGAAGACCTTCAGCCGTATGCCGTTCACTTGGATGACGTCGCCGTCGACTTTCACGTCGGCGTCCAGCGGGCCGAGCACGGAGTCGTACTTCAGCAGGTGGGCGAGCGTCTTGGTGTCGGTGATGTCGTTGGTGGCTACGAACTCGATGCCGGGGCGGCCGAGCCCGGCGCGCAGAACGTTGCGTCCGATGCGGCCGAAGCCGTTAATTCCTACTTTTGTGGGCATGAGAGCGGAATGATCCTTTCCCTCTCATGATAGCAACGGCGCATCGCGCGCCTATGCGAAAAGGTCGTCGCGCCGAAACCGCGCTCGACCGCTCTACGGAAACCGCCGCCCCGGTATCGGCAGCCCCTGCGACGCCTGCTTCTGCGCCGGTCCCGGCCCCTCGGAAAACGACCGTCTCGACCCCGCCGCCGCGCCGAAATCCAGCTCGTCCTCGGCGAAACTCAAGTCCCGGTCCAGCACCATCTCGATCGTCGACCCCTTCGCCAGCACCACCTCCGGTCCCCGCGTCAGCAGCACCCCGATCAGTCCCGCCGTCGCCCCCGCCGCCGCGCCGATCCCGGCGCCCATCCCCGGCCGCCCGCCGACCGCCCCGCCGATCGCGCCCACGCTGGTTCCCCCCGCCGCCGCCTCGCCGATCGTCTTGAGATCGCCCGTCTTGTTGCCCTCGCCCTTCACCGTGCCCTCGTCGCGGTCGAGCGAATCGTTGCCCCGGCCGTCGAGCCCCGAAATGCGCGCGCGGAAGTCGCGCGTCACGCCGTTGGGCAGCGTCAGTGAGTCGAACCGCACGTACAGCTCGGCCTTGCCCTTCACGCGCCCCGGCCGCTTCACCTGAGTCACCGTGCCGGCCACGTAGCTCCCCGGCGGAATGACGATCTTCCCTTTCGTCAGGATCGGAAACACCGTCTCCAGGTAGACCCGGTCGCCTTCGGCGGCGTGCCTGGTGCTGACGCTGTTGATCAGCGCCAGCGGAATGCGCGTCCCGGTCGTCACCGGATACGCGATCTTCACGGGCGCCTCAGCGGCCGCGGCGGGAGTCTCCTGGGCGGAAACTCCGGCGGTCAGGCCGAATAGAACGGTCGCGATGGCCAGCATGCGGTGTTCTCCCCTCGAACTATGGTAGCGCTTCACTATCTGGTACGCGCCGCCAGGCCCCCGCGTTTCACCCCGCCACGGGCCGATCACTCGATCCAGCCGCCGCCCGTGACCACGTCGCCCTTATAGAAGACCGCCGCCTGACCCGGTGTCACCGCGCGCTGCGGCTCGTCGAACCGCACCTCGACGCGCCGCTTATCGCTCGTCGGAATCAGCGTCGCCGCCGCCGGCGCGTGCCGGTTACGTATACGCACCGAAGCCCGCATCGGAGCATCCAGTGCCGCCACCGAGATCCAGTTCACCTCGCGCGCCGACAGCCGGTCGCGCAGCAGCTCCGCGTCGCGGCCCACCACCACGCGTTGCGTCGCCGCGTCCGTCGCGATCACGTAGAGCGGCTCGCCGCGCGCCACGCCCAGTCCCTTGCGCTGCCCCACCGTGAAGTGATGCACGCCCCTGTGCTCGCCGATCGCCTTGCCGTCGCGGTCCACGATCTCCCCTCGCGCCTCCGGCGCGGCCATTCCCCGCTCGCGGAAATAGGCGTCGATAAACGCCGCGTAATCGCCGTTCGGCACGAAGCAGATCTCCTGGCTGTCGGACTTCTCCGCCACCGGCAGGCCGAGCTCGCGCGCCAGCGCGCGCACCTGGGGCTTGGTCGCGCCTCCCAGCGGGAACTCCGATCGCGCCAGTTGCTCCTGCGTCAGTCCGAACAGGAAGTAGGTCTGATCCTTGGCCGCGTCGACGCCCGTGCGCAGCAGGTAGCGGCCCGACGATTCGTCGCGGGTTATGCGCGCGTAGTGACCCGTCGCGATGCGCCCGGCGCCCACCCCGGCCGCCATTTCGATGAACTGGTCGAACTTGATGAAGTTGTTGCACAGCGTGCAGGGGATGGGCGTGCGCCCCGCCAGGTACTCGTCGACGAAGGGCCGCACCACCTGCCGCTCGAAGCGGTCGGAGAAATTCACGACATAGTAAGGTATGCCGATGTGCTGCGCCACCGCGCGCGCGTCGTGTACGTCGTCGAGCGAGCAGCAGCGTCCCGTCGCGCCTTCCACCGCCAGCTCCGGCAGGCGCCGCTGATTCCAGAGCTGCATCGTCAGCCCCACCACCCGCTCCCCGCGCCGATGCAGCAGTCCTGCGACGACGGAGCTGTCGACTCCGCCCGACATCGCCACGGCCGTAAGCTCGGCGGACATTCCGATTCCATCCTCCCACACGTCCGGATAGCGCCATAACAAATCGGATAGCCCGAACCTTTCGTCTCTTCTCAACAACGACGCGTCGACGCCAATGCCCTCAACCCTTTATCGTCCTGCCGAGCCGCGACCAAAGGGAGCGGACCGTGGCGCTCCACGTGCCTGAGCTTCGTCAGATGAGCGTCCGCCCGTCTGGAGTGGACACGCCATGGCAACACAACCTATGCCCGGTCCCGGCGGCGGCGGCAGCCACTACCATCGCCTCGAAAAGCTCGGCGAAGGCGGCATGGGCGTCGTGTATAAAGCCGTCGACTCCCGGCTCGGCCGCCTGGTCGCCATCAAGCTTCTGCCGGCCAACGCCGAGCCTAACCCCGACCGCCGCCGCCGCTTCCTCCAAGAGGCGCGCGCCGCCTCCGCGTTGAACCACCCCAACATCGTCACCATCCACGAGATCGCCGAGTACGACGGCGTCGACTCCATCGTCATGGAGTACGTCCCGGGTCAGACCCTGGCCCAGGCCATCGGCGCAGCGATGCACCGCACCGGGCGCGGTCTCGCGGTCCCGCAGGCGCTCGCGTATTCCATTCAGATCGCCAGCGGTCTCGGCCGCGCGCACGCCGCCGGCATCGTGCACCGCGACCTCAAGCCCGCCAACGTGATGGTGCGCAACGACGGCCTCGTGAAGCTGGTCGATTTCGGCCTCGCGAAAATCGGCGCGGGCCGCTCGGAAAACGTCACCCTGACGATGACCGATGAGACGCCCTTCAAGACCCGCCAGGGCGCCATCGTCGGCACGGCCGCCTACATGTCGCCCGAGCAGATCCAGGGCGAGATGGTCGACACCCGCAGCGACATTTTCAGCTTTGGCCTGGTGCTCTACGAGATGATCGCCGGACGCCACGCCTTCGGCGGAACCTCCGCGGCGCTGGTGATGCCGGCCATTCTCAACGACGAGCCGCGCGCGTTGCGCGAGTTCGCGCCCGCGATCCCGCCCGAGCTCGAACGCATCGTCTGGCGCTGCCTCCGCAAAGAGGCCGACCGCCGCTACCAGCACATCGACGACGTGCGTATCGCGCTCGAGGAGATCCGCGACGACGCCACTCGCACCCGGTCCGGAGAGTGGGATCGCCCGCCGGTCCCCGCGCCACGGCGCAAGCTGGCCTGGCTCGGTCTGGCCGCGGCCGGTCTGCTGCTTGCCACGGTCGCCCTCTCGACAAAGAACGGCGACGACGCCGGAAGCCGCTGGACCGTCGAGCAGGTGACCAGCTCCCCGGGCCGCGAGATGGAGCCCGCCGTCTCGCCCGACGGCAAGCAGGTCGCCTTTGTATGGAATGGCGGCGATTCGGCCAACACCGACATCTATCTCCAGTTGATCGGCGCCGGCGATCCCCTGCGTCTCAGCGACAATCCCGCGCCCGAATGCTGTCCCGCCTGGGCGCCCGACGGGAAGCACGTGCTGTTCATCCGCCAGCACTTCGAGCGGGGCTCCAGCAGTCGCGGCGAGATCTTCATGGTTCCTGCGCTCGGCGGCACCGCCCGCCGCGTCACCGAGGCCACCATCTACGGCGCCCCCATGACGGTTTCCCCCGACGGCCGCTGGCTGGCCGTCTCCGACCGCGGCGACACCGGCAAGGCCTACGGCATCGCCCTGATCTCCCTGTCCGACGGCGCGAAACGGCAGATCACTCAGCCGCCCGATTCCGACTACGGCGATCTCCGCCCCACGTTCTCCCCCGACGGCCGCTCCATCGCCTTCCTGCGCCTCCGCAGCTTCGGCTCCGGCGACATTCACCGCCTGCCGCTCGACACGGTGGCCCGCCCCACCGGCCCGCCCCTGCGCCTGACATTCGACTCCGCCTCCGTCGAGGGACTCGACTGGTCTGGCGACGGGCGCTCGCTGTATTTCACCTCCAACCGCGCCGGACGGCACAGCCTCTGGACGCTGCCGGCCGGCGGCGGCTCGCCCGCGCGCGTGCCCGGCGTCGCCGACGGCGTCCACGATGTCACGCTGGCGCGCGCCGCCGAGCGCATCGTCTACGAGGACCGCTTCGAGGACACCAACGTCTGGCGCATCCCTTCGCCCGGCGCGCCCGCAGCCGCCCCGCGCAAGCTGATCCATTCGAGCCGCGGCGACGACAGCCCCGCCTATTCCCCCGACGGCCGCCGCATCGCCTTCATCTCGACGCGGTCGGGCGCGCCCGAGCTGTATGTCGCCGACGCCGAGGGCGGCCACCCCGTCAGGCTGACCCAGGTCAAGGGACCGTTGATTCGCGCGCCGAGCTGGTCGCCCGACGGGCGCCGCCTCGCCTTCCACGCCTTCGTCGACCGCAACTGGGACGTCTACTCCCTGCCCGCCGACGGCGGCTCCCCTCGGCGCCTTACCACCGAGTCTTCCGACGAAGCCCGCGCCACCTGGTCGCGCGACGGCCGCTCCATCTACTTCGCCTCGAATCGATCGGGATCGTGGGAGCTGTGGAGGATGCCTTCCGAAGGCGGCGCGGCGGCGCGAGTCACCGCGGGCGGCGGCTACGAGGCGATGGAATCGGCGGACGGATTCCTCTACTACACCAAGCTGGTCCCGCCGGGCGTGTGGCGCATGCCGGTCGTCGGCGGCCCCGCCCGCGAGGTTCTGCCGCTCGGCACCTTCGGGCTTTGGACTCTCGTCCCAGGCGGCGTCTACCTGATTCGCCCCGAGGATTCGACACTCCAGTTCCACGACTGGTCGTCCGGAAAGCGCCGCGTCATCGCGCAACTTGTCTCAGGCAAGGACTTCCATTACGGCCTCGGGCTGACCGCGTCGCCCGACGGGCGCTGGATCGCCTACGCCCAGGTCGACCAGCTCGATAGCGACGTCATGACCGCGACTCTCCAGTCGCGCCGCGACGGGCGGAACCGGTAGCCCAAATCACTGCGTTACGGAGCCGCGAGCGTGAGCGAGCGCTCGTCGGCCGGGCCAAACCGTCGGCCGGAGCCTCGGATCGACGATCAGTTGCCCTTGACGGTGCAGGTCAGAATGGCCTGTCCTGCCGGATTGTAGTGGTTCACCGAATCGGCCGTGAGCCCGGCATTGGTCAGGCAGCCTACGCCGTCGACACGGACGGACTTGTTGGGGATCAGCTCCGGCGGAAGCGTTCCCTGGCACTTGAACTGGACGTTTCCGCTGGAGGTCTGCACCTCATGACTCTCGTCGGCGACGATGAACCCGCCGCCGATCGAAGTCGCGTCGATCAGGCAGCCGAAATCGTCGATCACATTCGCTGATGCCGCGCGGGCGTCGCCTCCAAACGAGATGATACCCGTGAACGCCAGCGTCGCCAGGGCTCCGGTTACCACCGCAACGGTCGTTAGCAACCTTCGTCGCATTTTAAAGTTCCTCCTCCGGTCAGCCGAACTCTCTCATTCAGCGGTGTGAACCGCTTGCCATACTCTAGAAGCACGTTTGGGATGCGTCAACACCCGAATTGTCGGGAATCACATGAAAAGCGCGATTGGAAAGCCTTACCTCGATCCTGATATCCCACGACGATCGGGTGAAGGAACCGGGAAACACCTCATGAAGTCGTTTCGGCCGGCTCCGCACCTCGAATCGCGCTCAACTTCGCTCTAGTCCGTTTTCCGAGCGAAGACTAGGGGCTTCACCGAATGTCGTTTGGCCTAGTTCGATTGCACTATCGAAGTTGGTTGGACTCCGAGTTACCCGCCAACCTGGAGAGAACCATGCTACCGTCGTTCATTTCACGCAAGCCTCGCTGTAGCGCAGCGGCCAGGAAGGGATTCGTCCTCATTGCCGGCGGCGTCATGTTGGTCGGACTGGTCGCCACCCTGGGCGTCGTCGTCGACCTGGGGCGAGCCTACATCGTCCGCAATGAAGCCCAGGCCTTCACCGATTCTGCGGCGCTGTCCGGGGCCCTCCAGTTGAACGGCACGCTGGCGGGAATCACCGCCGCGCAGGCCGCCGTCGCCGCCAGCGCCAACAAATGGCACTTCGGCTCGCAGCCCTTCTCATCGGTCGTCACCGAATTCAGCACCAACAAGACCACCTGGGTCAGCAACCCTGCCACCGGCGCCGGATACAAGTACGTCCGGGTGACAGCTCCGAGCAACAGCTTGACGGTCACCTTCACCCGAGCCATCACCAACCAGACGTTCATCAACGTCTCGGCGCGGTCGATCGCCGGTTACGATCCGCCCACCACCTACCCGCAGGGCGTCTTTCCCTTCGCCCCCTTCGCCCATTCTCCGATTGGACCCAACTTCGGCTACACCTTCGGGGACGAGCTCACCCTGTTGTGGCCCTCTAGCGTTCAGAGCAACGGGCAAGGCCAGCACATGAACAACCTTTGCGCCTCGGACCGGTCGCCCACGAATCTCCAGATGGTCCTCGACGGCACCATCGCCGAGCGCGGATACATCCAGGAGCCCAGCGCCGCCGCCATCCGCGCCGCCATCGAAGATGACTACATGACCTATACGGTGACGCTTGGGCTGCCTGTGAACCGCACCGGCGGCGTCAAAACGACCGATGTCTACCAGGCGCTCCAGAATCGCGTCGACCAGGACACCACCAGCAATCAGCCCGACTACAATTCCTACCTCTCTGGTCACGATTCGTCGCCTCTGCGCCGCGTCGTCATCGTGCCCATCATCGACAACGCCATCAACTCGATTGTGCTGGGATTCGCCTACGTCTTTCTGCCTCCCAACCAGCCGCACAACCCCAACCGCTCCAAGTGCGCTATGTATATCGGTCCTGCCGATCTGCCGGTCGGCAATATCGCGACCGGGGCCAACATCGTGAGGATGCTGCAATGAGGACACGGCGCAGCCGGCGTGGGGGCGCGATGATCGAGTTCGCCCTCGCCAGCACCATTCTGATTCCGGCCATGATTGGCACCTTCCAGTACGGCTACAGCTTCTACCTCTACAACCAGCTCGAGGCGGCCGTGTCCAACGGCGCCCGTTACGGCTGCAACCGAACCTATCGGAACGCGCTGGGGAGCACCGACGTCGACAAAGGCAAATCGACGATCGCCAACATGGTGGTCTACGGTATGCCCAGTCCGCCGAGCGGCACGCCGCCGGTGGTGCTGGGCCTGACCCCGTCCAACGTCGTTGTGACCTACACGCTCGGAAGTACGGGAGTGCCCATCTCGATCCGGGTCGCCATTACGAACTTCTCGATCGACGCCCTTTTCAAGACTTACACTTTCTATGGAAAACCCTATGTGGACTACGCGTATGTCGGCCGCTACTCGCCCAACGGTTCGGAACCATAAAGCGTCCCGCCGCCGCCGCGGCGCGGCCATGGTGGAAGCGGCCCTGGTGCTGATGACCTTCCTGGCCCTGGCGATCAGTGTGCTCGATTTCGGCCAGGTGATGATCACGCATCACATGATGGTGGAGCGCGTCCGGAACTCCCTGCGCTGGGCCGTTACTCAGCCTTACGACGGCACCGGCGACCAGATCCGGAACATGATTCTCTACAACCAGCCCACGATGCCGGTCGGAGTGCACACCACCCAGACATTCCTGAATCTCACCACCTCGAATATCCAGGTGAACTACACGGCCCCGGACTCGACCAATCCCAACGACGAGCGCGTCTTTGTGGCCGTGGTGAACTATCCCTATCAGTTCGTCTCGCCTTGGATCGCCAAGGCCGTCACCGGCGCCCGTCCTGTCGTGCAAAGCGCCGCCATGATCTACAAGCCGTAGACCGCGCCTTATCCGGCCCTCAGCTCGCGGAGAGCGTCGAAGAACCCCGGATACGACACCTCCGCCGCCTCCGCGCGCTCGATCGACGACTCGCCATCCGCCGCCAGCGCCGCCACCGCGAACGCCATCGCGATGCGGTGATCGCCGAACGAGTCCAGCTCCGCCCCGCGAAACTTCTGCCGCCCCGGCACCGTGAACCCGTCCGCGCGCTCCTCCACCGCCACCCCCATGCGCCGCAGATTCTCCGCCACCGTCGCGATGCGATCCGTCTCCTTCACGCGCAGCTCCGCGGCGTCCCGTACGATCAGCCCTTCCTCGCTCGCCGCGCCCAGCACCGCCAGCACCGGCAGCTCGTCGATCACCGCCGCCGTCGCCGCCTTCTCGACCACCCCGCCGCGCACCGGCCCGCCCGTCACGACAAGGTCACCGGCCAGTTCCCCGTGCGCCTGCTGGACGTTCCTCACCTCGATCTGCAAGCCCATCCCCAGCAGCAGGTCGATCAGCTCGGCGCGCGTCGGGTTCAATCCCACGCCTTCGAGCGTCACCCGCGACCCCGGCACGATCGCCGCCGCCACCAGGAAGAACGCCGCCGACGAGAGATCGCCCGGCGCCGCCAGCGCCGTCCCCCGCAGCCGCGCGCGTCCGTGCAGCCGCACCAGCCCCGGCATGCAGTCGATCTCGGCGCCGAATTCGCGCAGCGCCAGCTCCGAGTGGTCGCGCGTGCGCATCGGCTCGTGCACCGTGGTCTCCCCGGAAGCGTACAGGCCCGCGAACAGGATGCAGGTCTTCACCTGCGCGCTGGCCACCGGCAGCGTGTAGTCGATCCCGCGCAGCGGCCCGCCCTGAATCTCCAGCGGCGGAAACCGCCCCTCGCGCGCCTCGATGAGCGCTCCCATCGCGCCCAGCGGCCGCATGATGCGGTCCATCGGGCGCCGCGCCAGCGATTCGTCTCCGCCAATGCGCGACCGGAATGGCTGTCCCGCCAGTATGCCGGTCAGGAACCGGATGGTCGACCCCGAATTTCCCGCGTCCAGCGCCGCGCCCGGTGCGCGCAGCCCCTCCAGGCCGCGACCCTCGATCGTGACTTCCCCATCGCGAATCTCCACCCCCACGCCCAGCGCCTCCAGGCAGCCGAGCGTCGACCGGCAGTCCGCCCCGGTCGAGTAATTGGCGAGCGTGCTGGTCCCCTCGGCGATGGCGGCCAGCATCGCGTAACGGTGGGAGATCGATTTGTCGCCCGGGAGGCGGACGGTCCCGGACAAGGCTCGCGCCGGACGTAGGATTTCGCGCATGAAGGGAGTCCTCATTGTCGCGCACGCGGGCGCCGCCGTGCGAGTTCACTAAGATGTGCGAGTCTATTAAGAACGGATGACGGCCGTTCTCGCACTCCTGGCATTCCTCGCCCAGAGCACGCCCGCGCCGGCCCCGCCGCCCGAAAAACCTCCCGAAACCCGCCGCACCGAACTGAACCTCCTCGGCGCCTCCGACACCAACTCCGGCGAGAGCCGCCGCAACGAAAACGTCCAGTTCAACCTCATCGACAACAACGCCCTCAAGGAGCTCAACGTCCGCCTCGGCACCACCGCCACCATCGTCGAGGACTTCCGCGCCGACCGCAATTACTTCGGCGCCGAGTTCGGCAATCCGCCCGCCGCCGCCATCCACCTCGCCCCTCAAAAACAGTCGCCGATGCACGGCAGCGCCCACTTCACGCACGGAAACAGCGTCTTCAACGCCCGCTCCTTCTTCCAGGCCGGCCCCGTGAAACCCGCCCGCGAGAACGAGGCCGCCGCCCGCTTCGGCGCCGGTCTTCCCGCCGGCCTCTACCTCGGCGGCGACGCCTCCAAGCGACGCCTGCGCGGCAACGTCAACGGCAACATCCTCGTCCCGCTGGCCGCCGAACGCCTGCCCCTCACCGCCGACCCCGCGCGCCTGGCGATCGTCAACCGCATCTTCTCGGCCTACCCCGCCGAGGCGCCCAATCGCACCGACATCAACGCCCGCGCCCTCAACACCAACGCCCTCCAGGCCATCGACGACGATAACGCCGCCCTGCGCGCCGACAAATCCTTCCAGGACCGCGACCGCCTCTTCGCCCGCTACGCCTTCACGACGCAGACCGTCGACGCCTTCCAGCTCCTCGCCGGCCAAAACCCCGACACCACCACCCGCGCCCACACCGCGCGCCTCACCTGGAGCCGCGTCTGGAACGCCGCCACCATCGGCAATCTCTCGGCCGGATTCGATCGCGTCGTCTCGCGCATCGTCCCGGAGCCCAACGCCATCGGCCCCTCGGTCGATTTCGGCGGCGCCATCGAAGCCCTCGGCCCCAGTTCCTACATTCCGATCTTCCGCACACAGAACCGCTTCCGTTACTCGGCCGACCTCCTCCAGAAGCGCGGCGATCACACCTGGACGGCGGGCCTCGAGCTCGCGCGCCGCCAGATCAACGGCTCGGAAACCAGCAGCCATCGCGGCAACCTCGTCTTCCGCGACGATTTCGGGCGCGACGCCATCGCCAACCTCCGCCTCGGCACGCCCACCCGCTTCACCGGCGCGGTCGGTAACACGCATCGAGGATTCCGTCTGTGGGAGATTCAGTGGTTCGCCGGCGACGAGTGGAAGCTGTCGAACGCCGTTACCCTGAACGTCGGCGTCCGCTGGGAGCCGGCCCTGCGGCCCGTCGAGGTCGATGGACTTAACGTCATTCCCTACGGCTGCGACTGCAACAATTTCGCGCCGCGCCTCGGACTCGCCTGGCGCCTGCCCGGACGCGGCGGCGTCCTGCGCGCGAATTTCGGAATCCACTACGGCGAAATCTTCCCGGTCTCCTTCCAGCAGGTCCGTTACAATCCTCCGCTGAACCAGAAGTTCGAAGTTCCCGCGCCCGAGCTGGGCTCCGTCTTCCAGAACCTGAACGTGCAGCCCGACCCCTCCGCCCGCAGCACCATCCTGAACGTCTCGCCCGAGCTGGCCTCGCCCTACTCGCAGCAGTACAACTTCGGATGGGAGCCGATGACGGGCGCGCGCTGGAAGCTCCAGCTCGGCTACGCCGGAAGCCGCTCGCCGAAGCTGTTCTATCTCTGGTACGCCAACCGCGCGCGCGCCGTCGACGGCGTGGCGCAGGCCACCGCCACCGTCAACCAGCGCCGTCCAGACCACACGAGCTTCGACGTGCGGCATCTCATCAACGCCTCGCGGGGATACTTCGACGCCGCGCGTGTATCGTTGATTGTGCCGCGCTGGCGCGGCCTCTCGCTCGATGCTTCGTACTGGTTCAGCAAGGCCCTCGACCTCGGCGCCGGCTACTCCAGCACCGGCTCGGGCGCCGACGGCAAGCAGGCCCAGAGCCAGACCGAGTACGCCATTCACCAGGAGATGAAAGGGCCCAGCATCTTCGACCAGTCGCACGCCTTTCTGGCGCGCGCCTCCTGGCTGACGCCGGCGCTCTCGCCGAATTGGGGCCGCGCGCCGCGCTGGTTCGGCCGATGGGATCTCTCGTTCGTCGTTCTCGCCAAGACGGGGACGCCCTTCTCGGTGCTCTCCGGCTCCGACGCCCCCGGCTTCGGCAACGTCGACGGCGACGGCGGCGACCGTCCCAACCTGGTCGATCCCTCCGTGCTCGGCCGCTGCATCTGCCACCCGGACCGCTCCACCCGCCTGCTCCCGCGCGCCGCCTTCGCCTTCATCCGGCCCACCGACCTGCGCGGTACGCTCGGCTCGAACACGTTCCGCAAAGACGGCGTCGCCAACGTCAACGCCTCGCTGGCGCGGACATGGAACGTCGGCGGCGAGAGGAAGTTCTCGCTCCGCGCCGAGTCCGTGAATTTCCTGAACACGCCGCAGTTCGCCGAGCCCGGCCGCGAGCTGACCAGTCCCAGCTTCGGCGCCATCACCAACACGCTCAATGACGGCCGGGCCTTTCGCTTCCAGGGGAAGCTGGAGTTTTGAGCGCCATCTCCCGCAGGACCGCGCTGGCGATTCCGCTCGCCTCCGCGCTGCGCGCGCAAGACTGGACCGTCACCCTCGACCAGATCACGCGCGGGCCGAAGCACCACTTCTTCGGCTACATCGGACACGTCGGCAACACGCCCTGGAACGGTGACGGCCGATACATGGCGCTGCTGCGCACCGCCGCGCAGGACCGCATGCCGTCGCCCGCCGACGCCGCCGAAATCGTCCTCATCGACACGCGCAGCAACAACGAAGAGACCGCCGTCGAGCGCTCGCTCGCCTGGAACCCGCAGCAGGGCACGATGCTCTACTGGAATCCGCGCGCCGCGGCCAACGAGCTCATCTTCAACGATCGCGACCCGAAGACCAACCGCGTCTTCGCCGTCCTCTACGACGTCGCCCGCCGCCGGCGCATCCGCGAGTACCGTTACGACGATGCGGCCTTCGGCAACGGCGGCGTCGCGCAGAACGGAGGGCTCTTCGCCGGCATCAACTATGGCCGAATGGCGCGGCTTCGTCCTGTCACCGGCTATCCCGGCGCCTACGACTGGAACCCCCGCGACGCCGCGCCGTCCAACGACGGCATCTTCCTGGTCGACATCGCCTCGGCCAGGAAGCGCCTGCTGGTCTCTTTCGAGCAACTGTCGCGCGCGCTCGAAGGACGGCCCGAAGCGGCGGGCAAGCACCTGTTCATCAATCACACCTTGTGGAACCGCTCCGGCGACCGCATCTTCTTCTTCGTCCGCGGCGCCGATCCCGGCGCCACCTGGGAGACGAGCAAGCCGCGCCTCAACGCCGCCTGCACGATCCACCCCGACGGCGGCGGTCTCACGCTGCACAGGCAATTCATCGGCGGCCACCCGGAGTGGGAGTCGGGCACGCGCATGATCGGCGCCGTCGGCGATCGCCAGATTATCTACGACGTCGACCGCCAGGAGATCGTCGGCCAGATCGCGACGCCGGAGATTCTCCCGCGCCCCGAGGGCGACGTCGCACTGTCGCGCGACGGCCGCTGGTTGGTCAACGGCTACCGCGCCGGCGCCGAGAACCTCTACGTCATCCTGCGACTCGCCGACGGCTCGCATCGCCGCACCCCCGGCATTCCCATCGACGGCTGGACTTCCGGCGACCTCCGCCTCGACGCCGCTCCCTGCTGGAACCGCACTGGCGACGCCATCGCCGTTCCCGGCATCGCCGCCGACGCCGCCCGCACGCGCCAGACGTTCGTCTTTCGCATCCACAAATCGTAGGCGCGCGAACCACCGCCCCGCCCGGCCTGTGCGACGCTATGGCGTGGCCTCCCGCCAGTCGCTCGAAGCGCGCTATCGCCGCCGCGCCTCCTCGCATTGGCGCGACCGACTCGTTCGCCTCCTCGAGCCGCCCGCGCCCTTCGTCATGAATCCGCGCGAGCCGAAGGACTACCCGCTCGGCCGCTGGAACCTCTACATCGGCGGCGCGGGCCGCACCGTTCCCGGCTACGTCAACCTCGACCTGGTCGCGGTCCCCGGCGTCGACATCGCCGCCGACGCCGAGCGTCTTCCCTTCCGCGCGGAGCAGTTTCAGCGCGTCGAGTGCGACGCCGTCCTCGAGCACGTGTGCGACCCCGCGCAGGTGATGAGCGAAATCCGCCGCGTCCTCGCGCCCGGCGGATACGTCCACCTGGTCGCGCCGTTCTGTCACCCGTTTCACGAGTACCCGAAGGACTACCGCCGCTTCACGCCCGACGGTCTCAAGGCTCTCGCCGGCGAACTCGAAGTCGTCGCCGAGGGATGGCGCACCGGCCCCACCGCGACCCTGCTGGTCTTCGCGATCGAGTACGCGAAACTGCTGCTTCCCTTCCGCGCCTGGCGCGCCGCCGCGCACTTCGCCTGCGGCTGGCTGCTGTTTCCGCTGCGCTACCTCGACCTGCTCCTGTTCCGCTCGCCCTACGCGCACCGCATCGGGAATCACTGCTACGTGTGGCTTCGCAAGCGCAGCGTCAATTGAGTGCGCTCTGTGATCAGGACCGGGAATCGCGGGGACGCGCTGAGCCTTGCTGCGGTGCGTCGACCGCGCGCTCTTTCAGCTCGATACTCCTCGAGCCTTCAATTCGGTCCTCAGGAAGCGGCTCGCTTCCGTCGCCGTGAAGGGGCCGTAGGTCGCGCCCTTTTCCGCTTCGTCAAGCCTCGCGTCGATGACACGGCGCTGCTCGGGAGTGTACTCATCATCGCCGGGCTAGAGCTTCGGCCGCATGGTGATCACACCGCCCGAGACCTCGACCTCCAGCCGGTCGCCCAGCTTCAGACGGGCCTGTCGACGGACGGCGGGTGGGAAAAGCTCTCGAGTCTTCTCGGTCACGACGATGGTCATGGACCCTCGGACCCGAGCATAACATTCCGTTCATCGACTCCGTGACCGCCCGCCCCGAGCCACAGTAAACTGGTACAACCATGCGACCCCTACTCGCCTGCCTCGCCGCCACAGCCCTCTCCGCCGCCACGCTGAAAATCGAATCCGGACTCGCCGACCACCAGGTCTACCAGCGCGACGCCTCCGGCCGAGCCACCATCTCGGCGCGCGGCAAGACCGCCGCTTCGGGCGCCGTCGAAGCGCGCGTCGTGCGCGGTCCCCTCCCGGTCGCCGGCCTCGACTGGCAGAGCGCCGGCAGCGCCGCCGGCGGCGAGTTCCGCCTCGACCTCGCGGGCGTCCCCTCGGGCGGCCCCTATCGCGTCGACCTGCGCGTCGCCGGCGACGCCGAAGTCACCAGCGTCCACAACATCCTGGTCGGCGATCTGTGGGTGCTCGCCGGGCAGTCGAACATGCAGGGCGTCGGCGACCTGGTCGACGTCGAGCAGCCCAACGCGCTCGTGCACAGCTTCGACATGGCGCACCAGTGGCTGGTCGCCGAGGAACCGCTGCACACGCTCCCCAGCGCGCGCAATCCCGTCCACTGGTCGCGGCCCGGCGGTCCCGGCACGGAGCCGCAGAAGATGGAAGGCGAGCGCCTGCGCAAGTTTCTCGCCGAGCGGCGCAAGGGCGCCGGACTCGGACTTCCCTTCGCGGTGGAGATGGTGAAGCGCACCGGCGTTCCCATCGGTCTGCTCCCGTGCGCGCATGGCGGCACGTCCATGGACCAGTGGAATCCCGAGTTGCGCGATAAGAGCGGCGAGGCGCTCTACGGCTCGATGATGATGCGCATCCGCGACGCGGGCGGCAAGGTCGCGGGCGTGCTGTGGTACCAGGGCGAATCGGACGCGAATCCGAAAGCCGCGCCCGAGTTCCAGGCGAAGTTCGAGCGGCTGGTGGCCGCCGTGCGCGCCGACACCGCGACTCCCGATCTGCCGTTCTATTTCGTGCAGCTCGGGCGTCACGTCGCCGCCGCAAGCCCCCTCGAGTGGAACGGCGTGCAGGAGATGCAGCGCAAGGCCGAGTCGACGATCGTGCGCTCGGGAATGGTCGCCGCCGCCGACACCGAGCTCGACGACGGCATCCACGTCGGCGTCCAGGATCTCAAGCGCCTCGGGCGCCGCATGGCCAATCTCGCCTGCCACGATCTGTTCCCGTCCATCGCGCAGTGCGCGGTGCTGAAGCGCGGTCCGCGCCCGGTGTCGGCCACGTTCGCCGCCGGAACGGTGCGCGTCGTCTTCGACGGCGTCAACGGCGGCCTGGTCTCGCGCGGCCGCGTGATGGGATTCTCGATTCACAACGCCGAGGGCGCGCCGGTGCCGGCGATCTACAAGGCGCGCGTCGACCCGGCCAACCCGGCGCACGTGCTGCTCTCGATCGGCGGCAAGCTGCCCGAGGGCGCCACGCTGCGCTACGGCTTCGGCCGCGACCCGTACGTGAATCTCACCGACCGGGCCGACATGGCGGCGCCCGTCTTCGGTCCCATGCCGATTACCATGCAATAGAGGTGGTTTTCACCCGGAGGTGTCCATGAATCGCCGCGATCTCCTGACGTTGTTCCCCGCCGCCGCGTTGGCGGGCGGCGCCGCCGCGCTCGCCGCCGGCGTCGAGAAGAAAGCCCGGCTGCGCACCGCCATCTGCGCCTACTCGTTCCGCGACGCGCTCGGCAAAAAGACGATGACCTACGACGACCTCGTGCGTCTCGCCGTCGAAACCGAAACCGACGGGCTCGACCTCACCGTCTACTGGTTCCCCTCCACCGAGGACAGCTTCCTGATACCGCTGCGCGGCCTCGCCTTTCGTCACGGCGTGGAGCTCTACAGCATCTCGGTGCGCACCGAGATGTGCCGCGCCACGCCCGAGCTGCGCGATAAGGAAATCGCCGACGTGCGCAAGTGGGTCGACGTGGCGCACAAGCTCGGCGCGGGCCACATTCGCGTCTTCGGCGGCACCGTGCCGAAGGGCGAGAGCGAAGACACCGCCGCCGGATGGGTGGTCGAGATTCTCAAGCGCGCCGCCGATTACGCCGGAGCCAAGGGCGTGATTCTCGGCCTGGAGAATCACGGCGGCATCACCGCGCGCGCCGAGCGCATCCTCGATATCGTGCAGCGCGTCGGCTCGCCCTGGGTGGCGGTGAACATGGATACCGGCAACTTCACCATCGATGCCTACCGCCAGGTGGAGATGCTGGTGCCGCACGCCGCCAACGTCCAGGTGAAGTCCGAGATTCGCGACGAGAAGGGCCAGCGCGTCGACTCCGATTGGGACCGCATCGCCGCTATGCTGGCGCGCGCCGGCTACAAGGGCTACCTGGCGCTCGAATACGAGGCGCGCGAGAACCCCGCGGCCGCGGTCCCGGTGCTGATGAAGAAGCTGAACGGAATCGCGCGCAAGTATTCGGCGTGATTGTCGAGCACTACACGCGAGTCCGCGAAGACCAGCGCCTGGAGCAACTGTTCGGCAAGCTTGAGAGGGCGCGCACCGGGGAGATCGTCGCGCGCTATCTCCCCAAGGCGCCCGCGTCGATCCTCGACGTCGGCGGCGGCACCGGGATCTACGCGCGATGGCTGGCGGGGCTCGGCCACGAAGTTCACCTGATCGACCTGACGCCGAAGCACGTCGAGACGGCGCGCGAACTGGGCGGCATCGCGAGCGCCGAGACCGGCGACGCGCGTTCGCTCGCACGCGCGGACGCGTCGGCCGACGCCGTGCTGCTGCTCGGGCCGCTCTATCATCTGCAGGATCGCGATGACCGGCTGCGCGCGCTGCGCGAAGCGCGCCGCGTTCTCCGAAGCGGAGGCGTCGTCTTCGCCGCCGGCATCAGCCGCTGGGCGTCGCTGCTCGCGGGTCTCTACGAGAACCTGCTCGACGATGCGGACTTCGCGCCCATGGTGGACCGCGACCTCGCCGACGGCTGCCACCTGAATCCCACCGCGCGCGACGAGTTCTTCACGACGGCGTATTTTCATCCGCCCGGCGAGCTGGCGGATGAGCTGCGCGAGGCGGGATTCGAGCGCGTCGAGCTGCTTGCCATCGAGGGACCGGGGTGGCTGGCGCGCGACTTCGAGGAGCGCTGGGCGGACGAAGCGAAGCGCGCGCGCCTGCTCGACCTGGTGCGGCGCGTCGAGCGCGAGCCCGAGTTGATCGGGCTTAGTTTTCATATTCTTGCGGTGGGGAGGACACCGTAGTCCGCGATGTTCCACGTGGAACATTTCAAACAAAAGGCGAAAACGAGGGGGGCGACTTTTCGATGATTCCGGCCCTCACCGCCGGGCTGATCGCCGGGGAAATGCGGAGCCGCGCCGAGCGGAGTCTCGCGCATCTGGCCGCGCAGACGGCCATCGAATCGATGGAGATCGTGATCGTCGACGTGAGCGCGGAGTCGCGGACCTTCTCGGGAGCGGACCATCCGCGCGTGCGCTACGTGCACCGGCCCGATCTGCCGCTCTACTGCGATGGACAGGGCGAGATTCTGCGCCAGTCGCGCGCGCCGCTGGTGGCCTTCATCGAAGACCACTGTTACGCCGAGCCGCAATGGGCCGCCTCGATTCTGAAGGCGTTCGGGAATCCGCGCGTGGGCGCGGTCAACTACACGTTCACCACCGCCGGAGCGGACAACTGGATCGGGCGATCCATCCTGATGGCCGAGTACGGTCATTGGATGAAGCCGCATCCGGGCGGCGCGGTGCGGGTATCGTCGTCGACCAACGCGGCCTACCGGCGCGAGCTGCTTCTGAAGGCGGCGTCGGCGGGCGACGCGCGCTTCGAGGTCGAGTTCCTGATTCATCGCGCCTTGCAGGAGGCCGGGCACGAGATTCACGTCGCGCCGGAGGCCACCGTCGCGCATGAAAGCTGGAGCACGCTGGCCGACGCGTGCCTGGCGAACTCGGCCAACAAGCGGGTGCTGGGAGCGTCGCGCGCGGCGCAGGGGAACTGGGGCGCGGTGCAGCGTGCGTTCTGGGCCGCGGCCATGCCGGCGGCGCCGGCGCTGTTCCTGGCGCGACTCGCGTGGGCCTTGCGGCGCCGGCCGGCGTTGTGGGGAACTTTCGCCGCCGGGCTGCCGGCCATCGTTCCGATCTACTGCTGGTGCGCGATGGGCGAGGCGGCCGGGTACCAGTTCGGATTCGGCGGCAGCCGCGAGGAGTTTCGCGCGCGCGAGCTGGCCGTGCGGCGCGATGTCTGATCCGCTGGTCTCGGTGATTCTGCCGGGATGGAATTCGCACCGGACGGTGGCGGCCTGTCTGGAATCGCTGCGCGCGCAGACTTTCCGCGACTTCGAGACCATCCTGGTCGATTCGTCGCCGGGGCCGGAGACCGAGCGACTGGTGCGCGAACATTTTCCCGAGGTCGTGTTCCGGCGCACCGAGCGGCGGCTGCTGCCGCACGCGGCGCGCAACCTGGGCGTCACGCTGGCGCGCGGCGCGATCTTCGCGTTCAGCGATCCGGACTGCCGCATGCACCCGGAGTGGCTCGCCGGGCTGGTGGCCGAACAGCGGCGCGGGAAGCCGCTGGTGGGCGGGGCGGTGGAGGATCTGCGCGGCGGATGGTTCGCCGCCGGCGTGCACGTGTGCAAGTACGCCTGGTGGCTCCCGGGCGGCGAGCCGGGCGAGCGGCCGGAGCTGCCGTCGGCCAACGTGAGTTACTCGCGGGAACTCTTCGAGCGGGTGGGGCCGTTTCGCGACTTCCTGTTCGGCGACACGCTGCTGTCGCATCGCGCTCGCGACGCGGGTGCGGCGGCGTGGTTCGTGCCCTCGGCGATCGTCCGGCACGACCATCCGGTGACGTGGCGCGAGTTTCTCGCCGAGCGCTACCGCCGGGGGCGCGAGTTCGGCGCGACGCGGCCGGGCCTCGAAGGCTGGGGCCGCGCGCGCACGGCGCTGATGGCGGCAGCGGCTCCGGCGATCGTACTGGTGATGTTGGGCCGCGCGCTGCGGTTCTCCGGGGCGGCGCGGCGGATGGGCCGCTTTCTGTGGGTGCTTCCGGTGGTAGCGTGCGGGTACGCGGCGCGGCAGATGGGCGAGTCGGCCGGGTACGTGGAAGCGGTTTTCAGAATTCCAAGTCCTGGAAGTTAATCGCGAGACGCCCCGGCCTCGGAGCCGCGCGATTCTCCTCGTCCTCGAAGGCGACCGCGAGGGTGATCTCCTTCTTCTCGCGCACCACCGTCAGCGGAACGCTCTTCTCCTTGGCGAGACGGCGCACGGCGGTCGACACCTCGCGCGGCGTCGACACGTCGGTCTTCTCCACCTTGGTAATCACATCGCCCGCCTTCAGGCCGGCCTTCTCAGCGGCCGAGCCCTTGGTCACCGAGCGCACCAGCACGCCTTCCTTCACGCCGAAAAACGTCGCCAACTGCGCGTCCAGCGATTCGGCCTCGATGCCCAACTGCGAGCTGCGATACATGGTGAACGCGCGCGGCATGTCGGGAATCCAGACCTCGGGCGTCTCGATGCGCGGCACCTTGAAGCCCTGCGCGACCGTGAGCCCCTTCTTCTGGCCGATGGTGGCGGCGATGGTCTGGTTGGCGCCGCCGCGGCTGACCAGCAGCTTCACCTGCCGGCCGACCGGGGTCTCGCGCACCAGGCGCTGGAACTGCTCGATGCCCTCGACGCGCTGGCCCTGATATTCGAGCACCACGTCGCCCTTCAGAAGACCGGCCTTCTCGGCGGCCGTGTCGGTCTGCACGCTGGTGATCTCGACGCCGCGCTCCTCCTTGAGCTTGAGCTCCCGGGCGCGCTCGGAGCTGATCTCGGCGACGTTGACGCCCAGGAAGCTGCGCGAGCCGCCCCCGGTGAGCAGCTCGAAGGTCTGCGCCTGCTGCCCCTGCTGGGGTTCGAAGGGCTCCGGGGCGAAGGCGGGCTGCCCGACCAGGGCGAGCGATGCGGCGCCCAGCGCCGCGGTAATGGTCAATGCCTTTTTCATCATAATCCGAGACTCCTGTAAAGAATTACCTTGTGCGCCGCAGATAAATCGTTCCGTTCGAGGCGGCGATTCGCAGCACCGGCCCGCCGCCGTTCAGCGTTCCTTCGGCGATCTCGGGCGCGCGCGCGCCGGGCCCCGGCCCGGGACGAATCTCGACGAAATCCGAGACGATCCTCGTCAGCCTTCCCGCCGACTCGTTGATCGCCCGGATGGTTACCGCCAGATTAGACGGGATCAGTACGATTACGTCACCGGCGTCGGTGGAGAGCATCGAGTCCTGCAGGCGCACGCCCGCCGGCAGCTCGGCGCGGATGGTTCCCATCGAGGTCAGCGCGCGCAGGCGGCCCGAGACGCCGCGCAGCGCGATCATGCCGGCGGCCGACTCGCAGCGGACGTCCTTGGCCGAGCCCACGCGGATGGGACCGCCGTCGGTCTCTGCCTCCACGGCGCCCGCGGCCTCCTGCACCGAGATCAGCCCGGCGGCGGTGCGCGCATTCACGGCCGCCCCGGCGCGAGTGACGTAGATGTTTCCGCCGCCAGTCACCGCGCGCAGCCTTCCCACGGCTTCCTCGACGACGATCTCGCCGCCGGCCGTTTCGACGACCGCCTCGCCGCCCGCGCGAGCGACCCGGATATTTCCGCCTCCGGTGACACAGCGCACCGTGCCGCCGATACGTCCCAGCGTGACTTCGCCGCCGCCGGTGCGCGCGATCAACATGCCGCCGACGTGATCCGCCTGGATGCGACCGCCGCCGGTCTCGGCCTGGACTTCTCCATCCAGATGCGAAAACGTCAGCCCGCCGAGGCCGGATTCGACGACGACGCTCGTCATCGCCCGCGGCGCCACGATCTCCAGCTCGGGCGCGTACCGGGGCCGCGCCGGCGCCTCGACCGACACCAGCGCCCAGGAGCCTTTCACCGACGGCTCAATGCGAATCTGATCGAGCATGCGCCGCGCATCCGCACGGCTCGAAACCGCGACGCGCTTCCTCAGCGTGTAGGTGATGGCGCCCGCCGAGGCGTCGCCGCGAACCGTCACCGCCCCGCGTCCCACGACGCGCAGCCGGCTGGCGGCGTCCAGATCGAGGGCGCCGGTAACGGTCTCGACCCAGTAATGTCCCTCGCGGCGGAGGCCGTCGCCGCTCTGTGCGAAGCAGGCCGCGGCGGCGGTGAGGAGTAAGACAATATGGCCGCAGATGAACGCAGATGAACGCGGATAAGATTGTGGGGCATTGTCCGATCTGCGCTGATCGGCGTGCATCGGCGGGGGAATTTGATGGCCGCAGGGGAACGGCCGGATTTGATGGCCGCAGATGAACGCAGACGAACGCGGATAAGATTGTGGGGCATTGTTCGATCTGCGTTTATCTGCGTTCATCTGCGGCCAAATCATTCTTTTCAACTTACGGGCAATGCTCAACAGAAACATCTAGAACGTCTCGACGGAAGCCTTCATCGCCTGCAACGCCCGCTGCGTGCGCAGGCGGATGTAGTCGTTGTCCTCCTTGCGGAGCAACTCCTGCAAGGTGCCGACGAGCGCGTGATCGCTGCGCGTCACCAGCAGGTCGATCACCTGCGTGCGCACGCCGGGGTTGTCGTCGGCCAGAAGCACCTGGGCCAGAGCCGCGCGCACTTCCGGATCGGCAGCGAAGTGCTTGATCCCCTCCAGCGCCTTGAGGCGCACGCCGGCGTTGGAATCGTGCTGAAGCACGTGCAGCAGCGCGGCGCGCACGTCGGTGGTGGCCGACTTGCTTCTCAGCAGGTCGACCGATTCGACGCGCAGTCCGGGATCGTTGGGGTCGCGCGTGGCGGCCATCAGCAGGTCGCGGATGCGCTGGTCGTCGATGGTTCCGCTGACGACGCGCTGCCGCGTTTCCTCGAGTCCGATGCGGACGCGTCCGCCCTCGTCCGGCTCCAGGTACCGCACGCGCGACGCCACCACGCCGTTGTCGCGCCGGGCGCCGCTGAAGGGCGCTTCGCCCGACAGTCCGCTGAAACGAGCGCCGAAGAATCCCACCGCCACCAGCGCCATGGCGCCGGCAGGCCGCAGCCACACCGACCGGATCGTGAACAGCGCCGAGACCCGCTCCCGCCACCCCGGCGCGGCGGGCCGCGACGGCTCGGCGTCCAACTGCGCCCACAGCCGCGACCGGCATTGAGCCAGCAGCGCCGGCGGCGGATCGGCGCGACGCGCGTCCAGGGCCGCATGCATGGACTTCTCGGCCTCCAGTTCGCGACGGCACTCCGCGCATCCCGCGACGTGTTGCTCGACCTGCTCCTCCTCGTCGAACGACAGCTCCCCGTAAAGAAACAGGGAAAGGCGTGTGCGCACCGTATCGCAGTTCATACGAAATCTCCCAGCGCCGCACGCATCTTCTGCGTGGCGCGAAACAGACAGTTCTTGGCGGCCTCTTCGGTGGTGCCGAGCGCGTCGCCGATCGCCCGCAGCCGCAGGCCCTCGTAATGCCGCAGCTCGAAGACCGTGCGTTCGCGCGGCGTCAGCTCGTCGAGAACCGCGCGAATGCGGTCGGCCAACTGGCGGCTGGAGGTGCGCCGCTCCGGATTCCCTTCGGCGCTGGTCTCGGCGACCGAGGCCATGCGGTCGCGCTCGCCCTCGGGGGTCTCCAGCGCGGCCGGCTCCTCCTTGCGTACCTTGCGCTTCCGCAGGTGGTCCAGACAGAGGTTCGTCACGATCCGGTAGAGCCAGGTGTGAAAACTGCAATCGAACCGGAAGCTGTCCAAGTTCTTATACACGCGCAAAAAGGCCTCCTGATAGATATCGCTCGCGTCCTCGGGCGAGCGAACCAGGTTCATGGCCAGGCGCAGAACATTCCGGTCGTAGGCGTGAACCAGTTGCTCGAATGCGTCCTGGTCACCCTTTTGAGCCGCGCGAATGAGCGCGGCCTCGTCCAACACCGAAGCTGGTCTCAGGACCCCGGCCATAGTGCCTTGGGGATCCACTGTCAACACCTGGATGGACGCGGCCTGTGAAGAAACGTCACGGTTCGGTGACGCGCAGGGCCAGGTTTCCGCCCGGAAACGCTATCCCGCCAGCTCGACTTCGATGAATTTTCGCCCCGGATCGAGGGCGACGATGCGGAACTGGCGGACTTGGCCGGCCTTGGCGGGCTCGCGCTTGGGGGCGGTTGACGGGATCGACCCTCCCTTCCACTTGCTTGAAAGCAATGCGGTCAATTCGCTGAGATCGGCCTTGGGGGCGGCGACCGGCGGCGGAGCGGCCTCCGGCTCCTCGATGCGGCAACGGGCAAAGACGCCCATCCCCAGCTCGACCTTGGCCGCGCCCGAGCCGATCTGGACGATCCGGCCGCTCACCACGTCGCCGGCCTTGTGCTCGCCGATGTACTCGTCGGCGTCGGTCGGCTCGAGTTGCTTCATGCCGAGCCGGACGCGGCGGCGCTCCGGGTCGAGCCCCAGCACCACGGCGCGGACCTTCTGGCCCTCCTTGAGGACCTCGTTGGGGTGGTTGAGGCGCTTCTCGGCGGATATGTCGGCGATGTGGACCAGGCCCTCGACGCCCTCCTCGATCTCGACGAAGGCGCCGAACTTCGCCAGGCTGACGACGGGCGCCTCGACGACCACGCCCGGGGCGTACTTCTGCGAGGCCTGCTCCCAGGGATCGCCGAGCGCCTGCTTCAAGCCGAGGCGCAGCTTGCGGTCGGCGAGGTTGACGTCGAGCACCACCACCTCGACCAACTCGCCGGCTTTCACGACGTCGGCGGCCTTGCGGCCCTTCGACCAGGACAGCTCCGAGACGTGAATCAGCCCTTCGATTCCCGGCTCCAGGGCCGCGAAGGCGCCGAAATCGGCCACGCGCACGACCTTGGCCCTGACGCGGCTGCCGGCGGGGTACTTTTCGGCGACCGTGCTCCAGGGGTCGGCCTGGAGCTGCTTCAGGCTGAGCGAAATCTTGCGGGTTTGCGGGTCGGCCTTCAGGATTCTCACGGTGACCTGGTCGCCGACCGAGACGACTTCGTCGGGCTTCGCGACGCGATGCCAGGCCATCTCGGCGACGTGGAGCAGGCCGTCGACGCCGCCCAGGTCGATGAAGGCGCCGAAGTCCATCAGGCTGCGGACGGCGCCGGTGACGGTGTCGCCTTCCTTGAGCGCGGCGAAGCGCTCGGCGCGCGCCTGCTGCTCCTCCTCTTCGAGGATGACGCGGCGGTCGACGACGACGTCTTCATCGGCGACGTCGAGCTTGGTGATGCGGCAGCGGATCTGCTGGCCGACGAGAGCTTCGAGGTCGGCTGCTTCGCGGGCGCCGCTGCGCGAGGCGGGCAGGAAGGCGCGCACGCCGATATCGACCTTCAGGCCGCCCTTGACGATCTCCTCGACGGCGCCGGAGATGATGGCCTTATCGGCGAAGGCCTTCTCGAGCGCCGACCAGTCGCGCGGGAGCACGACCTTGGAGGTCGTGAGCCGGTAGTAGTGGTCCTCATCTTTGCCGGTGACGGTGACGGCGAGCGCGTCGCCGGGCTTCACCTTGACGTTGCCGGCGCGGTCGCGGACCTGCTCGAGGGGGAGGATGCCTTCGTTCTTGCGGCCGATATCGACGTAGACATTCTCGTCGCGGATGGAGAGCACGATGCCTTCCAGGGCCGCGGCCGGGGCCTGGGCACGGTGGCTCTCGAACTCGGAGAGGATGTCGGCGAAGGAGGAGTCGTCCGCGGGCGCGGATTCCTCGGAAGCGGGAACGGGGGTGTCGCTCATCGGAGGGGCGGGACTATTTTCTCACAGTCGCGGCGGGGGTTCAGGGGGACTACGGGCCGCGCTGTTCATGGCAGTAGTTGCAGGCGAGGGACGCCTGGGCCGCCCGGTGGCAGTCCATGCAACCGGCCATCGAGAGATCCTTTTCCTTTCGCAGAACGTCACGCTCGGCGACCGGCCCGTGACACGTCGCGCACTGGAACTCGCGGGTGTGCTCGCGATGGCTGAAGAATACGTAGTCGGGAATGCGATACACGCGCCGCCAGGGCACGGGCTGCTTGGCGGCGTGCCAGGCGGCGAGCTTCTGGATGTGCTCGCTCTCCTTCATCACGGAAGCGTGACAGACCATGCACTTTGCCGTGTCGGGGAGCGTGGCGAACTCGCCGGGATCGGGCATGGTGTGGCAGGTCCTGCACTCCAGGCCGAGCTTGAGATGCGCACGGTGACTGTAGGGAATCGGCTGGACGGGGGCCGCGGGCGGCGTCTTGATGTCGGGCGGCACGGGCGACTGGGCGAAAAGCACGAGCACCGGGAGCCATCGCGTCATCGAAGCCATCGTAACATCGCACCTGTGTGAGACGGCGCTCCGGATCCTCGCCGCTTCCGAACAGGCCGGTCGCGAACGGCCGGGGCTCTACTTCGGATACCTGGCGTCCGACTTCACTTCGACGATCTGCGCCGTATGCCGCAGCGTGTGCGCCGACATCAACACCAGGTATTGATACGCGTCGAGGTTGTTCGCCACGCGTCCCCGCAAATCCTCCTGTGTCGTGCGCACGAAAGCGATGGCCTTGTCGCGGCGCGACTGGAAGGCCTCCTTCGCCGACGCCGGCGTCGGGAACTTCCCGGTCGGGACCAGCACTTCGGGTGCGCTGCCGCGGCGGCTGCGGTCGGTGATGCGGGCGATCAGCGTCTCGTCGTCGGCCTGCGCCTTGCGCTTCACTTCGGCGCCGATGGGAGCTTTGATCATCTTCGCGGATACCAGGTCGATGAAGTAGTCCTCGGTCGCGATCAGGTGCTCGGCGCACTCGGCCGGACTCCAGCGCTCGGGCGCGGACTTGAACTTCCACTGCTCCGCGGTCAGCCCGTCGATCTGCTTGAACAACTCGGCGCGCGACTTCTCCAGGTGCGAGATCAGGAAGTCGCGCTCGGTCGCGGTGAGCGGCACGGCGGCGCCCTGCTTGATCTCGAACGGCTTGCGTGTGAGCGCGATCGGCAGCGACCCCGGCCCCTGCGACCACGTGCCCTTCATCTCGGTGCCCTCGGCGTTCGCTTCGCCTTCGAACTTGCCTTGAATCGCGGGCCATTCGGCGGCAACCTTCGCTCCGTCCGCCTTGGCGCTGGCGGCGGGAATCGCCATGGCGCCCTGGTCGAGCGAATCGAGCGTCGCCTTGACGGCGCCCTCGGCCCGGGTGAAGTGAAACGCGATGCGGAGCTTGCCGCCGGGCGTCTCGAGAACACCGTACCAATCGCCCAGCGCGTCGGCGGCCAGCAAGGCGGGGAGACACAGCACCAACGAAAGGAATCTCATGCTCATAGAGTACGATGGCGGGTGTGCGGCGGTTCCGGCGCCCACCACTGGAATTACCGCCGGTCCGCGAAACAATACAACGCCGTGCGCGTACGCAAGTACATCCGGCCGTCGACCACCGCGGGCGTTGCGAAGGTGTCCTCCTCCAGGTCGTTGGTCGCGAGCACCTCCCAGTTCGCACCGGCCTTGACGACCGTCGCCTTGCCCTGCTGGCTTAGGAAATAGACGCGGCCGCCCGCCGCGACCGGCGAGGCATAATACGTTCCGATCGCCGCCGCGAGCCGCTCCTGCTTGTGCAGTTTTCCGGTGGCCGGGTCGAGCGCCGTCAGCACGCCGCCGTCTTTGACCAGATACATCACGCCGCGATACAGCAGCGGCGACGGCACGTTCGGCAGGAACTTGTTCATGCTCCACAGCACGCGCGACTCCGTCACGTCGCCACGTCCGCCCCCGCGGACGGCCACCAGGCGATTGCGCGCGCTGCGACGGGCGCGGTAGAAGTCCCAGTCGCGCTCGTCGAGCGCGCCATCGCCGTCCATGTCGTTCTGCGGAAGACTGCGCTGCTGGCGGGGGTCGGGAAGCTCAGAGGCCTGGAGCTTGCCGTCGCCGTTGGCGTCCCACTGCGCGCGGACCTCGGCGAACGCCGGCGTTTCGGTGGGCTCCTCGGCCTCCCCACCGCTCTCCCAGGAGTGGGCGTAGATGATGTCGCCGGCGACCAGCGGCAGCGACTTGGGCTGCCACGACTGCCCGCGCACCCACCACAGCTTCTCGCCGCCGGCCACGTTGTAGGCGGTCAACAGGAATGCGCCCGGCACGATCAGCTCCGCCGGACCGGACTTCGGCTCGTACACCACCGGCGTCGAGTAGGCGCGCGTAACCTCGGGCCGCTCGACCCGCCACAGGATTTTTCCGCTCTCTTTCTCGACGGCGACGATGAACGACCCGCTGTCCTGATCGCACACCAGGAACAGGCGGTCGCGCCACAGAATCGGCGACGCGCCGTGCCCGTTGGCGTTGTTGAACGGACCGAGGGGCAGCCGCCACTTCTCCTGGCCGTCGACCGAGTAGGCGAGCAGTCCGAAATCGCCGAAGAACACGTACACGCTCCGGCCGTCGGTCGCCGCGCTCGGCGACGCGGCGGAGTTGGTCGGCTGATAGCTCGCCCGCCGGGGCCGCGGCGCCTCCCGTTTCCACATCACCTCGCCGTTGCGGCGGTCGATCGCCAGCGTCACCAGCGTGCCGGCCGAGGAGACGTAGCCGCGCTCGGGGCCGGATCGTGCGCCGCCCTCTTCGCCGGTGAGAAAGATGCGGTCCCCGGCGATCACCGGCGACGAGTGGCCGAACGGCACGCCGGTCTTCCAGACGACGTTCTTGGACGGTCCGAACTCCACAGGGGCGGCGGATTCCGAGATCCCGGCCCCGCGCGCGCCCCGGAACTGCGGCCAATGCGCCTCGTCGGCGGCCAACAGGAGCAGGAGGATCGCGGTTCCGGACATTCCGCCAGTTTATCAGGCGGGTTGCTGGAGGAATAACAGCAACAGGGCAAAGGGCAGTCGCACGGGTGGTGGGCGGAAGGGATCGGACATGCGACCTCGTGCTTGTAAGCCGGATTCTAGTATGCGGCGGAAATGGGCCTGTTTTCACTCTTGCTTTCATTTCAGCTGAGGCGAACTCATTGAAGCCTGGCGAGCCGAGTTGAACCCGAGGCTCCGGACAGCTACATTTTCATCTGCAGCGGTACAATGGGCGGCGGAGCGATTCAACCACTATGGCTGCGGGCTTGCGACAATCCTTGCACGCGGTTCCCTTGCCGCGCGGGTCCGGAAGGAGAGTACGGAAGCGCCTTCTGTTATGCCTGGCAGGAGCAGCGTTGGCGACCGCGGATTCCATGCCGTGCGATATGAGCGGCTATAAGGATGCCCCCGGGCTCAAGGCTGAAATGAGCGGGGATATCCTTCGCTTGACCTGGCAGGGTTCGCGGGGGCAGGAGTTGCGCACTGCATTCGGGCTCGAAAACACCGCCCCGGTGATTCGGGAGCTCGCGGCGCGGCGTCAGGGCGGCCCATGGACCATCCTCGGTCGAGACCTGCATCCCGAGTTTCATGTAACGTCCGGTCGCCGGCGCATCTCGCAACAACAGATCGCACCGCTACGGGCGTTAGGGCTGGACAAGGATCAGGCTGTCCTCGAGCGTGAGAAGTGGAAAGTCTTCTGGGATGCACCGCTAGTCATCCCCGGTTCGCCCAACACCAACCCGGGTCTGCCCCGCTCACCCGCGGAGATTCGCCGCGCGGACGTTACCTACAAGACGACCGCATGCCTGGTGAAGACCGACGGAGCACGCCTGGAGGTGACGTTTCCGGGACTGTCCATTGGGATCTTCTCCGGACGACTGCAGTTTACCGTTTACAAAGGAACGAATCTGCTGCGGCAGGAGGCGATCGCCAAGACCGACGAGCAATCCGTCGCCTACCATTACCGCGCCGGACTCAAAGGATTTCGTACGGAGGCTGCAAAACGGGTATTGTGGCGCGATGTGGCGCGAGGTTGGCAAAAGTACGAGTTTGGCGGTTCGCCGAACACGGAACCCGTGGCGCTGCGTGCGCGCAACCGGCTGGCTCTCGTCGAAACCCCCGGTGGTTCAATAGCCGTATTCCCCCCGCCGCACAAATTCTTCTTTGGCCGGGAAATTGAACTGAACCTCGGTTATGTGTACTACCGCAAGGACGACGCGGATTCCTTCTCGGTTGGCATCCGGCAAGCCGATCAGGAAGAAATGTACCGTCCGTTCGGTTTCTCCGATGATGTCTGGCAACGCAGGTCGAGACAGGCACGCAGTTTCGCGCTCGGCAATTTCGCTTTATTCAACGCACCACCGGGAACGTGGCAACGGATGGCAGCATATTATTACCTGAGTCCCGAGCCGGCCACGGCGACGCACGAAACGGTAATGTCATTCACCCACGACGACCGGTACAAGCCCATTCCGGGATTCCAGGTGGGAATCAGTCACTTTCACACGGCCTTTCATGAACAGGTGCAGGATGCCGGCGGCATCGATGTGCAACCGCCTTGGATTCCGACGTTCCGTGCCATGGGAATCAACATCGCCATGATGTCGGACTTCCACGGAGACGGGCACGCCAAGGACCCGGGACCATTGCGCCTGGCCGACCAGAAAGTCTACTTCGATGCCAGCCGCCGTCACTCCGACAAGGATTTCCTGATAATCCCGGGCGAGGAGCCGAACGCCTACTTTGGCGGCCACTACACGACGGTATTCGCCAAGCCGGTTTACTGGACGCATGTCAGAAACGATGGCCAGCCTCTAATCGAGGATCATCCGAAGTACGGCAAGGTTTATCACATCGGATCGGCCGCGGATGAGCTCAAGATGCTCACCGAAGAGAACGGGCTGGTGTGGCAGGCGCATCCACGAACGAAGGGGTCGAGCGGCTATCCGGATGCCATTCGCGAGACAGCCCATTTCCGGAGTGAACGTTTTCTCGGCGGATCGTATCAATCCTTGCCAGTGGATCTCTCGGAAAGCCGTCTGTGCGAGGTCCGGTGCTTTGGCACGCTGGATGACATGAACAACTGGACGGGGGCGAAATACCTGATCGCCGAGGGTGACACGTATGCCAAGTTTCCGGACGACGATACGTACCAACACCTGATGGTGAACTACATCAAGCTGGACCGGCTGCCCGCTTTCGACGACGGTTGGACGCCGATCGTGAAGTCGATGCGCAGTGGAGACTTCTTCGTGACCAGCGGTGAGGTGCTGTTTAAGAGCTTCGCGATCGAAGGATCGGGCAGCCAGCGAAGCATCGTCGCGGAACTGGAGTGGACTTTCCCGCTCGAGTTTGTCGAGGTCGTGTGGGGAGACGGGGAAAAGACGGACCGCAGGATCATCCGTGCCACGGAGCACCCGCCATTCGGCAGCCACCGATTTCGCATTCCGTTTGACGCATCTGGAAAGAAGTGGGTGCGATTTGCCGCATGGGACTCGGCCGGGAATGGCGCGTTCTGGCAGCCCGTTCATTTGACGGCCCGGTGATTTGGCGGTGCTCCTTCCGATAGGCACCCGCCGGTTGTCGCCTCACCTCAACGTCGGTTCCCGGTGGGTTGCAAGGAGGCAGCCTAGCGAGGACGGATTACATGCGAACCACAGCCGAATCCTTGAAACATTGGTGGGCGGTGCAGGGATCGAACCTGCGACCTCCTGCTTGTAAGTCGGATTCCAGTATGAGTCGCGAACGCAACGTTTTCAAGCACTTTTGTTTCAAGCCGATGGTGGCAAGCTTGTGGAAGTCCGCTGCGTCGAGTTGGATCCTGAGGCTCACGCCAGCTACGTTTTCGTCTACAGCTGTTTGCCAGCGGTTCATATCAGACCTGACGAACCTTCGCAGTTAGCCTAACGCGGCTTCAATTCCATCCTCTTCTCCTTCGTTCCATCTGATCGGTTCACGCCGGCTGCGATTCCACTCCGCGCAGCGGCTCATAGACCTCGCCACTAACCCAGAGGTGGAATCCCGGAGCCGCCCCAGACCGAAGTTCCGGCCAGCGTCCATAGGCACAAGCTACCCGCCGGGTACTCCGTCACTGCGACGCCGGTTC
>CAZEVY010000039.1:0-41016 GCA_964515555.1 uncultured Solibacteraceae bacterium | reverse complement strand
TGAGCTTGAAGTCCTTCACGCGGCCGTTCTTCAGGATGATGATCTTGATGTCCTGCCCGCCGACATCGCAGATCACGTCGACGTCATCGTAGAAGTGCAGGCCCGCCTGCGTGTGGGCGACGGTTTCGACCACCGCCGCATCGGCGCCCATCACGTCGCGCAGGATGTCCTTGGCGTAGCCGGTGGTGCCGACCCCGAGCACCTTCATCGTCGCGCCCTGGTCCTTCACCTGCGCTTCGAGCTTGGCGAAAATCTCCATCGTGTCTTCGATGGGATTGCCTTTCGAAAGCTGGTAGGCCTTGGCGAGGATGCGCCGCGCCGGGTCCTTCGAAATAAGTACTGCCTTAGTCGAAGTGGACCCGCCGTCGATGCCGATGAAGCCTTCCACCACGTCGCCCGGCGAGAACGAAGTCGGGATGAACTTCTTGTGACGGTACTTTTCCTTGAACGCCGCCAGCTCCGCTTCGCCCCTCGTGAGACCGCCCGTGCCGCCGCGCTTTTTCTTTTCCTCTTCGCGGCCGACCGTGATGTACCACTCCAGTTGCTGCCAGCCCGTATAGCGGCCGACCTCGTCGTCCTCGGTCTTGCCAAACTCGATCGCCCCGATCGCCGCGAAGTACTGCGCGTTGTCCGGAATGCGGATCAGCGACTCCGGGTCCACTCCCTCCGGCAGCGGATAGTTGCGCTCCTGCCAGATCTTCGGGATGTTCGACTTCCAGCAGTCCTGCATGCCCTTGATGTAGCAGTTCGGTCCGCCGAGCAGCAGCACGTGCGGGCGCAGCGTGTTCCCGCGCGTCAGCACCGAGAGGTTCTGCATCACGATGGCTTCGAACAGCGAGGCCATCAGCTGATCCGGCGGCACTCCGCTCTTCTGGAGGCCGTTGATATCGGTCTCGGCGAACACGCCGCATTTTCCCGCCACCGGGTGCAGCCGGATGCCGCGATACCCCATCTGGCAGAGCTCTTCGGGCGGGATGCGGAGCTTGGCGTTGATCTTGTCGATGACGGCGCCTGTACCGCCGGCGCACTTGTCGTTCATCGACGGCAGCTTCTTCTTGCGGCCGGTTTCGGGGTCTTCCTTGAAGATGATGATCTTGGCGTCCTGGCCGCCCAGCTCGATCACCGAGCCGCATTCCGGGTACACCTTCTCCACCGCCAGCGATACGGCGTTGACTTCCTGCACGAACTTCGCGCCGATGTGCTTGCCGATTCCCGAGCCGCCCGAGCCGGTCACGAACATGCGCGAGCGGTCGGCGGAAAAGCCCTCGACCTCGGTCTCGAAACGGCGCAGGAACTCAAGGCACTTCTCGGGCTGCTTGGTGTCGTGGCGCTGGTAGTCGCGCCACAGGATTTCATCGGTAGCGGCGTCGACGACGACGGCCTTCACGGTCGTCGACCCGACATCCAGTCCGATCAGGAAGTTCTTCATAGCGCCCTTATTGAACCGTCACCAACGCCCGAGGCGACCAGTTTTCCTTCTTCGCCCGGTCGGCGATGTGCATCGCGAAGTTCGCCGCCGCGCCGACGACGCCCTTGGTGTGCGGCACGCGATACATGGGCCGCCGTGTCTCGGGGTGATCGTCGACGAAGCGCCGGCAGTCGTCGAGCGTCAGGCCGGCCTTTTCGAGCGTTTCTGCGAATTCGCGCTTGGCCTTGTTCTTGGCCTCGCCGAGCGCCATCTGCACGCGCGAGTGCGCGTTGACTTCGCCTTCGCCGGAGGTCTCGATCGGCAGGTAGATCATGTCCTTGTAGTGCGAGACGACGGCGGCCTGCGCGCCGTCCGATTGCGTCGACGGCATGCAGCCGAAGGGCTTCACGCTGAGGACCATGTGCGCCAGGTCCTTGTTCGAGTAGTAGATGTTCTTGGCGACTTCCAGGTGCCCCTCGCCGCCTCCGGCGCGCGAGTTGTAGAACGGGTGGCCGATGCGCTGGAGCTCGTACTGGTCGATCAGGTGATGCCCGATGCCGCCGAGCGCGTCGAGCAACCGATGGTATTCGCGCTTGAAAATGGCTTCGGCGAGGCGCAGCTTGGCGACCTTGGTGCGGTGATTGATCTCAATCTTCGCGCGCTTGTCGAAGCGCCACAGCGGAGGCATCACGGCGCCTTCCTGGAGTCCCTTGGTGTCCTGGTACTTCTGCACCACCTGGTGGATCATGTACATGATCCAGGTGCCGATCGGCTCCACGATCACCTGGGCGCCCTCGCGCTCCAGGAACTGGAACATGTTGAAGTTGCCGTCGCCCTCGGTGGTCTGCGCCCAGAATTCGCCGGTGATCTTGCAGATGGGCTTCACGCGCAGGCGGTCGACCTCCACCTCGTCGAACATGTTGCGCGCGCGAGTGAGCGACGCCGTAAAATCGTCGGCCTTGAGCTGGTTGACGAACTTGCCGATGTACTCGGCGGTGTTCTTGAATCCGCCCAGGTAGCCGCCCAGCTTCTCGTCGATCTTCCAGGGCTGCTTGCGAAGGAAGACCTCGTGCATGTAGTCCATCACGCGGTCGAGCGTCTCGTCGGTCTGCCCGGCGTGGACCTCGTAGGGCCGGATCATGTAGGCGACTTCGTTGATCACGTCGCCGCAGTTGAGCGCGTTGAGGATGCCCAGGAAGAAGTCGAGGTTCATCTCCAGTCCGGCCTCGCAGTCGGACTGGCTCAGGCCGCCGGCCTGCTGGAACAGCAGCACGCGGAAGCCGTCGAAACCGGAGTTGCGCAGCGCCAGCCGATACTCGGCTTCGTACATGCCGAAGCGGCAAGGGCCGCAGGCGCCCGCGGTGAGGAACACGTAGCGGTCGATGATCTCCTGCTTGGTGAGGCCCTGCTCTTCGAGCCGCTGAAGATACTGCACCAGGTTGCCGACCGTGAAGTAGGTAGGGTTGCACTGGCCGTTATTGCCGAACTCCTTGCCGGCCTGAAACGCGGAGACGTCCGGGGTCGGGATGCACTCGGCCATGTAGCCGAGGCCCTCGAACGCCGCGTGGACCAGCTTTTCGTGTTTCCAGGTCAGGCCGCCGAACAGCAGGGTGGTGTGGCCGCGCTGCTGCTTGGTGAAGGGCCGCTCGACAGGTTTCTTGAAGGCGTGGGATTCCTTGTGCTGGACGCCGGCCTCGCGTTCCAGCCGCGCGCGCTCTTCGGCCAGCCGCTGCTGGATGATCTGCTCGATGGCGTCCTCGCCGGATTTGCCGATCTGAACGAGTCCGGGGGCGGTGGGCCGGGGTAGTGGCTGGGTGCTCATAGTGTTGTCCTGCCTCCAGTTACACGAATAGCGGTCGCTTTGCTAGCTCTTCCCGAGTCTAACCTCACTATTCCTATAGCAAAGGGGATTTCACCGAACGGGAGCAATCCGGCGCTGTAGTGCAGCCTCGCGGGTTAGGCGGTAACCCGTTCCATCTTACTGATCTGACAGGCAGATAGCCGTTCGATCTGCCCGTTCCTAGAATCCCAGGCTCACTTTCTTGCCGAACAGTCTTTCGCCGAACTTCGATCCCAGCGCGCCGTTGACGAAATCCAGCTTCTCGTCGATCCAGCCGAGCTGCCTCAGCGACCGGCTCAGCAGCTTCGGCGGATTCTGAATCAGCGTGTCCATCCGCACCAGGCGCCCGAAATCGACGCGCGGCGCGCCGCCCGGAAAAGCGACGCCGGCCCCATGCATTACCTTCATGACTTCTAGCGCCATAATGCCGTAGCCGATGGTGGTCGGGTGAACGCCGTCAAGCGAGAACAGTCCGCCGGCGGAACGGCCGCTCTCGCCCGCCTGGAAGAACAGCGTGCTCGGGACCGGGTCGAGCGCCTTCAGCTCTGCCGGCAGCTCGTAGGGGCGCCAGCCGTCGGGCGGGCGCACCTCACCCGAGAGGTAGCGGCGGAAGGCGAGGCCGTCGAGAAGGGCCGCGTGGTCGCACACAAGCCAGTCCAGTCCGGCCGAGCGCGCCTCGCGCACCACCTTCTCGATGGCGTCGTTATAGCAGTCGATGGCAGAGTCCACCGCCCGCGCTTCCTCGCCGGTGAAGTGCGGGTCGCGATCCGGGTCGAATTCGTCGTCGGGAATCCAGACGCGGGTGTAGTGCGAGAAGTAGCGGTGGTCGAGCGACGCGAGCTTTTCGCCGACCCCTCGCGCCAGCGGCACGATCGTCACGTGCGGCACAGTCGGCCAAATGACGTGACGCGCGTTCACCGCGCGCACCAGGTCGGCGAGCCGCTGAAGTTCCAGGCGAAAGTGCGACGGCCGCCAGACCGTGTATTTGTCCTTCTCCTTGGGATCGTCGTAGCCGGTATCGGTCCATAGCACCTGGAGGCTCACGATCGAGCCGAGTGCGTTGTTGGCGCCGAGCCCCACCACCAGGGTCTCGATGCCGCCGTCCTCGCCGAGACGCCGCGCCGCGCCCACCTGCGTCTCGCCCGGCGCCGAGGCGAGCACCTGCCGCGCCGCGCGCTGGTTGTGGTCCTGCGGAAGCTGGTTGAGCCGGTCGTTCTTCGGCGGGCCGATGGGCAGGTTCTCGGCGGTCCAGTGCATGGCGTCGCGCAGGTCCCATCCGTAGATGCCGAGGTTGTGGTACGGTCCCGGCGGCGCCGGGGGCGTGGCGCCTTCGCCCCGCTCCCAGTAGTCCTCCACGTCGCTCATGAACGAGTAGGCCGCGATGGCCGCACCGGGCGACTCCCACCAGTCGATTTTCGAGCCGAATCGGCCTTCCAGGCGATGCAGAAGCGCCTCCAGGTTGAGAGGCATTCCATCACCCGGGCCACCGTAGACGGGAACGCGGAACCCGTCGCCGCCGAGTCCCATCTCGTGCGCGACGATCGCGGGCCAGGATTTCGAGGTATTGAAGATCGCGGCGCCTTGAAAGCCGTGCGTAAGCGAATCGCCGATTGTGACCAGTCGATGCCGAAACGGGCGCGTATCGGGCGTCAACGTAATTCCCAGTGTGGGGTCGTCGACCGGCTTGCGCGGCGGCCTTCCGGGATCGACGTCGGGCGGGACGGGTTGGGCCACGAGGACCTCCTGTGTTGCCGCTATTGTTTCACAGGCCGCATTCTGCGGAAAGGCTCGGCGCGCGGATTCGTCTGGCTCCAGGCGGGCTCGGTTTCACTGTCGGCGATCGAGAGCAGTCCCAGCGCGATGGCGCGCGAAATTTTCTCCATGTTGCCGTAGTCGATCTTGTCCCAGTGGTCGCCGAGACCGTGATAGTCGGGATACTGGAACGCGGTCGTCAGGCTGTGCGCGGGGACGCCCAGCCGCGCCAGCACGGCGTTGTCGCTGCGCGTGAAGTAGGCGTCGCTGTTGCGCTCGTGCTTGTAAACGGCGACGCCGGCGGCCTTGGCTGCTTCACTCAGAAAATCGGCGACATTCGAGTAATCGAATCCCGTAATCGAATAATTGCCGCGCTGTTCCCCTTCGCTGGAGTCGGACCTGCCGATCTGTTCCAGGTTCAGATTCGCGACCGTCTTGTCCGGCGAAAACGGCGCGTTGCGCCCGTAGTACCGCGACCCGTGGCCGCCGCGCTCTTCGCCGCAGAAGGCCACAAAGACGATGCTACGCTTGGGCGCACTCGGAAGGGCGGCCAGCGCCGAGGCGATCTCGACGACGCCCACGGTGCCGCTACCGTCGTCGTTCGCCCCGTTGTAGATGCGATCGCCCTCGCCCGGCGGGAGCGCGCCGATGTGGTCGTAATGGGCCGAGAGCACCACCGCGGTGTCGCGCAGCTTCGGGTCGGAACCACGGAGCACGGCGACCACATTGCGCAGCTTTACCGTGCGCTCAATGCGTGCCTTGGCCTTCGCGGTGACTGTAACGGCCGCGCCTGCCTCGATCTTCGCGACCGCGTCGGCGAAAGCCGGATCGCTGACGATGTAGAGCGGTGGAATCGCCGGACCCGGGCGGCTGGGATCGACGATGCGAGTGCGGCCGAACTGGCGAGCCAAGGCGCCCGTGGGGTCGGCGACCACGCTGAGCAGCGGCTTCGCTCGGGCGACGGCGCCGATGCGCGTCATCGCCTGCCGCGCGGCGTCGGGCAGGACAACCAGAGCGACTTTCCCTTCGAGATTCTCGACGGCGTCGGCCGCTCCGATGCGAACCGCCTGTGCGTCCTTAAGGTCGATCGGACCCTCGGTGGGAATCGCGGCGCCTTGAGCGATGCGCATCGTCGTACCGCCGATGGTGATCGAGAACTCGACGCCCTCGAAGTTCGGCTCCTGGACTTTCGCCTCGAACGACTGGAAGTAGGCCTCGTTGCCGCCCGGCTCCAGTCCGGCGCGGCGGAACTGCGCGGCGAGGTACTCGGCGGCGACATCCTGCCCGCGCGACGGCGTGTCGCGGCCCTCCAGCAGATCCGAGGCGAGGAAGGAAAGATGCCCTCGCATCGACGCCGCGGTAATGCGTTCGACTGCCGCGCGCCAGGCCGGTGGAATCTCGCCCGCCCCTTTCTGAGCCGCGACCAAAGGGAGCGGTGCGGCAATCAGTGCTCCGGCAAGCAGGAGAACGACTCGGCGCCGCACGGGTTACTCGATCCTCTTCGCCACCCGGTCGCCGCCCTGGTGCAGCGTGAGGGAGCCGACCTTTCCGTCGGCTCCGCGATGGAACGTAACCTGCGCGTCGATCACTTTAAGAAAGAACTTCGTCTCCGATTCCGGGAATACTTCGACCTTTCCCTGTCCCGTGGCCTGCGTCATCAACCGGTCGCCCTCGCGCGTCACGGTAAGTACGAAGCCGGGCCGCAGCTCGTACTTCCCGACGTAGGCGTCGTAGATCTTCGGGTCGACCTTGATTTCGGTGCGCTCGCTCGGCAGCTGGTACTTCTCGTCGAACAGAATCGCGGTCATCGCCCGCGTCAGCGGCGCCATGGGCGATCCCGTGAAGTTGCTCAAGATCACCACGACCGCGCGCTCGTCGGGAAATCGAGCGAATGCCGTCACAAACCCGCTGATGCCGCCGTTATGACCGATGCGCTTGCGGCCGGATTGCTGGTCCACGGCCCAGCCGTAGGCGTAATTGTCCTTGAACGGCGTATACATCTTCTGCTTCGAGGCCGCTGACAGGATTTTCTCGCCCTGGAGCGCCAGGTCCCACCGGTACATGTCCTCGACCGTCGAGTAAAGATCGCCGCCGCCGGTCGGCATCTCCATGTCGTGATACGGCGAGTGAATCCACTTGCCGGCCGCCAGCTCGTAGCCCGACGCGCGGTGCGGGAGCACGGCGGCGAAGGTATCGTGACCGCTGTCGTGCATGCCGGCGGGGTCGAAGATATTCTTGCGAAGGAATGCATCCCAGGACTCGCCGGAGGCCTTCTCCACAATGATCGCGAGCACGACGTAGCCGGAATTACTGTACGAGAACTTCGTTCCGGGATCGAAATCGAGCGGCAGGTCGCGGAAACGCTTCATCGTCTGAAGCGGCGGCGACGGCAACATCATGTCCCTTCGGTAGCTGGGAAGCGCCGTGACGTTGCGGATGCCCGAGGTGTGCGTCAGCAGGTGATGAATCGTGATCGGCTTCCACGAATCGGGGCACTCCGGAACGTACTGGCAGATCGCATCCTCCACCTTCAGCTTGCCGCGCTCCTCCAGTTGCAGGATGGCGGTGGCGGCGAACTGCTTGGTGATCGATCCCAGGCGGAACTTCGTCCGTGGCGTGTTGGGGACGCTGTGCTCCAGGTTCGCCATCCCGTAGCCCTTGGCGAACAGAATCTTGTTGTCCTTCGACAGCAGAATCGATCCGCTGAACGGGCGAATCCTGGCCGTCGCGGCGACGTATTCGTCGACCCGCGCGGCGATGTCCTGCGCGCACGCAGCCGCTGTCAGGAAGATGATGAGGACGAGGCGGGCCATAGGCATAGTCTAGCTTTGACCCTCCGCCCGGCACAACGACGCGACACGCGAGCTACGTTTCGGAGCCGCGAGCGTGAGCGAGCCGTCTTGCCGCGAGCGCTTCCGTTTCGGAGCCGCGAGCGTGAGCGAGCGGTCCTGCCGTCGGCTGCTACCCCGGCGGCATCACCTTCGATATGTCGTTGTAGAGCACGAACACCACCAGCGCCATCAGGAAGACGAAGCCCAGCTTCACGACCGTCTCCTTGACCTGTAGCGAGAGGTCGCGGCGCAGCAGCATCTCCACCAGCAGCATGACGATCACGCCGCCGTCGAGAATCGGGATCGGCAGCAGATTGAAGATCGCCAGGTTGAGGCTCACCATCGCCATCAGACCGATGTAAGTGGCCGCGCCCGAGCGCGCCGCTTCGCCGGAGAGCTGCGCGATGCGGATCGGCCCTTCCAGTTGCTTGGGCGACATGCGGCGCTCGGCGATGCCCTTGAGGAACTGGTAGATCAAGGTCGCGTTGTTGGTGTTGTGCCGGATCGACTGCCGCACCGCTTCGTGGATCGGCAGGCTTACGAACACCACCCGCGGCTGCATGAAGACCCCGATCAGGTAGCGCTCCTGGTTGTTGACCTTGCCGAGCGCCGGGGTCATGGTCGCCTTGTGCTCGGCCCCGTCGCGCGAATAGGCGATCTCCACGGGCCGGCCGCCGCTGCCGTTGATCAGCTCGATGGTCGACTGCACGCTGCGGACCGGCGTCCCATTGACGCTCACCAGCAGGTCGCCCGGCCGCAGTCCGGCGCGCTCCGCCGCCATGCCCTTCTGCACCGACTCCACCTGGATCTCGTACTGCTCCGTCCACCCCGCCACTCCGCCGAGCCGCTCGTCGAGCTCAGGCCGCACCACCAGCGGGATGCGCTGGCCGCCCCGTTCCACGATCACCGAAATGTCGCGGCCCGCGCCCGCCACTTCCTTCATGAGCACCTGGTCCCAGCTCGGATCCTGGACTCCCTCGATCGCGGCGATACGGTCGCCCACGCGGACGCCCGCTTTGTCGGCGGCCGAGCCGGGCGCGATGTGCCCGATCACGCCCGCCATCTTTCCCGTCGACGGCTTCGGGTAGTGGACCGAGAACAGTCCCGCCAGCAGCACCACCGCCAGCACGATGTTCATGAACGGTCCCGCGAAAGCGATGATCAGCCGCTGCCAGCGCGCCTTCGAGAGAAAGGAGCGCGGATCGTTGGCGCTCTCGTCGCCGGGCTGCTCGCCCGCCATCTTGACGTAGCCGCCGAACAGGATCAGCGAAATCCGGAAGTCGGTTTCTCCCCGCCGGAACCCGAACAGACGCGGCCCGAAACCGAAGCTGAACGTCTCCACCTTCACGTCGAACCAACGGGCCGCCCAGTAATGCCCCAGCTCGTGGATCATGATCATGACCCCGATCAGGACGAGCACCCACCAGATGTTTTGGAGAATCTCCATGAAGTCCTACACTCTCGCGGCCGGCGCCGCCGGCAACATCCTTACAATATCGCGCGCGGCCGCCCGCGCGTCGCGGTCGATTTCCAGCACCTCGCCGATCGTCGAGGGCGACCGCGCGCCCATGCGCGCCAGCGTCTCCTCCACCACCGCGGCGATCGCCGGGAACCGGATTTCACCCGCCAGAAAGGCCGCCACGGCGATCTCGTCGGCGGCGTTCAACGCGCAGGGCGCCGCACCGCCGGCATCCAGCGCCTGGTAGGCGAGCCGCAACAGCGGGAACTTCGCCGCATCGGGCGCCGAGAACTCCCAAACGCGCGGCCGATCCCATTCCAGGCGCGGCACGGGCGCGTCGAGCCGCTCCGGCCAGGTCAGCGCGTATTGAATGGGCATGCGCATATCGGTCGCCGACGCCTGGGCGACGAGACTGCCATCGCGATACTCCACCATGGCGTGCACCGACGATTGAGGGTGGATCACCACATCGACCTCCCCGCTACGAAAGCCGAACAGCCAGCAGGCCTCGATGACCTCGAATCCCTTATTCATCAGGGTAGCAGAGTCCACCGTGATGCGCGGTCCCATCTTCCAGGTGGGATGATTCAGCGCCTGCGCGGGCGTGATGGCGTCCATCTCCCGAAGCGGCGTGTTGCGGAACGGACCGCCGGAAGCCGTCAGGATCAGCCGCGAGACCTCTTCGCGACTCCCGGCCCGCAGGCACTGGTGCGCGCCGTTGTGCTCGCTGTCGATCGGAATGATCTCGGCGCCCGATTCGCGCGCCGCCGCCGTCACCAGCGCACCGCCAGCGACCAGCGTCTCCTTGTTGGCCAAGCCGATCGGCTTTCCACGCCGCGCCGCCTCCCAGGTCGCCTCGAGGCCAGCTACGCCGACGATCGCCGAAATCACGAAGTCGACCTCACCCGCGGCCGCCGCCTGCACGCGCGCCCCCGCGCCGCATTCCAGTTGCGGCCAGTCCCGCCGTGGCAACCCGGCGCCTTCGAGAATCCGCGCGAGTTCCTGGCGCGATTCTTCGGTCTCGACGCAGGCCAGCCTTGGACGAAACTCGGCGATCTGCCGCGCCAACAGCTCGACGTTTCGACCCGCCGCCAGCGCGATGACCCGGTAGCGGTCGGCGAGCCTCCGGGCGACGTCGAGCGAGTTGACGCCGATCGATCCGGTGGACCCGAGAATGCTGAGATTCTTCATTCCGGCGGCGGCGCCCTTTCGATCATATCCGATCGGCATCGAGGCGCCGTGTCGGCTTTTGGGGCGTTTTCACGCATTACGGAATGAAAGGTTCCTGCTATGCCAACCGCTTCGCCTGCAATCGGCGACACCGGACCCCTCCCGCCGGCGCCGATCCTTTCCGGACCGGACGTCGAGGCCGTCTCGATGGACGAAGGCCGCCGGGCCATCGAGGTCCTGACCCGCGCCTTCGAGAGCGATCCGCCGTGCCGCTGGGCCTGGCCGGATGCCGAGAGATATCTCGAAGCGTTCCCGCGCTTCGCGTGCGCCTTCGGAGGCGCGGCGTTCGACGCCGGGACCGCGCACGGCTTCGGCGGCTTCGCCGGGGTCGCGTTATGGCTGCAGCCCGGCTCGACGCCCGACGAAACCGCCCTCATCCGCGTCATCGGCGAGACCATGACCGGAGATCGCCGCAACGCCATGTTCGCCGTCTTCGAACAGATGGGCGCCTTCCACCCGGAGGGCCCGCACTGGCACCTTCCACTGATCGGCGTCGACCCCGCCAGCCAGGGGCGCGGCGTCGGCTCGGCGCTGATGCGGCCGGTCCTGAAGCACTGCGACCGCTCCGGACTGCCGGCCTATCTGGAAGCGACCAGTCCGCGCAACGTGGCGCTCTATCGCCGACTGGGCTTCCAGGAGCTCGGCGTGGTGCAGGAGGCGGATTGTCCGCCGATTGTGCCGATGGTGCGGCAACCACGCTGAGCGCCGGGCTCCCGGCTACCCCGAACTCGCGGCCACCATCCCCGTCGGAATCATCGGCAGCGACCGCAGACGAACCCCCGTCGCGTGGCAGATCGCGTTCCCGATCGCCGGCGCGATTCCCACGATCGGCGTCTCGCCGGCGCCCAGCGGCGCCAGGTCCTTGCGGTCCACCAGCACCACCTCGATCGGCGGAACGTCGGAAAACCGCGGCACCCGGTAGCGCGAGAAGCGCCCGTTAAGCACCCGCCCGCGATCGAACTCAATCGCCTCGAACAGCGCCCCGCCCAGTCCCTGCACCAGCGACCCCTCCACCTGGTTCTTCAATTGATCGGGATTCACAATCCCGCCGCATTCGAAGGAAATCACCGCGCGCAGCAGCTTCACCTTCCCGTTGTCCACGGCGACCTCGGCGCAGGTCGCCACGTAACTCCCCTTCTCGAAGCCGCCAGCGATGCCGATGCCCCGGCCCTCCGGCGCCTTTCCCGCTTTCCAGCCGAATTTCGCCGCCGCCGCTTCCAGCACCGCCGTCAGCCGCGGGTTGTTCGAGTTGCGCCGCCGGAACTCCAGCGGGTCGACTCCCGCCAGCCGCGCCAGGTCGTCCATGTGCGACTCGCGCGCAAAGTGGTTGGCCGTCGCCGCCAGGCCCCGGTACGACCCCTGCCGCAGCGGCGACTCGGTGCGATGAAACTCGCTCTTCTGCCCCGGAATGTTGTACGGACTCCGGATCGCCGAGCCGCCCGAGTTGTAATTGTGAAACTCCCACGAGGCGATGGTCCCGTCGGCGCGCACGCCCGCGGCCACGTCGATCGCGCCCGCCGGCCGGAAGTAGGCCCAGTGGAACTCCTCCTCGCGCGTCCAGATCAGCTTCACCGGCTTGCCCGCCGCCTTGGCGAGCCGCGCCGCTTCCACCGCCGCATCCCCGGTGTGCTTGCCGCCGTAGCCCGACCCGGTGTCCGGCACGATCACCCGCACCCGCGTCTCCGGCGTGATTCGGAACACCTGCGCCAGCTCGCCGCGCACGCCGAACGGCCGCTGCGTGCCGGTCCACACCGTAAGGCGATCGTCCTTCCATTCGGCGACCGCCGCTCGCGGCTCCATGGGCGCGTGCGCGATGTAGGCGATCGTGTAGCTCGCCGAGAGCTTGTGGTCGCCCTCCGGCTCCGCCGGCGTCACCGCGCCCTTGCGGAGAATGGGGAACAGGTCCGCGCCCGCCGGCTGCTCGGCGATCTTCCATTCGGCCCGAAGCGCCGCCAGCGCGCGCGACGCCGTGTGTTCGTCGGGCGCGGCCACTCCGATGAAATCGCCGTCGCGCACCACCACCACGCCGGCGATGGCCTCGGCATCCTTGCTGTCGAGCGACTCCAGCGTCGCGCCGATCGACGGCGGGCGCAGCACCTTTCCATGCATCATCCCCGGCAGTCGCACGTCGGTCGTGTACTGGTGCCTGCCGGTGACGAAGTCGCGGCCGTCCACCTTGGGGATCGACTTCCCGATCACCTTCCACTGGTCGGCGGGCGTCAGCGCGACGGCGGCGTCGATCGTTTTCGGGCGCTCGGGATCGGCCAGCGCCTCGCGCGCGGCCGCCGCGGCGCGGCGCAACTGCGGCGCCATCTGCGGAGTCGACTGGCTGCCGAAAGTCCCGGCGTCGAACGGGCAGCGTTCGGTATCGCCCATCACCAGCCGGATCTTCGCCGGCGGAACGCGCAGCTCTTCGGCCACCGCCTGCGTGAGCGACGTGCGATTGTTCTGCCCGAAGTCGACCTTGCCGGTGAAGACCGTCACGTCACCGTTGTCGGCCACCTGTATCCAGGCCGCGATCTCGCGCGGAGCGTTGCCTCCACCGCGGCGTCCCGATTCCTGCGCCAGCGCCGGCGCCGCCACCAGAAGAAAGGCGACGCCGCCCAGAAACTCGCGCCGCTCGATCTCGAAGCGATACCGCGGCGCCTCGCTCAGCTCGTAGCGTTCCTGTTCGGTCATCGCGACGCCCTCCGCACGGCGGCGACGATGCGCGGGTAGGTGCCGCACCGGCAGATGTTGCCCTCCAGGCCCTCGACGATCTGCGCGTCGGTCGCCTTGGGGTTCTTCGCCAGCAGTCCCACGGCGGACATCACCATGCCGGGCGTGCAGTAGCCGCATTGCAGCGCTTCGTGCTCGAGGAACGCCGACTGCACCGGATGCAGCCGGCCGTCGCGCTCCATCCCCTCGATGGTCGTGACGCGCTTGTCCGCCACCTGGCCGAGCGGCGTGATGCAGGACCGCGTGGCGACTCCGTCGATGAGCACCGTGCAGGCGCCGCACTGCCCTTCGCCGCAGCCGTACTTGGCGCCCGTCAGCTCAAGCTCGTCGCGCAGCACCCACAGGAGCGCGCGGCCGGGGTCGCCTTCGATCCGCCTTTCGGCGCCGTTGACCTGGAACTGGATGGTGGCCATGCCGACCTCCCGTCGCCCAACATACCACGCCGTGTGAGCCGCTCCCGTAGTGCACATTGCCTTTACGGAGCCGCGAGCGTGAGCGAGCGGTCTGGCAAAACTGCGCTCTTCCGGATCGCCGGTCACCGCCAATCGCCGCTGCGTAACCTCAATAGAACCAAGCGCATTTGCCCGCCACGGCGGGCTTCGCTTCGCTAGGCCGGAGTATATTCGGAATAATTCGGCATGATTATTTGGCGTGGGCCAAAGATAATTCCGCCCGGCGAACTCTCCGGGTGATCGTTTTGTAAAAAGTGAAAAACGAGGCCAATTCCTCGGCCGGACACCGGCGGCGCATCCGCCGATCGGCCCTCAAGCCGGCCCGGCGTTCCATCGGCGGATCACGCGCGTCTGCCGCTCGTAGCCTGACGTCGCCCGGATCGCCGACCCGGCGAGGGCATCGACGTGAGCGCCTGGAGGAGTCCCGGCGCCGGAATCGAGGAAGGTCGGACCATTGCGCGCGTTTCGAACTTTCATTGGAGCCACCCACGATAGCATAGGGTCATGCGACTTCCCTTTGCGTTGGTAGCGCTGAGTGGCCTACTCGTTTCGGCGGATGACAAACTCGCAGCGGAACTCGTGGCAGCGGCCCGAGCGGGCGACGCCGATAGGGTGCAAGGCCTGCTGGCTGTCGGCGCGAGCGTGAACGGCAAAGGCAAGGGAGGCCTGACACCACTCCAGGCGGCGGTAACTAATGGCCATGCCAGTGTCGTCCAGGCCTTGGTTCAGAAGGGCGCACACGTCGAGGACAAAGATGGAGACGGAGCGTCTCCCCTATTTGTTGCGGCCCGAAAGGGTCACGACTCCGTAGTGTTGATCCTTCTCGCAGCGGGGGCCAATGTGAACGCAAGCGACCGGGACGGATGGACGCCGCTGCTCAGGGCGGCACGGGGGAACCACGCAAATACCGCCAGGATTCTGTTAGACCACGGCGCCGCGGTAAACCATCGAACGAAGAGCAACTACACGGCACTCATGTCCGCCGCTCGATGGGGATGCGCCGACGTAATTCCGGTGCTCATCGCTGCCGGCGCCAACGTTCACATCAGAGGAAAGGACGGTCGAACGGCATTAGCTTGGGCCAAGGTAGCCAGGGCCAATGTCATCATCGACGCCCTTACGCGCGCTGGAGCCAAATAGGATCGCGTTCGCGCGCGTTCCGACCGCGGACGGAAGGTGCGGCGTGAGTCAAGCGGGCGCGGCGTTCCATCGGCGGATCACGCGCGTCTGCCGCTCGTAACCCAGCACGCTGACGGTGGCTGTGTCGAGCGCGAGGAACCGTCCGGCAATCGGCGGCATACCGATCCAGCAAGCCGCCAGAATCCGGAGGATGTGCCCGTGCGCGAACAGAGCGGCGTCGCTCCCGGCCGCCGCGGCGCGGTCGATCGCCCGGCGCGCGCGCCCGGCGACCTGCTCCAGCGATTCGCCGCCTTCGATCGGCGACAGCCACACCGACCAGTCGGGCGTTTCGCGGCGGATGTCCAGCGTCGTGCGGCCCTCGTAGACGCCGTAGTCCCACTCGCGGAGATCGTCGTCGACCGCGGCGGCGTCGCCGAATCCCGCCAGCCGGCAGGTCTCCCGGGCGCGCGACAGGGGACTGGTCCACACCGCGAGGCTTCGGCCGTCGAGGCTCCGTCCGAGCGCCTCCGCCTGTCGCCGGCCTTCGGCGGTCAAAGGGATGTCGGTTCGGCCGGTGTGCTGTCCGCTGCGCGACCATTCGGTCTCGCCGTGACGGACGAGGTAAATCTGCTGCGCCATTCCAGTGGACGGTCAGGCGAGATTCAATACCTGCTTCAGCGTCCCGCGGTCGGCGTCGATCTTCTGCTGCAGAAGCATGATCGCGTGAATCAACTGCTCGGGCCGCGGCGGGCATCCCGGCACGTAGACGTCGACCGGGATCACCTGGTTCACCGGAATCAGGGCGTAGTTGCTGAACACGCCCGTCGACGTGGCGCAGGCGCCCATCGAGATCACCCACTTGGGCTCGGGCATCTGCTGGTAGAGCTGGCGGATCACCGGCGCCATCTTGTTCGAGACGCGTCCGGCGATGATCATCAGGTCCGACTGCCGCGGCGAGCCGCGAAACACCTCGGCGCCGAAGCGCGAGATGTCGAACCGCGACGCGCTCATCGACATCATCTCGATGGCGCAGCACGCCAGGCCGAACGACATCGGCCACAGCGAGTTCTTGCGCCCCCAGTTGATGGCGCGATCGAGCGTCGTCAGCAGGACGCCCTCGCCCGGATCGGCCGCCGGCCGGTCGATGCGGTCGAACAGGCCTTCGACGGAACCGAACTGCACGCTGTACTCGCGAATCTCCACGGGATCATTATAGCCCGCCCCTCCCGCTACAATGGCTTCTTGGCGTCCGACGACTACGCGCGCTCTCTCGCCGAAGCGGCCGGTATATGGGGACTCGAGCCGGGCTATTGGGACATCTGGGGACAATGGCACGAGACGTCGCCCGAGATCCAGGGCGGCGTGCTCGCGGCGATGGGAGTCGCCTGCGCAACCGCCACCGAGCTGGAGGCCGCCGTCGCCGCGCGCGAGCTCGCGCAGTGCTCCGAGGTCGCGCCGCCCTCGCTGGTGATCGCCGCATCCTCGCAACCCGCCGCCGTGCCCCTGTGCGTCCCCGAGGAGATGCGCGGCGCATCGGCCGCGGTCGAGATCCGGTGGGAGTCGGGACGCTTCGAGCAGCAGTCGCATGAGCTGAGCGGGCTCGAGAGCGGTGGCGAACGCCAGGCTGCCGGAGGACGCCGCTTCGTGCGAAGGCTGCTTCCGCTGCCGGCCCTTCCCCTCGGCTACCACGAGATCGAAATCCGCGTGGCGTCGCTGCCCCCCGCGTCCACGCGCGTGATCGTCTGCCCGGACCGCGCCTGGCTGCCCGAGTCGCTGGCGCGCGGCGACCGGCGGACCGGCCTGGCCGTGAGCCTCTACGGCGTGCGCTCGGCGCGCACCTGGGGATGCGGCGACTTCACCGCCCTCCAGGGCGTGGTCGACTGGGTGGCCGGGCGCATCGGCGCCAGCTACGTTGCCTTGAATCCGCTCTGCGCCATCCACAATCGCGCGCCCTACAACACCAGCCCCTACCTGCCCGACAACGCCTTTTACCGCAACTTCATCTACCTGGATGTCGAGCGCGTCGAGGAGTTCGCCGAATGCGCCGCCGCGCGCCGCCTGCTCGATCGGCCCGAGGTGCGCGCCGAGATCGCCGCGCTGAACGCCGCCGAGCTGGTCGACTACGACCGCGTCGCCGCGCTCAAGCTGCGATTCCTGCGCCTGCTGTTCCGGTGGTTCTACCAGCGCGAGCTGCCCCGGCGGTCGCCGCGCGCCGTCGAGTTCCTTCGCTGGGTGGAAGCCGAGGGCGAGCTGCTCGATCGCTTCGCGCTGCACGGCGCTATCGACGAGTGGCTGCACCGCCGCGACCCCGAGGTCTGGACCTGGCATCAATGGCCGGACGAGCTGCGCGACCCGTCGTCGGCGGCGTCGCGGCGTTTTGCCGCCTCGCACAAGCGCTCGGTGCTGTTCCGCAAGTGGCTCCAATGGGAGATCGACAGGCAGCTGGCCGGGGCCTATCGGCACGCGCGCGCTCGCGGCATGGAGATCGGGCTGTTTCACGACCTGCCGCTGGCGATCGACCGCTGCGGAGCGCAATGCTGGGCGCATCGCGAATTCTATGTCGCCGGGTGCCGGGTCGGCGCGCCCCCCGACGACTTCTCGCCCAAGGGACAGGACTGGTCGTTCCCCCCGCCCGGCCGCGACGCACACCGCCGCGACGGCTACCGCTTCTTCGCCGAGTCCATCCGGCGGGCCGCGCGGCATGGCGGCGCGCTGCGCATCGACCACGTCATGCGCTTCTTCCGCCTGTGGTGGGTGGCCGACGGCATGGCGACCAGCGAGGGCGTCTACGTGAAGGACTATCACGAGGACCTGCTGCGCATCCTGGCCCTCGAAAGCGTGCGACAGCGGGTGATGATCGTCGGCGAGGACCTGGGCACGGTGGAACCCGAGGTGCGCCTCCTGCTGCGGCGCTTCGGAATTCTGGGATGCAGCGTCTTCTACTTCGAAAAGGACGGCTCCGGCGCGGTCCGCCCGCCGGAGGACTATCCGCCGCAGGCGCTCGTTTCGGCGACCACGCATGACCTGCCTACCATCGCGGGATTCTGGCTCGGCCGCGATATCGACGCGCGGCGCGACGCCGGGCTGCTGCCTGACGACGAAACCTGGGAGCGCATGCACGCCGGCCGCCGCGCCGAAAAACAGAGGATGCTCGATGCGCTCTTCGCGCGCGGCCTCTTGCCCCCGGAATTCCCGCGCCGCGAGGCGGATTTTCCGGAATTGACCGGTGAATTACACAACGCTGTGACTGGATTTCTCGCCTCGACGCCCTGCCTGCTGATGACGCTCAATCAGGAGGATCTCACCAAGGAGGTCGACCAGCAGAACCTGCCCGGATCGGTGCACCAGTACCCGAACTGGCGGCGGAAGATGACGTTCAGCGTCGAGGATCTCGACTCCTCGCCCGCGGCGCTCGACTTCGCCCTAATGCTCCGGCGCTGGCTCGAGCAGACCGGACGGCGCAACGTCGCGCCCGCGTGAGGCGGCCGCCTCCGCCCATTGGGCGCGTTCCCAGCCGACGTATTTGAAGATGAGAGGATCGCCCTCGGGCGGCGCGAGGACGTCGCCGACCTCGAGCGGCTCGCCGGAGCCGTTCAGGCCGGCCCAGGCGGCGTAGGGCGAAGACGCCTCGATGGCGCCGGCCTCCTGGTAGTCCTTCGGCTTGACGAGCGTCAGCCCGGCGGCGTGCGGCGCCCAGCGGAACGACTGGCGCGGGGCGTCCTTCATACGGAAGATGCGATAAGCCGGCATGCGTGGTTCCGGAACGGAGAACATATCACATTGAAATTGTTCCCCGCAACCGGCGGCGCGGTCCGGTTGCGTTACCATGGCCGGATGGCACGGATTCCCATCGGCTCGAAGGCGGAGATGAAGCTGCTCGTCACCAGCGAGGTGGCCATCGATTTCCTCGGCGTGGACGGCGCGCGGGTGCTGGCGACGCCGCACCTGGTCGGGCTCCTGGAGATGACGGCGCGCAACGCCATCAAGCCGTACCTGGAGGACGGCTTCGACACCGTCGGCACGCGCGTCGACGTGCGCCACCTGGCGGCCACGCCCATGGGGATGAGCGTGACCTTCCACGCCGAGGTGATCGCGGTCGACGATCGGCGGGTGAACTGCAAAGTGGAGGCCTTCGACGAGAAGGAGAAGATCGCCGAAGGGACGCACGAGCGCGCCATCGTCAACATCGCGCGTTTCGCCACGCGCGTGCAGGCCAAGGCCGCGGGGTAGGGGGCCGCCGGCGATATAATTCGACTGAGATGCAGGTAGTCGTTACCGAAGAAGCCGTCCTCGACCTGGAGGACATGAGCGATGACGAGTTTTTCGAGTTCTGTGTCCGGAACTCCGAATACCGCATTGAGCGTGGCGCCGATGGGAAGGTGACCATCATGTCGGGAACGGGTGGAAAGACGGGAAACCGTAACAGTGAGTTGACCTTCCAGGTTCAGCAGTGGGCGCGCCGGGACAAGCGCGGTTTCGCCTTCGATTCGAGCACGCTCTTCCTGTTACCCAACGGCGCCATGCGATCGCCGGACGCCGCTTGGGTGCCGCGGACCAGGCTGCGCGGCTTGACGGAGGAGCAGAAGGAAAAGTACCTTCCCTTGTGTCCCGACTTCGTCGTGGAATTGACTTCGCCGAGTGACCGCCTTCCCGCCGTGAAGAAGAAGATGGTCGAGTGGATGGAGAACGGGTGCCGCCTCGGTTGGATTCTCGACACCCGCGCGCGCCGAGCCTACGTCTATCGCCCCGGCGGTGTCGAAGAACTCGACGAGCCTTCCGGGCTGAACGGCGAAGGGCCGGTCGAAGGGTTCACCCTCGACCTCGCCACCATCTGGGACCCGGGTTGGTAACGAGCTTTCCGCTCTCAGCTTTCAGCTACGAGCGGCGCAGGCTGGCTGCTGACCGCTGACCGCTCGTCAGAAGCTTACTCCGAACTCGCCGAACACGTTCAACCAGCGGTCGCGCGTCGTGAACGGCGGAAGCGTCCCGAACGCGTCGCCCGACGTCTTGGCGCGATACATCTTCGCGGTCACTCCCAGCCGGAAGTGCTGCCGGCGGTCGAGCGCCACGCTTGCGCCGACCAGTCCGTAGTACCCCCAGCCGCCGCGCGAGCGGCACGGCACGCAGTCGATTCGGAAGTAGGCCTCCCCGAACGGCTGCCGGATGCTCTCCTGGTAGCGCAGCCAGGCCGCGCCGCCGCCGCCGTAGAATTGCAGCCGGCCGCGCGCCAGCGGCAGAATGGCCCGCCCGCCGATCGGCAGCATGAACTGGTAGTCGCGAATTCTCAAGTCGCCCACCGGCGATTCGTAGAAATCTCTCACCTCGGCCGCGTGAAATATCGTGTCGAGCCCCGTTTCCACCTGGAAATTCTCGTGAAAGCGGTAGCCGTAGCCGAAGGTGACGCCGACGCTATCCTTGAATGACGCCAGCAGATCGGCGCGCGGCAAGCCGGCGCCGAGCGCGGTGGTGAAGTTGTGCTTGTGATACCGGCCGTAGCGCGGTTGCGCGGCGAGTATTCCGGAGGCGAGCAAGAGGACCAGGGCGGGTCTCATATGCCGGAACAGACGCACCCGTGACGCGGCGAGTTTCACTTATCGCAGCGCGAGCCGCGCGAGACCGGCGTTGCCCGCCTGGTCGTGCACGCGGATCACAACCAGGTGGCCGCCCGCCGGCAGTGCGCCGATCCGAAGGCGGAAGCGCTCGGCGGACGAATCGGCGACGCCGTCCTCGGCCTCCAGTCCCTTCCACGGACCCGCGTCGATCGAGTACTCGCCGCCGCGCAGCGGGGAAAGGGCATCGCGCGCCTCGACGTCGATCTCCCAGCCCGTCGCCGTGCGCCGCGGCGCGCCCGCCGAAACCACGGGCGGCGTGTGGTCCACCAGAATCGGCGCGCTGACGATCTCGTCTTCGCGCGCCGCCCCCTCGGAGTTGGACGCGCGGTCGCTGGCAGCGACGCGGAAAAAGTACCGCCCATCGGCCAACGCCTCGCCGTCCAGCGTGAAGCTCGACTCGGCGATCCCCGACTTCAGTTCGATCCATTGGCCGTCGCCTTCGGCACGAAACCAGAGCGTGTAGTTCAGCCGCTCGTCGTCGGGGTCCTCGGCCACCCAGGAGACCACCAGTTGGTCCGCGCCAGAGCGCGTCACCGGCTGCGTCGGCGTGCCGGCTCCCGATCCCGTCGTCACCTCGCCCGTGTCGCTCACCGTAATGCTGTAGGCGGCCGCCGGCGCGGCCGCGATTTTCCCGGGCGCCGGCGGAGCGGGCTGCGCGGCGACGGTGATGCTCTTCAGCGAGGGCGGCTGGTTCTGCGGCAGGTAGGAGAGGCGCACCGAGTCGAGCGCCGGCCCCGCGCCCGCCGATCCGCGCAGCTCCGTCTTCCACTGCACGTAACGCGCCGGCGGACTCGCCACCGCGCCGCCGGAAAGCGCGGTCCACTCGCTCCAGGTGCCGTCGGGCCGGGCCGAATTGCCGCTGCGCGTCTGGAACGCGACGGAGCAACCCGCGCACGCCTCGGCCTGCCAGGTGAGACGACCCCATCGCGCCGCCGACCCCGCATCGTGCACGGGCGATTCGAACTCGCCGGCGACGCCCGCGCCGCTGCCGGCGATCCGCACGAGCTTGCCGGAATTGCCGGTGACCGCGAAAACCCCGCCGGGAGCGGGCAACAGGCGCAGGACCTCCGACTCGTTGGTCTGCGCGACCAGCGTGAGCCGCCGGTTCGTCTCAATCCGGTAGACACGGCCGTCGGTGTCGGTGGCGATGAGCAGGCCGCCGCCGGCGACCTGCGCGTCGTATGCGTTTTCCTCCTTGGAGGACCACAGCGTCTCGACGAAGTTGTCCGCGCCGATGCGGTAGACGGCCGATTTCTCGACGCCGTACTGTTCGATCGACGGCGGGAGCGGTGCGGGAGCGGCGGGTTGCGCGGGTGCGGTGGGTTTCGGCGCCTCCGGCTTGGGCTTGATCTCGACGCCCGATTGCACGGCGTCGCCGGTGACGGTCACCGATATCGTGGGCGTCGACCCGGCAGGCATTGCGGCGGAAGCGCCGCCGCCGCGGCGGGCCAGCGACCCGCCCATCGCCACCGCGTAAACCGACCCGTCGGCCGCCGGCACGATGGCGCGAATCTCCGGCAGCGCCGCGTCGTAGAGGACGAACGCCTTGCCTTTACCCGCGATTCTGTACAGAATGCCGTTCGGCTCCGTGCCCGCGAGCAGGCGGCCGGAGGCGTCGAAGGCCAGCGCGGTCACGTGTGCCTGCCCGGTCTCGTACCAGATCTCGCCCTTGCCGGCGGAGTCGATTCGCCAGACGCGGCCGCGGTCGCCGGTGGCGGCATAGAGAGCGCCGTCCGGTCCGAAGGCCAGCGCCCAAACGTATGCCTCATCGGGCGCGAAGAATTCCGTCGCTTTTCCCGATTCGATGCGGTGAATTTTCCCGTTCGGCGATCCCGCCGCAAACACCTCGCCGCGGGGACTCACGGCGACTGCGAAGATCTCCGGCTGCTCCGCCGTCCAGACCACCTCGCCCTTCCCCGAGGCGTCGATGCGATACAGCTTGCCGCGATGGCCGGTGGCGGCGTAGATGGTTCCGTCCGCCGCGCGCGCCGCGCTCCAGACCACCTGCTGATCGGCGGAAAAGAACGTGTCGACCCGCGGCGCCAGGCGCAGTCGTCCGTCGCTGGTAAGAGAGAGTCCCCGGAATCGTCCCTTGAGGAAGTCCTGGTAGCTGGTCATCTCCCAGGCGGTGCTCGAAGCCGCGTGGAGAACGGCCGCCGCGAGCGCCACGGCGGCGAATCGAAAGAACCGCGTCATTCTTTCACTTCCAATTGAATCGTCCGCGACCCGCTGACCACAGCGTCGCCGGCGTCGATCTCCATTTCGGCGAGGCGCGCGTTGCGGCTGCCTCCAAACGCCGCCAGCGAGGGCTGCGATCGCGCCAGGATCAGCGCGACCGAGGGCGGCGGAGCGTTCAGCTCGCGCCCTCCCACCAGGAAGCCGGGCTCGTCGCGCCACACCCGCACGTAGGCGCGCGAGTTCTCGCGCAGCCGGTTGAGAAAGGCCACCATCTGCGATGCGGTGCGCGGAACCGCGGCGACGAGCTGCTGAAACTCGGCCATGTTGGCGCTGGCGCCGTCGGCGATGGTGAAGTTGAGCATCCCGGGCGGCATGCCGGCCGGGATCAGGTAGCTCACCTGGCGGGTCGTGTCGGCGCCCTGCTCGCCGGCGAGCAGCACCGTCACGGTGACCGTGTCGCCCGGCCGCGCCGTGGCGCGCGACGCCCATGCCTGGTCGAGCCGCCAGAGTTTTCGGTCGTCGGAGCCGGTCACTTCGAGGTCGATGTTCTTGAGTGTGAGACCCGGCAGTCCGGATTGCAGACAGTAGGAGAGCGGCAGAGCGGCGCCGAGCGAGACCTGGGCCGCCACGCCCGCTTCGCCCGACCAGGCGTTGTCGAGCCGCACCGGCGGAGTGCCGTCCTCGAACTCGATGCGCCCGCGTACCGAATAGGTCGACGCGCCGAGCGAGCGCTCCGTGGCGTCGATAGCGCTGTAGAGAGCCATCTGGAGCAGCAGCGGCGATATCGTCCTGTCGCGCACCATCTCCATGCGATAGTCGGAGGCTCGCCCGCGACCGCGCACGCGAATGACTACCGGGACCATCGCCGCGCGCCGCCCGATCTCGCCCGAGACGGCGGCGGCGTGATCGGCGGTGATGGCGCCCATCCACTCGCGCGCCGCGGAAATCTTGAACGACGTCGCCAGGTTCGGCAGCACCGTGAGCACTTCGGCCTTAGCGAACGGCAGTTCGGTCGCGCCGGCCGAGAGAAACCGATGCCCGAAGGCGTACACCGCGCGCCCGTCAACGTGGGTCACCGTGCCCTCGGCGCCGACGCTCATGTCGCCGGTGAGGAGCTGCACGCTGATCATCGAGCCGGGACGCAACGACGCCGGGTCGCCGAGCGCGCCGCCGGGCCGGCCGCCGCCGAGGACGCCTTGCCGCGGCTCGAGGCCGATCCGTCGAAGGTCGCCGGCGAAGCGCTCCGCCGCCGGCGCCGTGAATCCCGCGAGCGACACCGGCGTAGAAATCTCGACAAGTCGCGAAGTTCCCGCGGTCAGCTCGTCGCGTGGCATTCGTACGGCGAGCTGCTCGGCCGGTGGAAGGAGGCGTGCACGCTGCGGCGCCGGGCGCGGGGCCACGCGCAGCATCTCCTCGATCGGGCGGATGCCGGCGATCGGTTCTTTAGAGAAGGAAAACGCCATGGCGACCGCGCCGGCGAGCTTTCCGTCGATGTAGACCGGGCTGCCGCTCATCCCCTGCATGACGCCGGTGCGCTCGACATCGCCGCCCGAAAGCCGCGCCAGGATGATCGACTGCCTGGGGCCGGCGTTCTCGAGAACGCCGAGAATCTCGACGCCGAAGTCGTCGATGCGCGAACCGGTGAAGACCGTGCGGCCGGTTCCCCGCATGCCCGCGCGCACGTCCTGAAGCGGCATCAGCGCGGTCTGCGCAGCCAGCGTCGGGACGGCGGCGATTGCAAGGAACAGCCGGACGGGAGGCACGACTTAATTATCACCCGCGGTCGCGGGGTTTCCTAACGCCGCTTGCGGCCGGCGCGCTGTTGCTCGAGTTTCGCGACGAAGGCGGCGTGCTCGGGCGTCGCGAGGCCCAGATTGACGACCTCCATGATGCGCCTGCCGTCGCCGGCGAACAGCGCGGCCGGGTCGAGCCAGAGTCCGGGGAATACTGTGGAGCGAAAGATGCCGTCGGCGCCGGGCTGCGATTCCCGGTAACGGCCGTCGATGAGCGTGTACCAGACCATCCGCGAGTCGGCCAATAAGAGGATGTATTCCAGGACGCCGGCTTGTTCGTACAGGTCCTTTTTGTCTCCCCGGTCGAGTTTCTCGCTGGAGAGTGAGACTTCCACGGCCAGTTCGGGAGCCCCCGTGGCAAGCCTGCCGCGCACACCCGATTGACCGCTGTACTCGGGAAGGATACAAAGCGCGACATCGGGCTGAGGGACGTCATCCCGCATAAGCCACGTTGCGTTGTGCAACACCCGGCAACCCGGCGTGTTGTACGCATACTGGTTCAGCCAATATCCGGCATCACCGTCAGTCCAACCATGTGGCCTGCTCACTGGAGATGGCATATACACCACCCCTCGTATCAACTCGGCGAGCTTCACCTCCGGAAGCAATTCCCAGCGGCCGATGAACTCCTCGCGCGACATGCGTTCCCCGTCGACCAGGGGCTTCACGGATATATCGGTGGCGGGCATGAGGGGCACCCGCAACCATTGTAGAACGCGCGTGCGGCGAGAGCGCATCGCGGCCCGTGTCGCGCGGGAATCGAATGGGGCGCCGCCGGCGTGCGTATACTGAGCCTATGCGACTGGCCGTCGTCCCGCTGCTGGCGATCTCCGCCATCGCCCAACCACGCTACGTCGACGCCCACGTCCACTGGCAGAACTCGCCCGGCTTCGCCGACCAGCTCGCCGACACCTATCGCAAGCTCGGCGCCGTCGCCTGCCTTTCGGCCCAGCGCGAGCACTTCCCCGCCCTGCGCGACGCCGCGAAGAAGCACGCCGGCGTCATCGTCCCCTACCTGTGGATCGACCTCGACGACGCCGACGTGCTGGCCCAGATCGACCTCGCTCACGCGAGCGGCTGGAAGGGTCTCAAAATTCACAGTCCGCTGAAGAATTACGACGACCCGAGCTACTTCCCCGCCTTCGCGCGCATGGAGCGCCATCGCCTTGTCGCGCTGCTGCACACCGGCATCAGCTTCCGCCCCGCCGACAAGGTCCCGCGGCTCAAAGGCTCGGCGGCGCGCATGCGGCCGATGTATCTCGACACCCTGGCGCGCGCCTACCCCGAGCTGACGATCGTCGGCGCGCACTTAGGCAATCCGTGGTACGACGAGGCCGCCGAGGTCGCGCGCTGGAATCCGAACGTCTACTTCGACGTCACCGGCAGCTCGCTCATCAAGAAATACGACGAGCTGAACGTCTTCCGGAAGTACCTGTGGTGGGGCACCACCGCGGGCGCCGCGCACATGCCCAAGGACACGCCGCACGCCTTCGAGAAGCTCGTCTTCGGCACCGACAACGATCCGCTCGACGTCTCCATCGACCGCTACACGAAGCTGCTCGACGCCTGCCAGGTTCCCGAGCCGGTGCGCCGGAAGGTCTTCGCCGAAACGATGATCAAGCTGTTGGGGTTGAAATGAATCGCAGAACGTTCCTCACCACCGGGGCCGCCGCCGCCCTGCCAGCACTCGCGCAGTCGAACGAGCAGATGAACTTCCTCACCGGCCTGCCCGACGGGCGCAAGCTCGCCGAGATGCTGCCGAATCACGTGAACTCGAGGGCGTTCGGGCTGCTCGACCGCCGCCGCGAGACGATCGCGAAGATCGCGACGCCCGCCGATCTCGAAGCACGCCGCCGCTACACGCGCCGGAAGATGATCGAGGCTATCGGCGAGCTGCCCGAGCGCACGCCGCTCAACGCGCGCGTGGTGGGGACGCTCGACCGGGGCGATCATCGCGTCGAGAAGGTGATCTTCGAGAGCCAGCCGAAGTTCTACGTCACCGCGAACCTCTACCTCCCGAAGGGCGGACGGGCGCCGTATCCGGCGATCCTGTTCCCGCTCGGGCACGAGGCGGGGTCGAAGGCGCACTCGGCCTGGCAATCGGTACTGGTATCGATGGCGCGCAAGGGCTTCGTGTGCCTGGCCTGGGACCCGATCGGCCAGGGCGAGCGCATCCAGCTCTGGGACGACGACTTCGAGGACTCCAAGGTCGTGCGGTCGACCACCGAGCACACCATGCTCGGGGTGCAGTCGATTCTGCTTGGCGATTCGCTGGCGCGCTACACGATCTGGGACGGCATGCGGGCGCTCGACTACCTGCTCTCGCGGCCTGAGGTGGACTCGAAGCGCGTCGGCGTCACCGGCAACTCGGGCGGCGGCACGCACACCGCGTACCTGGCGGCGCTGGAAGACCGCATCCACGTCGCGGCGCCCTCCTGCTACATCACCTCGTGGCGGCGGCTGATCGAGACCATCGGCCCGCAGGACGCCGAGCAATGCCTGCCCGGCTGGCTCGCCGCGGGACTCGACCACGGCGACTTCGTGCTGGCCTTCGCGCCCAAGCCCTACATGATGCTCACGGCGATCCGCGACTTCTTCTCGATCACCGGCGCGCGCGAGACATTCCAGGAATCGCGCGGCGTTTTCGAGCGCCTTGGCTCCGCGGCCAACATGCAGATGTTCGAAGCCGACGACGGCCACGGCTACACGCTGCCGCGGCGGCTGGCCGGCTACCAGTGGTTTCGCAAGCACCTTCAGAACGCCGACGAGGAGGCCGTGGAGCCCGAGGTCGTCGAGGCGCCGGAGCGGGAGCTGTGGACGACGCCGACCGGCCAGGTGGCGACGTCGCTGGGCGGCGAGACGGTGTCATCGCTCAACGTGAAGCGGCTGGAGCAGGTGCGCCGGCGCTCGGGCGCGGCGACCGTCGAGGAGATCGAGCGGCTGACCAGCTATCGGCGGCAGCAGGGTCCGGTGCGGGTTCACGGATATGGCTCGGTCGACGCGGGCAATGGCGTCCGCATGGAGAAGTTCGTCTACGAGAGCGAGCCGGGGATTCTCATTCCTTCCGTGCTGATGATTCCGCCGGGCGCGGGGCGCAAGCCCGCCGCGATCGTCCTCGACGGACAGGGCAAGGCGGCGGCGCGCGTGCGCATGCAGCAATTGGCGCGCGCGGGCGTGGTGGTGCTGGGGATCGACGCCCGCGGCTGGGGGCAGACGTCGGCCATCAGCGAGCGCGGCGGCTCGGACTGGCCGCGCTACTTCGGCGACTTCCACAGCGCCATGACGGCGCTGCTCAACGGCGATTCGCTGGTCGGCATGCGGGCGCTCGACGTGGTGCGCGGGGTGGACCTGCTGGCCTCGCGCGCCGAAGTGGAGGCGTCGAGGATTTACGGCTTCGGCATCGGCAACGGGGCGGTGCCGATGCTGCACGCGGCGACGTTCGACCGGCGGCTCGCCAAGCTGGCGCTGGAGAACATGCTGGTGTCGTACGAGTCGGTGGTGCGGCAGCGGATTCATCGCGGCGGGATTTTCGAGAACGTGGTGCGCGGGGCGCTGCGCCACTACGATCTGCCGGATCTCGTGAAGCTGATCGCGCCGCGGCCGGTGTGGATCGTCGAGGCGCAGGACCCGGTCGGCCGCGCGGTCGACGCCGGCGTGGTGGCGAAGCTCTACGCACGGAGCGGCGTGACGGTGGCGCACCGGAAGCCGTCGGACACGACGGCGTCGCTTTACGGCGCGATGTGGCAGTGAATCTTTTCCCGGGGGGTAGGAGCCGGCGGCGAAACCCGCTCCCTCACGGTCGCGGCTCCGTAACGAGCGGATTAGCCGCTTCGAGCAGCACGCGCTCGTATTCGTCGACGACGCGGCGGATGCCGCCCTCGCGCTGACGCGCGGCGACGGCGTTCCGCCCGATCCTCCCGCGCAGCGCGGGGTCGGCGGCGGCGAGCAGCGTCCTGGCTGTCAGGTCGTCGACGTCGCCGGTGCGGAACAGCAGGCCAGTCACACTGTCTTCCACGAGGTCGCTTGAGGCGGGGATGTCCGAGGCGATCAGAACGCACCCGCAGGCCTGAGCCTCCAGGCAGGCCAGCGACCGTCCCTCCGATTCCGAGGCCGACACCACCAGGTCGGCGAGATTCAGATAGCCAGGCAAACGCGGGTGATCCACCCAACCGGCGAACCGGAAGCGTTCCGCGACGCCGAGCCGCCGGCAGGCGGCCTCCATCTCCGGGCGCAGGTCGCCGTCTCCGCAGATCAGGTACAGCAGCCTGCGGTCGGAGGGCAGTGCGCGCGCCGCCGATTCGACGATGTCGAGGGGCCGCTTCACGCGCTTGAGATTGGAGGAGTGCGCCACTACCACGTCGCCGGCCGCGATGCCCAGCCGGGCCTGTAGCTCCGGCGATCGGGGAAGCGGGCGGAACAGCGTGAGGTCGACGGAGTTTTCGATCACGACGGCGTTCGCCAATCCGAGGTCGCCGAGCCGGGCGCCCAAGCCGCGCGACACGGCCACGGATCGGGCGGCGTGACGGAAGACTTCGCAGAGACGTCCGGCAAGCGGCTCCGGAAGGGCGTTTTTCGCAAGGGCGTACAGTACGCTGCCATGGCCGAGGGCCACGTAAGGGATGCCGCCATCGATCAGCAGATCGACGATCGGGACGCCGACCCACTCGCGGCCGAGAAAGACCACATCCGGTCGGCCGATGCGAAGCTCCGCCAGCGTCGCGGCGCGGATCGCTTCGGCCTCGAGGCGGGTCTCCTCCGGCGACGGCAGCGGATTGGTCCCGAAGAGGTAGGCGGGCATCCGCATGCGGCGGATGCGAAGCTCCGGGTGGCTCGCGGCAAAATCGTCCGCGGCCTCACCCTCGTAAATGGCGGCGATACTGCGAATTGAATGTCCGCGCGCGGCAAGTCCGAGCAGGATGTCGGAATGGATAAAGGCGGATCCCCCGGGAAACGGCGGCAAAGGTCCAATAAAGAGGATGTCCATTTATCACTATAGGCGGCCGGTGGCGGCGGCGAGCAGGGCACGCTCGTAGTCGCCGGCCCACCGGTCGAGACCGCCCGCGCGCCGGCGGGCCGCGGCGGCGTTTCGGCCGATGGTCTCGCGCAGATGAGGATCGCCGGCCGCCAGCAGAGTCTTCGCGGCGAGGTCAGCGGGGTCGCCGACACGGAACAGAAGACCGGTGACGCCTTCGTCGACGAGATCGCGCGTCGCGGCGATCCGGGAGGCGATGAGCAGACGTCCGCACGCCTGCGCTTCCAGATGCGCGAGCGACATGCCCTCGGCTTCGGAGGGCGAGATCACGATGTCGGCGAGATTGAGGTAATCGGGTATCCGCTCGTGGCCAACCCAGCCGGGGAACCGGAACCTCCCGGAGACGCCGCGCCGCGCGCACGCAGCCTCGACCTCGCCGCGAAGCTCGCCGTCGCCGACCATGAGGTAAAGCAGCTTCGGCTCGGCCGCCAGCGCAATCGCCGCGGATTCGACGACATCGATGGGGCGCTTGACGGCCTTCAGATTCGAGAAGTGCGCGACCACCACGTCGTCCGGGGCGATTCCGAGCTCGCCAAGGAGCGCCGGGGGCTTGGGTTCGGGGCGAAAGCGGTCCAGGTCGACGGTGTTCTCGATGACGATGGTGTTGTGAAAGCCGAGCGCACCCAGCGACGCCTGCACGTGGCTAGCGACGGCGACGACGGCGAGGGCGTCTTTCAAGACGCGGCGCGAACCCTCGTCCAGGATCTCGGGGAAGGTGTTTCGCGCCAGCCCGTGCACGATGCCGCCGTGAGCGATTACCAGGTAAGGGATGTTACGCGCGCGCAAATCGCCGAGTATTGGGACGCCGTCCCACTCCCGGCCCAGCAGCGCCACTTCGGGACGGCCCGATTCCAGCTCGCCGGCCACCGCCGCCCGGATCTCCTCCATCGATCGTTGAATCTCGTCATCGGGAACCCGCGGATGATTCACCGTGATGTAGCGGGGCAGACGGTACCGGCACACGCGAAGCTCCGGATGACGGGCGGCGAAGATGTCGCCGGACCCGACGATCGGGCTGACCGTCCGAAGCGTGTGGCCGCGCGCCGCCAGGGAGAGCGCGATGTGCGCGTCGGCGACGGCCGCTCCGCCGGGAAACGGCGGCAACGGTCCGCTGAAGAGGATATCCAATCATTATGATAATCGGCCGGTCGCGGACCGCGCACTGGCGAACAGGCTCCCGCGCGCGACGAATCGCAAGGGCCACCCGGCGCATTCCCGAATGCCGATCCGCGGGGTCACTTCGATCTCGCATCGCGCGCCGTCGTCGCGAACGGTGAGGGGCCCGCGCGTGACGTCGGCGCCGTAGTGGCGGCGCGTGATCGCCATGGCGCGCGTGAGCTTGCCCGGACCCGAGCATAGATCTTCGAGGCGGCGCGCGGCGGGCCGCCGGCGACGCATCGCGGCGAGTCCTCCGATCGGCTCCAGGGCGCGGATCAGCACGCACCCGGGCGTCCCCTCGGGTTCGGCGACCAGGTTCAGGCACTCGTACATCCCGTAGATCAGGTAGACGTAGGCGTGTCCCGGCGTACCGAACAGAACGCGGGTGCGACCGGTCAGGCCGCGCGAGGCGTGCGCGGCGAGATCGTCCGCGCCGAGGTAGGCCTCGGTTTCGACGATGCGCCCCGAGGCCGCGCCGTGCACCAGGAGCTTGCCGACGAGGTCGCGGGCGACCTCGACGGTCGGGCGGTTGTAGAAGGCGCGCGGCAGGATTCGCACTATAGAATCACGGTATCCCATGCGCTTGTTCACCGGAATCGGCCTCGACCCCGGCGTCGTCGCGAAGCTGGACGGGCTGCTCGATCGGCTGCGTCCGACGGCGCCGCTCCCCAGTCCGCGCGGTTCGCTGCGCTGGAGCCGCGCGGAGAACCTGCACATCACGACGCAGTTCATCGGCGAGTGGCCCGAGGAGCGGCTGGGCGAGCTGGTCGCGGCGCTGCGGGGAGTGCGCGGCGAGGGGGCCATTCGCATCGCGGTGCGCGGGCTGGGGTGGTTTCCGAATCCGCACTCACCGCGGGTGCTGTGGGCGGGGGTGGAGGCGCCGCCGGCGCTGGGGGAACTGGCGCGGGCGACCGGCGAGGCGCTGGCGGGGATCGGGGTGAAGATCGAGGACCGCCCGTTTCGTCCGCACCTGACGCTGGCGCGGATCAAGGATCCGGGCCAGGCCGCGCCGGTGCGGCGGGCGATCGCGGCGCTGGAGTCGACCGATTTCGGGGAGTCGGCGGCGGACCGGTTTTTCCTGTACTTGAGCCGGCGGGGCGCGGGCGGGTCGGTTTATACGAAACTGGAGGAGTACCGGATCGGCTGAGGCCCGTGTAAACCGGCCGCCGGGCGAGCGCGTCATGACAATAGGGAAAGCACTGCCGATGCCGTCCTGGCCGCCGCAACCTTCAGTAGCAGATCGGGTTATCACTGATGTGACAGCCGTGGCTGCACTGGAGCGGGACGCCGAGATCATGCTCCGCGTCCGGGCGGGCGAGGACGAGTGTTTCGTCTACCTGCTCGATCGGCACCGCGCTCCGGTGATCCACTTCCTCTATCGCATGGTGCTGAACCAGGCGATCGCCGAGGAGCTGGCGCAGGAAGTCTTCCTCCGCGTCTATCGGTCCAGGCAGACTTACGAGCCGACGGCGAAGTTCACGACCTGGCTGTTCCGGATCGCCACCCACCTGGCGCTGAACTGGATCCGGGACGGAAGACACGAGAAAGGCCAGGGGAGTCTCGACGAGGAGACCAACGGGGCGGTGCGGCAGGTGGCCGACCGTCAGCCGACGATCGAGCAGTCCCTTTTACACGAGGCACGGTTGTCCGAGGTGCGCGGAGCGATACAGCAACTGCCGGCGAAACAGCGCGCGGCGGTGCTGATGCATAAGTACGAAGAAATGGAGTATGCTCAGATTTCCGTAGTTCTGGGCTGCTCCGAATCGGCGGTAAAGTCGCTGCTGTTTCGAGCGTACGAAACTCTGCGAGCGCGCTTGGCACATCTAAGTTAAGGGTGGCGGGAGCCGCCGCCGGGATTGGCCCGGCGGTCCAGCCGCCGCCCGAGTTGAGGGAAGGAAGAGCCGTGCGATGCCCCATGCTGTCGGGGGAGAACTCCGACCTCCTGCTGGCGTACTGCGACCGCAAGCTGGAGCCTGAACTGGCCGCGACACTCGATCGGCACGTCGAGAATTGCGCATCCTGCCGCGAGGCGCTCGAGGGCCAGCGCCTGCTGTGGCGCTCGCTGGACGCCTGGGAAGCGGCCGAGATCACGCCGGATTTCAACCGTCGGCTATACCGGCGCATCGAAGGCGGGGAACCCGCATGGACGCGCTATTTTCGCCCTCCGGCCGGCGCGTGGCGCGCGGCGGTCGCGGTAGCATCGGCGGCGGTGGTACTGCTGGCGGCCGTGTTGTTCCGGTCCAACGACCCGGCGCCGGTGAGCGCGGCCGACGTGGAGATCGAACAGGTGGAGCGCACGCTCGAGGACATCGAGATGTTGCGCGAGCTGACGGCGCAGCCGCCGGTGGACCCGTCGCGAACGCTATAAACGTCGATGCGGCTGCTGGCGATTCTCTGCTGCGCGGCGGCGCTGGCGGCGGCGCAGCCCAAGGGTGGCTCGGCGAGCGCCCCGAAGAAACGCGCGGCCCTCGATCGCTTCCAGCGCCTCACGCCGCAAGAGCGCAAGCGCGCCATCGAAAAGCTGCCGCCCGATCGGCAGCGTGCGCTGGAGAATCGGCTCGACAGCTACGATAAGCTCGGCGACGACGAGCGGCGCCGGCTCGGCCGGAGCCTGGAGAGTTTCGAGAGCCTCCCGCCGGATCGCCAGGAGGCGGTACGACGGGCCTTCCGGCGGCTCAACGGACTGAAGCCGGAGCGGCGCGGGATGGTCCGCGGCGAGCTTCGGGAGCTGCGGGCGCTGCCAGCGGACGAGCGGCGCCGGCGGCTGGGAAGCGCGGAACTGCGCGCGCGCTACTCGGACGAGGAAATCGAGATACTCGAGGCGCTCAGCCCGGTCGGCGAGGGCGGGGCGCAAAAGCCCGGCTGAGCACGCGCCGTCTACCGCGCCTCGGCCAGCCGCTCCAGCGGCACGCCCGCCGCCTCGCAATCGGCGATCACCATTTCGAGCACCAGGTCGCGGAACGAGGTGCGGCTCCGCCAGCCGAGCTTCTCGCGCGCCAGCGTCGCGTCGCCGAGGAGCACTTGCACCTCGGCCGGGCGAAAGAGGCTCGGGTCGGTCTCGACGTAGTCCCGCCAGTCGAGCCCGACGATGCGGAAGGCGGTGGCGGCGAACTCCTCCACGGAGTGGCTCTCGCCGCTGGCGATCACGTAGTCGTCGGGTTCGGACTGTTGGAGCATCAGCCACATGGCGTCGACGTACTCGCGGGCGTGGCCCCAATCGCGGCGGGCCTGGAGGTTGCCGAGCCGTATCTTGCCGGCCTTGCCGGCGGCGATGCGCGCCACTCCCGCGGTGATCTTGCGGGTGACGAATTCGTAGCCGCGGCGGGGCGACTCGTGATTGAAGAGGATGCCGCTGGAGGCGTGCATGCCGTACGCCTCGCGGTAGTTTCGCGTGAGGTCGTAGCCGGCGACCTTGCTGATCCCGTACGCCGATCGCGGATGAAACCGCGTGCGCTCGTTTTGCGGCGACTCGTCGACCAGGCCGAACATCTCGCTCGACCCGGCGAAATAGAACCGGCACTCGGGCGCCAGGTGGCGGATGGCCGAGAGCAGGTAGTGGGTGCCGTTGATATTGGTGTTGAAGGTGGAGAATTCGTCGTCGAACGAGTAGCTGACGAAGCTTTGCGCCGCCAGGTGATAGCACTCCGCCGGGCGGCACTCGTCGACCACCTTGTGAATGCTGGCGTAGCTTTCGAGCGACGCCGGGTGCAGCCGAACGTGCTCCATCAGGTGCTGAATGCGCCCCAGCCGGTGCTCCGGGTCCTCGATGGCGACGCGCCGCACCATGCCGTGGACTTCGTACCCTTTGGTGAGCAGCAGCTCGGTGAGGTACGAGCCGTCCTGTCCGGTGATTCCCGTGATGAGCGCGACCGGTGCTGGCATGTGCTGAGACGCCGCCGCATTGCATGACCTCCAGGCGGCGCTACACTAAGAAGTGTACTCTAACCCCAAATTGGGAGGAATCGTGAGAACCCTCAGCTTATCCTCGATCGCGATGCTGATGGCCGTGGGCGCCGCTCTGGCTGCCGGCGACGCCAGTGCCGGGAAGGCCGTCTACGACAAGTCCTGTAAAACCTGTCATGGCGCGGAAGGACAAGGAAACCCCGGGATCGCGAAGATGTTGAAAGTCACGCTGCGGCATCTCGGCTCCAAGGAAGTGCAGGCCAAGTCCGACGCGGATCTCAAGAAGGAGGCCACCGCGGGCACGGGAGCGATGAAGCCGGTATCGTTGTCCGCCAAGCAGGCCGACGACGTGGTTGCTTTCGTAAGGACGTTGAAGAAGTAAACGGCGGGCGCGCCGTTCCCGCTTACTTCGCGTCTTCTTCGTTGACGGAGATCTTCAGGGCGCGCAGGAACTTGTGATCCTGCGAGGTCCAGCGGATCTTGCGGGGCGGCTCGAGCGATTGAGGGGTCTCCTCGGATTCCAAGTCGCTGCCATCCTTGCGACGATTGAAGCCGATGGTCGCTTCCAGGACCAGAAACACGTCGTAGCCCGCTTCCTTGATCTCGCCGATCGCAGCCGCGATGCGCTCGGACTCCGAGAGCGATTCGTTGATCGCGTTACCGAGCTCCTGCATCAGCTCTTTCAGTCTCTCGTCCAAGTTGTTACAGCCCCTTTCTGCGTCGGGCCACCTTCAGCATACCATGGGAGACTCGAACGACCGCCGCTTTGGGCGCGCACGCGATCGGCGTCGCGAGAGGCGTTTGGCGTCCGGCCCGTCGGCCCAACCACCGTGTCCCTCAGGGTCAGACGGCCGGGCCGGCCCAAGTGCGCCTCTGAGATTCTCTTCGGCCGCGACAGGCGGGTTCTGAGCCTTACTTACGCCGTTCGACGAAATGCCGCGGCAGGGATTCCCAGCGTATTCACCAGGTAATCGCGGCTGATTCGGGCGCTGTCCTTGGGCGGCCGCCAGGGCGAAGTGTCGAGCTCGACGGTGAGCCAGCCGCGCCAACCGATTCCGTCGAGGTGACGGCGCAGCGCCGGGAAGTCGACTCCGCCGTGCCCCAGCGGGAAGAAGCAGGGATCCTTCATCAGATCGGGCCGGTCGAGCCGGCGCTTCGCGCCGCCGCGATTCTCCGGCGCCGTGTCCTTCATGTGGAACTCGACGATGCGATGGCCGAGCGTCCGCGCCAGCTCCACCGGATCGATACCCGCCATGGTGATGTGACCGGTGTCGAGCACGAACCAGACGTGCGCGGGATCGGTGTGCGCCAGCACGTAGTCGATCTCGCGCCGGTTCTCGAACTGGCTCCACATGTGCGCGTGGATCGCCAGGCGTGTGTCCTCGGCCTTGAGCGCGCGGCCGAGCCTTTCGAGAACCTCGGACATGTGCTTGAGGTCCTTGGCCGTCGTGCCCTCGGGACGGCGCCCGCCCAGGTTGATCTTCAGGTGCTCGCAGCCCATGGCACGGACCAGGCGGCCGAGCCTCAGGTGGTCGTCGATCAGCTTCGCGTGGCGGGACGGGTCCTCGAAATGGGTTTCCATCGGCGCACCATTGGAGATGGTGACGAAACGCACGCCGATGTCGTCCATTCGGCGACGGAGATCGGCGGGCTTGTCCCACAGGTCGACGAAATAGTGGATGAAGGATTCGACGTTCTCGTAACCCGCTTCGCGCGCTTCGCGAAACGAGAGCCAGACGTCCTTCTCCCAGCCGCCGCGTGTGTTACTGGTGATTCCGACGCGATACTTCGAGTCCGCTGCCGCGGCCGCCGACGCCAGCGCCGCAGCGAGAAATCCGCGCCGGGTCGTCATGGCTATCGCACCTTATTGCCGGCGATCCACACCGATTCGATGGACCGCGTATTGCGGATGCGCGTCAGCGGATTCTCGCCGAGCACGACGAGATCGGCCCAGCGTCCCGCGGTCAGCGTTCCAAGGTCCTTCGAGGCGCCCAGGAACTCGGCGGCGTTCTGCGTCGCCGCGGTGACGATCTGCCGCGCGGTAAGGCCGGCTTCGTTCATCAGCTCCAGTTCCCAGTGCTCGAAGTAGCCCTGGAAGCGCGCCGGCGGTCCGGTGTCGGTGCCGTAGCCTACGGCGACGCCGCCTTCGTAGAGAGCTTTCAGGTTCTTCTTCGCGGTTTCGAGAAACGCCGGATACTTCGCTAGGTCGGGATCGGCGGCGGCGCGCTGCTGGTAGGCGGCGCTCTTGAGCGTCGCCAGAACGCCGGAGTCCACCGAGCGCGTGAAGAAGGCGTCGTCCAGCATCGGGTGCGGCTTGGCGTAGATGAAGGTGGAGATCTCGCGCGTGAGGGTGGCCGCCGCCTGCCAGGCCTTCCTCTCCTTCATGAGCTTGATGAGCGCCTCGTCGACCGGCTTATCGCGCACGCTGTGGGCGAGCCCGTCGAGTCCGGCCTCGATGAGCCGCCGCGCGTCTTCCAGATAGAAGATGTGCGCGGCGACCTTGATGCCGTGCTTGTGCGCGCCCTCGATGATGGCCCGCGAAAGCTCCATCGGAATCTTCTTCTCGCGGCCGAGGTGATCGTCGACCCAGATCTTCACCATGTCGACCTTGTGGGCCGCCAGCTCGGCGATGGCCTTCTGCACCTCGGCCACGCTGCCGACTTCGTACGGCACGCCCTTCATGCCGGGCGCCGCCGTCGGGTAGCCGGCCTTGCCCGTGAACCCGCGTCCGGCGGTGTAGATGCGCGCCATCGAGGGACGGCCGGCCCGCTGCTCGGCTCGCACCGCGTAGACGAGGGCCTGGTCGCTGCCCATGCTCATGACGGTCGTCACGCCGTAGGAGGCGTAGAGCTTGAGCTGCTTCTCGAGATTCTCGCGCGTGAAATTCTTCGGGTCCTGCGTCAGGCCGGCGACGTTGCCGAGATGCCCGTGAAGGTTGATCAGACCAGGCATGACGAACTTCCCGGCGAGGTCGACGCGCTCGGCGCCCGCGGGCGCCTTCAGCTTCGCCTTGGGGCCGGCGAAGGTGATGCGTCCGTCGACGATCATCAGCGCCGCGTTGGCGACCGGCGCGCGGCCGGTCCCGTCGATCAGCGTGAAGTTCTCGAAGATGCGCGTCTCGGCCGAGGCCGCGGCGCACGCAACAATGGCGAGAAGATGACGGGCCTTCATGGTGAAGGCGGATTGTAGCACGATCGGCCGCGCGCGGATCCGGCATTCCCGGTCAACGCAGATCGAGCCGCACGACATTCGCGGCCTGTCCTCCGGCCACCACGCGAACCTCGACTTCGCCCGACAGCCCCGCCGGAATGCGCGCGTTAATCTGGTCGAGCGCCGGGTACTCGCTCTGCGCCCCGCTGTAGAGCACCTCGGCCACGGCGCCGCCAATGGTCACTTCGGTCGACGCCGCCGCCCCGCGCCATCCGGTTCCGTAGAGCGACACGATTCTCTCCGTCCCCGCGGCCGTTACGATGGCCGCGGCGAGACCGGTGCCCGAGGCATCGGCGGAGAACAACGCCGGTGCGACACGCCGGATCGAGAGCGTCGCCGTCGCCCGCACCGCGCCGACGCGCATCACCCGCGCGATCGCCGCGCCCTCGGCTGTTTCAGGCGGCACCACGAAGTTGATCTGCGACCGGCCGGCGTAAGTCAGGGCCGCCTCGCGTGCGGCGCCCCGGCTGTCGACCACCATCACGCGCGCGCCTCCCAACTCCACCGGCAGCGGCAGCGCCTGGGCCGCCTCCTCGCGCTCCGCGAGGCCGTCGCCGAACAGGCTGGCGAACGAATCGGGCGCCAGCCGCACCGGCGCGAAACTCGCCCCGGAGGTCGCGACCGGCGCGGCGCCCGCCACGCCCGCGAACTCGCGCAGCACGGCGCTGGTGGCGCCGTCGCGCGGATGGTAGATCTGGAAGCCTTCGCAGTCGTTGCGCCCGTCGTCGATCAACTGCCACGCCATGTAGCCGGCCGAACCCTCGCGGATGGCGGCCTCGGCCAACCACGTGGAGAAGATGCGCGCGCGCTCGGCGTCGTAAGCGCGGCCGGGCGCCGGGCTGCAACCGGGCGGCGCCTGGTCGCCGGCGCGCTTGCCGTACTCGCCGAGATAGGCGATCTTGCCCGCGGCCCGCGCGATCTCCTCGTGCCGGCGAATCCAGATCGCGGCGTCGGTTGTGTCGTTGAGTCCCCACGACGCCGGGTACATGTGGTAGCTCGCCATGTCGATCTCCGGGATCGCAACGACGCGGTGGAAGCTGGCGCCTTCCCTTCCCGCGACCGCGTAGGAGCTGCTCAGCCCCGGATAGAGACTCGCGTCGTCGTCGAATCCCTCGCCGCCGTCGGCGACCAGATGGTTGGGGTCGACGCTTTTCAGGAATCGCGCCATCTCCGCCGTCCAGTCGATGAGCGCCGCCGATGCGCCCGGCGCGGGATTGCGCAGCTCGTTGCCGAGCTCCCAGGCGAGAATCGCCGGCTCGTCCCGGTAGAGGACTCCGGTAATGGTGTTGCGCCGCTCGACGATCGTGCGGATGTAGTTCTGAAACCACTGGCGGATCGTGGGGTCCGTGTAGAACAGCGAGTACTCGGCGGCGGTGGGCGCGCGCCCGAGAAGCCAGCCAACGTAGCGCCGGATTCCGCCGTACGCCTCCCAGTTGTTGGTGAGCTTCAGGATCAGCCGGATGTTGCGCTTCCTCGCTTCGGCGACGGCGCCATCCAGCGCCACCAGACTGGATTCGACATAGACGCCCGGCGCGGTCTGGATCGCGGCCGGGTCCTGCGCCGGCGGATGGTCGTTGTGCGCGTTGGCGCGCGCCACCGACAGGCCTAGCTCGGCCATCTTGTCGAGCGTCTCCTCCACCGTGAAGACGCGGCCGTAGGCCATCTCGGCTTGCAGATAGTAGGTGTTGTTGCCGTGGAAGCGGAACGGCCGGCTGCCGACCATCAGGGTCGCGTCGATTCTGCCGGCGAACTGGCCCTCGCGAATCGGCGGGAACGCGGGGTTCACGACGGCCATACGCGATCGCTCCTTTGCCGCGCTTCCGGTGTCGACGGCCTCGTCCCATCGCGGAACCACGCGTTGTCCGAAAGCCGGCCCGGCCACCGTCAGCAGCAGAAGCACCCGGCGAGCTTCGTGGAAGCCCACTCAACAATTGTAGCGGCGCGGCCCGATCAGGCGGCCGCCACGGGACGGAACTGCTCGAGCACCGCGACCAGCTCCTTCCAACTGATGGGTTTGCTCAGGTAGCCGTCCATGCCCGCGGCCAGGCATCGCTCGGCGTCGCCGACCATGGCGTTGGCGGTCAGGGCGATCACAGGGACGTGTTCGCCGGAGACCTTCTCGCGCTCACGGATGGCACGGGTCGCCTGGTAGCCGTCCATCTCGGGCATCTGGACGTCCATGAGCACCATGTCGACGCTGTGACTCGCGAGGTAGGCCAGCGCCTTGCGCCCGTCGGAGACGACCTCGACGCGGTGTCCCCGGCGCTCAAGCATGCGCTCGACCACGATGCGGTTGACTTCGTTGTCCTCGACCACCAGGATGTTCATCGGCAGGTCCCGGTCGTCGCGCCTGGCGTCGTCGGTAGCCTGCGGCACCCGCTTCTCGCCGGTGACGGTCATCACCGCGTTGAGCAGGTCGTCCTCGGCGACGGGCTTGATGACGTAGGCGGGAACGCGTTCCTCGCGGCAGCGCCGGGTATCGCGGACAGCGGCGGCCGCGCCCAGGAGCAGGATGGCCGGAGGGCCGCCCTCGGCGCGCAGACGCGCCGCGAGCTCGAAGCCGTTCATGCCGTTCAGCTTACTGTCGGCGATGACGAATCCGACCGGCCGGCCGGCGTCCATCGTGCAATGGTAGAGCCGCAGCACCTCCTCGCCATAAGGGGCCGATGCCAGGATGGGTTCCACGCCCCACGCCCGGAGCAGGCGCGCGACAATTCGCGCCGAGGCCGGGTTGACGGTCGCAACCAGCGCGCGGCTCCCCGCCAGATCCGGCGCGGCGGCGGGCTGCACGTCCGAGCTGCGAAGCGTGACGGTGAAGTGGAAGGCGCTGCCGCGGCCGGGCTCGCTCTCGACCCAGATGTCGCCGCCAATCAGGCGCACCAGCCGGGCCGAAATCGAGAGGCCCAGCCCGGTGCCGCCGTAACGCCGCGTCACCGAGCCGTCGGCCTGCGTGAAGGCGTTGAAGATGAACTCCTGGCGTTCGGCGGGAATGCCGATGCCGGTGTCGCGGACGGTGACGTGCAACTGCGTACGGCCGCCGCCGCCGGCGCCCGCCTTCTCGATCCGCACGTGGACCTGTCCGCGATCGGTGAACTTCACGGCGTTGCCCACCAGGTTGACCAGCGTCTGGCGGATGCGCAGGATGTCGCCCACCAGCCGGTCCGGCACGGCGGCGTCGATCTCGCACAGCATCTCCAGGCCTTTCTCGTCGGCGCGCACCGCCAGCGGCCGGAGGGCTTCCTTGATGTTCTGGCGGAGGCCGAACTCCACCGGATCGAGCGTCAGCTTTCCGGCCTCGATCTTGGAGAAGTCGAGGATGTC
>CAZEVY010000038.1:26346-41955 GCA_964515555.1 uncultured Solibacteraceae bacterium | reverse complement strand
CGAGGCCGGCGCCGTTGACCATGCAGCCGACCGTGCCGTCGAGCTTGATGTAGTTCAGGTTGTGGCGCGAGGCCTCGACTTCGAGCGGGTCCTCTTCATTGAGGTCGCGCAATTCGAGGAGATCCTTGTGACGGTAGAGGGCGTTGTCGTCGAGATTGAACTTGGCGTCGAGCGCGATGACGCGGCCGTCGGCGGTGAGCACGAAGGGGTTGATCTCGGCGAGCGAGGCGTCCAGCGCGTCGTAGGCTTTCACCAGGGCGGTCATGGCGGCGACGGCGCCGCTCACGCTCGCGGATGGAACGCCGATGCCGAAGGCGAGCTTTCGGGCCTGGAAGGGTAAAAGTCCCGCGCCGGGGAGCAGCGTCTCCTTGAGGAGTTTTTCCGGATGCTTCGCCGCGACCTCTTCGATATCCATGCCACCGGCCGCCGACGCCATGAAGACGTTGCGGCCATGCTGCCGATCGAGCGTGATGCCGAGGTAGAGCTCACGCTCGATCGGCAGCGTCTCCTCGATGAGCAGCCGTTGCACGATCCGGCCCTCGGGTCCGGTCTGGTGGGTGACGAGCCGCATGCCGAGAATCTTCTCGGCGTGCGCGGCGGCCTCGGCGGCGTCCCTGGCGACCTTCACGCCGCCGCCCTTGCCGCGGCCTCCGGCGTGTATCTGCGCCTTGACGACGACGCTTCCGCCGATGCGCCTGGCGGCCGCGTCGGCCTCTTCGACGGTGAAGGCGACTTCACCGCGAGGCACGGGCACGCCGAACTGGGCGAGCAGCGCCTTCGCCTGGTATTCGTGGATTTTCATGAGCCGCGAGAGGGTCTGCTAGTATGGAATCCCTCACTATAACATGCCGCTTCTCGCGCACCTTCATCGCGTCGCCGAGCGGACGAATCTCGACGCCGCCGAAGCCGAAGACGCCATGTCGTCGATCCTCGAAGGCGAGGCGACGACGGCGCAGGTGGCGGCATTCCTGGTCGCGCTGCGCATGAAGGGCGAGACGGTCGACGAGGTGACGGGCTTCGCGCGGGCGATGCGCGCGCGAGTAACACGGGTGGATGCGGGCGAGGGCGTGGTGCTCGATACCTGCGGCACGGGCGGCGACGGCGGGGGCACGTTCAACATATCGACGATCGTTGCGTTCGTGGCGGCGGGCGCGGGCGTAAAGGTCGCCAAACACGGGAACCGGTCGATATCGAGCCGTTGCGGCAGCGCCGACGTGCTGGAGGGACTCGGCGTGAAGATCGCGATCGCACCGGAGGAGATGGGTCGCGCGATCCGCGAGGTGGGCGTGGGGTTTCTGTTCGCGCCCGCGCTGCATCCGGCGATGAAGCACGCGCAGCCGGCGCGCGTCGAACTGAAGATGCGCACGGTGTTCAACCTGCTCGGCCCGCTGACGAACCCGGCGGGCGCGTCGTCGCAGTTGATCGGCGCACCCAACGCGGAGGCGGCCGACCTGATGGCGAACGCGCTGGTAGTGTTGGGACTGGAGCGCGGCTTCGTGGTGCACGGCGAGGGCATCGACGAGGTGACGACGACGGGGCCGACGCTGGTGTGGTCGATCGCCGCGGGCGCCGTAACATACGAGACCTGGACGCCGGAGACGTTCGGCGTGCCGGTCGCGGCGGTCGATGCGCTGAAGGGTGCGGACCTCGAGGAGAACTGCCGGATCGCGCGGGCGGTGCTGGGAGGCGAGGCGGGCCCGGCGCGCGACGTGGTGCTGGCAAACGCGGCGGCGGCGCTGATGGCGGCGGGTCGCGCGGCGGAGCCGCTGGCGGCGATGGAGGTCGCTCGGCAGTCGATCGATTCCGGCGCGGCGATGGGGAAGCTGGATGCTTTGGCGCGATTCACGCAAGGGGCGGCGTGATAAGGTGAATGCGTGCTGAAGCACCGTGTCGTCAGCGCGACCGAGTTCAAGGCGAAGTGTCACGCTCTTCTCGACGAAGTGAACGAGAACGGCTGCACGATCACGATCACCAGGCGCGGTCGTCCGGTGGCGGTATTGGGCGCCGCCAAGCGGGAGAAGTGGAAGTCGCCGAGGAACAGTTGGGCGGGCAGGATGCGCATCGTCGGCGACATCGTTAACACCGGCTTTGACTACGACTGCATGAACGGCCGGTAGCGCGGTGAACGATTCGTGCGCTTCATACTCGACACACACATCGTATCCGTTGGCTCGGTCAAGCAGCTAAGCTCTCGCGCGACCAGATGCGGGTGCTCGAGGAAGCGGTGCGTCGAAGCGAACCCCTCGGAGTCAGTGCGATCACGCTAATGGAGGTCGCGTCACTGGCGAGCGAAGGCAGGGTCGACCTGAAGAAGCCGATCGGCGAGTTTTTCGCCGAGTTGGAAGCGAGCCCGGTCTTCGCGCTCTTGCCGCTCACCTACGAGATCGCGGCCGAGTCGGCGTCGCTCCGTGTGCTGCGTGATCCCGCCGACCGCGTCATCGTGGCGACGGCGCGCGTGCACCGTTTGAAACTCGTCACATCGAATCAGCGGATCGAAGAGTCCGGACTCGTGCAGGTCGTCGTGTAACAACCTACAGCGCGCGCACCATTCCGCGCGCGTCGATGCGGCCGCGCACCACGACGTTGGGCTCCAGCATCACCGAGCCTCCGGAGTCGACCGTCACCGGGCCGTTCTCGCGGAAGCCGCGCACGCCCGATCGCAGGCGAATGGTCTGCCCGGCGGCGAGGCTGCGCTGGAAGATGACATCGGCGTCGAGCACCAGGTCGCCGGCGACCACCAGCGCGGCGCCCACGAGCGATCCCGAGCCGACGCGCGCCGATCCGCTCACGGCCAGCCGTCCCTCGATCAGGCTGCCGGAGGCGCAGGCGAAAGCGCCGCGCACCACCAGGCCCGCGCGCAACCACACCGGCTCGTCGATGGTGAGCGATCCGGCGTAGAGCCACGTGCCCGGGCTCATCGCGCGCCAGCGGCCGGGGTCAGCGCCGGGCACGGTGGGCAACGACGGGCTGTTGCGGGGAAGGTCGATCTCGTGCACTCCCGCGGGCGACCACGAGGCCGCGGTCGAAGGCGCCTGCACGGTCTGCGTCGAGATCGACGGAGCGTCGAGCGAGCGCGCACCGGCTTCGGCGCCGAGGTGGATGGAGATCGCCGCGCGCGCGAGTCCTCTCACCATCGCGCCGTGCCGCAGGTCGAGACGCCCGCCGCTCGACGCCCACCGACCCACTTCGCAGCGCGGGCCGACCATGAGGTCGCCGTCAGCGGCGACGGCCTCGACGAACGATCCGGCGCCGATCTCGGCGGCCGCACCCGAGTAGACGGGTGCGGTGATCGAGCAGTCCGGGCCGCAGGTAAAACAGGATCGGCAAAAAATGGTCTGGTCGCTCCAGCCGCCCCCGGCCAGCCACAGCGTGTCGCCGGTGACGACGCTCTCGCCATCGACGACGATCTCGTGGCGGCCCGCGCCGTTCAGCGGCATCGCCAGGCACCATCGCGCCCGCTTACGGAAATTCTCGATGGAATCGCGGGACATGCCTGAAATCGTCTATCGGCAGAAGGGCGCCGAATCTTCGCCGCCTATTGTGTCATCTTAGAACGTGGAGCCTCACTCTCGCCGCCGCCGATGATCGAACTTCGAGGGGTTTCCAAGTCGTTCAACGGAAAGAAGATCGTCACCGCCCTCGAAGGCGTCAACCTGAACATTGCGCGCGGCGAGATGGCCGCCCTGATCGGTCCCTCCGGCTCCGGCAAGTCCACTTTGCTGAACCTGATCGGCGGACTCGACCGCCCCACGACCGGCGAAATCCTCATCGACTCGCAGCCGCTCGCCGGCCTCGCCGACGACGACCTCACGCGCGTGCGCCGCGACAAGATCGGCTTCATCTTCCAGTTCTTCAACCTGCTGCCGAGCCTGAACTGCTTGGAGAACGTCGCCATGCCGCTGCACCTGCGCGGCTGGCCGTCGCGCAGGGCCGGCGATCGAGCGCGTGAGCTGCTCGCGCTGGTCGGACTTTCGGCGCGCATCGACCACCTGCCCGAGGAGCTTTCCGGCGGCGAGCGCCAGCGGGTCGCGATTGCGCGCGCCCTCTCGGTCTATCCGCCGATTCTCCTCGCCGACGAGCCGACCGGCAATCTCGACACCGCCACCGGCGCCGGCATTCTCGATCTGATCCGCGACCTGCACTCGCGGCTCGGTGCGACGGTACTGATCGTCACGCACGACATGACGGTCGCCGGAAGCTGCGAGCGGACGATCGCGCTGCGCGACGGGCGCGTGGTCGAGGACACCAGGCGATGAAGCTGATCCTGCTGCTCGGAGTCCCCTATCTGCGGAAACACAAGCTGCGGACAGGACTGACGGTCGCCGGGATCGTGCTCGGGGTGGCGCTTTTTCTCGGCATGCACAGCGGCAATCGCTCGGTGCTGGCCGCGTTCAGGCAGACGGTGAATCGCGTCGCCGGGTCGACCGAATTGCAGGTGTCGTCGGGTGAGACGGGATTCCCCGAGGAGGTGCTGGAGACGATTCAGTCGCAGCCTGGGGTGCGAGTGGCCGTGCCGGTGATCGAGGCGTCGGTTTCGACGGGACTCGCGGGGCAGGGAAACCTGCTGGTCCTCGGGGTCGACATGACGGGCGATCAGTCGCTGCGCGACTACGACCTGCAAGGCGCCGACGAGGACGCCGTCGAGGATCCGCTCGTATTTCTCGCGCAGCCGGACTCGATAATCGTCAGCCGGCAGTTCGCGGCGCGCAACGGGCTGAAGATCGGCGACCGCTTGAAGCTCGGCACCATGGAAGGCGAGCGGCAGTTCGTCGTGCGAGGCATCATGCGCGCCGGCGGCCTGGCGAGCGCCTACGGCGGGAGTCTGGCGGTGATGGACGTCTACGCCGCGCAGATGGTGTTCGGACGCGGGCGGTCGTTCGATCGCGTCGACGTGGCGGTGCGGGAGGGCGCGACCGTCGCCGGCGTGCAAGCGGATCTGGAGAAGCTGCTCGGGCCGGGCTTTCAGGTGGAGACTCCGGAGTCGCGCGGGAAGTACCTGGAATCGGTGTCGGCGGCGCTGACGTTTTCGGTGAACCTGACGAGCGCGGTGTCGCTGCTGATCGGCGTGTTCATCATCTACAACGCCTTCTCGATCGCGGTGACGCAGCGGCGCACGGAGATCGGCGTGTTGCGCGCGCTCGGCGCCACGCGGCGGCAGGTGCTTCTGCTGTTTCTCGGAGAGAGCGTGGTGTTGGGCGCGATCGGTTCCGGGCTGGGAATCGTCTTCGGCCGGCTGCTGGCGCGCGGCGTCGCGGGATTCATGAGCGGCATGGTCGAGCAGATGTACACCGTGAACCAGGCTGTCGAGAGCGTGGTCGACGACCCGCAGTTGATCGCGTGGACGTTCGCGCTGGGCGTGCTGGCGAGCGTCGCGGGCGGGGTGCTGCCGGCGCGGCGCGCGGCGCGGGTCGACCCGGTGCTCGCGCTCCAGAAGGGCCGCCAGCAGGTGCTGACGGCGGGCGAGAATCGCGCGCGGCGCATCGCGGCGATCGCGGTGCTCGCGGCTGCGCTGGCGCTCCTGGCGGCGGGCGGCAAAATCGCGTTCCTGGCGAGCTACCTGATGCTGATCGCCTCGGCGCTGCTGATGACGCCCTCGGCGGCGATGTGGCTCACGCGCGCGCTCCGGCCGCTTTGGAAGCGCGTGCGCCCGGTGGAGGGGGCGCTGGCGGCCGACAGCCTGTTGCAGTCGCCGCGCCGAACGTCGGCGACCGTGGCCGCGCTGATGCTCTCGCTGGCGCTGGCGGTGAGCTTCGCGGGCGTGGCGCTTTCGAGCAACGAGTCGCTGTTCGCCTGGATGCGCGCCACCATGAATTTCGACCTGATCGTGACGACGTCGGAGAACATCTCGTCGCGCAGCTTCCGGTTTCCGCCGGAGGTGGCGGCGCAGGTGGCGGCCATCGAGGGAGTCGAGGAGGCGCAGCCGGTGCGCTTCGGACGCACGACGGTGCGCGGGCGTCCGGTGATGCTGGTGGCGGCCGACATCGCACGCATCTCGCGGCGCGTTCAACCGCGCGTGATCGAGGGGACGTACGAGGAAGGGGTGCGGCTGGCGTCGGAGGGGCGCGGCGCCCTGATCTCGGATAACTTCTCACTCATCGAGAATCTGCACGTGGGCGACATGCTGGAGATTCCCGCGCCGCAGGGCGTGCTGCGGCTGCCGGTGGTGGGCGTGACGGTCGACTATACCGATCAGCGCGGCAGCATCCTGATCGACCGGAGCCTCTATCGGCGGCACTGGAAGGACGAGACCATTAACGTCGTGCGCGTGTACCTCAAGCCGGGCGTGCCGGCCGAAGCGGCGCGCGAGGCGATCCTCGGGCGCGTGGGAGCGAACCGCAGCCTGTTCGTGATGACCAGCGGCGAGCTGCGCGACTATATCGGCGTGGTGGCCGACCAGTGGTTCGGCATGACGTATCTGCAACTGTTCGTCGCCGTGCTGATCGCGATTCTGGGGATCATCAACAGCCTGACCGTGTCGATCATCGACCGGCGCCGGGAGCTGGGCGTGTTGCAGGCGGTCGGCGGGTTGCGGCGGCAGGTGCGGCACGCGGTGTGGATGGAGGCGCTACTGACGGGCGCGATCGGCGTGGTGCTGGCGATCGGGCTCGGTGCGGCCATGCTGTACTACAATTTCGTGCTGGTGAAGATGGATATGGTGGGAATTCGGTTGGAATACGCCTTTCCGACGGGAATTGCGTTGTTATTGTTCCCCGTGATTCTGGGGGCGGCGTTCGTGGCGGCGCTGTGGCCGGCGGAGTCGGCGGTACGGGCGTCGCTGGTGGAGGCTCTGGAGTATGAATAAGCCGCTGTGGCGCCTTGGATGTGACAACCGCTCCCTCACGGTCGCGGCTCAGAATCAGCGGTTCCGAGCCGCGCGCGTCAGCAAGCGGTTCATCTGGTGCCTCTGTGCCGCGGTGGTCGCGCAGGACGCGCGGGAGATCGTGGCCGAGGCGCAGAAGCGCGCGCGGTCGTCGTCGCAGCGCTACGAGGGGACGCTTCAGGTGATCGACGCGCGGCGGCGGATTACCGAAAAGCGGTGGACCTATCGGCGCATCGGCTCGGCGGGGGCGAGCAAGGCGATCCTGCGATTCACGGAGCCGCCCGAGGTCAAGGGCGTCGCCGTGCTGATCGTGAATCACCCGGAGCGCGCCAGCGACCAGTGGATGTGGACGCCCGCTATCCAGCGCGAGCGGCGGATCGCGTTGCAGGACCGGTCGACGCGGTTCTTCGGCACGGACTTCAGCTTCGAGGATCTGGAAGAGCGCGATGTCGACCAGTACGACTACCGGCTGATCGGCGAGGCGGCGCTCGACGGCGAGGCGTGCTGGAAGGTGGAGTCGCGCCCGAAGAAAGGGAAGTCGTCGCAGTACACGCACACGGTCGGCTGGGTGCGGAAGGATGTGCTGGTGTTCGTGCAGGTGGAGGCCTTCGCGGGCGACGCGCTGGTGCGGCGGCTGCGGTGGTCGGACGTGGAGAGGATCGAGGGGATCTGGACGCCGCGCACGGTCGAGGTGCTCGACGTGAAGCGCTCGAGCCGCACGGTGATGAAGCTGGAAAAGCTCGACTATAACGTCCCGATGAAGGACGAGGATTTCACCTTGCAGGCACTGCGTCGCGGGTCATGAGAGCGCTGGCGGCGGTTGTGGCGATTCCGCTCGCCGCCCAGACGTTCGACCATCGCGGCTATTTCGAGACGCGCTTCCTCCTCTATCCGCAAACGGCGCCCGGCGACAGCGGGCGTATCGTCGGCGACGCGCTGCTGCGGTGGGAGCCTTCGCTCGACCTGGGCGCGGGATGGAAGCTGTTCGGGTCGCTCGATGCTCGCGCGGACACGCATCGCCAGGTGGAGCGCGAGGCCCGCGCCGACTTCGAGGACCGCCGGCTCCAACGTCCGGCGTTCTCGCTGCGCCGATTCAGTGCGCAGTACCATCGCGGCGGCTTCACGGCGGAGTTCGGCCGGCAGTTCATCCGCTGGGGCAAGGCCGACATCCTGAATCCGACCGATCGTTTCGCGCCGCGCGACTACCTGAGCGTGGTCGACGCGGAGCTGCTCGGCGTGACGGCGGCGCGGCTGACGTACGAATCGGGGAAGAACACCGTCGACGCGGTGTGGACGCCGCGGTTCACGCCGAGCCGCACGCCGCTCCTCGATCAGCGCTGGACAGTGCTGCCGCCCGGCGCCGAATTCTTCCGTGTGCGCGACCTCGGCGCGCGGTTTCCGGGGCGCTCGCAGTTCGGCGCGCGATGGAACTACGTCGGCGCGCGGCACGAGCACTCGGTCGTATTCTTCGAGGGCTTCCATCATCTCTCGTTGTTCGAGGCGCGCCTGGGCGCGCCGCTGACGGTCGATGTCACTCGCGTGTATCCGCGTCTGCGGCTCTACGGCTTCGACGCGGCGGTTCCACTGGCGTGGTTCACGGTGAAGGGCGAGGCGGCGTGGTTTACCTCGGCGACGCAGCAGGCCGACGAATACGCGCTCTACGTGGTGCAACTGGAGCGCACGAGCGGCGAATGGGTCTTCGTCGGCGGCTACGCGGGCGAGGCGGTGACGTCGCGCCGGAACCCGTTGGGGTTCGCTCCGGATCGCGGGTTCGCGCGCGCGTTTCTGGGACGCGCCGGGTACACCATCGACGCGCGCAGGAGCGTCGCCATCGAGGCCGCGGTGCGGCGCAACGGCGACGGCGTGTGGGTGAAGGGCGAGTACACGCATCTTCTCGGGCGGCACTGGCGGGCGGGCGCGAGCTTCACGCTGATCCGCGGCGAGCCGGGCGATTTTCTCGGCCAGTACCGCCGCAACTCGCACGCGATGCTGGCGCTGCGCTACAGCTTCTGATTCGCTACGCTCAAGAGTCATGCGCGTTAACACCGTCAAGAAGGCGCTCGCCGAGGGGCGCGTGCAACTGGGCACCAACTTCGGGCAATTGCGCTCGCCCGATGTCGCGAAGATCCTCGCGGCGGCCGGATTCCACTGGGCCTTCATCGACACCGAGCACGGCGGCTTCGACCTGGAGACCGTGCAGGACATCTGCCGCGTGGCGGTGACGACGGGCTTCTCGCCGATCGTGCGCGTGGCCGACATGCAGTATCCGCTGGTGGCGCGCGCGCTGGACTGCGGCGCGCAGGGAATCATCCTGCCGCGTATGGAATCGCCCGAGGCGCTGGAGAAAGCCGTGAGCTGGTGCCGCTTCCCGCCGGTTGGTGCGCGGGGCTTCGGGTTGACGGCCTTTCATGTCGATTTCGAAGCAGTCACGATGCCCGAGATGATCGAGCACATCAACGCCAACACGCTGGTTGTGTTTCAGATCGAGACGCGGCGCGGCGTGGAAGCGCGCGACGAGCTGCTATCAGTCGCTGGCGTCGACGCGGTGATGATCGGGCCGGCGGACCTTTCGATCTCGCTAGGCGTCCCCGGGCAGTTCCAGCACATGAGCGTCGTCGACGCGATGGAGAAGGTGCGCGACAGTTGCGTCACGCATGGGGTCGCACCTGGGACGCAGACGCGCACGATCGAGTTGGCGCGCTTCTGGCGGGAGCGCGGCATGCGGTTCCTGGGGTGTTCAAGCGACGTGGGGATGCTCTACGAGCGCGCCCAGGCGATCGCCCGAGAATTAACCGCTTCTTAGAACGTCAGAGCGATGTAAATCTCCGCCTGGTGGCGCCGGGAGCGCCCGCTGATCTCGTTGAAGGCGGAGTTGAACCAGCGCGTGTAGCGGGCGCCAAACACCAGTCGGATGCCGAGCGGATCGATGAACTGACCGCCAAGTCCGCCCGCGACGCCCAGCACGTTCTTCTTGTGTGCGGCTGGAGAGTTGTCGGTCTGCGTGGAGCCGTCCGGAAGCGTGATCTGGCGGGAGGTGCGAACGCCGCGCACCAGGCGCGCCGAGGGACCGGCTTCGGCGAACCAGCGGTGGCCGTCCTCGGTGCGGTCGCGTCCGTAGTAGCGCATGAGCACGGGCACATCGAGGTATCGCGCGCGGGTGTCGCCGGTGGTGACTGTGATGCGGCGCTCGTCGGCGAAAGTGGTGGGATTGTCGGTTCCCTCGAAGCGGCGCGTGTTGGAGTTGAAGGCGATCTTTCGGATCGTCGGGTGCACGGCGACGGCGATGCGCTCGCTGACGGCGAGCTGGGCGATGGCGCCGTAGGCGGCGATGTTCTGCTTGGGGTCGTTGGTCGAGGTGATCGAGATCGGCGGGTTGGTAGACGGGTTCTGGGTGATGTCCTCGCTGCGGATCGGGTTCGGCAGCATGAAGCTGGCCGAGATGCCGAGCGAGAAGCGGCGCACGTAGACGGGGTTGCGGAAGACGGGCGCCGGGGGCTTCGGCGCCTGGGTCGCCGGGGGCTTGGGGTCCTGGGGCGGCGGGCTCGGCGGCGGCGTCTGGGCCGTCAACCCGGGCAATAGGAAAAGGCAGGGGACGAGGAGAAGTGATCGGTTCAAGGCGAGTACCAGACACCCAAGGTTATCAGGTTTGGGCGATTTCGCGCATCCCGCGCGCTACTCGCCCTCGCCTTTTAACTCGACCAGCGTTGCTCCGGCGCCGCCTTCGCGCGGGGGCGCTTCGTAGGACTTCGCCACGTGCGGGTGCCCCGCCAGCAGGCGCGCGATCGCCTTCTTCAGGATGCCCATGCCGTGGCCGTGCACGATGCGGACGCGTTCGACCGACGCCATCGCCGCGGTGTCGAGGAACTTGTCCACCTCCTCCAGCGCCTCCTCCGACGACCGGCCGATCACGTTGAGCTCGCGCGGCACGCCGCCCGTTCGCGCAGCCGCATGGACCGAGACGCCGCGCGGCGGCGCGGGGGGCGCATCGGGAAGGACCTCGACGACGTCGTCCGCGGCGACGCGCAGTTTCATCACGCCGGCTTCCACTTCGATGGTTCCATCGTCGAATACGCGACGAACCGGTACCGCGCCGCGCACGTCGCGCAGCCGGACGCGCGCGCCCTCGCGGATCGGCGAGGGCGGCGCTTGGGGTGATGAGGGCGGCACGGTGGCGACGATCTCCTCGCGCAATTCGCGGCGAGCCTGCGCGACCCGGCGTTGCGCCCGATCGCCGGCCTTGCGCGACGACGCTTCCTCGCCGATCTTCGCGATCGTCTCCCGCGCTTCGCGTTCGAACTTCGCCAGCGTCTCCTCGGCGCGGCGGTCGATCTCCCGGAGCTTCGCCGACTCGCGTTTCTCCCATTCGCGCGCCAGGCCGCGGCGCTCCTCCTCCATCGCCGACCGCTCGCGCTCCAGCGCGCCGGCGCGATCGCGGGCCGCTTCGGTTTCCGCGCGCAGGAGGCGCAGGTAGTCGGCGACATCCCGCTGCGCCGACGTCATGGTCGCGCGCGCGCGGTCGATCAGCGCCGCGGGCAGGCCCAGGCGCGCGGCGATCTCCAGGCCCGCCGAGCGGCCGGGCGCGCCGATATCGAGGCGATAGGTCGGCTCCAGCGTGTCGTCGTCGAAGCTCATCGACGCGTTGACGACGCCCTGCTCGGTGGCGCCGTAGGTCTTGATCGCCATGAGATGCGTGGAGGCGAGCGTGAAGGCGCCGGCGCGGCGGAAATGGTCGAGGATGGCGACGCCGAGAGCGCCGCCTTCGTCCGGGTCGGTGGCGCGGCCCGGTTCGTCGAGCAGCGCCAGCGCGCCGGGCTCGGCGAGATCCAGCATCTCGCGCACGCGCTGCATGTGCGCCGAGAAGGTGCTGAGGCTCTCCTCGATGGACTGGTTGTCGCCCATGTCGGCCAGCACCAGGGCGAACAACGGCGTCTCAGCCTCGGCGCAGGGGACCGGAAGTCCGGCCTGTGCCATGAGCACGATGAGACCGGCGGTCTTCAGCGTGACGGTCTTGCCGCCCGTGTTGGGTCCGCTGATCAGCAACGTGCGCCGCGCGCCGTCGAGGGTCAGTGAAAACGGCACGGCGTGGCGGCCGCGGCGGCGCAGGACGTCTTCGAGCAACGGATGGCGCGCCTCGCGCAAGGCCAGGCGGGGCGCGTCCGGCGGGCTCAGCTTCGGCACGGTGCAGCCGAACTCCCGAGCGAACTCCGCCTTGGCGAAGAGGAGATCCAGCGCGCCGACGGCTTCGCTCGCCGCCTCGATATCGGCGGCCGATTCGCGCAGTCGCGCCGTCATCTCGGCAAGAATGCGATGCACCTCGCGCGCCTCCTCCTCGCGGAGGCGGACGAGATCGTTGTTCAGCTCGATGGTCTCCAGCGGTTCGAGGAACAGCGTGTGGCCGCTGCCGCTCGCGCCGTGAATCACGCCTTCGACCCGGCGGCGCTGGCCGGGCACCACCGGAATCACGAAGCGGTCGTTGCGGATGGCGACGAAGTCCTCCTGGAGCACGCCGTCGTCGCGATGCACGCGAAGGAAGCGCTCGAGCGACTCCTGGATCGCGCGCTGCTGACGGTCGATCTCGCGCCGTACGCGCGCCAGCACGGGGCTGGCGTGGTCGGCGACCAGTCCGCCGGGCAACAGCTTGGCGCCGAAGTCGCGGGTCAGGAGGCCGAAGTCGGCGATGCGGTCGCCGATCGCAACCAGGCGCGGAAAGCGCGCGCCGGCGAGGCGCAGCGCCGAACGAGTGTTCCCGGCGACGTCGAGCAGGGCGGTCAACGCGAGAATCTCCGCGCCCTCGAGCACCGCGCCCTCGATGGCGAGCCGCGCGAGGGAAGCCTCGCAGTCGGGAACCGAGCCGAATCGCGGGCGAAGCGCCGATCCGCGCGCCGCGGGCTGGGGTTGCGCGGCGGCGTCGAGGTAGGCGACGGCCTCGGCGGTTTCGGCCAGAGTTTCTTCGAGTGCGGGGCTGTCGTCGGTCGGCTCGACGGCGGCGAGCGCGCGGCGGCCTGGAGGGCTCGCAACCCAACGCCCGACGAGGCGCCGGACGGCGGGAAACTCGAGGAGATCGGCGCTGGAGTGGATCATCGCGTCCGGAGCGCCTTGCGGATGACAGCGAGCGTTCCCTCGGTGAGGCGGAGACGCGAGAGCTGGCGGCGCGCGAACCAGCAGGCGCGGCCGGCGTCGTCGCCCGCCATGAGGCGTCCGCCGGTGGCGTGGCACAGGTAGTCGATCAGCACGTAGTGGTAGAGGACGCGGTCGCGCCGGTCGCGCGTGATGCGCTCGAAGACTTCGACGATCGCCAGAGGCTTCACCTTGAGTCCGGTCTCCTCGGCGACTTCGCGCCGCAGCGCGTCTTCGAGGCGTTCTCCGGTTTCGACGGCGCCGCCGGGCAACGACCAGAAGCCCGCCAGCGGCGGGCGCGCGCGCTCGACCAGGAGAATCCGATCACCGTCGAGGATCAGCGCGCCCACGCCGACGATGGGACGGGCGGGGTATCGTCTTCGGGAGGTGCGCACTCCCCACCAGGATAACCGTCAGCCGCCGCGTCAATCGCGCGACCGCCGAACGTAGACGTCTCCGTCGGCAAGCGTACCCGGAAACACGCGGATCAACGAGTAGTTCGCTTCCAGATCGGCGAACAGCCCCGGGCGCATCGCCCGCAGGCGGCGTGGCAGTGTGTAAACGACGTACGCGGCGCCTGGGCAGCGCGCGACCGCCAGGTTCCGGACGTGCGGCGCGATCGTCCAGTGCGGCGCGTAGTAGGCAAGCGCGTAGGCCCCCTCGCCGACGGCAACCATGCAGTCGGACGGTCGGCGAAGGCTCTCCACGAGATCGCGAGCGCTGGTGAAGTCCTGCTTGGGGTGCGCGTAGACCCTCCGTAGATCCCATGCCGAGGCGATCAGCAGGATAGCGGCGGCGGCCGGCCACAGCCGCGGTCCCCAACGGGTCCATCGGCGCGCCGCCCCTTCGGAGAGAACGCTGATCCCGTGGATCGCCAGCAGGAGTCCGAATCCCGCGGAGTTGAAGAAGAAGCGGGGACGAAGGACCCGACCCATGGCGATCATCGCGATCAGGTAGATGGCTGCCGGCAGCAGGAACTCGCCGCTGCGCGCCGGTCGCGCCGCCAGAGCGAGACCGCCCCGATCGCCAACAGAATCCCGGCGCCGAAGGTGACCGCCAGCCCCAGGTTGGCGCCGGCGAACCGGTCGAGAACCTGGTAGGCGAGGTATTGCGGCCCACGAAACTGGCTGGTTCGCGGGGGTCTTGTCACGCGGTCCAGGAAGAAGGCCGACATTCCCGGGAGCGCCGATGCGTACACCAGCAGGGTCAACAGGCCCGCCAGTACGATCGCGCCGAGCGGCTTCCAGCCGATCGGGTGCCTGGTCCGCGCCCAAAAGCGGTCGGCCAAGGCGACCGCGGCATGCGCCAGGGCCACGAAAACCATCGTCAGGTGAATCCACATTCCCAGGAGAATGGTGACCGTGTTCGCCATCCAGGCGAGGTTGCCGCCGCCGTGCCGGGCGCGCAGGTAGAGGCCGGTGGAGAGGAGCGTCGCCAGAAGCAGTCCGGTGTACCCGCGAGCGTTCTGCGAAAACCACACGTGCGAAAAGGAGACCGCAGTCAACGCCGCCGCGAGGAGTCCTTCCCGGGGCGACATCCAGGTCCGGCCCAGCCACCACACGGCCCAGATGGAGAGGACACCCAGTATCGCCGCCGGAAGCCGCGGCGCGGCGGCGCTCTCCCCGAGCACCCCCAGGCTGAGCTTGGCGGCGAGCGCATACAGCACATGAACCGTCTCCGAGCTGAATTCGGAGAGCAGCCGCGGAAGCGGCAGCCGCACGCCGTCGGTCAGGAGCATCACCTCGTCCAGCCATAGATCGGTGTCGATCCCCGGTACGCGGAGCGCGGCGGCGAGGGCGAGGATCGCGAGCAGACACAGTACCTCGCCGCGGCCCAGGGGCCTCGGAGGTTCGGGGCCCGCCGGTGGCACGTTCAGATCAGAATCGGCTGCGGGAATGTCCGCTCGATCAGCTCGCGATACTTTTCGAGGTTTACGTCCGGCTGGCGGTAGGGGGACTTGAAGCCGCCGTCGAAGCGCCGAAACGGCCGCAGGAGGCTTTCGGTCGTGCGGCGCTCGGCATCCGTCATGAAGCGCTCAGCGTCGGCGAGATGGACGGTGTGGTATCGCGCCGCCCAGGCGACTTCGGGCGGGACGTGGTCCTTGATCCTCGAATGGATGAACTCGGCGTGGCCGAACTGGAAGACCACCTGGTCCAGGCCACATTTTTCGGGGAACTCGCCCAGTCTCCGCGACGGGCAAAAGACGTTCTCCGGCGCCTCGCCCGAGAGCACGATGGTCTTGCCCGCATCGTGCAGCAGGGCCAGCAGGAACAGGTTGGGATCCTGGATGCCGCTGGACTCCATCGCATCGAGCACCTGGACGACGTGACCGAACTGACTCATGCCGAGCAGGCTCGGATCGCTGGTATCGTGAACCTGCTGCATCTTCTGCACCAGGTCCCACACACGAATGCGGCCCAGAACAGGCTCCTCGTACTTGCGCTTGAGGGCTTTCACTCTTTCCGCCGTGTGGGCGCGGCGTTTTTCGTGGATGCGGTCGCATTCGGCCAGGAACTCGGCCAGGCCGCGCTTGTTCATCTTGAGTAAGGCCCAGCCGTGGAACCGGTAGTGGTAGCCGAGGCCCACGCCGACCACACCGGCGCCGCCGGCGCCGATCAGTCCGGCGACGAGATTCCTGCGGCTGAGGAGAGGCGTCATCCGGTCTCTACAGC
>CAZEVY010000038.1:0-26246 GCA_964515555.1 uncultured Solibacteraceae bacterium | reverse complement strand
CCGTGATGGAAAGGCTCCGGAAACCACCTGTATATAATTACGAAGATGCAGCCCGCCCTGCGCGACCTCACCAACTCGCCCTTCTGGATACTCCCGGAGCGCAAGAAGATGATGGGCATCGCGCTGGGCGCGGCGGTCTTCGTCATTGCATTCCTCAGCATCGTGCTGACGCGCGGGTCGCGCGCCGCCACGCTCATCCTCGACAACACCCCCTTCTCGCACTTCCCCTACCCGTTCACGATCCAGAACCTGATGCACCTGTTCTTTTTCATCGGGCTGAGCGAGCTGTTCGTCCGATGGCGCATCGCCGAGCGCGAGCTGGGCTTCGCCAAGTCGGGCCTGCTTCCGGAGGACTCCGAGACTGTGCTCACGGTGCGCGACCTGGGGGCCATCCGCCGCAAGATCGCCGGCAAGTTCGACAACGAACACGGATTCCTACCCTCGCTGGTCGACCTGAGCATCCTTCAGTTCCAGGGGGGCCGGTCGGTCGACCAGACCGTCGCCGTCATGCAGAGCAGCCTGGAGCTGCTTCAGCACCGCGTCGATATGCGCTACGGGCTGATCCGGTTCATCGCGTGGCTGGTGCCGACGCTGGGCTTCATCGGCACGGTGCTGGGACTGGGCGGGTCGCTGGCCTCGGTCCCGGCGCAGGGCGAGGTCAAGATGTACGATGTCGCGCAGAAGATGGCGGTGGGCTTCGACTGTACGATGGTGGCGCTGTCGCAGAGCGCGGTGTTGGTGTTCCTGCTGCACCTGGTGCAGGAGAAGGAAGAGACCAGCGTGAACCTGGCCGGAACCTACACGTTGCGCAACCTCATCAACCGCCTCTACGCGGGAGCCAAATGAGACCGGTCTGACATGCGGTCGGGCAATCGAGAAGTCAACATCTTCAACATGTCGCTGCTCGACATTCTGTGCGGCGCCCTGGGCGCCTTCTGCTTCATGACCATCGCACTGTTCCCGCACTACGGGCGTCCCAAGGCCGCCGAGAACGTGCAGAACGTCCAGGCGAATGTGGAGCAGATGCAGAAGCAGATCGAGCAACTCATAAAACAGCTCTCCGGCGGCGGCGCGTCGGCCGAGGCGGTCGCCAAGGCGCTCGAGCAGCTCCAGCAGTTGCAGCGGCAGATGGCGCAGGCGCAGCAGCAGCTGGCCGAGGCGCAGGAGCAGATTCGGCAGTACCAGAGAGCGCTGGAGGCGGCCGACAAGAAGATCGGCGACCTCGAAATACGCCGGCCGGTCGCCTTTCAAATCTGGTTCTACGGCGAGAATACGGGCGCCGACGGCCAGGATGTCGACCTCTACATTCAGGACCCGTTTCAGCCGCCGGCTGCGCCGCCGACGCTCGAAAAATTCCAACGTCCCTATCGTCCCGGCGATGTCTCGACGCGCGACACCGTCCCGGGCAGCGAGGTGTGGATGCTGCGCGACATGCCGGCCGGTGAGTTCAAGGTATTCGCCAAGTTGATGGGTGCGCCCGACAAATTGAAGGGAGCGCGCGCTCAGTTGACGTACTCCTATGCAAACGGCGGCGTCGACGTGGGGGCGATTCAACTGACCGCTCAGAAGCGCATCGGCTACTTTGGCAGCCTCGTCATGGGCAGAGACGGCAAGGCGGAGTTCCGAAAATCGCAGGAGATCCTGGCGGCGCCGCCGCAACCGCAGCCGCCGTCGCCGCCCGCGCGCTGAACCGCCATGGCCCGCGAGCGCAAGTTCACCGTCGGCCGCGAGAAGACCTGCGACATCCCCATCGCCGACGATTCGGTGAGCCGCCTGCACGCCGAGCTGACGCTTCTCGACGGCGGGCAGTTGTTCCTCACCGATTGCAACAGCAGCAACGGGACGTTCCTGATCCGCCAGGGCCGTTCGCAGCGCGTTCGCCAGGAGTTCATCACTCCGGCCGACGAGGTTCGCTTCGGCGAGGCGACGTTTCCGGTGGAGGATCTGCTCGCAGTGCTGCGGAACAAGCATCGGATTCCACAATCCGACGAACTGTCGCGCGAGCACGACGAGCCGCCGTCGACGGATTCCTCGCATCTCAAGGGCGCGCGGCTGGTGCGCTGCGAGTGCGGCGCGGTGCGAGTCAAGGGAGAGCGATGCCGCGCGTGTGGTAAGTAAGGAGTATCCGCCAGGAGGAAGCGATCGCATGGGAAAGATGGTCCGCTGCACCGAGGGACATTTCTACGACACCTCGAAACATACCGGCTGCCCCTGGTGTTCGAAGCCGATCGACCTGGAGTCATCGTCGACCGATCCCACGGGCGCGGCGGCGGCGATGAAGACTCGTCCGCTCGCGCCGGATCCGGGCGCGGGACGACCGGCGGCAGCGGGAGCCGGGGTCACGCGCCGCGTCGGCGAGACCGAGACCGGAGTTCAGCCCGTGGTCGGGTGGCTGGTGTGCGTCGAGGGTCCGGACATGGGCCGCGACTACCGGTTGCATTCGGAGAAGAACTTCATCGGCCGGGACGCGACCATGGACGTCGCGCTGGCCAAGGACGAGACGGTTTCGCGGCAGCGCCACGCGATTCTCACATTCGAGCCCAAGAAGCGCACCTACTGGGTGCAGCCGGGCGACTCGGCGGGACTCGTGTACGTCAACGAGGACGTTGTCCACACGCCGATGCAGATCGGCGCCAACGACATCTTGGAAGTCGGCAAGAGCAAGCTGGCGCTGGTGCCGTTTTCGACCGAAAAATACAAGGTGTTCGAGTAAGTGCCATTCGTCGCAGCCAACGCGCAACACATCGGGACGCGCCAGAACCAGCAGGACTCGTTCGGCTTCTCCGATCCCAACGACCCGACGCTCGTCCGTCACGGCGGGTTTCTCTCGGTCATCGCCGACGGCATGGGCGGACTCTCCTACGGCGACCTGGCCAGCAAGCTCGCCGTGAAGGCGTTTCTCGATTCCTATCGCGCCAAGCTCGAGGATGAGACGATTCCCGACGCCCTGGAGCGGGCCGCCTTCGCCGCCAACGAGGCTGTGTGGATGATGGCTGCGCAGGCCGGGGTGGCCGGCGACGTGGGTACTACGCTCATCGGCGCGGTGACGTTCGAGTCGGCGCTGTACTGGGTTTCGGTGGGTGACAGCGCGGTCTACCTGCTGCGCGACGGCAGGCTCTCGCTGCTTAACACCAGTCACGTCTATGCGCACGATCTCGACGCCCGCGCGGCGCGCGGCGAGATCACCGTCGAGCAGGCGCTGGGAGACCCGCAACGGGAGGCGCTCACCAGCTACGTCGGCAAGCGCGAGTTGAAACTGGTGGACCGAAACCTGCATCCCTGCACGATCCAGGCGGGCGACCGCATCCTTCTGGCCACCGACGGGCTGTTCAAGACGATCCCGGAGGACGAGATCGCCGGTCTGCTCGCGAGCGAGGGCAGCCATGCCGCCGAGGCGCTCGTCGGCCGTGTGATGGATCGCAAGCGCGAGCACCAGGACAACGTGACGGTACTGACCGTCGATGTGGTCCACGAACTCCCCAAGACGGTATCGCTCCCGGAACCGGGCGCATCGAGACGGGCGGATGCGGGCGGGCCCGCGGCGTCGAGGAGGTCGCCGCTGATCGCGGCGGCGGTGGCTCTGGTGACGCTGGCGGCGGCCGCGGCAGGAGCGTGGTGGTGGTACGCCCGCTCGGCGGTCGGAGGGCCGGGCCCCACCGGCCTGGATTCGGGGGGATATAACGCCGGTCCGCCGGCGCGCCAAGGCGCGGTGACGCCAGGGTCGGCGCCTCCGGTCGAAAAAGGCCGGCAGAGTCCGCAGACTCCGCCGATCGAGAATCCACCGGTCGGGCCGCCTCCCGGGGCGAGGCGATGAGGTACGCGCGCCCCGCGGTCCCGATGGCCCTCGCGGCCGTCGCCGCGGCGCAGGTTCCCTTCGAGCGCATGCGCCAGGGGACGGTGCTGGTGGAACTGGAGGGCAGGGTCCAGACCGCGGACGGACGCGTTGGCACGGCGCGCGGGCACGGCTCGGGTTTCGTCATTGGCGACGGGCGCTGGATCGTCACGAACTGGCACGTCTGCTGCAAGCCCGGCATCGAGGTGACGAAGCTGGTCGTGTGGGCGACGCCCGATCAGCCATGGCCGGCGACGGTGCGCTGGAGTTCGAAGCGCAAGGACATCGGCATTCTCGAAGTCGGACGTCCGACCGGCCGTCCCCCGGCGCCGCTCTCGCCGCGGAGCCTGATCACCGAAGGCCGCAAGGTGTACGCGATGGGATTTCCCGGATCGGCCGACGACGTTCCGGACGCCGACGGCCGCAAGGTCGTCAAGATCACCGAGGGCATCATCGGCGCCGCCGTCAAAGGGCACCCCAGCGACGACGAGCAGCTCAACGGGACTCGCCTCTACCAGCACAGCAGTCCGATCAGTCCGGGAAACTCGGGCGGGCCGCTCTTCGACGAGTGCGGGCGCGTGGTGGCGATCAACGTCGCCAGCCCCAAGACGGCGGTGCTGGCGCCGGGACCGGACGGGAAGACGCGCGTCGTCGCCGTGCCTTCGAGCGCCGGAATCTACTGGGCGATCCAGATCGACGAGTTGGTGGAGCAACTGGCGGCGATGCAAATCAAGGCGGAGGTCGCCACGAGCGCGTGCACGCTGCCGGGCGCGCCGTCGCCCACGTCGTCGCTGATGGTCTACGGACAGATCGGCACGGCGGCGCTGGCGCTCGTCGCCGTGGTGCTGGCGGCGACGCGGCGTGGTCGGGAAGCCGTCAAGCGGGTGACAACCTATCGCCGCGCTGAGCCGGCTCGCCCGCGGGAACCGGCCGCTGCGGCCCTGTCGTCCGCTCCGTCGAAGCCGCTGCTACGCGGGGTCGGCGGCTACTATCAGGGGACGGTGATGGAGATGGCGGGCGATGCCTGGGTGCTGGGCCGCGATCCGCGCGCAGCGAGTCTCGTTTTCCCGCCGGACACCGAAGGCGTGTCGCGCCGCCACTGCACCATCCGCTGGGACGCCGGGCGCCGGCGGTTCGTGCTCGAAGACAACTGGTCGACGAACGGAACGTTTCTGGCGAACGGCGAGAAGGTCGCGCCGGGGGCGCAGGCGGAGCTGCGGCCGGGCGACCGCTTCTACCTGGGCCGGCCCGAGAACGCCTTCGAAGTGCGCATCGAGGAATGATCTCGCTCGCCTGGGAGATGATCACGTCGCCCGGCGGGCGCGCGGAGAACGAGGATCGCTGCAACTTCCTGGCGCTGCCCGGCGCGGTCTGCTTCGTGGCCGCCGACGGGCTGGGCGGGCACGGAGGCGGGGAAGTGGCCGCTCAGATCGCCGTCGACACGGTGCTGGAGCGCTTCGCGGCCGAGCCGTCGATCGCGCCCGAGTCGCTGGCGGCGGCGCTGGCGGTGGCTAACGCGGCGATACTCGCGCGGCAACGGGAAGGGACGGCGCTCGCGCAGATGCGCAGCACGGCGGTGTTGCTGGCTTCCGACTACGATTCCGCGGCGTGGGCGCATGTCGGCGATTCGCGGCTGTATCATTTCCGCGACGGCGCGGTGTTGCGGCAGACGCGCGACCACAGCGTTCCGCAGGCGCTGGCCGACGCGGGCGGGATTTCCGCCGATCAGATCCGCTTTCACGAGGACCGGAGCCGGCTGCGCCGCAGCCTCGGCAGCGCGACACAGAGCGCGCCGTCGGTTTGCGATTCGCCGGCCGGCATCGAGCCGGGCGACGCGTTCCTGTTGTGCACCGACGGATTCTGGGAGTACGTCGCCGAGGACGTGATGCTCGACGAGTTGGTCGACGCCGCGGGTCCAGCGGACTGGCTGGCGCGCATGGAAGCGCACCTGTGCGGGGTCGCCGATGGGGATCACGATAATTACACGGCAATCGCGGTGATGGCGGCGGCACCGTAGAACGGAGGACTGATGGACGCTCAGAAGCTTCGCGCCTGGTGGTGGACGCGGCAGGGACTCGACGGCAGCCTCGACGACGCCTCGCCCGCCGATGTGCTGGATCGTGCCGGGTGGGTGCGGTCGGTGGGCGGATCGAATCCGTACCTGACGCTGTTTACGCGCGCGTCGATCGGCCGCGAGACTGCGGAGCGCGCGGCGGCGAAGCGCGAGATCCACGAACTGCCGGCGGCGCGCGGATGTACGTACGTCGTGCCGGCGCGTGACTTTGCGCTGGCGCTGAAGTGCGGCGAATCGTTCTGGGGCGGCGACATGCGCACGGCAATGAAGCTCGGCGTGACGGAGGCGGAGATCGGAAAGCTGTGCGACGCGGTCGTCAAGGCGTTGGAGAAAGGTGAGCTCGATCCGGATGGCATTCGCGTCGAGGTGGGCAAGGCGGCACGAAATCTCGGGCCGGAGGGGCAGAAAAAGGGCGTCGCCACGACGCTGCCGATCGCGCTTGGAAAACTCCAGATGCTGGGCGAGATTCGTCGCGTGCCCATCGGCGGACGGCTCGATCAGCAGCGCTACCGGTATGCGCTGTGGCGTCCGAGTCCTCGCGCCAGGTCGAAGATGACGGCCGAGGAAGCCTTCGTCGAGCTGGCGCGGCGCTATTTCACCTGGATCGGCCCGGCGACGATGGGCGAGTTCCAGTGGTTCTCGGGACTCGGCGTGAAGGCCGCGAAGGCGGCGATCGAGCCGTTGCAACTGGTCGGCATGGAAGCGGGGAGCGATCGGCTGATGCTCGCGGCGGATCGCGAGGCGCTGCTTGCGGCGAAGCCGGCGAAGGACCCGCAGTATCGCCTCGTCAGCGGCCTCGACAGCCTGGTGCTCTTGCGCCGCGACCTGAAGGATTTGATCGCGCCCGAGGACGCTTCGCGCCAAGTTCGCGACGAAAAGGGAGTGACGCACGCGAGCGCGCTGACCGATCTGCCGTCGAACGGGATTTTCGACCGCGGGAGATTAGTCGGGCTCTGGGAGTACGACCCGGGGTCGTCGTCGATCGCCTGGATGCCGTTCGTCAAGCGGAGCAAGGCGCTGGAGGAGGCGGTCGCGCGCATGGAGACCTTCGTGCGCGACGAGCTCGGGGATGCGCGGTCGTTCAGCCTGGATAGCGCGAAGAGTCGTGCGCCGCGGATCGAGGCGCTGCGAAGGGCGGGGTAACCCGCCGGCCTACCGAGCCACCAGCCGAATCGTCTCCACCGTCGCCGCCTCCACCGCCTTCCTCGAAAACGGCATCGGGTGATAGCGCCCCGCGGCCCAGTCGGCGACCAGGTCGCTGTAGTGCCTGCTCGACGGATCGCCCGACTCGCCGGGGACGTTCGTCATCGTCGAGCGGTCCCAATCCGAGAGATCGAGCACCATGCGGAAGCTGGCGCCGTTGGTCTGGCGCATGTTGGCGCCGCTGGTCGAGTTGACCGTGTTGCCGTCGCCGGGCCGCGCGATCGGGCCGCGGTTCCACTCGGCGCGATTCAGCGGATGACGGAACTCGATGGTGTGAACCGCGCCCCAGCGCCACTGCGTGTAATCGCGGCCGAAGGTGCGATCGAGATCGGCGAGCGTGTATTCGAGCGCCTTGGCAAGCGCTTCGGGCGCCGGCTTCGACTCGAGCGTGCGCAGCACCGTCGCGACGTCGACGCGAGCCCCCACGCCGCCCTCGAACAGCGTGCCGTGCAGCTTGCCCATCCACACCGAGAAGATCAGCGGCTCCGGCGCGTCCATCGACATTTGGCAGTCCCAGGACAGCATGCGGCGAACGATGGCGCTCTCGCGCGCTCCGAGATTCGGACTCCACTTCTTCAGCACCGCCTGAAATCGCCGCGCCGGAATCGACGTCACGTCCTGCTGCATTTTCTCGAAGTCGGCCACCGCGAACTTCGCCCCCGCCAGCAGCATTTCCTCGACCCGGCGCGCGCGGAACGGCGCCGCCCACTCGTAGCCGAGGGCGTGGCGATAGCCCGGCGGCAGGATGTTGTGGTTCGCCGTGGCGATCCAATTACGCGGCGGGTTGAACGACATCGGATGCTCGGAGAACGGCAGGAAGCCGCTCCACTCGTACTCGCCGCTGTCACCCGGTACGGGCAGCAGCCCGCTCCAGTTCTTGCGCACGGGCGCGAGTCCCGCGGCTACCCATCCGATGTTGCCCGCGCGGTCGGCGTACGCCATGTTCTCCGACGGCACTTTATAGCGCTCCAGCGCGGCGAGAAACTCCTTCCAGTTGGTGGCGCGCGCGGCCGCCAGCGCCGCCAGATATCCGGCTCCTCCCGGCTCCGCGCCGACCCATTTCAATACGTACGCCCGATGCTTTCCCAACTCCTCGTGGATCACCGGCCCGTGCAGGGTGTAACGCAGCTCCACCTGGCGCGGGCGCGCGCCGGCGACTGGAATCGTCTCTCGCGCGACCTCCATGGCGCGCCAGGCGCCGCGGTGCCAGTACTCGTCGGGATTCGACGGGTTCAGCTTCTCGACGTACAGGTCGCCCTGGTCGATGCCGACGATCGTGAAGCCGAAGCCGATGTGCTCGTTGTGGCCCAGCGCGATGCCCGGCAGCGCCGGCTCGCCCGCGCCGATCGCGTTCCATCCGGGGCCCACCAGGTGCACGGTCTTGCGCAGCGAGGGAATCTGCACGGGACGATGCGGATCGCTGGCGAGCAGCGGCATTCCCGTCGCCGAGAGCGCGCCGCCGACCACCCAGTTGTTGCTGCCCCAGGCATCTCCATCGGCGGGGCCGTCATCGGCCGGTGCGGTGGACTCCGGGAACCGCACGCCGCCGATGGCCTGGTTGTAGTCGCGCAGGATCGCCCCGGTGATGTCGGCGAGGTTGAGTCCGTTCGGAATGCGGATGGGGACGAGCGGGTCGGGCGGCAGGAAGCGCTCGACGGTCTCCAGTCCGAATCGGGAGATGTCGAGCGCGCGCTGCACCTCGCGGGAGACGTTGCGCGTCATCAACAGGCCGGCGATGCGCGCGGTGATGTCCTCGGGCTCCCACAGGCCCGGATCGTATCCGGCGAGGCGGAACTCGAGCGGCCGCGCGCCTCCAAGCGATCGGATATAGGCGTTGATGCCGCTGGTAAACGCTACGGCGATCTCGCGGGTATCGGGCGAATAGGCGCGCCACTCGGCGTTCCAGTCGCCACGGAATCGCACCAGGCGCGCCATGCGGTCGCGCGCGACCATGGAGGGGCCGAGGATTTCGGCGAGCTTGCCGGTTCCGATGCGCCGCCACAGATCGATCTGGAAGAGCCGGTCGCGCGCCGTGATGTAGCCTTGCGCGAAGAACAAGTCGGCCGATGTTTGTGCGTAGATGTGCGGGACGCCCCAGCGGTCGCGGAGAATCTCGACGGGCTTCTCGACGCCGGCGACCCTGATCTCCTCGGCTCCCAGCGGCAGGACGAGCAAGGCAATCGAAAGCATCCGCATCGCGACCATCGTAGTACAGGACGGTCTCGGCGCCGGCTGCACGCGGGCAATCGCATCGGCGACAAAGGCCAGGGGTCCGGGGGTGTAAACTGGCTGCGAGCGTTATGAAACTCGCACTCGTACTCGCCGCATCGGGCATGGCGATGGCGCAAGCCGTCGCGCCACTCGGCGTTGGCGACCGGATTCCACCGTTCGAGCTTGCCGATCAAAACGGCGCGCGACAGACATTCGACACCGTGAAGGGGCGACAGGGCGCGTTCGTGCTCTTCCACCGCTCGGCCGACTGGTGACCCTACTGCAAAGCCCAGCTCGTGGAGCTGGAAAGCCATCGCGAGGCGCTGGCGCAACGCGGCTACGGGATCGCGGCCATCAGTTACGACACCGTGGGGACCTTGAAGCACTTCGCCGGCCGCCGCGGCATCCAGTTCCCACTGCTGTCGGACGCGGACTCCAAGGTGATTCGCGCCTTCGGAATCTTCAACGACAAGATCCCGCAGGGGAATCTCGCCTACGGCGTGCCGCACCCCGGCATCTACGTCATCGACGGCGCGGGCGTGGTGACGGCGCGCTACTTCGAAGACGATTTCCGGGAGCGGTTCACGATCGGCGGGATTCTCACGTCGCACTTCCGCGAGGAGCCCGCGGCGGCCGGGACGGCGGTGGAGACCGGGCATCTCAGGATCACTCCGCGGATCAGCACCACCGCCGCGGCTATCGGACACCGCATCTCGGTGGCGCTGGAAATCGAGATGAAGCCGAATCTGCATGTCTACGCGCCGGGCGCGCCCGAGGACTACATCGCGATTCGCTGGGACCTGGCGGAATCGGCTGGATACAAGCCGCACCCGCCGGAGTTCCCCGCCTCGGAGCGGATGACGCTGGCCGGCGACACGGTGCCCGTCTTCCAGGGGCGGTTCACCATCCGTCGCGACCTCACGGTATCGGGCGACTCGCGCGCGCTGACGCCGCTGCTGGAAGCGGGTGTGCTGACCGTGAAAGGAACGGTCCGCTACCAGGCTTGCGACGAGCGGCAGTGCTTCCCGCCGGAGACCGTGGCGGTCGAGTGGAAGGTGCGGGTGGAGGCGCTCGATCGGGATCGCGCGCCGGCGGAGTTGCGCCGTCCGGCGAATCAGTGATTACCTGGATTCGTCGGAGGGTGTTTTGAGACGAATCCTGTTTGCGTGTGTTCTGTGGCTGCCGGCCGGCGGTATTCTCGTCGAGGCGCAGCCTTCCTGGAGCGTCACGGGAGCGATGACTGGAGCACGCAACAGCTTCACATCGACCTTGCTGTCGAACGGGAAGGTCCTGGCAATCGGCGGCGCCGGACTGACTTCCGAACTCTACGATCCTGCCACGGGCCAGTGGAGCGCGACCGGCAACATCGGCGTCGTGCGGTCGATTCATCTCGCCGTTCGGCTGTACAACGGCAAGGTTCTCGTCGCGGGCGGCCTCACCTCGCCGGGCGCGGCCCGGCTGAGCTCCGCGGAGGTTTACGATCCCGAAGCCGCAACATGGGCTCCGACGGGCAGCATGACGAACGTTCGCCAGAGTCCCGCGGCCGTACTACTGCCTGACGGACGGGTCTTTGTGGTCGGAGGTCTCACCGCTTCAGGAGCGTCCACCAGTGCCGAGATTTACGATCCGGTGTCGGGGACGTGGAGGGCCACGGCGCCGATGAGTGCGGCCCGATACAGTAGCGCCGTGGCGCTGCTGCCGGACGGGAAGGTGCTTGTTGCCGGCGGGCAGTCAGGGGTGCAGGGAGCCGACCCGTCGAATCGGATCTGCGAGATTTACGATCCAGCGGCGAATTCCTGGACGCTGACGGGCGAGCTGATCACACCGCGTCCGGTCGCCAACGGCGTGTCCCTGTCGGACGGCAGAGTGCTTATCGCCGGCGGTGTGGCGGCGGACGGATTCCCGACGGCCGCGGCGGAGATCTACGATCCCGCGACGGGGCGATGGTCGGCCACCGGCAGCCTGAACGGGGTTCGGTTTGTGCATACGCTGACGTTGCTGCCGCACGGGGAGGTGCTGGCGGCGGGCGGCAGCACCGAAGGCTTCGTCGGGTTTCTCAAGACCGCGCAGATCTACGATCCGGTTGCGGGGACGTGGCGCGCGGCGCCGGATCTCAACGGAGGCCGCTACAACCATACGGCGACCGGCTTGCCGAACGGAAAGGTGCTTGTCGCCGGCGGCGGGGCCGCCAACGCCGCGGGCACCGCCGTCAACGTGCTGAACACCGCCGAGCTATTTGACAGCGCCTTCCCGGCTGCCGCCAGTGTGTCGGCGGCCAGTTTTACTCCGGGGAGCGCGCCCGAGGCGATCGTCGCCGCGTTCGGAGCGAGTCTGGCGACGGACACGCGAACGTCGCAGGGCGCGCTCGAGGTGCTCGGCGTCAGCGTGCGGGTGCGCGACCGCGCCGGCGTCGAGCGTACGGCGCCGTTGCTGCTGGTCTCGCCGGGACAGATTAACTACATCGTTCCGCGTGGCACCGCACCGGGCCTGGCATACGTCACGGTTCGGAGCGGTGGAAGCGTCACCGCAGCCGGGACCATCGAGATTTCGCTGGCGGCGCCATCGCTGTTCACCGCCGACAGCACGGGGCAGGGTCTGCCGGCGGCGCAGGTGTTTCGGCGGACTGTCAGCGGCGCCGAGACAGTGGAGCCTGTCGCCAACTTCGACTCGGCGCAGAATCGGTTCGTCGCTGCTCCGATCGACACGGGCGCGGACGGCGACCAGGTTTTTCTGATTCTGTACGGAACCGGCATCCGCTATCGAACCGATCTGCCGAACGTGCACGTGACGATCGGCGGCGAGGCGAGCGAGGTCATATACGCGGGTGCGACGCCGGGGTTCAGCGGACTCGACCAGGTGAACGCGCGCATTGCGAGGTCGCTGGCGGGGCGCGGCGACGTGGAGGTCGTGCTCACGGTCGACGGGAAGACGGCGAATCGGGTGCGGGTGACGGTGCGATAGCATCGATCCATGTGGCTGTTGCTGCTGGCGCTTTTCGCGCAGCGCAAGGACGTGGTCGTTGTGACGGGCAGCTTCGAGCCGATTCCCCTGGAAGAGGCCGACCGCTCCGTGCGGACCTTCGATCCGCGCGCCGGCGCGCTCACGGCGGCGACGGTCATCGACTTCCTGAATCGCGACTCCTCGGTCGACCTGCGGCAGCGCGCGCCGAATAATCTCCAGACCGACGTCTCGATCCGCGGCGGCGGCTTCGGTCAGACGCTCGTGATGCTCAACGGCATGCGGCTGAACGACGCGCAGTCGGGCCATCACAACATGAACGTGCCGGTTCCGCTGGAGGCCATCGAACGGATCGAGGTGCTGAAAGGCTCCGGGTCGACGCTCTACGGCTCGGAGGCGACCGGAGGCGTCGTGCATTTCCTCACGCGGCCCCCCGAAGCGAGCGAGTTCCGGCTGCGTGCGGCGGCGGGGAACTTCGGCGTCAACCAGCAACGCGGGTCGGCGGCATACGCCTGGAAGGACGGTAGCCAGCAACTGGCGTTCTCGCGCGATTTCTCGACGGGCTTCCGCGAGAATCGCGACTACCGGCACATGGCGATGAACTCGCTCACACGTGCGAAGTCGCGCATCGGCGTCAGCGACATCACGCTGGCGCACGCCGACCGGCCCTTCGGCGCCGACCAGTTCTACGGAAACTTCAACTCGTGGGAGCGCACGCGGACCTGGTACGGCGCTCTGCGGCAGACGATCGGCGATCGTACGGAGGCCGGAGTCGCGTTCCGGAGGCACACGGATTTGTTTGTGCTGTATCGCGACCGGCCGGAGGTGTTCACGAACCGGCACGCCGTGGAGTCCTGGCAGGCGACGCTGCGGCGGCGCGAAGCGGTCGGCGCGAACGCGCGGATTCATTACGGAGTCGAGGGCCTGCGCGAGGCGGTCGAGAGCACCAACCTCGGGCGGCACACGCGTGCGCGAGGAGCGGGGTACGCGGCGATCGACGTGCGCGCCCTGCGCCGATTCTCGTTTACGGCTGGCGCGCGCGAGGAGGTGTACGGGTCGCGCGAGAGCCAGTTCAGCCCGTCGGCGAGCGCGGGCGTATGGTTGGCGCGCGGATGGAAGCTGCGCGGGAGCGTGAGCCGCGCGTTCCGCCTGCCCAGCTTCACGGACCTTTACTACCACGACCCGGCGAACCTGGGGTCGCCCGATCTGCGTCCGGAATCGGCGACCAGCTACGAGGGCGGTGCGATGTGGAACCGCGGCGGCCTTGTGCGCGCCGACGTCGCGGTGTTTCACCGGCGCGAGAGAGACGGGATCGACTACGTGCGCCGGTCGGCGGCCGACATCTGGCGTGCGACCAACTTCCAGCGGCTGCGATTCACGGGGGTCGAGGCCAGTGTCGCGGTGCGGGCGGGCCGCGCGGGCGTGGTCGACCTCGCCTACACGGGACTTCGCGGCGCCGGCGCGGTGGTCGCGGACACATTGTCGAAGTACGTGTTCAATTACCCGACACACTACGGGATCGCGGGCTGGCAGGGTGAATTGCCCGGCGGTTTGATCGCGCGGACGCGCGTGGGCGCGCTGCGGCGGCTGGGTCGCGATCCATACGCCGTGTGGGATGTGTACGTCGCGCGGAGGGCGGGGCGTTTGCATCCCTTCCTGCATGCGACGAACCTCACCGGGTCGCGCTACGAGGAGATTCCGGGGGTGGCGATGCCGGGCCGCGGGGTCGTGGGCGGGGTCGAGTGGGTGGTGTTTGGGGGGAGTAAGCTAAACTAGAGATAGATTGCCGCGGGTCGCGTTCATACCGTTATTGCTGGCGTTCACCGCCGCGCTTCCGGCACAGCCGCGCGGCGGGCAGGGGCAACTCGACGCGAGCGAGGCGCTCTTCACGGTGCTGGCGGCGATCAACTCCGTGGGCTACGACGCCGAGGTGGAATCTCCCACCAATCACCGCTTCCGCAAGGCGATCCGCGACGAAATCGCGCGGCGCAATCCGCCATCGCTGGCGAAGATTCGCGAATTCTACGTGCAGCACCGGCAGGAAGACGCCAACTGGGAGTTGCGCCAGTACGTCTCGTTCGGGCTGATGGTTGAAGCTCCGAAGTTCCGGTTTCGCGTCACCGAGTACCAGTTGCCGCCGGACGTGGCGGCGCTGGCGCCGCTCGCGCCGCTGATGGAGAAGTTCTACGCGGAGGCGGCCATCCCCGAACTGTGGCGCGCGGCCCAGCCGGCGTTCGAGGAGATGATCGCGCGCTATCACGAGCCGGTGACGCATGCGCTCCTGGAGCTCAACGGGTACCTGCGCAATCCGACCAGCGCCGGTTACCGAGGCAAGCGATTCCAGATTTACGTCGACATTCTGGGCGCGCCCAACCAGATCCACGTGCGCAGCTTTCTCGACGAGTATTTCGTCGTGGTGACGCCCTCGGCGGATCTGCCCATGGCGGACATTCGGATGTCGTACCTGCACAGCCTGCTCGACCAGATGGCGACCAACGCGTCGGCGGAGCTGGAGAAGAAGAAGGCGTTGGGCGACTTCGCGTTGGGCGCGGGCGCGCTCGCCGATCACTACAAGCAGGACTTCCTGTTGCTGGCGAGCCGAAGCCTGGCGCGGTCCATCGAGGCGCGGCTGGCGCCGGCATCGCGGCGCGAGGCGCTGGTCGACCAGGCGCTGCGCGAGGGCTTCGTGATGTCGCCGCACTTCTACGAGCAGCTTCCGGTGTACGAGAAGCAGGAACAGTCGATGCGGCTATACTTTCCCGAATTGGTGAAGAGCATCGACCTGCGCAAGGAGGAGCGCCGCCTGGCGAACGTGCCGTTCCTGGAGGCGCCCGTGGCGCGGCGCGCCCGGCCGGTCGCCCCGCCGAAGCCGCCTGAGCTGACCGGAGTCGAAAAGACGCTGCGCGAAGCCGAGGATTTCTACGACGCCAGGCAGTATGAGAAAGCCCGCGAACGGTGGCTGAAGGCGGCGGAGGAGACTGCCGAGAAACCGCTCCAGGCGCGGGCGTATCATGGACTGGCGCGGGTGGCGGCGCTCACGCGGAATCCGGAGCTGGCCGAGAAGCTGTTCCTGAAGACGCTCGAGCTGGAGCCGGACGCTCAGGTGAGGTGCTGGTCGCTGATCTTCCTGGGAAGGCTGTCGGATGCGGCGGGCGAGCGGCAGGAAGCGATCGGCTATTACAAGTCCGCGATGGAGACGGCGGGGTGTCCGGCGGAGCCGCGCAAGCGTGCCGAGATGGAGATCAAAGAGTCATTCAAACCGAGGAGCAATTAAATGAGACGAGTACTCATCATGGCAGCGGGCATGCTGACGTGCGCCGCGATCCTGTCGGCGCAGGCCAAACCCCCGCAGCCGAAGTCCCAGAAGGAAGTCGACGCGTTGATGGCGATCCAGAACGCGCCGGACGCCGACGCGCGCATCAAGGCGGTTGAGAACTTGATCAAGAACTTCGCGGACACCGAGTTCAAGCCGTTCGCCTTCCAGGTGGCGGCCGCCTCGGCGCAGGAGAAGAACGACTTCGAAAAAATGGTGTTCTACTCGGAGCGCACGCTGGAGCTCGATCCCAAGAACTTCTCGGCGATGATCATGCTCGCCGGCGGCATCCCGCAGCGCACGCGCGAGTTCGATCTCGACAAGGAAGAGAAGCTCTCGAAGGCCGAGAAGTACGCCAAGGACGCCTTCAGCGCCATCGAATCGGCGGTGAAGCCGCGTCCGGAGATCACCGACGAGCAGTGGGCCGCGGTGAAGAAGGACTTTGTGGCGCAGGCGCACGAAGCGCTGGGGATGATCGCGCTGGCGCGCAAGAAGTTTCCCGACGCCATTCAGGCGTTCAAGGCGTCCATCGATGCGGCGGCGACGCCGGATCCGGCCACTAAGGTTCGCCTGGCGGCGGCCTACAACAACAATGGGAACTACGATGAGGCGATCGCGCATCTCGATCCGCTGATCGCCGATCCGCAGACGAACCCCGTGATCAAGCAGTTCGCCCAGAGCGAGAAGACCAAGGCGACGCAGGGGAAGGCGGCGAAGAAATAGCGGAGCGTGGCGGGGAGTTGAGTCTAGAAGCGCTCGAAGAGAGAATCGGACACAGGTTCCGGGACCGCGATCTGTTGCAGCGCGCTCTGACGCATAAGTCGCGCGCCTTCGAAGACCATCCGGGCGGCGACTCGCGCCTCAACGACAACGAGCAGATGGAGTTCCTGGGAGACTCGATCCTCGGCTTCCTGATCAGCGAGTCTCTGTTGGGGAGGTGTCCGGACTTCGCCGAGGGGCGGCTCTCCAAATTGAAAGCGTTCCTGGTGAGCGCGACGCACCTGCATGCCGTCGCGAGCGCCCTCGATCTGGGCGAACATCTGCGGCTCGGACGGGGCGAGGAGCTGAGCGGCGGCCGTGCCAAGCGCGCCCTGCTTGCCAACGGACTGGAGGCGCTGATCGCGGCGCTCTACCTGGATGCCGGCATCGACGAGGCCCGCCGATTCGTGATCCAGCACGTCATCGCCGATTTTCACGCGGCTGAGAACGACATCGACCTGCTGGTGACGGACTTCAAGGGCGCCCTCCAGGAGCGCGCCCAGTCGCTGGGTCTGCCGGCGCCGCGCTACGCGACGGTGAGCGAAGGCGGGCCCGAGCATCGCAAGACGTTCACGGTGGAAGCGCGCGTGGGGCACGACTGGAGCGCGCGCGCCGAGGGACAGTCGAAGAAAGGCGCGGGGCAGCGCGCCGCGCGCCTGGTGCTCGACCAGTTGACCGAGAGCACGAAGGTGGCCCTTTAGATGGCGCGACGGTGGCCCTGCGTCGGCATGGCGGCGGCGCCGGTCCTGTGCGTAACGCTCGCCGGCGCCGATCCCGCTCTATTGGCGCTGATGCCGCGGGGTGCGCCGCTCGTGGGCGGTTTCGATGCGGAGCGGCTGGCCGGTTCGGGTTTCGGGAAGCGGCTGCTGGCGCGGCTGCCGGGAGCCGCCGAGTATCGCGATCTCGCCGCGCGCGCCGCCGAAGTCGTGTTCACGACGTCGGGTGTGGCCGGCACGGGCATGCTCGCGGTGGCGCGGGGCAAGTTCGTCGCGGCGCCGATTCTCTCGATGGCGCGGTCGCGCGGCGAGACGATCGGGGAGTATCGCGGCGTGACGACCATCGCGGCGCGCGACGGAACGGTCGCTCTCCTGAGCGAAACCACCATCGCGATCGGCGACGAAAAATCGGTGCAGGGCGCGATCGACCGCCGTCAGTCCACGGCCGAAGCCGCGCTGGTGGCGCGGGCGCGCGAGCTGAGCGCGCGGCACCACGGCTGGCTTGTGCTGACGGGATCGCCGGCGCTGGCGATGGCGGAGTTGACCGACAACCGCACCGTCAGCGGCGCGCTGCGCGGCGACCTGTTCCAGGCGGTGGAGTCGATGGAGATGGGATTCCGTGGCGGCGCGGCGGCGCTCGAGGTCGCCGGCCAGGCGGTGGCGAAGACGGAGAAGGACGCGGCGCTGCTCGCCGAGGCGCTCAAGTTTCTTACGCAGCTCCTGCCCGATATCTCGGGGACGGAGATTCGCGCCGAGGGCGCGACGGTGCGCTTTACCGGGAAGGCGCCGGCGAGATTCGTCGAGAAGCTGCTGGAGTTGTCGGGGGCGAAATAGTCGAATGGAACGGATCGCACTGAACGGAACGGGGCTGAACGTATCGCGAATCTGCTTCGGCACCATGACCTTTGGCGGGCAGACCGATGAGGCCGCCGCGGGTCGCATCGTGGACCACTGCCTGGCGAACGGGGTGAATTTCCTCGACACCGCTAACGTCTACAACAAGGGCGTCTCCGAGGAGATCACAGGTCGGCTGCTGCGCGGGCGGCGCGACCGCGTCGTGCTGGCGAGCAAGGTGCGCGGCAAGATGGGCGACGGGCCCGACGAAAGCGGCCTCTCCCGCGCCGCCATGACGCGTGCGATCGACGAGTCGCTGCGCCGGCTCCAGACCGACTATCTCGACCTCTACTATCTCCACCAGCCCGACTACGCCGCGCCGATCGAAGAGACACTCGACACCATGGACCGGCTGGTGCGCGCCGGCAAGGTGCGCTACCCCGCGACCTCGAACTATGCCGGCTGGCAGGTGACGCAGATCTTCTGGATCGCCGAGAAGAAAGGCTATGCGCCGCCGCGCGTCGCGCAGCCCATGTACAACCTGATAGCGCGCGGCATCGAGCAGGAGTACCTGCCGATGTCGAAGCAGCTGGGGGTCTCGAACGTCGTGTACAATCCGCTGGCGGGCGGGCTGCTGACCGGCAAGCACTCGCGCGAGCGGCCCGGGGCGGGGACGCGCTTCGATGGGAACCAGATGTACCTGGATCGCTACTGGCACCCGGCGTATTTCGACGCCGTCGACGAACTGGCGCGGATCGCGCGCGACTCGGGCCGTTCGCTCGTGAGCCTGGCGCTCAACTGGGTGCTCCATCACACCTCCGTGGAGTGCGTGATCCTCGGCGCCAGCCGCCTGGAGCACCTTGACCAGAATCTAAAGGCGTGCGAGGACGGCGCGCTGCCGGTGGACACGGTGGCCGCGGTCGACGGCGTGTGGGCGCGGCTGCGCGGGGTCACGCCGAAGTACAACCGCTGAGTTACACTTTCCTTCATGGCCAATCGACGAGCGTGGTTTGGGGCGATGTTCGCCGTCCTGTGCTGTACGGCGCTGTGGATTCCTTCCGGAGAGGCGCAGCCGGGGACGGTGAAGCAGATCGTCCCGGGCGTCTGGTTCCGCGAAGGCGAGATTCTTGACCAGGGCCACTGCAACAACGTCATCATCGAGATGAAGGACCACCTCATCGTGGTCGACGCGAACTTTCCGAGCGGCGCGCGGCTGGCGCTCGCCGACGCGAAGAAGGTTTCGTCGAAGCCGGTGAAGTACGTCTTCGACACCCATCATCACGGCGACCACGCCTACGGCAACGCGGTGTGGACGCAACTCGGGGCGATCACGCTGGCGCACGCCGGCGTCGCCGAGGAGATGAAGCGCCTGGAGCCCGATCGCTGGCAGCAGACGGCCAAGGCGCGCAAGGACGTCGCCGAGCTCAAGCTTTCGACCGCCGAGCCGCCGAAGGAGACGTTCACCAAGTCGCCGCACGTGATGTCGGACGGGACGCGGCGCGTCGAGTTTCACTTCTTCGGGTGGGCGCACACGCGCGGCGATGGATTCGTCTACCTGCCGAAGGAGCGTGTGCTGGCGACCGGCGACGCCGTCGTCAACGGTCCCTTCAACTTCATGGGCGACGCCAACATCGGCAACTGGCCCAAGGTGATCGACGCGGCCTCAAAGCTGGCGGTGGAGCACGTGCTTCCCGGGCACGGCCCGGCCGGCGGCAAGGAGATTCTCGGGGCGCAGCGGCGGTTCTTTGTCGAGCTAAGCCGCGCGGTGGGCGACGCGGTGAAGGCGGGCAGGAAGCTCGAGGACATCGTGACGCTGAAGGACGGGCGTCCGGCGGCGACGTCCATCGCGCTCAGCGATGCCGTGAAGACCTACGTGGGACGGTCGTTTCCAGGGCAGGTGCGGGACGCGTATGAAGAGGCGCGGCAAGGGAAGCCGCGCGGCGCGCTCGACCTGGGACGATAGCTTACAGCTTGACCTTCACCGGAATCTTGACGAGGAACGTCCGTTCCGGCTCGCAGTTGATCTTGTAGAGCGTCTGCGGAAGCGCGTCGTTCTGCGTGAGTTTCGTCGAGCCGGCGCCGGCCTCCATTTCTGCGGGTGTGACGGGCTTTCCGTCCCCGCCGTTGAGCTCCCAGCTTTCGGACTCGACGTAGTATTTCTCCTCCCACTCCTTGTACTGGGCCTCGGAGAGCAGGAGCGGTCCGTCGCGAGCGACCATGTCATCGCTCAGGGGCTTGGGCGTCACGATGATGGAAAACTGCTCGGCGACCATCTTCTTCCCGGATGCGCTCGGCTGCACGACGAAGTGATTTATGGCGTCGTCGGGATGGGGGATCAGGAGGGTGCGGCCCGGGGCCACCTGATTGGCGGCTTTGAGTGTCTGGTGGTTCGGGTAGATGAGATACGGCGCGCTCGTGCTTCCGTCTTCGTAAACTTCGCGGTCGACGATGTACAGATACCCTTGGCGAGGAACCTCCACGGCAAGCCGAACTTTCTCGCATCGCGATAGCGAGCTCGTGACCGGTACCCGTTCCGGCGTAGTCGAGCCGGTGGGAGGGCAGGTCTCGCCGGTGGGTCCCTTCGGGAGAACCAGCAGGCGCTTGTCCTTCATTTCCTCGGGAGTCGAGGGGCGCAGACGCCACACCGTGACGCCCAGGACGGTGTCGGTTGCCGACGGCGCGGGCTTGGCGGTTCCCTTGGTGGATGTAGTCGCGACGTCCTTTTTCACAGTGCCCGTCTTCGGGGTCGCGACGGGTGGGGAGACCCGTTTGTAGGTCGCCGACGCGTTGAGCGATTCGGAGGATTTCTTGGCTGCGGTCTTGGTTTCGGCGGGGGCCTCGGCGGGCGGACGCTTTTTCAGCAGCTCGGTGTTCCAGAGCTGGCGGAAGCCGGTTTCGGGGTCCTGGGCCATCGCCAGCGAGGCGCCCAGCGCCGCCATCATCGGAAGATGTCTCGCCATCGTCGTAATACCTCCTACATGTGTGTCAGTTTCACCAGGTGCACCAGGATCGCGGCCCTGCCCCGAATGACGCTGCGATTGGCCTGCTCGTTTCGCTCAATATTCGTCTCGGGCGCTAGATACTGCTCCATGAAATTCGCAAGCGACTGAAAGCGCTCGTCGCCCTCCTTGATGATTACGTGGTTACTCTCGGGATCGGATTCGGCGTCCTTGATGGCCTCCAGGGCCGGCACCCTGGAAGTGGACCAAATCAGGTACAGGTACTCGTCGGTGGCCGACTTGTCGACGCGGAACCAGTGCTCCCGGCTGGCGGGCGCGCGGATTTCGGCTCCGGCGGCGACCGAGGAGTCGCCCTTGGGAACTGGGTGTAGGACCACAAAGACCGAGGTCTTTTCGCCGGCGGCGAGCTTGCCCTTGTTGATCACGTACAGGTGCCCGGCCGAGGGCGCCCGCAGGTGAAGGGCGATCTGCTGGTTCTCGTCGAGGATCTGCTCCTTGGCGAACTTGCGCGTGTTCTTGGTGTCGATCCGCTGCACTGTGGCCCAGTATTCGAAGGAAGTCTCCGGGAGCGGCGGATTCATCCAGCGCCACAGGCCCACGCCGCCCACCACCACCACGAGCGCGGCGACAGCGCCCATCAGCGCCCGGCGCGACTTGCCCTTCATCTCCTCGCGCTCGACATCCTCCTTGCGCCGCGGAATGCGGCTCGGCCAATCGGCGTTGCCGACTTCGGGCGTGTAGAGGTTGTAGATGGGGAGCTTGATGCCGTGCTTCACCTCGCACTCGCCCAGGTCGTGCAGATGCGGCGCCCAGGTGGCGAGCTGCGCCAGCACGTCGGTAGTGCTCTTCGAGCACAAAATGTGACCCGCGTCGCCAGCGTCCATGACACGCTGCGCCATGTTGATGCCGGCGCCGGAGACGTTGGGTCCGGAGTTGATGTCCTCCAGCCGCTGCACCGGGCCGGTGTTGATGCCCATGCGCAGCCGGATATGCGGCCGCGCCTTCAGGGCGGCGCCGACCTCGATGGCGCACTGCGCCGCGGTCTGTGGATCGCCGAAAAACACCAGCGCCATGCCGTCGCCGGTCGCCAGACGCATGATCTCGCGATTGCGTTCCGCATCCTGGTAGGCCTTGGCCTGCCGCACGATCTGCTGTAGCTCGGTGACGAGCGCGGCGCCCTGGTCCATGTATTCCTTGGAAAATCCGACGATATCCATGAAAAGGACATGCGCCATTTCCACCTTTTTCGGGTCGACGCGCTGCGAGGTCGTGGCGTAGGCGGTGGTGGCGGTGGGCGATGTGAGTTTCACCTCGGCGGTCACATCGGCGGCGGACCGGTCTTCTTCGGTGAGCGCCTTGGCGAGAGCGTCGCCGAACTCGCGCGGGCGCCCGTAGCGCTGCTCCAGGCCTGCGGTAAGCGCGCGCAGCACGGCCTCCTCGGCCGCGGGGGGGATGGCGGGACGCAACTGTCGCGGGCGGACAGGCACGCCGGCCAGCTGATCCGTCATCAACTGGAACAGCGACTCGCTCTGGAAGGGCTTCCGCCCGGTCAGCATTTCATAGGCGATCACGCCGAATGCCCAAATGTCGCTTTGCGCGCAGGGATTGCCGGCGAACTGCTCGGGCGACATGTAGGCGTAGCTGCCGGCCACCTTGGTGGTCTGCGACTGCTCGGCGAAGCGTGAGTCCTTAATCGCGGCGATGCCGAAGTCGATCAGCTTGACGTACTCCTCGCCGTCACCGGGCTTCTGGACCATGATGTTTTCGGGCTTGAGGTCGCGGTGCCAGACTCCGGCGGCGTGGGCGGCGTTGAGCGCCTGGCCGATCTGGCGGATGAGCCCGGCGGCGCGCGCAAGGTCCATCCCGTTCGAGCCGATCTCGCCGCGCAGCGTCACCCCTTCGACGAACTGCATCACCAGGAACGGCTTGCCGTCGCCCGTTTCGCCGGTGTCGAGCGCGCCGACGACGCCCGGGTGATCGATGCGCGCCATGGCTTCGATCTCCTGGCGGAATTTCTTGAGGGGCCACGGATCGGCGGCCAGATCGTCGGTGAGGACTTTGATGACCACCGCTTTGCCGAGCAGTTGCTGGTCGCGCGCGAGGTAGACGACTCCGAATCCTCCGCGACCGAGCTCCTTTTCGACCTGGTAACGATCTTTGAGCAGTGAGCCGATCATCGCAGCGTGTTGTTTCAATAGAGTGTAGCAATAGCATGGCATCGGCGCTCATTCTTGGCTGCGGATACACGGGCCGGCGCGTGGCCGCCCGGTTACTCGCGCGCGGCATGGACGTCACCGCGACGACCCGCGTCTCGGTCGCAGCGGCGATCGAGAGTTCGCCCAGGCGCTCCACCGGCTACGACATGGCGCTGTACTCGATTCCCCCGGCGATCCCCGCTGACTTCACGGGCGCGCTCCTCTCGCGAGCCGCACCCCGGCGCGTCGTCTACCTTTCGTCGACCGCCGTCTACGGCGCGGTGCGCGAGGTCGATGAACACACGCCGTCGTCCCCGGCCGACGACCGCGGACAGGCGCGTCTGGAGGCGGAACGCGCCGTGGCGGAAGGGCCGTGGAGCTGGCTCATCCTGCGCCCCGCGGGAATCTACGGACCGGGTCGGGGAGTTCACGAGTCGATGCGCGCGGGGACGTATCGCGGAGGGGCGGGCGACCGCTGGGTGAGCCGCATCCATGTCGACGACCTGGCGGCGATCTGCGAGGAGGCGCTGCTGTCGGATCTGACCGGCGCGTTCCCCGTGGCCGACGAGGAGCCGTGCCGCGCGCGCGAGATCGCGGCGTATTGTGCGGCGCTGCTCGGCGTCGCGATGCCCCACGGACAAGGCGGCCGTGCGGTGGATCGCCGGGTGGACGGGCGCGCGGTCTGCCGGGCGTTGCGAGTTACGCTGCGCTATCCGTCGTATCGGGTCGGGATTCCGGCGTCGCTTCGCGAATGAGCACCTTGTCGACCCGGCGGCCGTCCATGCCGATGACCTCGTAGCGGCGGCCGTCGAACTCGAACGAGTCGGCCGGCTCGGGCACGCGGCCCAGTCGCGCCATGACGAAGCCGCCCAGCGTCGTCACGCCGCCCTCCTCGCCGGCGAGATGCTCGATCCCCAGCCGCTCCTTGAAGGCGAACAGCGGCATCATGCCGTCGACCACCCACGACCCATCCTCGCCGCGAGCCGCGATGGGCTCGGGCGCCTCGCCGTGCGAAGGCAGGTCGCCGACGATGGCCTCCACCAGGTCGGTGAGCGTGATCAGCCCCTCGACGCCGCCGTGCTCGTCGACCACCAGCGCGAGCTGGTTGCGCGACTTCTGGAAGCTCTGGATCGCCCGCGGCGCGCGCGTCAGCTCGGGGATGTACTGGACGGGGCGCGCACAGGCGCGCAGGTCGACCCGCCGGCCCTCCATCAGCACGCCAGCGAGGTCCTTTACGTGCACCACGCCGATCACGCGGTCGAGGCTCCCCTCGGCGACAGGGTAGCGCGAGTAGATGTGCGCCGCGATCACCTTGCGGATATCGACCGCCGAGGCGCGCGCCTCCAGCCACACGATGTTCTGGCGCGGCGTCATGAGCTCGCCGATGCGGCGGTCGCCCAGGCGCAGCACGCCTTCGAGCATCTCCTGCTCGCCCTCCTGGAAGGCGCCCGTGCGCGCGCCCTGCTCGATCAGCATGCGAATCTCCTCCTCGGCGCCGGCGCCCTGCGATCGCACCGAGAGCAGGCGCAGCACGACGCCCGACGACATGCTCAGGAATCGCACCGCCGGCGCGGCGGCGCGCGAGAGCAGCCGCATGGAGGGAGCCATGGCCGCGGCCACCATCTCGGGATTCGCGAGCGCCAGCCGCTTCGGCACCAGCTCGCCGAGGATCAGCGAGAGATAGCTGATGACCACCACCACGATCGCCAGCGCCAGCGTCTCGCCGTGCGGCGCGATCGCCGGCATGCGGTCGAACCAGGCGCCGAGCTTCGCGGCGATGGTGGCTCCGCCGAAGGCCCCGGCGAGGGTTCCGATGAGCGTGATGCCGACCTGCACCGTCGAGAGGAAGTCGTTGGGGTCGGCGGCGAGGTCCAGTGCGATGCGCGCGTTGCGATTTCCCTCTTCCGCCTTCTGGCGGAGCAGGGCGCGGCGCGCGGAAACCACGGCGATTTCCGACATGGCGAAGACACCGTTGGCGACGATCAGCGCGATAATCGCCAGGAGTTCGAGGCCGGTGCCCAGCATGGAGGGAGCTTCCCTCCATAATAGTTACCGATGCCGTCTCAGCGCTTGCCGGGAGTCGACCTGCATTACGAGGAGCGCGGGGAAGGGCCCGCCCTGGTGTGCATTCCGGGCGCGCTCGGCACGGGAATCACCGACTTCGCGCCGCAGCTCGAAGAGCTGAGCGGCAGCTTTCGCGTGATTGCGCCGGACCTCCGCGGGTACGGGAAGTCGCGTCCTCCTTCCCGCGAGTTTCCACCCGACTTCCTCGAGCGCGACGCGGCCGACGTCGAGGCGCTCGTCGAGAAGCTGGGCGTCGTTCCCTGCAACCTCGCCGGATGGAGCGACGGCGCCAACGTCGCGGCGCTTGTGGCGATCCGGAGGCCGGCGCTGGTGCGGCGCCTGATCGTCTGGGGCGGCAACTCGTTCGTCTCGCCAGAGGACGCCGTGATGTACGAGCGGACGCGGTCGATCGAGACGTGGTCGCCGCGGATGCGCGAGAGCCTGGCGGCGGTGTACGGCGGCGATCTGCAGGCGCTATGGTCGGCCTGGGGCGACTGGATGCAGGCGAGGCTGGCGGAGGGAGGCGAGCTGTATCGCGCGCGGCTGGGCGCCATCCGCTGTCCGGTCCTGATCCTGCATGGGGCGCGCGACCCGCTGGTTCCGGGGTTTCATCCCGAGGCGTTGCTGGCGGGGATCGCCGGATCGCGGATGCACGTCTTTGCCGAGGGAAAGCACAACATCCATCAGCGGTTCGCGGCCGGGTTCAACCGGCTCGTGAAGGACTTTGCGTCGTAATTTGTTGCGGATGACCGCTTGCTAACGCGCGCGGCTCCGTAACAGAGCCGCGACCGTCAGGGAGCGGATCCGCATGGACGTCTGACGCCGCGGCTATCCGGCGAACATGCGCTCGATCGCGCGGCCGCCGAAGTCGGTCAGCTTCTCGTGCCTGCCGTTGTGGAGGTACCACAGGCGATTCTGGTCGAGGCCGAGCGCCCGCAGAATCGTCGCGTGGAAATCCCGCATGTGCCAGCCGTCGATGGCGCGAAGGCCGAACTCATCGGTGGCCCCCAGCGTCTGGCCGCCCTGGACGCCGCCGCCGGCGAACCACATCGTGAAGCCGTGCGGGTTGTGGTCGCGCCCGTTGCCGCTCTGCGACATCGGTAGCCGCCCGAACTCGCTGCCCCAGA
>CAZEVY010000037.1:9331-42717 GCA_964515555.1 uncultured Solibacteraceae bacterium | reverse complement strand
GCGGGCACGTTCGACTACACGGTCATCCTGCGACTGCTTGCCAGCGGCCGGCTCACGCTCGACTACGCCGAGCAGTTGCCGCTCTTCCTGGCGTTCTTCCTGGCGTTCGCCATCAAAGTGCCGCTGTTCCCGCTGCACACCTGGCTGCCCGACGCGCACGTCGAGGCGCCGACGGCGGGCTCGGTGATGCTGGCCTCGGTGATGCTGAAGATGGGGACGTACGGCCTGGTCCGCTTCTGCCTGCCGCTGTTCGGCAACGCCGCGCGCGAGTGCGCTCCGTGGATCGTGACGCTGGCGATCGTCGGCATCATCTATGGCGCGCTGGTGGCGATGGTGCAGCCGAACATGAAGAAGCTGGTCGCGTACTCCTCGGTGAGTCACCTCGGCTTCGTCGTGCTGGGCGTGTTCTCGTTCACGCAGCAGGGACTCGACGGCGCGGTCTACCAGATGATCAACCACGGAATCTCCACGGGCGCGCTGTTCATGCTGGTCGGGTTTTTGTACGAGCGGCGGCATTCGCTCGAGATCGCCGATTACGGTGGCGTGGCGACGCCGGCGCCGTGGCTCTCGACGATCTTCCTGGTGACGACGCTGGCGAGCATCGGCCTGCCGACGCTCAATAACTTCGTCGGCGAGTTCCTGGTGTTGCAAGGCGCGGCCATCGCGAACTTCCGCTGGGCGGTGTATGCGGCCATCGGCGTGATTCTCTCGGCCTGCTACATGCTGTGGCTCTACCAGCGTGCTTTCTTCGGCGAGACGCCGGAGGAGGTGCGGCATCACGTCGGCGACATCGGACGGCGCGAACTGGCGGCAATCGTGCCGCTGGTGGTGTTGATGGTGTGGCTGGGAATCGGGTCGGCGGGATTCCTGAAGCCGATCGCCGCGTCGAACGCGGAGACGCTGCGGCAGGCGGAAGTGAATGCGGAAGTGTTGGTGAGGAACCATGCCCGTTGACTTTCAGCCGCTGCCGGTCGAGTACATCCGCGTCCTGCCGGAGATCGTGCTGATTGTCTTCGGCACTCTGCTGATGGTGCTCGAAGCCCTCGCCGGCGACGGCCACCGCAAGAACCTCGGCGGCGTGGCTATGGTGGGCATCGCGGCGGCGCTCTCGGGCGCCATCGTCGCGCACTCGGTGCACGGCCCCGCATTTCGCGACATGCTGATCGTCGACGGCTTCGCGACTTTCTTCCGCGTGCTGGTGCTGGTGGTCGGCTTCCTCACGGTGCTGTGCTCGATGCCCTACCTGCGGCGTGAGAACGCCGATTCGGGCGAGTTCTACGCGCTGCTGCTGTTTTCGCTGGCGGGCCAGTCGATCATGGCGTCGGCCAACGAGCTGATCATGATCTTCATCGGCCTGGAGATCTCCTCGATCGCCAGCTACATCCTGGCCGGGTACCTGCGCGACGACAAGCGCAACAACGAGTCGGCGCTGAAGTACTTCCTGCTGGGCTCGTTCGCGACGGCGTTCCTGCTCTACGGCGTGGCCTGGATCTACGGGCTGACGGGGTCGACCGACCTGGCCGCGATCCGGCGCGCGTTGGCCGGCGGTGCGGAGGTCTCCGAGACCATGCTGGCCGCGAGCGCGGCGCTGATGTTCGTCGGCTTCGCCTTCAAGGTGTCGGCGGCGCCCTTCCAGATCTGGGCGCCCGACGTTTACCAGGGCGCGCCGGCGCCAGTGAGCGCGTTCCTCTCGGCGGGACCGAAGGCCGCGGCCTTCGCGGTGTTCCTGCGCGTGTTCCTCACGGCCTTCGAGCCGATCGGCAGCCGCTGGGAGCCGATCGTCTGGACCACGGCGATCCTGACGATGATCGTCGGGAACTTCGCGGCGCTCACGCAATCGAACATCAAGCGGATGCTGGCCTACAGCTCGATCGCGCACGCGGGCTACGTGCTCGTCGCCGTGCGCGCCCACTCGGAGATCGGCACGGCGGCGGCGATGTTCTACCTCGCCTCCTACGCGTTCATGAATATCGGGGCGTTCGCCGTGGTGACGCACTTCTCGCGGGCGGGCGAGCGTTACGTCGAGATCGGCGACATGGCGGGGCTTAGCGCCAAGCAGCCCGTCACGGCGGCGTTGTTTTCGATTTTCCTGTTGAGCCTGATCGGCGTGCCGCTGACCGGGGGATTCTTCGGGAAGTTCTACATCTTCAAAGCGGCGCTCGACTCCAACTTGCTCGGCCTGACGATCATCGGATTGCTCAACAGCGCGGTGGCTGCCTACTACTACCTGCGCGTGATCGTCGTGATGTATTTCCATGAGCCCGGCGAAGCCACCGAGACGCTCGCGCCGGCGCCGGCGGGAATCCTCCTGGCGCTGTGGGGGTCGGCGCTGGCGACGCTGGCGCTAGGCGTGTTCCCGTCGCCGGTGCTGGACTTCGCGACGCGCTGGGCTGGGCTCGCGCGGTAGCGGCTGGCAGGGCAAAGACCGCTCGCTCACGCTCGCGGCTCGGCAACTCACGCTCGCGGCTCAGTAACTCACGCTCGGTAACTCGCGGCTCCGAAGGGGCGCGGCGGCGCGGTAGCGGTCGAATTGTAAAAAGTGAAAAACGAAGCTAATTTGGCTCTCGGGCAACGCTCGGATCGAACGTTCCGCCCGCCATGGCCAGCGTAGCAGGCGTCCAGAAGAAACGACGGGGCCACTGCGCGGAAGTGAAGGCAATCGAACATGTTGTGGCGGGACGAGTGGCGGTGACCGGGCAGCGCGCCGCGGGTGATACCGCCCCTGGTGATACTATGGAGTCGCCCACACGATGTCGCCCGCGCCTCCACCGGAAATCTCGATCTCGGTCCTGATCGTCTCCTACAACTCGGCAGAACCGCTGCGCCGATGCCTTGCGGCGCTCGAAAAGTCCACGGTCCGGGAGACGACCGAGATCCTGGTGGTCGACTGCGGGTCGACCGACGATTCGCCGCGCATCGACGCGGAGTTCCCCGGGGTCACGGTGCTGCGGCTGCCGCGCAATTTCGGGCGCACGAAGGCGCGCAACATCGGCGTGCGCACGGCCAAGGGCGAGCACCTTTTCCTGCTGGAGCCGCACGTCGAGGTGGCGCCGGGCACAATCGCGGCGCTGATCGAGCGGCTGGGGGCGGACACCGGCGTCTGGGCGGCGCTGCCGCTGCTGGTGGACGCCGACGGGCGTGTGCTTTCCGAAGCCGGACCGCTGCCCACGCCGGAAGCGCTGGTGGCGCAGTGGCGCGAAGGGGCGACGGGACGGTTGCGCCTCGCCGAGCCGGGGGATGGGCCGATGCCGGTGGAATACGCATCGCCCGACGCGGTGCTGGTGCGGCGGCAGCTCGTCAAGGGGATGAACTACTTCGACGAGCGCTACGGGCAGTTCGGCGGCGACCTGGAGCTGTTCACGCAGATCCGGCGGGCGGGGAAGCGCGCCGAGATTCTGCCGGACGTGCGCGTGGCGGCGGCGCCGGGCGGCGTGCTTCATGAGCCCGAGGAGACGGCGGCGCGCGCGTGCCTGAGCGCCGACCGGGCGCTGGGGTCGGCGGCCTGGGTGGGGAAGCACTACGGCTGGTGGGCGGGGATTCGGATGAGGCTCCGTATCGTGTTGACGGCGTTGATGTTACTGGCAGGGTTCAGCGACCTGGGGTATCGCTTCGGGGTGCTCGCGCGGGTCGTCAAAGGCGAGAAGGTAGACGGCTTCCAAAAGGGCCTGTAAAGTTCCTTCGGCGCGCCGCCGATTTCACTTTAGGACAAACCTATGGATGCCCTGATGTGGATGTTCCTCCCTCTGTTCACGGCGGCCGGGTCGGCGCTGCTGGCGTTCTATATCATGCAGGCGCGCCTGGAAGTGGTGGTGGCGAAGGAGCGCGAGGCGCTGGTGGAGGCGCGGACGCTGCTGGGCGCCAAGGACAAGCAGATGGAGGACCGCTGCAAGGCCACCGAGGAGGAGGTTCGCCGCAAGTCGATGGACGACTTCCTGGCCGACTTCCGGGTGGAGGAGCGGCACTACACGCGCGAGTCGAAGACGCTGTTCATGAACCGCAAGTCGATGGTGCTCCAGGAGCGGCTGTACTTCCGCAACATCCCCCTGTCGAACTGGGTGGAGCACGAGCTGACGGTGGAGGAAGGCGGCGATATCCGAAGCCTGGCGAAGGCGGCGTCGATCTTCACGGCGAAGGCGCTGGATAACGGGTCGCCGGCGTCGGCGGGCCGGCTGCTGCGGTAGTTACGTCAGTCGCGGTCGTGGTCGCCGCGTTGCTTGCACCTTTGGATGTCCCGGTCGACATCGGCGCGGATTAGAAGTGGGGTCATCAGACCCCAATCCCGTAGGGATGATTCCCACACCCACGATCCCGAACGCCGCAGAAAGAAGATCATTTTCTCCGGATAATGGTGGAGGTTCGGGCGGGCCGACCACGCCCAACGCACGTCGCACGAGCGCCATCGGCATACGAGGCGGTACCGGATCGACTCCGCCGGCGAACGCCCGTCGAGGACCTCGTCGATGCGAATGGTGGTTGTGACTCGCAGTCCATCGAGCCACGGGTAGGAGATTCCGGGTTCCAGCCGACCGATCACGATCAGTTCTGCGTCGTGAACTCGCCTGTGCATGAGATCGAAAAAGTCTCGCGGGCACGCCTGACTGGCCGGCAGGAGAGCTGCCAGCGGAAGCCACCTGAATCGACTCACACGCTAATGGACGCCTCGCGCGGCGAGTTTGTGCCGGGTGCGCGGCAGGGAGACCGATCGATGACACGGGCGAGCTCCTGTGGCATGAGACTTGGTGGCCCGAGCTCAAGACGGCAGAGCCCGCGCTGACCGCACGATTCACAAAGCTGTAACACCATGGGACGGCCGCGCCGGCGCCTGACACCCAACACCTGACACCCGACACCTGTGCTATAAATTGACTTCCCACAATGCGGGATTTGGCCTGGGGCTCGATCGGATACACGCTGCTGGGCATCCTCATCTGCCTGGGGATCGTGTGGATCGGCATCGAGTGGCAACACCTGGAAACGCCCATGGGGTCGGTGGGCGTCGAGGCGTACCTCGGCGGCAAGGCTCAGGCTCCGGGCGAGGAGCCGCAGTTCCATCCGTTGTTTCAAGCCTCCAAGCTGGTCGTCGCGGCCATTCTGGCCTTCCTGGTGACCACCGTGCATCGCCGCTACCACGGCGACAAGCCGCTCAATCGCACCCTCGCCCAGGCGCAGATTCTGCTCTGCGTGGCGGCGGCGCTGATGATGGTGATCATCGGGGTCTCGGTGGCGCGCGCGCTGGGCGTCGCCGGCGGCGCCAGCATGGTGCGCTTCCGCACCCCGGTGGAGGACCCCAAGGATGCGACCATTCTGTTCATCCTGCTGGGCCTCGGCATGTCGTGCGGGCTGGGCAACTTCGCCGTCGCCGGATTGGGCGCGCTGTTTCTGTGCATCGTGCTGATCGTGCTGGATCGCATCGCCGAGGAGAAGCCGCGCATGATGATGCTCGAAGTGGCCGCCAGCGGCGCGTCGTTCCCCACCGAGCACGTCAACACGGTACTGGGCTACATGGTGAATTCCTTCGAGCCGCGCGAGTTTATCGAGGGCGAGCGGCCGACGCGAAAGTACATGGTCAACCTGAGCCCGAGCGCCTCGCTCGCCTATCTGACGCAGGAGCTGATCAAGGAAGGAACCGCAGGAATCAAGACGGTCTCCTGGGTGCAGCCGAAGAAAAGTGATTGACCTGGCGAATGCACCCGGCGAGCGCCCCGCCGAGCGCGTCATCCTGGCCCCGGCCAAGCGGCGCGACAACGTCATCGAGGTGATCCGCGCGGCGCGCCGCAAGCTGATCCTTTCGCTGTTCCGCTGCGACGACTTCGAGATTCTCGACGAGGTCGGCGAGGCGCTGGAGCGCGGCGTGGAGGTGCGCATCCTGATGACGCCACGCGCGAAGGGCTGGGGCAAGCGCCTCAAGAATCTCTGGATGCTGCTCGAAAGCATGGGCGCGCAGCTCCAGCGCTATTCCGGGGCGCGCAAGTACCACGCCAAGTACGTGGTCGCCGACGACGGCCCGGCGCTGGTGGCCTCGCTCAACTTCACCCGCAAGTGTTTCGTGAAGACCTGCGATTTCCTGGTGGTCACGCACGAGCCTGCGGTCGTCGCCGGGCTCCGGCGGCTGTTCGAGTCGGACTGGACTTCGCCGATGGCGCCGCTGCCAGACGGGCTGTCGGATCGCTTGGTGATCGCCCCGGACGCCGCCCGCGACCGCACCGCGCGCCTGCTGCGGTCGGCGCGCTCGAGCATCGAAATGATCGACCACCGCGCCACCGACCCCCAGATCGTCGGTATTCTGAATCAGCGCCGCGACGAGGACGTCGCCGTCCGGGTTTTAGGCAGAGGGTCCATCGACGGTTTGCGTTCCCACGGCAAGCTCATCCTCATCGACGGCGAAAAGGCCCTCACCGGCAGCATGTCCCTCTCCACGCCCGCGCTCACCTGGAGGCGGGAAGTCTCCCTGCTGGTCGAGGACCGCCAGTGCGTCCGCCAACTGCGCGACTTCTTCGAGCACGCCTGCGCCGGCGGCAAGGCCGACGAGGGGCCGTTTGAGGCGGTCGAGCTCATGCAGGATGATGAAGAGGACGAGGAGGACGAAGACCTGGAGGAATCCGCTTGATCTGGCCTGTAGTGGCGGCGGTGGCGGCGGCGGCGTTATTGGTCGCGGCGAACGATGCCGAAGAGTCCCCGCAACAGGCGGACGCGCAGAAGCAGACCGCGCCGGCCGCCAAGAAGGAATCGAAGAAGGGCGGCTTCCGCTTCCAGTTCACCAAGAAGGACAAGCGCCCCTCCATCCGCGTCGGACGCATGTTCCGGATGGATTTCCGCGCCAAGCACCAGATGGACTTCCGCCTCTACACGCCCGACGACCGCAACGAGGAGACGCTGTTCGACTACAATCGCCGCCGCTTCGGCGTCGAGGGCGAGTTCCTGAGGCACTTCGAGTACGAAGTGGAGCGCGAGTTCCGGCTGACTCAGCCGCAGTGGCGCGACGTCTTCGTCAACTTCAATTACCTGCGGCGATTCCAGATCCGCGGCGGGCGCTTCAAGATTCCCTTCGGACTCGACCAGCTCACGGCGCCATCGAACCTGGACTTCGTCTACCGCTCGCGCCTGGGCGACCTGATCGCTCCGGGCCGCGCCACGGGTCTGGAGGCGCACGGGCGCTTGTTCGACCGCCGCTTCCGCTACCAGATCGGACTCTTTCGGGCCGACGGCGACAACGCGCGCTTCGACGAGATCATCCCCACTGGCGGCGAGATCGAAATGCCCAGCGGCCTGCGTACCGCCGCCGGGCGGCTTACCGGCACTCCCCTGCGTTTCCTTCCGGCGGGCCTTCTCCCTCGCGCGAAGATGTTCGAGACCGTCGAGATCGGCTTCGCCATGGCGTCGACCAACGTCCCTCAGGGACTGCGCAGCCTTCGACTTCGCAGCTTCGGCCGCGAGAACATCATGGACCGCTACTTCGTCAAGGGCGAGCGGACGCGGAAGGGTGTCGAGTTCTCCTGGACTCCGGGTCCGTTCAGCCTGAAGAGCGAGTACGCGCAGGTCAACGAGCAGCGGCTCGGACAGAGCCTGCGCGGCCTCGATCTCTCCGACTATCTGAGCCGCGCCTGGTACGTAAGCGGCACCTGGTGCATCACCGGCGAACCCAAGGCCGAGGGCATCGAGGCGAAGCGCGAGTTCGTCAGCGGCCGCGGCATCGGAGCGCTGGAACTGGCCGGGCGGTTCGAGGCCATCCGCTACGGCAGCGCGCAGACCGCGGGCCGTCCGGCGCGCAACACGCGCGCCGACAACGTGACCCGGCAGAGCGATCGTGCCTGGACCTTCGGCGTCAACTGGTACGTGAACCGCTGGACCAAGATCCAGCTCAACGGAGTCCGCGAGAAGTTCGAAGATGTATTTTCGCCCAACAACCCGGTTGCCGGACGGCCGAAGTACTGGCTGCGCGTGGTGCGGATCCAACTGGTGTTGTGAAGGAGAGTCTGCTATCCTTTCGGATAGGACGCTGAGCGAGAGGGTACTGGGGAATCAACGAGTTGGAAGCGGTAACCCGATTGCAATAGTCGGCGTCGTACTGACAACAGGATGCATGCTATAGTCCTTTTTCCTAGGGGTGGAACCCGCCAGGCGCGGGCGATGGTGCTGCTGCTGGCGGCGCTCTCGATTCCGGCCGTGGCCCAGACCAACCAGGCGGAGCACCCGCTCCTTTCCGAGTTTTTCAACGGCGACGTCGTTCAGGAGATCCGCCTCTACGTCAATCCGAGCGACTGGCAGGCGCTTCAGCGGAACTTCGAGGACAACACCTACTATCCGGCCGATATCGTATGGCGAGACCAGGTGGTGGAGGGCATCGGCATTCGTTCGCGAGGACTCGGCAGCCGCAACGCCACCAAGCCGGGGCTGCACGTCAACGTCGACTACTTCGAGCCGGACCTCACCTTCCTCGGTACCAAGTCGTTCGAGCTGAAGAACATGGTGCAGGACGCCAGCATGATGAAAGAGCGCGTCTCGATGCTGTTCTTCCGGCAGCTCGGCTTTCCGGCGCCCCGCGAGGCCTACGTGCGGCTCTACATCAACGACCGGTACTCGGGCGTGTTCCTGCTCGTCGAGTCCATCAAGAAGCCCTACCTGCGCCGGGTGTTGAACGACGACGAAGGCTATCTGTACGAGTTCAAGTACAACGGCAAGTACGGCTTCGAGTTCCTCGGCCCGGAGCCGGCCAAGTACACCCCTCTGCCGTTCAAGCCGGAGACGCACGAGAAGAAGCCGGTGCCGGAGCCGCTGATCGAAATGATCCGGTTGCTGAACGAGGTGCCGACCGGGGATCTGGAGAACGGACTCAAAGACCACTTCGATCTGCGGGGCGCCATCGCCCACATCGCCACCGAAGTCTTCCTGGCGGAGTTTGACGGACTGCTGGGAGAATTCGGGTCGGCGAATTTCTATATCTACCGTTTCGATCAGACCACTCGCCACCGCCTGCTGGTGTGGGACAAGGACAACACGTTCAGCGATTTCCGCCGATCGATCTTCAAGAACACCACCGAGAATGTGATTATGCGCCGCAGCCTGGAGTCGCCCGAGCTTCGGTATCACTATTTCCAGTCGCTGGCCGACGCCGTCAACAGGGCGGGAGGACCGGGCGGCATGCTCGAGCAGTTGATCCTCCAGCAGTACGCGCTCATCCGCGATTCCGTCTACGAAGACCCGCTGAAGCACTGCAACGACGCGCCATTCCAGCCGATCGCGCCGTGCACCAACGAGCAGTTCGAGACAGCCGTTCAGAACATGCTGACGTTCGCGCGGGAGCGGTCGTCGTGGGTGCGCAGCGAGCTGGAGTTGAACGGTTTCTTCTTCCCACCGCCCGTTGAGGTCGAGCCGGTGACGGTCGTGCACGGCGCGAGTTTCCGGCCTGGCGCGGTCGCTCCTGGCCAGATCGTTTCGATGTTCGGACGGGGCTTCGGTCCCACGGAAGGATTCGGCGGCCGTTTGGCTTCCAACGGTTTTCTGCAAACCACCGTCGAGGGGACCGAGGTCCACTTCGACGGCGCACCGGCGGCTCTGTTCTATGTTCAGGACGGGCAGATCAACGCCCAGGTCCCATACTCGGTTGCGGGCAAACGGCAGGCCTTGCTCGAAGTCCGGTATCGCGGCGTATTGCGCGCGCGGGCGACGGTCGATGTCGCCGGCGCCGCGCCGGGAATCTTCACGACCGGGGGTGGCGCGGGTCCGGCTGTCGTTGTCAACGAGGACGGATCGCTGAACTCGCCGGCCAATGCCGCACCGCCCGGGTCGGCGATTGTGCTTTATGCCACTGGCGAGGGTCAGACCGATCCGGGCGGGGTTGACGGAAGAGTCGCCACCCTCCCGCTGCCGCGCCCCAGGCTCCCGGTGGAGTTACGCATCGGGGACCGGCCCGCCGAGGTTTTGTACGCCGGCGCCGCGCCGGGCTTCGTAGGACTGATGCAGTTGAATGCACGCGTGCCCGGTCCCGGAGAAGCCTCGGGGCTGCTTCCGCTCGAGCTGCGCATCGGAAGTGCGTCGAGCCAGGCCGGCGTGACCATCGCGGTGCGCTAAACACGGCGTCGGAAGTCCTTTCGCATCCGCTCCCTTACGGTCGCGGCTCTGTTACATACGGTCGCGGCTCTGTTACGGAGCCGCGCGCGTTAGCAAGCGGTCATCCGCAAACGATTACGACGCCGTGTTTAACAGCCTTCGGCTCCCCTTCCGGAATAGTACCTCCCCCCGGTTGCGTCCTGGCCGCTCAGGAGTATCATGAAAAGCAGGTTCGTTTTCCTTGGATGGGTTAAGGCTGTCGCGACGCCGATGGTTGGCGCTCCTCGGGGCGGCGGCGGTACCACTGCGGGGCGCCACACTCGCACGCTATCCCTATCTCCAGAACATGCGCCGCGACGGCGCCACCATCACGTGGTCGACTCTGGAGCCGGGGCGGGGAACCATCCAGTATTCGGCCGACACCAGTTACTCGCTGGAAGCCGTTTCACGAGTCACTGAGGTTTCCCGCTCGCGCACCGGTCTCAGTTATACCTACTACCTGCACCGCGCGGATCTCTCAGGATTACAGCAGGCCACTGAGTACCACTATCGCGTCGCGCTCGATGGCGCCGTACTGCCGGCCGGCGCCGACCTCCGATTCCGCACCGCCGGGCGCAGCGAACTGAAGTTTCTCGCGTTCGGCGACACCGGGCAGGGAGGCGACGCGCAGTTCTCCCTCGCCCGTCAGATGCACGCCGAGAACGCGGCTCTGGTGGTGCATACCGGCGACGTCGTCTACCCGGCGGGCGGGCACACCGAGTACGAGTCGATGTTCTTCGAGCCGTACGCCGACCTGATCCGCAACGTGCCGATGTTCCCCTGCCTCGGCAATCACGACTATTACACCGGCGACGGCGCGCCGTACCTGGAGCTCCACTCGGTCCCCGCCGACACCGTGCCCGAGGCGGACCGGGGCCGCTATTACTCGTTCGACTCCGGCAACGTCCACTTCGTCTCAATCGACTCCAACACGCCGCTCAACCGGGGACCGGCCGCCATGGCGCGCATGCTCCAGTGGCTCGACAACGACCTGGCGGCGAGCCGGGAGTTCTGGCGCGTCGTCTACTTCCACCATCCGCCTTACGCCTCCGGCCCCAACGACCAGGATCCCGTCAGCCAGATGGCGCGCCTCAACATCGTGCCGGTGCTTGAAAAACACGGGGTCGAGCTGGTGCTCAACGGTCACGAGCACAGCTATCAGCGCACCGTGCCTTTGAAAGGCGGTCAGGCCGCCGACGCCCGCGACGGGACCGTTTACGTGACCACCGGCGGCGGCGGCGCCTCGCTCTACCCGAATCTGGCGCGACCGTATCATGCCAGCCGCGACTCTTGTTTTCACTACGTCCGCGTCGAGGTGACCGACGGACGGCTCACCGTGAGCGCCGTGAAACTCGGTGGGGACATCGCCGACCGCTTCACGATCGCGCCGCCGCCCGTGGCGGCGCCCCAGTCGACGGCGAACTCGGCCTCGTACACGGGGGCGCTCGCCGCCGGCGGGCTGGTGACGATCTTCGGCCGCAGACTCGCGGTGCGGGAGGCGCAGGCCCCGCGGCTGCCGCTGCCCACCGCGCTCGCCGGAACCACGGTGACGATCGACGGGCGCCGCCTGCCGCTCTTCTACGTCTCGGCGACACAGATCAACGCGCAGCTCCCGTTCGACCTGACGGGCGCGGTGCGGCTGGTCGTCACAACGCCGAACGGATCGGTCGAGATCCCGGTGGAAGTGGGCGCCGTCGCGCCGGCGATTTTCTTGTTTCCCTCGGGGGCGGGCTCGACGGCGGCCATCGTGCACGGCAACGGTGCGCTCGTCTCCGACGCCGCGCCGGCGCGCCCCGGCGAGATCCTCACGGTCTACATGACGGGACTGGGCCGGGTCGGCGGCGAGTCGCTGGAAGGACAGCCGGCGCCGTTCGGTCCGGCGATGCTGGTGGTGCATCCGGTCGAGGTGCGCATCGGCGCCTCGGCGGTGACGCCGCTGTTCGCCGGTCTCGCACCGGGGTTCGCGGGCCTGTACCAGGTCAACTTCCGAGTGCCGCCCGACGCGCCGACCGGGACGCACGCCCTGGAGGTCGCCGTCGACGGGGTGCGCAGCAATCGGGTGACCCTGCCGGTGCGCACCGCCTGAGTCACCGCGCCAGGAGATCGCCCTCGAGAGGGCGTGGCGCTGCCTGGCCGATCGCGCGCCAGATGGCCTGCATCAGCGCGTCCCTTCGCACGGGCTTGGCGACGTAATCGTCCATTCCCGCCTCGAGGCACTTTTCGCGATCGCCCTCAATGGCGCTGGCCGTCAGCGCGAGGATGGGCAGCCGCCTCGAGCCGGATTCGGCGCGCCGGATTTCCCGCGCGACACCGTAGCCGTCCAGGCGCGGCATCTGCACGTCGAGCAGCAGCACGTCGACGGCCTCGCGCCGCCAGACTTCGAGCGCTCCCACACCGTCGCCGGCGATCAGGACGGTATGCCCTTCTTTCTCGAGCATGCGCTGGGCCAGGCGCTGGTTGACGAGGTTGTCCTCGGCGAGCAGGATTCGCAGGCGCGCGGAAGGCCCCGCTTCGCGGCCGTTGGCGCGCCGGGTTTCGGGGCTTGCAGTCCCGCCGTCCCCGACTGCGTCGGCTGCCGGCAGGCCGAAGCTGGCGGTGAACGCGAACGTGCTTCCTTTCCCCGGCTCGCTCTCCACCCAGATGCGGCCGTTCATGAGCTCGACCAGCCGCCGGCAGATCGTCAAACCCAGGCCGGTGCCGGCGTGCCGGCGAGTCGTCGAGGGATCGGCCTGGGTGAACGCCGAGAAAATCCGCGGCTGCGCCTCGGCGGGAATGCCCTCGCCGGTGTCGGCCACCGAGAACAGCAGCACCGTCTCGTCACTGGAGACCGACAACGGATCGACGGCGACGTCGACGCCGCCGCGCTCGGTGAACTTGACGGCGTTGCCAACCAGGTTGACGATGATCTGCCGCACCCGGCCGGCGTCGCCGATCACAATCGCCGGTACTCCCGGCGCTACGGCGCACTTGAGGTCGATTCCCTTTTCACGCGCGGCCATGGACTGGAGGTTGAGAACCTCGCGCAGGTGCTCGCGCAGGCGGAACGGCTCCGGATGCAGATCGAGCTTGCCGGCCTCGACCTTGGAGAAGTCCAGGATGTCGTTGATCACCGTCAGCAGCCACTCGGCCGAGGTGCGCGCCATGCCGATCCACTCGCGCTGCACGGGATCGAGCCTGGTTTCGAGCGTCAGCGTGGTCATTCCGAGGATCCCGTTCATGGGAGTGCGAATCTCGTGGCTCATGTTGGCGACGAACTCGCTCTTGGCCCGATTGGCGGCCTCGGCGGCCTCCTTGGCGCGGCTCAACTCTTCGGTGCGCTCGCGCACCCGCTGCTCGACGATCTCGTTGGTGAGCTCCAGGTGCGCCTGGCGGTCGGCCAGCGCCTTCATCTCGCGGTGCGCGCGAACACACGACAGGCACAGGAAGAAGTTCTGGAACAGGACCCACCCGGCGTGTTCCACCCATCGCCAGGGACTGGCGGACAGCACTCCGAACACCGATTGCGGAAAGTACGCGCCTCGCAGAATGTGATCGGCCGCCACCACCACCGTGGCAGGCACAAGTACCCTCCAGTCCCGGTAGAACGCCAGAAAGGCCAGCGAGCCGAAGGCGTGGAAGTGCGTCTCGATGCGCCCGCCCGTCAGGTGAATCAGCAGCGCCGAAGAGAGCATCTGGCCGACGGCGATGGTGTAGCGGGTCGCCGGCGCCCCCGGACGGGTCGCGGCCAGGAAGACCGGCAACGAGGTGATCAGACCGCCGAGCACCACGGCCGCCCAGACGTGCAGGTGCATGCGGCTGGCCGCGCCGGCCCAGGTGAGCGGCGAGATCCACAGCGCCACAGCGATGCCGGCGATCCACTGCCCCACCATGAGCTTCAGGAACATGCGGTCGGTGTAGCGGGCCACTTCCTGCTCCTGCGCGGCGAGCAGATCGCGGGCGCGCCGATCCAGCCGGTCGACGGTGTTCATCGGGCGTCGAACTCCTGATTGCGCGTCAGCGCGCAGCCGAAAACCGGCGCCGAGGACCGCGCGCTCCCGCGTCCCTCCACCAGCGCCACGATCGCGGCGCGGCCGACGCTATCGCCGGCATGGCCGCGGGCGGGGGTGATACCGCCGCGAAAGCGCAGCCGACCGCGAGGGTCGTAGAGCAGCACTTGACCGGAGGTCGCGGCGCCAAGGCGCCGAATCGCATCGCCACCGGCCGCGATTCGGCGGACACCGGGGATGCCGCCGGCGCTTTGCCAGAGATCGCTCCGCTCCGTCTCCGCCAGGCGAAGAAATACCACGTGCGCCGCCATCCGTCCGTCGAGGCGCGCCAGAAGACGGTTCATCTCGCCGAGGCTCGCGCGCGAGCACGGACAGCTCGGATGCACGAACAGGATCAGGTTCCAGGTGTTGGGGAAGGCTGCGACGACGCCACCCCCTGGCCAATGCAGCGGGGGGCCGCCTTCGTCGCCGGGCGCGTAGGAATAGCCCGCCAGTCCGGTGAGTCCCAAGACTACCGCGCCCAGCCAGAATGCGACCGTCAGCGCTATCGGGATGCGCCCCATGGGGGCCTTATCGGCACGCGCCAGGGAAATCGCAGGTTTTTGCGGGATGTGAGAAGCGCCGGTGCCGGGCCGCGGCCGAAGGGAGCAGTCCGGGCCTTATTCCAACGGCAGCGCCGAGACGAACACCTTCCGCGATCCGGCGATCTGAATGCGGACTTTGTCGCTGAGGGCTTGATTTCCCGCCAGTGTCATCGAGTACGATCCGCGCATGGCCTGAAAGATCCGGTCCGCCGGGTGCCCGGTCCCGTTGCGTCCCATCTCCCGCAGGCTGAACAACGCCCCGCCCGTCTGGCGCGCCAGCGTCTCGAACATCGACCGCTCGACGCCCATCATGTACACGGGGAAGACCGAAATGCCCTGCTTGCGGGCCTGGCGCACCACTTCCCGTTCCGACACGCGGCTGGCGCCCTCCACCCCGGCGGTCAGCAGCAGAACGACACGCCGCAGTGTCGCGCTCTCAAAGCCGCTGGCGGCGGCGTACACGGCGTCGAGCAGGTTCGGCAGGTTCCCGTACTTCACCTGAGAGACCGCCTTGAGCAGCAGATTGCGGCTGGAGGTGAAATCCTGCACCAGGTCGGCCGAGGAATGATAGGCGACGATCGCCATCTGTTCCTTCTCTTCGAGCCGCTGGATGAGGTCGGCGGCGACCGGCTGCACGGCGTGGCCGACCAGGCTGGTGTCGAGCAGCAGCATCACGTCGACCGGGGCCGTGACGAACTCGACCGCTTCGACGCGGCGCGGCGTGCGGTCGTCGGTCACCGTGAAGTCGGAGGCTTTGAGATCGCTCACCACGGCGCCGCTTTTCTGTTCGACGACGGTGACGACGACCTTGGTGGCGGCCGGCGCCCGCGCGGCCAGAAGCGCCGCCAGGAGCGCGCCTGCCAGCGCCGGTTTCATTTCGCCAAACCGTTGGTGGCCGGACCGCCGCCTTCGCGGCCGGTGACGACGCGGACCTTCATCCCGGTATCGAGCCGATTGACCTGCGTGGTGGCGACCATCTCGCCGTCGCGCAAGCCATCGAGGATCTCGACTTCCTTCTCGAAGCGGTCGCCGAGCTTCACCTCGCGCGCTTCGATGGTCTCGTTGGCGACGACGAATACCTTGTTCGATCCGAGAATGTATGCCACCGCCCGCGCGGGGACGATTCGCACGGAGTCGACTTTTTCGGTCGCCAGGCGGGCACGGGCGTAGGAGCCGGGCTTCAGTTCGCCGCGCGGATTCTGGATCAGCGCCTCGACGATGAAGGTGCGCTTGGTGGGCTCGACGGTCGGAGAGATGCGCGATACCTTGCCGGTGAACTTGCGGTCCTGGAAGGCCTCGACGCCGACATCGGCGATCTGGCCTACGCGAATCCACGGCGCCATGCGCTCCGGGACTTCCAGGCGCAACCGCACCGGGTCGGTCATCACCAGAGTGAACAGCGGGGCGTTGGGCCGCACGTACTGGCCGACCGTCACCTGCCGCTCCTTGACGTGCGCGGTGAAGGGGGCGCGCACGCTGGTGTCGCGCAGCTTCTTCCGTTGCAGCTCGACCACGGCCTTGAAGCGCTCCACTTCCTGGATGATGTTGCGCGTCTGGTACATCGTCGCGTCGTAGGTGGCCTGCAACGACTGAAGCCGCGTCGAGGCCTGGTCCAGGTCGGCGGGCGCGCCGATGCCCTGGTCGACCAGGCTGCGGAGGCGCTTGTAGCGCTGTTCGGCTTCGAGCATGTCGGCCTGCGCTCGGCGTACCTCGGGCGTCTCGCGGATGTCCTTGACGCGCTCGTTTTCGCTCTTCAGCCCCAGCCGTTCCATCGACTGGCGCAGCTGCGCCTCGTTCTGCTGGAGCAGGTAGCGCTGTTCTTCGTCGGAGATGCGCGCCAGCACGTCGCCCTTCTTGACGAAGTCGCCCAGGTCGGCGTTGACTTCCGCGACCGGGCCTTCGATCTCGGCGCTGATAATGGCTTCGTCGAACGGGAACATGGTGCCGACCGAGTCGACGCTGCGTTGCACCTGTCGCGAGATGACCTGCGAGACCTGGACGGCGACGGGGCCCGTGTCCTGCTTGGCCTCGATGGGCGGGGTCCTGTTGCACCCGGCGAGGCACAGGCAGGCGAGGACTAAGGCGGTTCGGTACGGCATGGAAAGCGAGAGCCGATACCAGTTTTATCGCAAAGCGCGGCGAAACGCCACTGCACGATATAATTGCCGGAACCCGACCCCTGGAGGTTCCCATGTGTTTCCGAGGTATCGTCCTGGCGCTCGCCGCCGCCCTATCCGCCCTCGCCGAGAGCAAGCTGCTGCGCCACCCGACGTATCACAACGGCCGCGTCGCCTTCAGCTATCTCGGCGACATCTGGGTCGCCGGCGAGAACGGTACGGGCGCGCAGCGCCTCACCGACCATCGCGCCCGCGACATCTACCCGCGCTTTTCGCCCGACGGCAAGTGGGTGGCGTTCTCCTCCAACCGCTTCGGCAACTACGACGTCTTCGTCGTCGCCTCCGAAGGCGGCGCGCCGAAACAGCTCACCTTCCACTCGGGGGCCGACACGGTTGTGGGTTGGTCGCCTGACGGGCGGCGCGTGATCTTTTCGGCGGCGCGCGGCGTCGTCTTCCCCGGAGTCGGCAACCTCTACGGAGTCCCCTCCGAGGGCGGGCTGGAACAGCTCATCCCGACCGACTGGGGATCGTGGGGCAGTTACTCGCCCGACGCCTCCAAGCTCGCCTACACGCGCCACTCCACGCCCTGGTGGCGCAAACACTATCGCGGCTCGAACGCCAACGACCTGTGGCTGATGGACGCGTCCGCCAAGACGTTCCGCAAACTGGTCGACGACGAGTACAAAGGCAACTGCTCCTGGCCGCTCTATGGGCGAAACGGCGAAATCTTCTTCGTCGCCGACCGCCTGCCGAACGAGAAGGGGATCGCCTTCGGCGGCCCCGAGGTCATGAAGAGCGTCAACAACATCTGGAAGGTCTCCGATCGCGGCGGCCGTCCGGTGCAGGTGACGAAGCACACGTCGGGGAATCTTTTCTTTCCCTCGATCTCGAGCGACGGCCGCACCATCGTCTATGAGGAGAACTTCGGAATCTGGAAGCTCGATACGGCCAGCGGCAAGACCGTCGAGCTGAAGTTCGAGATCGCCACCGACGACAAGGAGAATGACTTCGAGCTGCGCACCATCCAGAACGAGGCCGACAGCTTCCATCTTTCACCCTCGACGCGGCGCGCTGCCATCTCGACGCATGGCGAGATCTTCACGGTCGCCACCGAGCGGGGCGAGCCGCGCCGCGTCACCGAGTCCTACTGGCGCGACATGAACCCGGCCTGGTCGCCCGACGGCAAGTGGATCGCCTTCGTAAGCGATCGCAGCGGGCGCGAGGAAATCTGGCTGACCACCGAGCGCGGCGGCGATCCCCGCAAGCTCACCGATGCCGACACCGACAAGATCTCCATCGAGTGGGCGCCGGATTCGAAGTCGCTGCTCTACACAGCCTCCGACAAAAAACTGCACCGTGTGGAGATCGAGTCCGGCAAGACGCAGGCGTTGGCCACCGGCGAGGTCGGCAATATCGGAAACCCGCGCTTCTCACCGGATGGCAAGTGGATCTCCTACACGCGCACCAGCCGCGATCTGCGCCCGCGCGTGGCGATCATATCCACGGCCGGCGGGGAGGAACGCACCATCGGCGGTGACGTTTTGTTCAGCTCGACGTTCGCGCGCTGGACGCCGGACGGCCGGAAGCTGCTGGTGCTCGGTGGCGTCGCCCAGGCCGGCAGTATCGCCAGCACGCGCCAGCCGACCATGCAGCTCTACGCGGTGACGCTCACTCGCGAGGACCGCGATCCGCGCGATCGCGGCGTCGACAGTGAAGAGGAGGCGCAGGCCGCGGGACCGGCGCGCGGCCGCGGACCGGCGGGCGCGGCGACCTCTTCGTCGCCCCCCGATGTGCGCATCGAGTGGGAGTCGCTCGACCGGCGCATCCGGCAACTGACGCGCCTGGCCGACAACGTCATCACCGTGACGCCGTCGCCCGACTCGCGGCTGTACGCGTTCGTCGCCGCCGGGCAGTCGGGCGGACGATTCGTCGCCACGCTGTACACCATCCAGGAAGACGGCGAGCGGCTCACGCGCGTCGCGCAGTCGGGTCCGCCGGAGGGCGCCGAGGACGGCCCGCCGCCTCAGGCGCAGTTCGGGGGAGGCGGTCTCGGCTCGCTCCAGTTCTCGCGCGACGGCCGGACAATTTATTACCAGGAAGGCAGGGGAATGTACTCGGCGAGCGTCGGTGGCGGCGAGGGTGCGGCGCCGGTTCCGATGGGACGTCCCGCCGAGCGAAGACGCGTGTCGTTCACCGCGCGCGTCGAAATCGATCATGACGCCGAGCGCCGCCAGGTGTTCAACGAGAGCTGGCGAGTCATGAAGAACCGCTTCTACGATCCCAAGATGCACGGCGTCGACTGGGTGCGCATGCGGGAGACCTACGAGCCGCTCCTGACCTGGGTGGCCGACCAGGAAGAGCTCCACAACGTGGTCATGAACATGATCGGCGAGTTGAACGCCTCGCACACGGGGATCGGCGCGGGCGGAGGAGGAGGCGGCGCAGGACGCGGCACACTCCAGACGCGGTATCCGGGCTTTGAGCTGGAGCCCGACGCGTCGGGTTACTTCAAGGTCGCGCACGTGTACAGAAAAGGCCCGGCCGACCACGATTTCGTGAAAATCGCCGCGGGGAATTACGTCCTGGCGATCGACGGCAAGGACATCAAGGCGGGTGACAACTACTGGAGGCATTACGCCCTGGCGCCGGGGCGGAAACTAGAGTTCACGGTGAATTCGAAGCCGGCGGCGGAAGGCGCCTGGAAAGCGGTGGTCGAGCCGGTCGGCGTGCAGCCGCACACGACCCTGCAATACGAGAAGTGGGTCGAGGACCGGCGGCGGATGGTGGAGAAGACCACCAACGGCGAGATCGGATACTTGCACATCCGCGCCATGAACGCGCCGTCGCTCGAACAATTCCAGCGCGACTTAATGGATAATCGCGACAAGAAAGCGCTCATTATCGACCAGCGTTTCAACGGCGGCGGCGGCATCGACCAGGAATTACTGCAAATTCTCGGCCAGCGGCTTCCCTACCAGTCGACCCGGTCGCGCAACAATACGATCGACGTTCCGCGCCCGCTCCGCGCCTTCTTCGGGCCGATGGTGGTGATGCAGAACGAGCGCTCGGGCTCGAACGCGGAAATGTTTCCCGACGGGTTCCGCGCCCTGGGCCTCGGCAAGGTAATCGGCGTGCCGACCTACGGCGGGGTGATCGGCACCGGGTCGTACACGCTGCTCGATGGGTCCGCCATCCGCACGCCGGGCTCCGGGGTGTTCAACGCCAAGGGCGTCAACATGGAAAACTACGGCGTGCCGCCCGACATCCATGTCGACGTGACGCCTGAGGATTTCCTGCGTGGCCGCGATACGCAGATCGACAAGGCCATCGAGGTCCTGCGGGCCGAGATGAAGAAGTAACATCGGTGGCGGCGCGTCCAGGGCCGTTGCCGGAACCGGCGATACTGGTCGTCGCGGCGCTGGCGGCGTTCGGCGTGAGTCTGACGGCGCCGTTCCACCTCGACGACTACTCGATCGTCGCCGGCGGGCTGCCGTCGCCAGCGACCCGTCCGCTCACGTGGCTGACGTTCTGGATTCATCTGCGCATCGCCGGGAGCGAGCCCTGGAGCTGGCACGCTGTGAACGTCACGCTGCACGCCGCGTCGACGCTGTTCGCCTGGCGCGCGCTGGGGCGGTTGATGCCGCCGCGCGCGGCTTTCATCGCGGCGCTGGTGTTCGCCGTGCACCCGGTGCAATCGGAGACCGTGTGCTACGTCTTCGCGCGCGCGACCCTCCTGATGACCGCGCTGTGCCTGCTCGCGCTCGACCGATGGCTGGCCGGGCGCCGGTGGCAGGCGGTCGCGTGGTTCGGGCTGGCATTGCTGGCGAAAGAGGAATGCGCGGCCTTCCCGGTGGCGCTGGCGATGCTGCAGCTCGCACGGGCGCCGGTAGCGGCGATGCTGGCGATGTCACTCGCGGCGGGTGCGCGTGTCACCTGGATCGCGTCAGCGACGCCGGGCTCGGGCGCTGGGGCGCAGTCGGGGATCTCGCCGTTCGACTACCTCGCCGCGCAGGGAGCGGCGATCGCGCACTACGCGCGGATGATCGTCGCGCCGTGGGGGTTTTCGGTGGAGCCCGAAGCCGCCGGGGGCGCGCTGCTGTGGTTGCCGGTCGCGGCGCTGGCCGTGTGGGGATTGCGCCGGTGGTCGGCGGATCGCGCCGGATTCTGGCTGGCGCTGGCACTGGTGGTGTTGCTGCCGAGCTCCTCGGTGTTCGCCGCCGCCGACGTGGTTGCGTATCGCCGGATGTATCTGCCGATGGTGTTTGTCGCCGCGGCCGCCGGACTGGCGCTGTCGCGCGTGAGAACGCCGATCGTCGCGGTGCTGGCCGTGGCGCTCGCCGCGCTCAGCGTTCAACGCGCGTTCGTGTGGCGATCCGAGCGTGCGCTGTGGAGCGAAGCCGTCGCCGCATCGCCGGCGAATGTGCGCCCGAGGATTCATCTCGCGCGTGCCGTCTCGCCCGCCGAAGCGCTCCCGATCCTCGAGGAAGCGCGACGACTGGCGCCCGACGACCCGGGGGTCGCCGCCGAGCTGGGTCGCGTGCTGCTCGAATCGGGCAACGCCGCCGGTGCGCTGGGCGAGTTCGGGCGAGCGGCGGCGCTGGAGCCCGCGAACGCGCGTGCATGGTTCAATCGCGGGGTGGCGCTGCTGGCGCTAGGGGACGCCGAAGCCGCGAAGGGCGACTTCGCCAGGGCGCTCGCGCTTGACCCGTGTCTCGCCGACGCGCGGCGGCAGTTGCAGCGGCTGGGCGGACCGCTTCCGCCAGCCTGTCCTACGGCGAAGTGATCCGCACGACGGCGCGAACGAACTGCCAGTCGGGAATCTCGTAGGCGCGCAGTTTGGTATCCAGCGCCGCCGAAATCTCGCGCGACTCCCAGGGTCCAAGCGACGCCTCTTTGAACGGGAAGGTCGCGACCGGCGTCTCGACGTTGGCCGCGCGCAGCGTCACCACTCCCTGGATCGCGCCTAGCTCCGCGGGCGAATGATTCACCAGCACACAGCGCACCCGCGCACGCTGCTTCTCTTCAATGATCCTGACGCCGGTGACCTCGATGTACTTGGCGAAGCGATGAGGACCAGTCGCCGCGGCCGCTTCCGCCGCGGGCGCCGGCGTCTCCAGGGCAGGGGCCGCCGTGGAATCCGCCGACGCAGCACCTTTCGCGCGCAGTCGCATAAACACGAACACGCCCGCGCCCACGCCCACCAGCACCATTGCGACCAGCAAGGTCACCAGCCACCCGGGGACGGCGCTGCGAACCACCACCACCTGGGGTCGCGGCGCCGCAGCCGGCGGCGGCGGAGCCGCTTGCGGAGCGGCCGGTGGCGGAGGAGAAGGCGCGGCGCTCGCTTCGGTGACGCCCTTGGCCTTGGCGGCGCAGTCGGGGCATTCGTTATAGGAGGGGGGCACCTCGCGGCCGCATTGCGGGCAGATCCAGGTGAACATGGCGTTACTTCAATCTAGCGCAGTGGGGCCGCCCACCTAACGATTCATTCTTTCCAGTTGCCGCACCAGGAAATTCATGTCGCCGAACGGCTCGCCGCCGGTGCGCGCCCAGTGCACGCGGCCGCGCTTGTCGATCAGGACGGTCGAGTGAATCTCCATCTCCTCGAAATCGTCGTAGGAATGAAAGCGGCGCGAGTTCTCGAACTTCGCGTCGGAGAGCAGCCGCACGCCGGCCAGCCCCTTCTGCGCGTCGGCGTTCTGCGCGGGGTCGTTGGGGCTGACCCCGAGGACCACGGCCTCCAGCCGCTCCCACTCGCCCTTCTTCGCGACGATGTCGCGCAACTGCTTCATGCAGTGCACGCACTCACGTCCGAGATAGAAAACGAGAATCACGTTCTTCCCGCGATATTCCTCCAGCGTGACGCTCTTGCCCTCGGCGTCGCGCGCGTCCAGCTTCGGCGCCGCGAACGGCTCCCAGGCGATCGAGCCGAAGCGCGACAGGCCGCTCTTGGCGTAGTTCCGCTGCGGACCGGGCGACTGGTCGCGCGGCTCGGCCTTCACACCGGTCGCCTGCGCGCGTTCGATCAGCTTCAGCCCTTTGTCGGCGTCCGATGCGGTGAAGAGGAGCTGCGACAGGGCCGCCTCGGCCTTCCTGGTCTCGCCGAGCGCGTGGTACGCCTCCACCAGTCCCGCGAGCGCGAAGATGTCGTTGCGCGTGAGCTTCGTCGCGTTCTCGAAGGCCTGCACCGCGAGGCCTGGACTCTTCGCCGCCAGATACGCCCGGCCCAGGCTGATATAGAGGACCTCGGGATATCCCGGCGGGTCGTTATCGCCGCGCTGCATTTCAAACTGCGTCTCGGCGGCCTCGGTGAGCATCCCGAGGCCCCTGAGCGTCTCGCCGCGCGCGATCGCAAAGCGCCCCTTCAGCTCCTTTTCGGTGAGGTTGAACAGCCGCTCGTAGTTCTTGTTCTTCTCGAGATCCTTCTTGAGCGCGGCGTGCGCCGCCAGGCTCTTCTCGGCCTTCTCCATGTCGCCAAGGGCGATGTGCGCGCGCGTCTCAGCGTAGGCCTTGAGTATCTTGTCGCGAAAGATCTCGCGCCACGGAATCGACTTTTTGTCGAGCAGCTCCCGCCAGCGCTCGAACTTGATCAGCGCGCGCAGCATGCTGTTGATGCCCTGCGAGTGCGGACTGTACTGCGCATCGAGGTTGTCCTTGGGATCCAGCGGCACGTCGACCAGTTGCCGCGCGCCGTAGAGCGCCGCGTCCACCATGCCGAGCTGCTCCTGAATATAAGAAAGATAGGCGCGGTTGTGGCCGTAGTTCCAGTAGTTGTACGGGAACACCATGCGCTCGTGCATGCGGCGGATCTCGACGCGCGTCGCGGCGTCCATGCTGATGGCGGCTTCGTGCCACATGCCGACGGTGGAGTAAACATGGCCGGGCATGTGCTGCGCGTGGCCGATGCCGGGCGCGATCTCGCCGTACCGGCGGCAGCTGTCGAGCGCCTGCTCGGGCTCGTGATAGTTCCAGTTGTGAATGCGATAGTGATGCGCTCCGGGATGCGCCGGCTCCCTGGCGATGATCTCGCGGAGGATGCGCTCGGTGCCGTAGCGCGAGTCGCCCATGTTGGCGAGGGCGAGCATGGCGCGGGCCTCCATGTCGTCGGGGAACCGCACGACGATCGACTCCAGCGTCTTCTTGTACTCGCGATTGCGGACCTGGTAGTCGTTCGAGCGGTCGCGCAGCGGGTCGGGCCGGTTCATGGCCTCCATGGCCTCGATGTAGAGGCGCTCGCGCTCGGTCACGGAAGCCTTGCGCTTGGAGGCCTCCTTGATGAACTCGGTGGCGCGATCGCCGCCTGCGGCGCGGGCGAGTCCCCACCAGGCCATGGCGTTGTCGGGCTCCAGTTTCAGACACCATCGGAAGGCGCGCTCGGCCTCATAGTCCCAGAAGGAATGCAGGAGCGTGACGCCCTGGTCGAACCACTTTTGCACTTCAGGGTTCTTCGTCGTAATGGGGAAATGGACCTTGCCGATGTCGTCCATGGCGACCGGTCGCGACCGCGGCCCGGTGTCGAAGGCCTGGCCGTGTTTGGAGTGGCCTTGTTTGTACTTGTCGGCGGGCGAGAGGTCGTCGGCGGTCTGGGCGAGGAGCGCCGGGACGAGGAGCAGGATGGCGGGCAGTCGCATCAAGACGATTATCGCGAACCTATGTGGATCGTGGCGAGCCGCCAGAGTGCGATAAGATTCGTCGGGTGCACGCACGACGTGTCTGAGGGTTTAGTCGAGTTTGAGTGGGATCCACGCAAGGCTGCCTCCAACGAGCGCAAGCAGGGGATCTCCTTCGACCTTGCCTGTACTGTCTTTCACGATCCGCGGGTGCTGACGGTCGCCGACGTGGTACACGGGGCCGGCGAGGGACGCTGGTTCTCCGTCGGAATCGCCGCCAAGGGCTCGCCGCTTGCCGTGGCCTATTGTGGACTGAAGTCCGGCCGTCCTGGACGAAAGTGCGTATCATCTCCGCCCGTCGGGCGACTTCGGCGGAGGTTCAACAATATAGAATGGGAATGGCCCCATGAACAACGACCCCATCGACGATTCCTCGATGCCCGGCGAGATCGACTTCACCCGGGGGTTCGCGGTCTCCACTACATCCCTCAGGACAAGAAGGTGCTCCTGCCGGCCGCGATCGAACGGAGCATCTGGCAGTACTACTCCAGCAAGGCGGAACAAACAAGGCGTCAGCCTTTCGGACCTGATCACCGAAGTTCTCAGGCGCGACATCGAAGCCACGGAGACTAAGTAGGCCCGCTTACTTCAGCTCGATGCGCACCGCGTGCGACGCCGTCTTGCCGACGTTCATCACCTCGTGCACGATGGCGTCGCTCCAGGTCACGGTTCCGAACTTTCGGTCGCCGCGCGAGGTCCTTCCGTCGGGGAACGACTTCTGCTCGACGGTGTAATCGGCCAGGTACACCGTGATGCCGTGCGGATGCCGGTGCTTCGGCTCCACGTGGCCGGCGGGCACCTTGGCCTGAATCACGCGCAGGAATCGATTCTCGAACAGCAGCTTGTGCGTGTCCGGCGCAACCTTCAGAGGATCGAGCTCCTCCTGCGACGACCCGCGCGAGGCGAACACGATCAGCGCGACGGCGGCGACCGGCAGTATCCAGAGGCTACGTTTTCTCATGGGTGATATTCTATCCGCCATGACACGCCGACGCTTCCTCGCCTCGACCGCCGGAGCCGCGCTCGGGCCACTCGCCTCACTCCGGGCCGCCACCGAGAAGGCCAAGCCGCTCAACCTCAAGATCACCGACCTCAAGACGATCGTCGTGCACATCGGCGGCGGCAACTGGGTTTTCGCCAAGGTCTACACCAACCAGGGACTCACCGGCATCGGCGAAGGCTCCATCACCAGCAAGGAAGCCACGCTCTCGCAGGCGATCCTCGAACATCACCGCTTCCTGGTCGGCAAGGACCCCACCGACATCGAGCTTCTCTGGCAGGGCATGTTCCGGTATCCGCGCTGGCGCGGCGGGCCGATCCTCAACTCGGCGATCAGCGCCGTCGAGATCGCGCTCTGGGACATTCTCGGCAAGGCGCTCGGACAGCCGGTCTACAAGCTGCTCGGTGGGGCCGCGCGGCGGCGCGTGCGCCTATACAAGGACGTCGGCTCCACCGTCGACGCCTTCCTTCAGGCCAAGGCCGAAGGCTACACCGCCGCCAAGAGCGGCTTTATTCGCGTCGACAAGGATCTCGTGGTCCCGAACTTCGCCGTGCGTGAGGGCGCCAAGCGCCTCGCCGAAGTCCGCAAGGCCGTCGGAGACGACTTCGACATCTGCATCGACGCCCACGGCAAGCTGACCACCACCATGGCGGTCGACTTCTGCACGCGCATCGAGGAGCTGCGGCCCTTCTTCGTCGAAGAGGCGACGCAACTCGAAGACCTCGGCGAACTGGCGCTGCTGCGCTCCAAGACCAAGGTTCCGCTGGCGACCGGCGAGCGCTCCTTCACCAAGTACGGCTTCGCCGAGTTCTGCTCGCGTCATTTGGTCGATATCATCCAGCCCGACGTCTGCCACGCCGGCGGTATTCTCGAGATGAAGAAGATCGGCGTGCTGGCCGAGACGTATCGCATCGAGATGGCCCCGCACAATCCGCAGAGCGAGGTCTCGACGCTGGCGTCGCTGCACGTCGACGCCACCACGCCGGCCTGCACCATCCAGGAGTACAATCCGCGCAACACGCCGTGGATTCGCGACCTCTTCCACGGCGGCGCGGTGGTGGTCAAGGACGGATTCGCCGAGCTGCCCGACCGCGCCGGCCTGGGCGTCGACATCGACGAAAAGGTCGCCGCCAAGCACCCGTATCAGCCGGTGAACCGGCCGAATTACGTGTTCTCCGACGGCGGCGTCGGCGACCACTGATTCGGAACCCTTACTGACCCAGAACTTCGCTGGCAGAGTTGGTTCGATCGACCGCGCCGTCGAGCACGAGCGCCAGGTAGCCTTGCGCCAAGCGCTGTGCCCCGAGATCGCTGATGAACGCAAAGCCGTGCGCGTATTGGAACTGGCACTGCGCGATGATGTAGCCCTGGAAGCCGGGTCCGCCGGTCACTCCGAGGGCGCCTCCGGTGGACAGAACAAACGACTCTCCTCCTCCCGGAGACTCGACGTTGCTCGGGCAGCGAGGCGACGCATTGGCGCTCGTGGTCGAACCGAAGTAGTTGAGGCGGCAGGCGCCGGTCTGCACCCCGGTTCCGAAGGGATCCTGGCTGGTCTGGGAGATCGCCAGTCCCGTGTCGAATCCCGCCTGGTTGGTGACGAACGGGAACAGCAGGTTGGTCCGGCACACATCGATCCTGGATATGTTCGTCGCCGTCGAGGTGTCGGCGAAGCGCGGGATGGGATACGTCGCCTGGGGCGCCCGCCCCTCGGGCTGCCAGAAGTTCCCGAATTGCGGTGGCGCGTAGCCGCTGAGGTTGATAACGCCAGTGTTGAACGCCGGCGTATCGAACAACTGCGTCACAGAAAACGTCTCGGGCGACCTGCGGCCAAACGGAAGCAATCGAGCAAAGTCCGGATACGACGAGTTACTACGGTTAAGAGGGGCGTTTCCGCCGACTAAAGTATGGATTGACCCTGGATCGTCATCGTCGGCGCGCAGGTAGGAGTACCCGCCGAAAATCTCCACGTTGGGTTTGTCCCGCAGGCCCGACGCATCCGAATACCGCATCGGATTCGCCCGCGCATACTGATACGGGCTCATCTGGCGCGGATCGAGCGACGCGACCGGATCCTTCGACAGGAAACGCGCCGAGGCGCTGTCGTACCAGCGCGCCCGCATGTAGAAGAGGCCCGTCGCGCCCTCCTGCATGACGCCGAACTCGCCCTGCCACGTGAAGGGGTTGTCGAACGTACCCGTGCGCTGCACGGTCTCTCCGTACGGCGTCGTGGCCACCGCATCGACCACTGCCGCGGCGTCGTCGGTGACCAGAATGGTCGACCCTGTCTCGTCGAAGTGGAAAAAGCGCCGGGCGTTCCCGGTCGCTTCGACGCTGTAGAGCAGTCGGCCGTCCGGGAGCCAGACGAAGTAGCGCACATCCGCGCCGCCCTGCCGGATCGTCGCGATCGTCGGCAGCGGCGTCGCGTAGTTCCACACGTACGCCTGCGACACGCCCGCCGATGTCCGCCCGACACGCTGGCCGAGGCCGTCATAGGCGAACTGCGCCGACCCGTCCGCGCCGCTGTACGATTTCAGCCGCGACGCGAGATCCCACTCGTAGGTCCGCGGCCCGTCGGCCGTCACGCGTCCGAGCGTGTCATACGTCGACGCCGCCGACTGGTGCGCCGCGTCGTAGCCATGCGGCAGGTAGCCGTTCGCCGGATCGGGAATGTAGCGTGCTGTGCGGTCCGCGCTGACCACCTTGCCGTCGCCGTCGCGGCGCAGCACGATCTCGCCCGCCGCCTGGAGGCGGACGAAGCGGATGGTCGCCACGCGCCCGTTCCGGTCGTAGGTGAACTCGCGGCGGAACGCATTCGGGTAGCGGATCGACGTCACCTGGCGCGCGTCGTTGTACTCGATCTCGGTGAAGCCGCCGACCCAGTCGGTGATCCGCGTGACGAGGCCGCGGTTGTCGTAGGTGTAGCGCAGCACTTTGCCCGAGGCGTAGGTGATGGCCGCGATCCTGCGCGCCGCGTCGCGCTCGATCGTCAGGCCGTTCGAGTTGGTGATGTCTCCGTTGCGGTCGTAGCCGAGCGTAACGGCGAAGGAAGTGAGCAGGCGGTTCTCGTTGTCGTAGGTGGAGGGGATGTCGGTGCCGTCGCTGTACAGCTGGCGGGTGAGATTGCCGGCGGCGTCGTAGGTGAACTGAACGGTGCTGGGGGCCGGCGCGTCGGGGCCGACCGGCAGGATGCTCCGCACCAGCCGCTGGCGCGAATCGTACTCGTAGTTGACGATGCGCCCCAGCGGGTCGGTCGACGAGGCCATGCGGCCCAGCCGGTCGAAGTTCCGCTGCCAGGGGTGGCCGTTCGGGTCGATGACGCGCGTGATGAGGCCGATCTCGTTGCGCTCGATGGACGCGTTGATCCCGCCCGCCCGCGTCACGCCCTCCAGCGATCCGCGACGGTCGTAGCGGAACTGCGTGGTCTCACCGAGCGGGTTGGTCGCGAGGGTCCGGCGTCCACGGCTGTCGTAACCGTAATCGTAGTTCTCGTTGTTGGGGGTGGTGACCCGGGTGACGAGCCCTCGCCGGTCGCGCGTGAAGCGCGTCACCCGGCCCAGCGCGTCGGTGAGCGACATCAGCCGGTTCTCGCGATCCCACGAGAACGTGTCGGCTTTGCCGGCGGCGTCGGTGATCGTTGTCGGGCGATTCAGCCCGTCGTAGGCAAGAGTGACGCGGTCGCCGGCCGCGTTGGCCGCCGTCGCCAGCCGCCCCACGGCGTCGTAGGTGAACAGCGAAGCGCGCCCGTTGGCGTCGAGCGACGAAGCGACGCGGTCGTCGTTGTCGTAGGTGACGGCGAAGGGCGCGTTGAGCGCGTCGGTCACGCGCAGCGGATTGTTGTTGTCGTTGAGCGTGAGCGACCGGGCGTTGCCGCGCTCGTCGGTCGAGCGGGTGACGTTATCGCGGGCGTCGTAGGTGAAGCGCGCCGTGTTGTTGTCGGGGTGCGTCAGGACGTTCGCCCGCTTGGCGTTGTCGTACGCCAGCGTCGAAGTGTCGCCCGGATCGGACCGGACCGAGGTCAGCGTGCCGTCGGCGCCGTATGTAAACGTCGTCACGCCGCCGGCCGGCGTCGTCAAAGTCTCCACCTGTCCGCGCGAGTTTCGCGTCAAACGCCAGACGCGGCCGCTCTCGTCGGTGACCGACGTGATGTTTCCGCGCTGGTCGCGCGCAATGCCGACGGTGGTCCCGTCGGGATTGCGGATGCCGGTGAGGTCGTGGAAGGTGAAGCCCTCGGCCGACGTCGACGCCGTGTAGCTGTAGGTGGTGGTGTTGCCTTCCTCGTCGCTGTACGAGGTTGGGCGGCCGCTGGCGGCGTCGTAGGTGGCAGTGGTGCGATTCCCGAGCCGGTCGACCAGCGCGGTGGGGCGGTCGTTCGGATCGTAGGTGTAGTTGGCGCTCTGCCCGTTGGCGTCGGTGATGCGCGTCGTGTTGCGCTGCGCGTCGTGGGTGACCGAAGAGGTCACGTTGAGCGGATGCGCGATGCCCGTCGTGCCCGGCGTGACGTTGTAGGTCATCGTCATGGCGTTGGCGCGGCTGTCGAGCTGCCGGGCCACGCGGCCCTGCGCGTCGTATTCCTGCGAGAAGGGCGTGTTCCCGGCGGGACGCCGCTCGCCGGTGATCAGCCCGGTGATGTTGCCGACCGCCGTGTAGTTGAAGGTGCTGCGCTTGCCGTTGGCGTCCGTGAAGTTCGAGAGCAGCTCGCCGGCATAGTCGTAGCTGACCGTGCGGCCGGCCTGGTCCTGCACTCGCGTGAGCCGCGCGCCGGTGTAAGTGAAGGTCAGCGTGCGGCCGAGGCCGTCCGACATCTGCGTCGGGCCGTTGGGCCCCTGCGTGACCGTGAGCGCGTTGCCGTTGCGGTCCTCGATCCGGGTGAGCGCGCCCGTCGAGTTGAACGTGTAGATCAGGTTCGACACCGGACTGTAGAAACGGAAGTCGGTCCCCGAGGCGACCAGCTGATAATTCACACGCTCGCGGGCGACCGTGAACACGTTGCCCGACCGGGTGAAGGCGACCGTGTCGCCGCGGAACAGCTTCACCACCGCGGTGGTTGTGCTGCCACCGGGCGTGGGCGCCGTCGAGATGCTGAGCGACATGTCGAAGTTGTGCATCCAGTTGGTGCCGAGCGCGCTGCGGATGCCGTTGCCGCTCAGGTAGGACGCGGAGTAGCGGCGCAGCACGAGGTCGATCGGCCCGCGGACGAGAAGATCGGCGTCATCGTCGTGTCCGAAGTTCTCGCCGGTCGCCGCCGAGATAGGGTGATTGAACGCCGAGGTGAAGTTGTTGGTGTGGAACGTAGCAGGGAAGGTCGGCGTGGCGCCGCCGTTGGCGATCACCGGGAAGTTGAAGATCGGAGGGGGTGGGTTGGTACAGCCGGCCGGGGACGAAATGTTGATCGTGATGGTCGCCGAGCCTGCGCTCACAGCCGTAACCCGATAGGTCCGCGTGGTGGGGTTCGGTTGCGCGATCTCGCCGACTGTGAAGCTGTTGGCCGACGACGAGTATAAGACCGTCGAGCCTGCGCAACCGATGATCAATGAGCCTTCCTTGAACTGGCCGACGATGAAGTTGGGGTCCGGCGGGAAGTTGATGTTGGCGTAGAGCGCACCGGCGGCCAGCAGCGCCGCGAAACTCTTTATCCGCATCGCCGCCTCCTATTGCACAGCGACCGTCAGGCCGCCCTGTGACGTGCCCGCGCCCACCGAGACCGTCACCGCGACGCTGCCCGAGGCCGATTCCATCGGCACCCGCACGTTGGCCTGGAACAGTCCGGCCACCAGTCCCGGCGCCGCGCCGAAGTAGATCATCTCCGCGTCGATGCCGCCGACCTTCGCGGTCATCGGCGTGACGGGCTTGGGGAACACCGTCGCCGCCGGCCTGCCGTCGATCCCCGCCGGATTCGTCTGCCCCTCGCCGGTGCCGAACAGCGTGATGATGGTCCCTTTCGGCGCGGGATTGTCCGGCGAGTTGAACGTCCCGTTCTCGTTGACGATCGCCCCGTTGCCCGTCCCCGAGTTGTTCGCCGAGAACAGTCCCAGGGCCGTCGCCGCCACCGGCAGCCCCACCGGCGCCGACCTTCGTCCCTGGTACTCCACGACCATCTGCGTCTGCTGCTTACCTGCCACCGAGTACGGTACGATCACCGCCGTCTGGCCCGCCGAGACGTACACGATCGGCGCCGGCGCGCCGTCGAACAGCACCGCCGTTTCGGCGACGAGCCCGTCTACGAAGCCGAATCGGTTGAGCGCCGCCCCTGCGAGCGCCGCCGGCCCGATGTTCGATCCGAAGATCGTCACGATCTCGCCCGGCGAGACCGGCCCGCCCTGGAAGCTGGCCGCGTTGACGACGCCCGCCGCGCTCGCCGAGGGCGCCGCGCCCACCGCCGGCGTGCCGATGAATCGCCGCAGGAGATTGCCGGAGGCGTCGTAACTGTACGAGATGATCTTCCCGTTCGGATACACGACGCGCGTCAGTCGTCCCGCCTCGTCGTAGGTGTAGTTGACGGTTTGAGCGCTCAGGCCCAAGGTGAAAAGCAATACCGTTAAGGCGCGCATGATCCGTACAATATCACTCCTGCGGGTGGGTCAGCGGCCCATGGATTGGATGATATTCCGCGCCGTCTCGTTGTACCGGTCGACGATCTGGCGCAGCATTCCCGGCGCCTGCTTCCTTACCATGTCGGCCAGCCGGAGGGTTTCGCGCATGGGTTGTCCGGTGTCGATATAGCGCGGAATCAGCATCGAATTCAGGCTGACGGGCAACGGCCAGCCGTCGGGGACCGGGCCAAACGGGCTCTCCGGCAGCGCCGGCATGATGCGGTACCGGAGACGGTCGGGATCCTCCGGCGCGCCGGGACAATCGGGAAAGTCGCTGCGCGGGCACTCTTCGTCTTCCAGCGGGATGCAGCGGGGCGGGTCGTCGCACGCGGGCCTCTCGACCGAATCTGGGCAAGGCCGGGTTGGGTCCGAGCATGGATCCTGCTCCTCCTCCGCGACCGGATCGAGGAAATCGCAGGGCGGTGGCGACGGGCAGGGGCGCGGACACGGCGCCGAGTCGCAGGGCGGGTCGGGCAGGGGATTGCTCGGATAGTCCTGCCGCAGCACCAGCAGCGGATTGGCGAGCTCCGTCGGCTCGAAGAACGGGGGGTCGAACGGCCCTCGCCGGGGTGGAGCCGGCATGATGCGGTAGCGCAGATGCTCCGGCTGCCAGTTCGCGGGATCGCGCGGGGCAAGGCGCGGAAGCGTCAGCCGGATTCCGGTGACCGGGTCGACGAAAACTCCATCGTCTTCGTCGAACAAAAGCCCGCCCGAGCTGTGCACGCCGAACTCGCCGCGGTGCCTGTACGCATTCTCGTGCGACCCGTTGGCCGCGCGCGCCGCGGCAGGTGCCGGCACAGAGGAGACCGACGATTCGCCGAACGGCGTTGGCGCGTACTGCTCCAGCACCGCGCCGTCGTTGGCGGTTAGCAGGATGGTCGACCCGTTCTCGTCGAAGTGATAGAACCGCCGCGCGCCCGCCGCGTCGATCGACGCCAGCAGGCGCCCATCGGGACTCCAGATGTAATAGACTGCGTCGGCCCCGTCGCGGCGCCCGACCGCCACGCGCGGGGCGCGATGCGCGTAGTTCAGCACGTAAGCCTCGGTCGTTCCCGCCGATGTCCTCGAAACGCGGCGCCCGAGACCGTCATAGGTGAACGCCGCCGATCCGTCAGCCCCGCTGTAGGACGCCAGGCGCGAGGCGCTGTCCCACACGTATCGCCGCAAGCCGTCCGAGACGACGCGGCCGCGCTCGTCGTAGCTGTACTGGCCCGCCTGGTTGGCCGCGTCCCAGGCGAACGCCTGCGCGCCGTTGGCGATGTCCGGAATCTGGCCCGCCGACCGGTCGGCGCCGACGACCTTGCCGGCCGCGTCGCGGCGCAGGCGCATCGACGCCAGCTCGGCGCTTCCGCG
>CAZEVY010000037.1:3540-9231 GCA_964515555.1 uncultured Solibacteraceae bacterium | reverse complement strand
ATGCCGTTCGAATTGGTGACGCAGCCCAGCGCGGAGTAGGCAAGCGTCAGACCGGCGGCCGCCGTGAGCCGATTGTTCGCGTCGTAGGTGTACGTCAGGTCGGTGCCATCCGAGTAGAGCGCGCGCGTACGATTGCCCGAGGCGTCGTAAGTGTAACGGACATCGCCGCCGCCGGGATACTCCAGGCGCGCCACACGCGAGCGCGAGTCCCGCGAGATACGGCGCGTCCGATCCAGCGGATCGGTGGTCGATTGCAGGCGCCCACGCGGGTCGTAGGTGCGCCGCCACGAGTTGCCCCGCGGATCGGCGACGCGCGTCACGGCGCCCAATTCGTTGCGCTCGAACGACTGGCTGATACCTTCCTGCAACGCGATGCTGTCGACCAATCCTTGTGCGTTGTAGCGGTAGCGCGTCTCTTCGCCCAGGGGATTCTTGCGCGACGTCACGCGCCCTAGCGCATCGTAGGCAAGGTCGATGTTCTCGCCCGCCGGCGTCGTGACTCGCGTGACGCGCCCGCGCCGGTCGCGCGTGTACTGCGTCGTTCGATTGAGCCCGTCGGTCAGCCGGATCAGCCGGTTCTCGCGGTCCCAACTGAACGACAGGCCCGCGCCCGAGGCGTCCACAGCTGAAGCCGGACGATTGAGCGTGTCGTAGGCCAACGTCACGCTGTTGCCCGCCGCGTTGGTGACCGACGTGAGCCGCGCGACGGCGTCGTAGACGTAGCGCGTGACCTTTCCGAGTGCATCGGTAACCGACGCCACGCGGTCGTCGCTGTCGTAGGCCCGGGTTGTGGTCGCGGCCAGGGCGTCGGCGGCGGTGCGCGGCCGGTTGTTGTCGTCGAAGGTGAAGGTCGTCGCGTTGTTGCGCGGGTCGACGATGCGGACGATGTTGTCGCGCGCGTCGTACTCGAAGCGGACGGCAGAGCTGTCGGGCAGCGTCAACGTCGTGGGCCGCCGTGCGGCGTCGTAGGCGAACTGGGTGAGGTCGCCGTCGATGAGGACCGAAGTGAGCGAGCCGTCGGCGGCGTAGGCATACCTGGTCACGCCGCCCGAGGGATTCGTCGACGTTTCCACCTGCCCGCGCGCGTTGCGCGTCGCCCGCCACACGCGGCCTCCGCGATCGGTCAGGGAAACAATGTTGCCACGATCGTCGTAGGCAAGCGCCAAGCCGGCGCCGTCGGCGAAGCGAACGCCCGTGAGAACGTGGTGCGTGAAGCCGGCCTGCGTCTGCGCCGTATAGGTAAACGATGTTGCGTTGCCGAGCTCATCGGAGAACGAGGACAGCATGCCGCTCGGCTCGTGCCAGGCGATCGTCACGCGGTCGCCGAGGCGGTTGGTTTCCGAGAGCGGCCGCCCCGCCGCGTCGTGCGTGCTGACGATGCTCTGCCCGGCCCCGTCGGTCTGACGGGTCAGGTTGCGCTGCGCGTCGTGCGTCTGCGAGTACGAGACGTTGAAGGGGTGCGTGACCATGGTCGCCCCGGCGCCGGGCGGATAGTTCAGTTGCATCGCGTTGCCGCGGCTGTCGCTCTGGCGCGACACTCGCGCCTGGGTGTCGTACTCCTGCGTGAAGGGCCTGTTGCCGGCCGGCCTGGTCTCGGCGGTCAACAGGCCGGTGATGTTGGAGGCGCTCGTGTAGGCGTAAGTCGAGCGCTTTCCATTAGCGTCGACAAACGCGGTCAGCGCGTCGCCGGTGTATTCGAAGCTGACGGCCCGGCCCGCCGAATCCTGCACGCGCGTGAGGCGCGAACCCGTGTACGTCAAGGTCAGCGTGCGCCCAAGCCCGTCGCTGATCTGCGTCGGGCCGTTCGCCGACTGCGTGATCGCGAGCGCGTTGCCGTTGCGATCCTCGATGCGCGTCAGAGCGCCCGAGGCGTTGAAGGTGTGGATCAGGCTCGACGCCGGGTCGAGGAAACGATGCTCGGCCCCCGACGTCAAAAGCTGGTACGGCCGAGGCTCGCGAGCGGCAAGCGCCCAGGGCGCGGCGGCGCCGGATCGCGTGAACCGTACCGCCTTGCCGCGGAAGAGCGTGACGGTCGCCGTGTCGCCCGCGATCGCCAGGCGCACCTCGAAGTTGTGCATCCAGTTGTCGCCCAGTGCGCCGGCGATGTTGTTGGCCTCCAGATACGACGCGTAATAGCGCCGGATCGCGACGCGGATCGGGCCGTCGATCGCCAGGTCGTCGGACTCATCGTGACCGAACAGCTCGCCGGTGGCCGTGGAGACAGGCTCGGAAACGGCGCCGGGGCCGAAGAACGTGTAGTGCGTCGGCGGCGCGACGATGGGCGGCGGCGGGTCGGGGCCGGGCCCGGGGCCGGGCGGCGGTGGCGCCGCGGCGACATTCACCGTAATGGTGAACTGCGTGACGAACGGCGGAAAGCCCGGGCAGGTCGTCGTCGCCACTCCGGTGATTTGCGTCGACACGGCCGTGGTTCCGGGGGTGACGGTGAGGGTCGCGCTGGTCCCGTCGACTTGTCCCGGCGAGGATGTCTGCACGCCGGCGGGGGGATTGAATAACAACGCCGTCTTACACAGGCCGGGCTGCGGAAATCCGGTGTTGACGCTGAAGGTGACCGTTCCCGGCGCACCGCCGACGGTGAGACTCAGCGTCTGTGGATCGATGGTGTGCTGCGCGACGGCGGCGGCGGCCGTCAATAACCAAGTCGCCCAGAACTTCACGGCTCCCTCCGTTTATAGTGAGCGTTGGGTATCACTTTATCATGAGCACTTCCATTCGCCCCGCCACGCCCGCCGACGCCGAAATCATCGCCGAATACAACGCCGCCATGGCGCGCGAGACCGAGCACCTCGATCTCGACCGCGATCGTCTCCGCAGCGGCGTGCGCTCGATTCTCGAAGACCCCTCGAAAGGCGTCTACTGGGTCGCCGAGGCCGGCGGCCGCGTCGTCGGCCAGATGATGATCACCTACGAGTGGAGCGACTGGCGCAACGCCACCTTCTGGTGGATTCAGAGCGTCTACGTGCATCGCGACTGGCGCGGCCGCGGCGTCTTCCGGTCGCTCTACGACCACGTGATCGCGCTGGCGCGCGCCGACGCGGGCGTCTGCGGCGTGCGGTTGTACGTCGAGAATGAGAATGCCGCCGCCCAGGCGACCTACGAGCGCATCGGCATGCAGCGCACCTGCTACACGATGTTCGAGCTCGACTTCGTGATTCGCCGCGACGCCGCCGTCTGATGCCTCTGATGCTAAATGCTTTTATGCGCACCACGATCGACCTTCCGGATCCGTTGTTCCGTCGCCTCAAGGCGGCGGCTGCCCTGCAAGGCGTCTCTTTGAAGGAGTTGGTCGCTCGCGCCGTTCGGCGGGAACTGGACGCGCCGCCACCACCGAAATCGAAGCGAAAGGTCAAGTTTCCGTTGATCCGCTCCAGGAATCCGGGTAGCGTGACGCTGACAAACGATGACATCGCCCGAATCCTGTTTGGTTGATGTGAACGTCTGGTTGCATGAAACGGCCACTGCCACTATTCGATTGCGCATGAATGGTTCTCGAACGCGGGCTCCGGTGAGGCGCACTTCTGCCGCTATACGCAGCTCGCGCTGCTACGCTTGCTGACAAACCGTTCGGTGATGGGGTCCGATCGGCTGACTCCTCGCGGGGCCTGGCAAATATGGGACGGCTTCGCGCGGGATACCCGGGTGGGATTCACCGAGGAGCCGGCCGACTTGTGGGAAGAACTGCGAGCTACGACACGGAATCTTGACGACGGCGCCAACTTCTGGATGGATGCCTACCTGTTGGCGTTCGCAGCCGTTTCCGGAATGACGATTGTCACCTTCGATGGCGGATTCCGCAAGTTCAAGAACGCCCGCTCGCTGATCCTCGCGAGCCAGTAACCTCTAGCGTCCGCTCCCTTCCTCGAACAGGTGCGAAATCTGCGGGTACCCGTTCATCGCCAGCCGGCAGGACGGCCCCTCGCCGTGCCACCGCGGCGCGTGGAACGTATACCGCGGCACGTAGACGACATCCCCCTCGCTCGCCACGATGTCGCCGACCGTCTCGATGGGATACCGGATCTGGCCGCGCATAATCAGCCAGTACTCGGCGCATTCGGGATGGTAGTGCCCGAGATTCTTCGGATTGAACGGCGGGAGCTGCTTCTCGCGCCCGTAAATGAAATTCCCCGTCCCGCGATCGTCCTGCACGATGCGCACCGTGCCCGTGAGCCTGCCCTCGTCGAGCGCCTTGGCGGTTTCGTCGAACGTTACGTGCGGCTTGTTGCCGTGCAGCCATTCGCCCGGTTTGCGGGGGAACCGGACCGGCATGAAACTGATTCCCGGGATCGCCGGCGCATCCGCCTTGGAGACGTACAGCGTGCTGGTGTTCGACGGGCTGGTCTCGAAATACAGCGCCGGCGCGTCGCCCACCACCTCCATCGAATAGATCGTCTGCATCGGCGCCTGCACCATCGAGCCGCGGCTGGCGACGAACGGCTTCTCGCCCTCGATCTCGAAGCGCACCTGTCCCTCCAGGACCACCCACCAGATGCGCGTGTCCGGGTGCAGCCGCGGCGACACCTTGGCCGCTGGCGCCGCCTGCACGTACTCGCTGCGCAGGTGCTCGTCGTTGACCACCAGTTCTCGCCAGGCCCGGTGGCCGGCGTGTTTCTTCTTCACCTCGGCGATCTTCGTGTGCGGCTTGTGCGGCGGGGTGTAGACTCCGGGCTTGCCTTTCGGTGCGTAGACGGTCTGCGCGAAAGCGGCCGAGGCGAGCGCTGTGAGGACGAGGAATACGGTGGTGATGCGCATAAGCGATCCGGATTCTATCACAGCGCCGCGCTACAATCCGAGGGAAGCCCCAACAGGAAGCCATGATAGAAGCCGTCATCGTCGATTGCCTTCGCACCGCCGTCGGCAAGGCCCCGCGCGGATCCCTGCGCTCGGTCCGCCCCGACGACCTTGCCGCCACCGTCATCGGCGCGCTCTTAAAGAAGTACCCGCAGGTCGCGCCCGACTCGGTCGACGATGTCATCCTCGGCTGCGCGATGCCCGAGGCCGAATCCGGCATGAACATGGCGCGCATCGCACTGCTGCGCGCGGGCCTGCCGGCCAGCGTCCCTGGCGTCACCATCAACCGCTTCTGCTCCTCGGGACTCCAGGCCATCGCCATGGCCGCCGAGAAGATCCGATCCGGCGGCGCGTCGGTCGTCATCGCCGGCGGCGCCGAGTCGATGAGCATGCTCCCCATGACAGGCCACAAGCTGGCGCCGAATCCATGGATGGTGGACCACCAGCCGGAGATCTACATCAGCATGGGACTCACGGCGGAGAACCTTCAGAAGAAGTACGGCATCGGGCGCGAGGAACAGGACGCGTTTTCGTTTCGCAGCCACACCAACGCGCTCGCGGCCCAGGCCGACGGACATTTCGATGACGAGATCGTGCCCGTCGAAATCGAAGAGACGACGCTCACGAACGGCCGCCCGAAGACCGCCACCCGCGTATTCAACCGCGACGAAGGCCCGCGCGGCGACACCTCCGTCGAGGCGCTCGCGAAGCTCAAGCCCGTCTTCCACGCGCGCGGCTCGGTCACGGCGGGCAACTCGTCGCAGACCTCTGACGGCGCGGCGGCGGCGCTGGTGATGTCGGAGGCCAAAGCCCGCGAGCTCGGACTGAAGCCGATGGCGCGCTTCGCCTCGTTCGCCGTCGGTGGCGTGCCGCCCGAGATCATGG